>NZ_NIBU01000219.1 GCF_002632485.1 Xenorhabdus innexi | reverse complement strand
AAGCAGCCATGAGATGGCATCGAATCGGTCTGGTGGCATGGATAGCACTCAGCAGCCCGGCATGGGCAGACACTCCGGCACCCTTAACCGCGCAGCAGATGCAGATTGTGGAAAGCCAGCCAAAAACGTTGAAAACAGCGGCCGAAAAATGGGGGATGAAGGCGGAGGAATACCAGCGCTATCAGCATATTATGGCAGGACCAAGGGGAATTCAGTCGCCGGGACTCGATCCGCTGACCGCATTGGGAATTGAAACGGAAAGTGAGGTGGAACGCCGCCGTTATGCCGAGCAGTGGGTGAAAGCCGAATTTGCCCGTACCGAAAAAGAACTGCGTTTCCAGCGTGAGGTGAATGCCGCCTGGCAACGACTGTTTCCGGCTGTTCTGCCCGTTGATATGGCAAAATCACGGGAGGAAAGCGGGCGGCTGGCTCTGTTTGTGAAAGAAAAAGAGTGTCCGGCATGTGACACCCGTCTGACTGAGGTACTGGCCACCAAGCAACCCGTTGATATCTATCTGGTGGACAGTCAGGGCAAAGATGAACGGTTGCAGCAGTGGGCCAAAAAGCACCACATCCCCGTTGAACGGGTACGCCACCGGCAAATCACCCTGAATCATGATGCGGGGTACTGGTTTCGGTTTGGCAGGGGGCTGATGCCGGTCTTGTTGCGACAGGGGGAGCAGGGATGGCAAATCAGCGCATTACAATGAAACGGCTGAGCGTATTCCCTGTTATCGGCC
>NZ_NIBU01000218.1 GCF_002632485.1 Xenorhabdus innexi | reverse complement strand
AGAGTGAACTAACCATGAGCACACCTGCATACCGCCGTCACGATATTTCCGATCATGTCTGGAATTTACTTGAGCCCCACTTACCGGGTCGAAAAGGCGCTTGGGGACGGGTTGCTGACGATAATCGATTATTTATTAATGCCGTATTTTGGATTTTACGTACGGGGGCACCTTGGCGAGATTTACCGACCGATTACGGTGATTGGAAAAATACGCATCGCCGTTTTTGCCGGTGGCGGGACAAGAGCATATGGGAAGGGTTACTCGAGCAACTCATTACTGAGCCGGATTTTGAGTGGTTAATGATTGATGCAAGCCACATTAAAGTTCATCCCCATGCAGCAGGGGCCAAAGGAGGTAATCAAGATATAGGACGCACAAAAGGGGGCTCAATACAAAGATACACTTGGCCGTGGATGCGCATGGTATGCCGGTCAGAGCGATTATTACAAGTGGTACCACAGCAGATTGTTCACAAGCTGATGACTTGATTGAAGGATTCGATGCCGAACATTTATTAGCGGATCGCGGCTATGACAGTGATGCCATCGCGGAACAAGCGAAAAACCAAGGCATGGAGGTACAAATTCCGAGCCGCAAGAATCGCAAAGTTAAACGAAAATATGATCGTGAACTCTATCGACTCAGGCATTTGGTTGAAAACGCTTTTCTCCATTTGAAACGCTGGCGTGGTATAGCGACCCGTTATGCCAAAAATAGTGCATCGTTTCTTGCCGCAGTCCAAATCCGCTG
>NZ_NIBU01000217.1 GCF_002632485.1 Xenorhabdus innexi | reverse complement strand
AATATAAAAGGCAAAACTGTAGACACTGGGTGGCGGCACTTCCCACCACGCCCGGGTGCTGCCACTGCGCAAATCCGGCGGGTTATGGACAGTCAGATTGCGCGGTGCCATCATCCAGCCGGTCAGGGTGATCAGCAGCACCCCCACCAAAATGCCGCAGGCCACTCTCAGGGTCAGAATATGCTGATCGCGATTTTTCACCGCATGACGAAACCGGCTCATCGCGCTCTCCTGCTGCGACGCAATGACCAGCCCTGCGCCGCAATAATCAGGGCCGGATCACCGATACCCAGCCGGCGTTTCTGCTCTGCCAGTGTCAGCCAGAGATAATGTTCCGGTTTGCCGCGCTTAAACTGTGTCAGCCAGCGCCCGCCAAAACTAATCAGCAGCAACGGCATCACCAGCATGCCGGTGGGGAGCATCACCCAGCCCGCTAAGGGGATGAGAGGCAGGCTCACCATCAGCCCGACCCCCAGCCCGACCAGGGCGGCCAATCCCATCTCCGGCGTGGTAAAGCCGCGAAAGACGACCGGTTCGGCATTTAAGCGATCAGGTAAGAACGGGATCGTCTGCATGCGCGGCCTCTTAAAAAATGATGCCGGCCGATTTCGCCAGCAGCCAGATCACCGCAACCAGCAGTACCACACCGACCACGATAATCGAACCAAACTGGGTCCAGCTGGCTTTGCCGTCACGCACTTCGGAGAAGGTTTCCACGGCAGCGGAGGCGACTTTAAAAAATGCCACGGCCGAGAGGATT
>NZ_NIBU01000216.1 GCF_002632485.1 Xenorhabdus innexi | reverse complement strand
GTAAAGGCAAACGGTTGCAAACTGAGAAGCACCTCGAACATTCAACTAATTACACGCATATATGATGTAATTTCATATTGTTAATGCCGTTCATCACTGGTAACTTGGTGAATCCCGCTAAAAAGATCAGTATTTGATCAAGTTGTTGTTCGAGGCATCCAGTTTTAAGCCACTTCTACACCATGAATTAAATGTCTTAGTGCTTTAATGCCATTTTCGTTATAGCGGAACGCTTGAACTTGCTTACTTGAATAAGCGGATTTATCCAGAAAGAACTTACCGTGCTGCTCATTTTTGAGATTGTGCTTATTGGCAACCAATCCGATTTTCTTCGCCGATACATCCAGCATCTTTCCGACTTCACCTGCTGTGTAATATCTCTCTTCCAGCACAGGCAAAGGAACTGCTTCAAAGCCTACTACCGGATTAATGATGGATGCTGCCAGTGATTGCTTAGCCAGATGATCCAGATTGGGCAGAAGAGCATTCAGCCTTTCAATTGAAGCAATGTTCTTTTCGAGAGCAACAGACCTCAGTTGTTCTGCTTTGGCGAAGCGATATTCAGGGAGGCCAGATGAACTTTTAACTGGAGTAGCGACACCGCTTTCAAGTTCTCTCCAACGCTTCGCTACCTTGTGCCTTAAAGGAATACTGTAACCAGTCATCATAGATAGGATCTTAAGCAATAACCGTTTATTTTTAGATAGAAAAAAGGCTTCATTTATGATCTGATAATCGTCGCTAAACTAATATCAAAACCACGG
>NZ_NIBU01000215.1 GCF_002632485.1 Xenorhabdus innexi | reverse complement strand
TGGGAAAACGTTGCCAGTTCGGTGGCAAATTGCAGCCACTCACTGAACAACCGTTCCGGATGCAGCAAGGCTATCTGGCGGATGTGGCTGACCTGACCACTGTAGCGGTTCACCAGAGACAGCAGGAGAAAATCCATGATTTCCGAATCATTGTGCCGCCCCAGTTGCAATAGACGCTGGCTTATCTGTTGGCGGCGTTGATCCAATAACCCCTGTATATCGGTCACAAAACCGCTCATCTGCGGGCTGGCATAACAGTTAAGCAGGGGAGGGATAAACTGCGGATCAAGGGTCAGTTTATTATCATTCGAGCGGTTTACTACGTGTACCACCGTCAACGCCGTCCATTCAGGGGTTAAATCCGACTTTGTCATCAGGCGCAGGCGCATCCGGCCGAATTGTAATGTGGCACTGCCCACGGCCATGGCATTAAAGTCATTGACTTCGGTTTCAAAACTGATAAACCGGGCCAGTGAATTTTTCTGCTCCCGGAAAATCACCTCTTCCCGTCCGCGCCGGAAGTGGGGCAGCGCCAATACAATCTGGATATCCGTCTGATTTTCAGCCAGCTGTAACGGCGCTGGAGCCTGAGCCCCGTCAAAACTGAACGGTGTGCCGTCCGGAAAAATTCCGCTCGCCGCAGACAGCATGACTTTCCCCTGTTGGAGCATTTCCTGATCCAGTTCCAGTGTCAGAAAGCCCCAGTAGTAAGGCCGTTGGGCGGTTCCCCAATCACGGGTATAGGCTTCCAGATAGCTTTCCGCCTG
>NZ_NIBU01000214.1 GCF_002632485.1 Xenorhabdus innexi | reverse complement strand
TAATGGCATGGAAAAAAAGGACGACATTTTCCGCGTTAATCGTCGGATATTCACGAATAACCGTCTCTTCAATCCGGTGTAAATTGAGTGCCCCCATGAGATTAAGGCGGGTACGGCTGCCGGTGGTTTCAACCACTTTGACGTGCTCTCTTCCACGTTTCATCCAACCGTAACTTAATTTTGTGGATTGGGTCGGATGCGTGGCATCAATAAACAGAATCGGCTCATGCTGACCACATTTCGCTTTCAGCGCGTTGTAGCGCTCAATAAACTGGTGCTGTTTATCCGCGTCGAATTTATGCGGTGTTCCCATCGGCTTTTTATAACTGAATCCCTGACGATGGAGCCATTTTGTCATCCCGGCTACCGTGAAAGTCACCTGCCAGCGAGTCCAGACATAGTCAACAATTTGCGCGGTGGTGTGCATCAAATTGGCCGCCAGATATTCAACGAGGTTTGCCGTTTGTTCGGCAGATAAACGGCTTTCAGAACCGCCATTCTCAGGGGCAAGTTTTTCTTCAGAGAAGTAATCTTTCAGATGGCGACTCACCGTACTTTCATGAATACGCAAAGCCTGGGCGATCATCTGGGCAGTCCAACCTTCCGATGCCAAAAGTACGGCCTTGATGCGGTCACGCACGCGTCCATCACGCGTGGTATCGTGCATCAATTCGAGGGCTTCTTTTTGGGCATTTGTCAGGGTAATTTTCATGGACACAATCTTGATCTGATAGGAAGGAAAAATCAAGCAGCTTCAATTACGATGGGTATA
>NZ_NIBU01000213.1 GCF_002632485.1 Xenorhabdus innexi | reverse complement strand
TAAGTCGCGGTCTATATCCATAGTGCCACAAGATGGACAATCCCACTGACGAACCGACAAAGGCATATCTTCCGTTTTATGACCGCAGCAATGACAAGTTTTAGAGCTGGCGTACCACTGATCCAGTTTTACCAGGTGCTTACCTTGCTCTCTGGCTTTGTACTCCAGCTTTACAACAAAACCATGCCATGAGGCATCTGCTATGTGTTTCGCCAGTTTGCGGTTTTTCATCATATTGGCTGATTTCAGTGTCTCGACTATCACCGCTTGGTTTTCGTCAACGAGAGTCCGAGAGAGTTTGTGCTGAAAATCAGCGCGAGCGTTCGCTACTTTTTCATGGCATTTGGCGACCAGCAATCTAGCTTTCGTTCGATTAGCACTGCCTTTTGCTTTTCTAGATAGCTGACGCTGCTTACGTCTGAGGTTTTTCTCAGCTCGTTTTACAAATCTTGGATTGGCTGTCTTTCTGCCATTAGATTCAATGGCAAAGTGGGACAGACCGAGATCGATACCTGTTACCTTGCTTACCGTGTGAGGTAAATCAGGCGCTTCTACTCCATCATCAACAAGAATTGATGCGTAAAATTTACCTGTTTTACTCAAACTGACAGTGATGCTTTTTACTACCCCACTGATCTCACGGTGAATATTTGCCTTAACAGGCTGCATCTTCGGGAGTTTGATTGCACTATCAGACACCTTTACGCCCACACAGTGGTAACTCGATTGCTTGCCGTGTCTACGTTTGAATTGTGGGTACCTGGCTTTCAAC
>NZ_NIBU01000212.1 GCF_002632485.1 Xenorhabdus innexi | reverse complement strand
CTGGCGGCCACGCAGGACGTGCTGGGGGTGATCAAACCTATTTTACCCGACGTCCGCGAGTTCCTGCGCGGCACCCTGCGGATGCTGACCCGGCTCCGGCCTTTTGAGCACTACGGGGTCCGGCTGCCGGCCATTCAGATACTGGTCAACGGGATCGAAGGCACCAATCTTGACCGGGATACACTGAGTGAACTGACCGATATTATCGATAACCGACGCTATGATGCCGCCGCACTGGGTGGCCGGCAGGTTTACCGGTTGCTGGACACCCGGATAGATCTGCTGGATATCTACAAACTGGGGCATGTCCGTGCCCAGCCCGTGCACCGTCTTGAATATAAAACGGCCCGTAAAAGCCCGGCGGCGGCGCACACCCTGCACGCCCTCGCCTGTGAGCTGGTGCCCTTATGGGCGGAGAAATTCGATGCCGTATTGGTCGAACAACCGACAGGAGACGCGCAATGAATGTTATCTGGCGGGCGGTCTGCTTTCGTTATGAACGTGTTGAGTTACTGTTCAGTGATGATGAGTGGTTTGTGTTTGTCGATGCGCCGGATCGGGAAACGGCGCAGGCGAAACTTCAGATCCTGTTACCGGCAGTGCTCGGCGTGTCTGCGGACGAGGTTGAGCACTTTTATCCCCGCAATGAAGCGGAACTGCGCCGGCAGGCGATGTGCCCCGATGCATCGCCGGATTTGGCGTTGCTGGAATGTGGCTGGGAAAATAACCAGCCGCAGTATCTGACCCGTGAAGAGGTGCTGTTCTGGGTCTCTTCGCCG
>NZ_NIBU01000211.1 GCF_002632485.1 Xenorhabdus innexi | reverse complement strand
GGGAGTGGCGTTCGCTCCATTTGGTTACGGCATAATCTGGAAAACTTTAAAAAGCGACTGGCAGCACTGGAAGCGAAAGTGGAAAAGGAAGGCATTATCCTCACAGAAGCCCAGATCATTGCGTTAGAGAAAAAACAACAGGATGATGAGGCCTGCGGTGAAATCGAAACACACCACCCGGGTTATCTGGGGTCTCAGGACACTTTCTATGTGGGCTGTCTCAAAGGCGTAGGGCGGATTTATCAACAAACGTTTGTGGATACTTACAGTAAAGTCGCTTTTGCCCGACTTTATACTACCAAAACGCCGATCACGGCAGCGGATTTACTCAATGATCGTGTCTTACCCTTCTTTGACGCGCAGGCGCTGCCCATGTTGCGCATTTTGACTGACCGGGGAACCGAATATTGCGGTAAAGTTGAACAGCACGATTATCAGCTTTATCTGGCAATTAATGACATCGACCATACGAAAACGAAGGCGCGACACCCGCAAACGAACGGGATTTGTGAACGTTTCCATAAAACGATTTTGAATGAATTTTATCAGGTGACATTCCGTAAGAAACTGTACGCCAGTTTGGATGAGCTGCAAAAAGATTTAGATGACTGGCTGGACGATTACAACAATGAGCGCACCCATCAGGGTAAAATGTGCTGTGGAAGAACCCCAATGATGACATTACATGATGGAAAACGAGCTTGGGCTGAAAAGAATTTAGCTCAAATCTAAACTCACAGTGACACCCCAAAAATAGGTAACTGTCCGATCAAGTTTGAGTCAATACA
>NZ_NIBU01000210.1 GCF_002632485.1 Xenorhabdus innexi | reverse complement strand
AGGCAGCTCAAAATACAGACATCTGGCTCAAACCAATCATAGAAAATCTGCTCCAAAAGGCGTGGTCGGAAACGTATTTTTGGCTGGAAAAAGCACAAGAATATTTATGCCAGAACGCGTTCAAAACACCACAAAGAAAATCATGTAAAAACAAAACATTGGATGCGTGTTTTGAACGGCTTAATTCTTAAGAGCCTATCTATGATTTTCACTTACTTTATCCGTTGTATCTGAGATAAGACGCCCAAGGCTATCATACGTGTATATAATTGTATTTTGTATTTCAGCACTTTTTATTTCTGTATATTGTATTTTCATGCTATTGGCATGAAGATATGGAACTGTCAGGAAATTTATAAAAGCTAGTGTCATAGTCATTACTTTGGTTACAATAAGTAAATCTCGTTTTTTTCTTAACACGTTACTCCCCCTCTATAAATAATATAATCAATACACATTTTCGAAAAAAACCAATTCAAATCCAGAGAATTCTTTAATGAAACACTTTACATCCATTTAAAATAAATCATGGAACGATAACTAACTTGTCACAACTTTACCCTCTGACTTTAATTCAATGATACTCACCTGACCTTTATATATTTTAAATATCATTAAATATATCTGGTTATATATTTTTTGTAAAACTTGCATTCACATAATAAGTGCAACACCGTTATGAACGAAGTAAACGAGTCGGTATGCCTTTAAATAACTCATTCGGTGTTTGATAACCTCGCGTTTTTCGAGGACGTTTATTTAATCGATTTGCCACGAGATTTATCTCCAACTCTGAG
>NZ_NIBU01000021.1 GCF_002632485.1 Xenorhabdus innexi | reverse complement strand
CTCAGAGTTGGAGATAAATCTCGTGGCAAATCGATTAAATAAACGTCCTCGAAAAACGCGAGGTTATCAAACACCGAATGAGTTATTTAAAGGCATACCGACTCGTTTACTTCGTTCATAACGGTGTTGCACTTATTATGTGAATGCAAGAAATTTTATTTTATAAACAGTGAACATTATATAAACAAAACAGTATTTGCTCATATAAAAGAACACATGGAATCCCATAAGGGATTAATGGTTTATTAATTAGTCACTTAAGAAAACCGTTCACTATCTCTATAATTAAACTTCATCATGAAGAATAAACCTTTAATCAAACCAAGACTAATAAACACTATTTCCTTTCAAGTCCGATTTTTGATGGATATAAAACGATTATAGGAATATCCAAGGGTCTATATTAGGGCCTCTCCCTTCACTGTTACAGTAAATTGACAGTGTATTTATTTTTAGAAGAGGCCACTCATATGGCTCAGTAAAACTGAGGCTATTATTATATTCATCAGATACAGGGCTCATCAAAATGCGGGAACATTTGCTTATTAACGCGCTGAGTATCATGACTTATTAAAAATATCTATTACACTTTTAATCATATTTTTCAGAAGAAACAACCAAAATATCAGAGTATAGAGGTTCCCTCTTTTCTACTCCCTTGATTACTGTATTATCATCGTATATTGCAGCTGATTCATGCTGGTAGACAGTTCTGCGTGGAACACCAAGTTCTGCTCTGAACTTATTTTCTGAAAGAATTTCATTCGAAAATCTACCTAATCCAACCGTTCTTGCTTCTTCAAGTAGAGCCGTAGAATCCACCAATGCTCCCGGTATAGGACAAGGACGTATACCAAGAGGATGTTCTCCATGTTCCCCGTTTAAGTTATGAAGAACATGGAGTAATTCATGAAATACCATGCAAGCATAACGCTGAGGCCGTGTTATTCCTGATTCATAAAGAGAATCAAGCTTAGTTAGGTTACAATAAAAGTTGGAACCGCTTCCCTTATGATTATGAGCATCGGATGCACGAAGCGGATCAACCGCGAATTTACTAGAATTGAGATGGATGATTAATTCTTCTGACTTACGGCGACATGTTGATTCAATACGGCCCAACAAATCTTTTCCGATATTAGTCAATTCGATAGCTTGGATTGCTTCTTCGAGGAGACGATAAACCAAACCATTGTTACCGATAAAAGAAAGCTGTTTATTGTTTCTAATCCACTGAACAGCAGATTTTTCAACCAGATCTTTAATATTCGCTTCTGCCGATGATGGAATGGGGATTGGTGGTAATTTGAGATTCCGAGATTTGGAGAGTTTCATTAGTACCTCACAATAATCATTGCTTTTGGGCACTAATTATCATAGGTGCCATTAAATATAGAAACAAGGCAATATTTCTCAACAAATGAATGATTTCCATCTGACATTTATTGGCAATAAAGAAACAAAAACCCAGCTAATCATAGCTGGGCCTCTAATAACATATTGAATAATAATACTCTTTAATACTTTAGCTTTACATCACGCTTTTTGCCTGCTGAACAATATCAATCAATGGCTGCGGCCAGACACCGAGTAGCAGAACCAGTAATGCTGTGAGTAGTACCACTATACCACCGGAGGTTAATGCCCAGTTTCTTGGTGTATCGCGGTTCAGTGCTTTTGGTGCTGGCAGGTATAAACTCACCATCACACGCAGGTAGAAATAAAGACCTATCGCACTGCCCAGTACCACCGCGCCGGTCAGCCACCACAGTCTGGCTTCAACACCTGTTGCGATAACATAGAATTTACCAATGAAACCAAATGTCAGCGGGATGCCTGCCAATGACAGCATCATGATTGTCATCACTGCTGACAGGATGGGTTTATGCCAGAACAAACCACGGTAGGAGAACAGTGATTCAGCATCAGGGCCTCTGTACGGGCTGGACATCAGGCTGACGACACCAAATGCGCCGATGCTGGCAAGCAGATAACCTGCCAGATAAATTCCCGCAGTTTCTTCTGCCAGTGTGTGATCTTTGATGGCGATTAATACCACCAGCAAATAGCCCAGATGGGCAATGGATGAGTAACCGAGCAACCGTTTGATATTGCTCTGTGTCAGTGCCAGCAGGTTACCAAACAGGATAGAAGCAATTGCAATCACCGTTAATACAATACGCAGGGTTTCACTGTCTGTTACCGGAGCCTGTACAAACAAACGCATTACCACAGCAAAGATTGCCACTTTACTCGCCGTTGCCAGAAAGGTCGATACCGGTGCCGGTGCGCCCTGATAAACATCTGGTGTCCAAAGCTGGAAAGGGAAGAGGGAGAGTTTGAAACCCAGCCCGACAATCATCATACCCAGCCCAGCCAGAACCAGCGGCTCATGCAGTTTGCTGTCGCTCAGGCTTCTGCCCAGTGCTGCGAAAGACAAATCACCCGATTCCGCATACAGCAGGGCGATACCGAACAGCAGGAACGAGGATGCTGCCGCAGACAACAGCATATATTTGATACTCGCTTCCAGTGAACGCTTCTGGCGGAATGCATAACCAATCAGGCCAAACAATGGCAGAGTGATTAACTCAATACCGATAAACAATGATGCCATGTGATTGGCCGCTGAAAGCAGAATTCCCCCCGCCGCTGCAATTAATACCAGCAGGTAAAATTCTTCTTTGTTATCGGGATAGTTTTCCAGCCATGAATAGGCAAATGTTGTCGTCGCAAGGCTCGCAACCAACACTAGCGCCGTATAGAACATCGCAAAGCGATCCACATGGATCAGCGGAGTGACATCCATCGGCTCCTGCTGCCCGACAAAATAGAGAGAAAACAGTGCCAGATTCAGGCCAATCACCGTCAGGGTGACGTTAGTAAAATGATCGCGTCGCCATGCAATGGACAGCATCACAACCACCACCGTCAATCCGACGATTAATAGCGGCAACAGTGCGATCAATTGTTCAGAAGTTATTGTCATGGCGAATTACGGCCTTGTAGTTAGAAGTGAAGCTGAATACCAATTCTGGATGTTACTCATTGCCGCAGCCGAAGTATCAAGGATCGGTTGTGGATAAACACCAAGAATAACCAGCAGGGCAACCAGCAGCAGTAAAATGGAAATTTCCCGCGCATCCATCCGTGGCAATGGTTCATCAGATTTTGCCGGGCCGTAGTAAGCCTTTTGCATCAGATACAGGGCATATACAGAGGCGAAAACCAGACCAAACACAGATACCGAGGTGATCAGGGTAAATTTACCGAAACTGCCGAACAGGATCATAAATTCACCCACAAAGTTACCCGTACCCGGCATACCCAATGTTGCTACAGCAAAGAACAGAGATATTGCTGGCAACAGTTGAATTCTTCCCCACAGGCCGCCCATCTGACGCAAATCGCGGGTGTGCAGGCGTTCATAGATCTGACCACACAGGATAAACAGACCCGCCGCAGACAAACCATGAGCAATCATCTGGATAACCGCTCCCTGATAAGCCAGTTGGCTGCCTGTATAGATGGCGATCAGAACGAAGCCCATATGAGAAACACTGGTATAGGCAATCAGACGTTTGATATCGGTCTGACTGAAAGCCATCCAAGCGCCATAAAAAATACCGATGACACCCAGCCACATCGCAATGGGGGCAAACTCCGCAGAAGCCTGTGGAAACAGAGGCAGACTGAAACGTAACAGGCCGTATGCCGCTGTTTTCAGCAGAATCCCCGCGAGGTCAACAGAACCCGCTGTGGGTGCCTGACTGTGAGCGTCCGGCAACCAGCCATGCAAAGGCACAACCGGCATTTTCACGGCAAAAGCGATGAAGAACCCCAGCATCAGAAGATACTGAACAGTATGTGAAATCGGGGTATCCAACAGTTTTTCATAGTTGAATGACCATTCGCCTGTTGCATCGTGATAGATGAAAGCCAGTGCCAGAATCGAAATCAGCATCACCAGACCACTGGCCTGGGTATAGATGAAGAATTTCGTCGCAGCCGTAATACGGGTCTTACCCTGTGAACCTCTGTGCCCCCAAAGTGCAATCAGGAAGTACATCGGAACCAGCATCACTTCCCAGAAGAAGAAGAACAGGAACAGGTCGATGGCAAGGAATACCCCCATCACGCCACCGAGGATCCACAGCAGGTTCAGATGGAAGAAACCCTGATAAGGCTGGTTCTCGTTCCACGAACAAAGTATTGCCATTAAACCCAACAGTGCGGTCAGGACTACCATCAACAATGACAGACCATCCAGAGCTAAATGAATGGAGATGCCAAAGCGCGGTATCCACGGCAGCAGGAATTCCGATTGCCACTGTGGAATGCCTTGTGGGTTGGTCAGCGTATAGCCTCCCTGCATCCAGAGGTACAGAGAAAGCAGCAGAGTCAGCCCCATCGCAAGAGACGCTATCCAACGCGGCACACGGGTGCCGAAGCGCTCAGCCTGCCAACACAGCAGGCCTCCGATGAAGGGCAGAAGAATTAGCCAAGGTAGTAGCATGGCGCAATGTGTCCCTTAATTAAATCAAAAGCAGCAGAGCTAAAACCAGCACTGCACCCAACCCCATAGAGGTAGCGTACCAACGAACCTGTCCGTTCTCACTCAAGCCAAGCCCCTTATTGCCCCAGCGTGACAATATGGCAGGGATATTCATCAATGAGTTCAGTGGATCATTGCGTAACAGTTGTGTAATACCTTTGAATGGTTTTACAAATACCCAGTCATACAGGGCATCGAAACCCCAGGCATGGAACCACCATGTCGAGAAGAAACGCCCCGGAGCACTGTTGGCGGTTGCATTGACCAGACTACGTTTGCCAAGGTACAGCGCGGCAGCCAGTAAAATGCCCAGAACAGCAACTACGCCGGAAATAATTTCCAGCATCATCTTGCCGTCATGCCCTTCCGCTCCATTACCCGGCAGGACGCCTGTCAGCGGTTGCTCAATCAATGCACCAATAAAGGTGGACAGCACCAGCAGCACTGACAATGGCAATGTGTGAGTAATGCCTTTAACTGAATGCGCTTGGGTATTTTCTTTTCCGTGGAACACAATGAAAATCATACGGAAAGTGTACAGTGAGGTCATCAATGCACCAATCAGACCGGCCAGCATCAGGTTCATATGACCATTTGCCAGCGCTCCCCACAGGATTTCATCTTTACTGTAGAAGCCCGCTGTCAGTAACGGCAGAGCTGACAATGCCGAACCACCCACCAGGAAACAGAGATAAACAAACGGAATCCGTTTGCTCAGCCCCCCCATTTTGAAGATATTCTGTTCATGATGACAGGCAAGGATCACCGAGCCGGAAGCAAGGAACAGCAGCGCTTTGAAGAAAGCATGGGTCATCAGATGGAAAATAGCCGCATCCCACGCCTGTACGCCCAACGCCAGAAACATGTAACCAATCTGGCTCGTGGTGGAATAGGCTAATACGCGTTTGATGTCAGTCTGTACCAGTGCCGCAAAACCAGCCAGCAGCAGAGTAACTGCGCCAATAATACCTACCAGATGCAGAATATCAGGTGCCAGCAGGAACAGAACATGGCTGCGGGCAATCAGATAGACACCGGCTGTCACCATTGTTGCGGCGTGGATCAGGGCAGAAACCGGTGTCGGGCCTGCCATCGCATCCGCCAGCCATGTCTGTAATGGCAATTGTGCAGATTTACCTACTGCACCACCCAGAATCATCAGGGTTGCCCATGTGATTGCTGTGGAACCTGCTTCAATATGCTGTGGTGCGAGTACCGCCAGTTCGCGGAAGCTCAGCGTACCAAGCTGGTCATAGAGGATAAACATGCCGATGGCAAGGAATACGTCACCCACACGGGTTACGATAAAGGCTTTCATTGCCGCCGCACCATTGGCAGGGGTTTGGTAGTAAAAGCCGATCAGAAGGTAACTGCACAGCCCTACCCCTTCCCAACCCAGATACATCAGCAGCATGTTATCTGCCAGAACCAGAACTACCATACTGGCGATAAACAGGTTTGTATAAGCAAAGAAACGGGAATAGCCTTCTTCACCACGCATATACCATGAAGCATAAATGTGGATCAGGAAACCAACGCCTGTCACGACACTCAGCATGGTTAATGACAGACCATCCAGTACCAGATTGACCGGAATACTGAAGCTGTCTGCGCTCATCCAGTTCCATAATGTCTGGCTATAGACAAATCCGCCAGCATCATTGTGAGCGTGAAAGCTCATTCCGACCCAGAGCGTGACCAACGCTGCCAACCCGACAGAACCAATTCCGATGGTCGCCGACAGATTTTCAGACCAGCGGCCACGGGAGAATGCCAGCAGCAAGAAACCCAGCAGTGGCAACAGAATTGTTAAATAGAGTAAGTTCATCCGCGCATCTCACTGACTATATCAATATTCAGGTTCTGGCGACGACGGTACAGCTGTAGTAACAGAGCCAGACCGATACTCGCCTCGGCGGCTGCCAGTGTAATAGCCAGAATGTACATCACCTGACCATCAGGCTGGAGCCAATAACTACCGGCAACAATAAATGCCAGCGCTGAAGCATTGATCATGATTTCCAACCCGATCAGCATAAATAGCAGATTACGACGGATAATCAGGCAAGTGAAACCCAATGCAAACAGGATAGCCGCCAGAATCAGACCATGTTCTAAAGGTATCATTGTTGGTCCTCCACACGATTGCTGAGTACTTCACCCTGACGACTTTCACGACCAACGTGGTAAGCCACTACAAGCCCTGCCAGTAATAGCAGGGATGCCAGCTCTACTGCCAGTACGTAAGGCCCGAACAGGCTGATGCCCACTTCTTTGGCACTGACCACTTCGCCACTGATTACCGCCTCAGGCAGACTGCTAATAGCAAAGATCAGAACAACCAGCAAAATAGCCGAAAGAATTGTCGGCCCAATCCAGACTCTTGGCTTCAGCCATTGTCTTTCCTGATCAACAACAGATTTGCCGAGGTTCAGCATCATCACCACAAAGACGAACAACACCATGATCGCCCCGGCATAGACGATGATCTCCAGTGCACCGGCAAAATAAGCCCCCAGTGAGAAGAAGACAACTGAAAGCGCCAGCAGGGAGATAATCAGGTACAGCAACGCATGAACAGGATTAGTGTGCGTTATTACCCTGAGTGTTGCGAGAATGGCAACCAGCCCTGCGATATAAAATGCAAATTCCATGAATATCGCTCCTTATGGCAACAGGCTTTTAACGTCGATAGGTTTGGCTTCATTGTCGGCTTCACCTTTATCCTTGCCATCAATCGCCATACCGCTCTTACGGTAAAAATTATAATCAGGGTATTTACCCGGCCCGGAAATCAGCAGATCTTCTTTCTCATACACCAGATCCTGACGTTTGAATTCACCCAGTTCGAAATCCGGTGTCAACTGGATTGCCGTTGTCGGACAGGCTTCTTCACACAATCCGCAGAAAATGCAGCGTGAGAAATTGATACGGAAAAACTCCGGATACCAACGACCATCCTTATGTTCAGCTTTTTGCAGAGAAATACATCCCACCGGACACACGGCTGCACACAGGTTACAGGCGACACAACGCTCTTCACCGTCAGGATCACGCGTCAGAACGATGCGCCCACGGTAACGGGGTGGCAAATAAACCGGTTCTTCCGGATACATTTTTGTTTCGCGTTTATGGAAGGCGTGAAGCCCTATCATCCAAATACTGCGTACCTGGGTGGCGAAACCAACCAATAACTCTTTTAATGTCATGGTTCAATCACCCCTTTATTGAGCGTTGTATAAAATCACTGCGGCGGTTGCCAGCAGATTGAGTAACGTTAACGGCAGGCAAATTTTCCAGCCGAATGACATCACCTGGTCATAACGAGGACGTGGCAATGAAGCACGGATCAGGATGAACATCATCATGAAAAATGCTGTTTTCAGTGCAAACCAGACAAATGAAGGCAGGAAAGGCCCATGCCAGCCACCAAAGAAGAGTGTGACCATTAAAGCAGATACCGTCACAATGCCGATATATTCACCGACAAAGAACATACCGAACTTCATACCGGAATATTCAATATGATAGCCATCTGCCAGCTCCTGCTCTGCTTCCGGCTGGTCAAAGGGGTGACGGTGACACACCGCAACACCCGCAATGGCGAACGTCAGGAAGCCGAAGAACTGCGGGATAATATTCCACAGGTGCTGCTGAGAGTTGACAATATCCACCATATTGAAAGAGCCAGCCTGTGCGACAACGCCCATCATGGACAGACCAATGAAAACTTCATAGCTCAGGGTCTGAGCTGATGCGCGCATTGCCCCTAACAGCGAGTATTTGTTATTACTCGACCATCCGGCAAATAACACCGCATAAACAGCCAGACCCGCCATCATCATGAAAAACAGGATACCGATGTTCAGGTCTGCCGCCATCCATGTCGGACTGACTGGTACAATGGCAAAAGCCAGTAACAGGGAACAGAAACCAACGATAGGCGCCAGAGTGAAAATCATGCGGTCTGAGAAACGTGGCGCCCAGTCTTCTTTGAAGAACATCTTGATCATGTCAGCAGCAAGCTGTAACGACCCGCCCCACCCTACACGGTTCGGCCCGTAACGATTCTGAAACAGCCCGAGAAGACGCCGTTCCGCGAAACTCATGAATGCCCCGCAGACAACAACAACCAGCAGAATGACAACCGCTTTAAGGACAGTAATCAGAATTTCAGTCAATTCGGGAGTAAGCCAGTTCATTATGCAACCTCCCGTAAGTTATTGACTGAGCGACCAGCCAGAACCGGCGGAATACCCGGCATTCCTAATGGCAGGCCAATCTGACCCTGAACAAGATTATTGCTTAAACGTACCGCTAAACGTAGTCTCTGCCCCTCACAATCAAATTCCATCATGGAACCTTCTTTCACGTTAAGATGTTCAGCATCCTGACGGTTCATCATGACATACGGCTCAGGCATACGTTCCTGAATAACATCAGCGCGCTGGGATAGCTCCTCACTACCAAACAAGTGGAAATAAGGTGCGATGTGCCATTCATTTTTCTGCGCACTAAAGGCAGCCGGAATGCTGTCAAAGTAATTCAGCCCGCCATCCACTGTCTCAATCAGACGTACACCGGGGTCACCGAAACGCAGTTTGCCACCCACTTCTGCCTGAAATTTGTTCCATGCCTGTGGTGAGTTCCAGCCCGGTGCCCATGCAAACGGGATTTGCTGGCGGTCAGCAAATGGACTGTTGTTCCCTTCCATTGAGAAGGCGAATGCCGTATCGATATCCTGTGGCTGCCGTTGTTCATGGACACTGACATTGGCAAGCATGGCGGTACGGCCACTGTAGCGATGCGGTGAACGAGCCAGTTTCTGACCACGGATACGGAATGTGGCATCCGGCGCTGCATTGACGATGCCGTTGAACTGCGGCATTTCTTTGACACAAGCCTCAATCACATGGTCAAGCTGAGTCCAGTCGGTCTGACGCTGTGTATAAGTGGTATACAGAGAGTGCATCCAGCGCCAGCTTTCCAGCATGACAACGGATTTGTCATAGAATGCAGGCTCATACACTTGGAAGTATCGCTGAGCACGGCCTTCCTGATTGACCAGTGTGCCATCGCTTTCTGCAAAACTGGACGCTGAGAGGATAAGATGAGCTTTATCCATGATGGCGGTATGTTGATGATCAACAACAATCAGGTTTTTCAGGCTATCCAGTGCGCTGTCAATTTTATCGGCCGGAGCATGGCGGTAGAGATCATTTTCCATCACGATAGCCGTGTCTGAATCGCCTTTCGCAATACGCTGTAAAGCAACATCCAGTGATTGTGCCTCCATCATCGCCAAACCAAGGCTGTTCGCATAGGCGGCGACATAGGAAAGACCGACATTCGCACCACTGTCTTTCAGTGCCCATGCTATATTTGCAGCGGCTTGAATCAAAGTGTCACTGCCTGCGTTGCTGCCACTGATAATCAATGGTTTTTTCGCTCCGCGCAGCGCCTGAGCAACAATTTCTACTTTTGCTTTCAATTCATCCGGCAGGTCACTGACAGCAGGTGCGATATTATTCAGGGCATGTGCCACGGCAAAACCAAAACGCGCCTGATCATTAACCGGTGCGCGGTAATTCCATGCTGCGATATCATCCAGCTGGGTATTATCAACGCTGGTCAGAAACAGAGGATATTTGGCATGCTGACCGATGTTCATCACTGCCGCAATCTGCCAGTCGGCCACTTTTTGGGCTGCTGCCATTTCACGGGCTTTGCCCTTCACCGCCTGACGCACCGATAATGCCATGCGGGCGCCTGTTTGCGTTAAATCTTCACCCAGCACTAATACTGCGTCATAATCTTCGATTTCCCGCAGAGATGGTGTATAAACCCCGCCCTGCTGCAAAATTTCCAGCATCATGTCGAGACGGTGCTGCTCTTCTGCTGAGATGCCACTGTAGAAATTTGCTGCGCCAACTAACTCACGCAGTGCAAAGTTACTTTCAATACTGGCACGCGGTGAACCGATGCCGATCGCATTTTTCGCCTGACGCAGAATATCTGCCCCGCCCTGCATCACCTGTTCGGCATTCAGTGAGATCCACTGATCACCACGAAGCTGTCGTGGCTGACGAGGACGGTCATCACGGTTGACATAGCCATAACCAAAGCGACCACGGTCACACATGAAATAGTGGTTAACTGTACCGTTATAACGGTTCTCAATCCGGCGTAATTCTCCGTAACGTTCTCCCGGGCTGGTGTTACAACCGATACTGCATTGCTGGCAGATACTCGGTGCAAACTGCATATCCCATTTACGGTTATAACGCTCTGAGTGAGTCTTATCGGTAAACACCCCTGTCGGGCAGATTTCAACCAAGTTACCGGAAAATTCACTTTCCAGCGTGCCATCTTCAGGGCGGCCAAAATAGATATTATCGTGCGCACCATAAACGCCTAAGTCCGTTCCGTCCGCATAATCTTTGTAGTAGCGAACACAGCGGTAACAGGCGATACAACGGTTCATTTCATGCGCAATAAACGGCCCCAGTTCCTGATTTTTGTGTGTACGTTTGGTAAAACGGTACTTACGGAATGAGTGCCCCGTCATCACCGTCATATCCTGTAAGTGGCAGTTACCACCTTCTTCACAGACAGGACAGTCATGCGGGTGGTTAGTCATCAACCATTCCACCACACTTGCACGGAACTGTTTTGCCTCTTCATCATTAATGGAGATATACGTACCATCTGAGGCGGGCGTCATACAGGACATTACCAGACGACCACGTGTATCTTCCGCGTTCTGATATTGCTTAACCGCACACTGGCGGCAAGCGCCAACGCTTCCCAGCGCCGGATGCCAGCAAAAATAAGGTATATCAAGCCCCAGTGAAAGGCAGGCTTGCAACAGGTTATCAGCCCCGTTTACATCATAATCTTTGCCGTCTACATGTATCGTAGCCATAGTCAGCATGCTTCCCAATGGCCTGCCATAGCAGGCGTTAATCAAAAATTCCGATACTCGTTGTCTTTCAAGTTATCTCATTGTTGGCTGCGCTCAGGGGATTGCGTTCCCTTGCCGCCGCGATACAACCCGAAATCCATTGAGTATGTTTTTTTGTCTGCTCTACCAACGTTGCTTGAGCAGGTTTGGCTGAATACCCGCAATCAAATTGGTATTCCCGTAATCTTTGGTGACGATCCCCGCCTCAAACTCTTCGCGGAAGTATTTGATTGCACTTTGCAAAGGTTCTACGGCACCGGGGGCATGAGCACAGAAAGTTTTACCGGGGCCGAGGAAACGGCAGAGCTGTTCCAGTGTCTCGATATCACCGGGCTGGCCTTTTCCCTCTTCAATGGCACGGAGAATTTTGACACTCCAGGGCAGACCATCACGGCATGGCGTACACCAGCCACAGGATTCACGTGCGAAAAATTCTTCAAGATTACGGGTCAGGGAAACCATGTTAATTTCATGGTCAACCGCCATTGCAAGCGCCGTACCTAAACGACTGCCCGCTTTGGCGATATGTTCAAAATCCATCGGCAGATCAAGATGGTCTTCAGTCAGGAAGTCAGTTCCTGCCCCCCCCGGCTGCCAGGCTTTAAATTTCAGCCCGTCACGCATGCCGCCGGCGTAATCTTCGAGAATTTCGCGGGCTGTGGTACCAAACGGCAACTCCCATAATCCCGGGTTTCTGACCCGGCCGGAGAAACCCATCAGTTTGGTGCCTGCATCTTTACTTTTGCCTTCACTTAAACCGATGTACCACTCTTTACCATGTTCAAGAATAGCCGGAACATTACACAGGGTTTCTACGTTATTGACGCAGGTCGGTTTTCCCCAGACACCGGCTGTTGCCGGGAATGGCGGCTTGGAACGGGGATTGGCTCGGCGCCCTTCAAGGGAGTTAATCAGTGCGGTTTCTTCACCGCAGATATAACGTCCCGCGCCGGTATGCACAAACAGTTCAAAATCAAAACCACTGCCCAGAATATTTTTACCGAGCAACCCTGCTGCTTTCGCTTCTTCAATTGCTTTACGCAGATGAATGGCGGCTTCAACATATTCACCGCGCAGGAAGATATAGCCACGGTATGCTTTCAGCGCGAAAGCGCTTATCAGCATTCCCTCCACCAGCAAATGAGGCAATTGCTCCATCAGCAAACGGTCTTTATAAGTCCCCGGCTCCATTTCATCGGCATTACACAGCAGATAGCGAATGTTCATGCTTTCATCTTTCGGCATCAGGCTCCACTTTAACCCCGTGGAAAAGCCTGCACCGCCACGCCCTTTCAGGCCAGCATCTTTCACCAGTGTGGTAATTTCATCAGGAGCCATGCCCTTCAGTGCTCTTTCAGCTCCCTTGTAACCATTTTTGCTACGGTATTCATCCAGCCAGACCGGTTGTTGATCATCGCGCAACCGCCATGTCAGGGGATGAGTTTCCGCTGCGCGGATAATTTCTTTCACTCCTGAATGCGTTGTCATTGATACTGCTCCAGCAATTTTTCAATTTCTTCGGGTTTCACATAACTATGGGTGTCATCATCAATCATCATAGTCGGCCCTTTGTCACAATTACCCAGACAGCAGGTCGGCAGTAGTGTGAAACGACCATCTGTCGTAGTTTGCCCCGGCCGAATATGCAGGTGCTTTTCAATTGCGGCCTGAATTCCCTGATAGCCCGTAATGTGACAAACAACACTGTCACAGTAACGAATAATGTGGCGGCCTACCGGCTGACGGTAAATCTGGCTGTAAAATGTCGCCACCCCTTCCACATCACTGGCGGGAATGCCTAATACTTCTGCAATGGCGCCAATTGCACCATCCGGCACCCAACCACGCTGCTTCTGCACAATTTTCAGTGCTTCGATTGACGCCGCCCGTGGATCTTCGTAGTGGTGTTTTTCCTGCTCGATAGCATCACGTTCCCCGGCACTCAGTACAAATTCATCCGATGTCTGAGTGTCTGTTACGTTGACCACATCAAGGCGTGCCTGCTTGTTTGTGTTAAATTCACTTTGCATCGTTAGCGATCCACATCAGACATAACAAAATCGATACTACCCAGATAAACGATCAGGTCAGAAACCAGACTGCCGCGGATCACCGAAGGGATCTGTTGTAAATGAGCAAAACTCGGTGTGCGGATACGGGTACGGTAACTCATGGTGCTGCCATCACTGGTCAGATAGTAGCTGTTGATACCCTTAGTCGCTTCAATCATCTGGAATGATTCATTGGCTGGCATGACCGGCCCCCATGACACTTGCAGGAAGTGGTTAATCATGGTTTCGATATGTTGCAGGGTGCGCTCTCTCGGCGGAGGCGTGGTCAGTGGATGATCAGCCTTGAACGGACCTTCAGGCATGTGTTTGAGACACTGTTCAAGGATGCGCATACTCTGGCGGATCTCTTCCACTTTCAGCATCACACGGTCATAACAATCGCCGTTGTAACCAACCGGTACTTCAAAATCGAAGTTTTCATAACCGGAATAAGGACGCCATTTCCGTACATCAAACTCAACGCCTGTTGCACGCAGACCTGCGCCTGTCACTCCCCAGTCCAGAGCCTGTTTAGCGTTATAAGACGCGACACCGACAGAACGCGCTTTCAGGACGCTGTTCTTCAGTGCGGCCTTGACGTAGGAATTCAAACGTTTCGGCAGCCAGTTCAGTAATTCGCGCAGCAGTTTATCCCAGCCACGCGGCAGGTCATGAGCAACACCACCAATACGGAACCAAGCCGGATGCATTCGGAATCCGGTGATGGCTTCAACAACATCGTAAACTTTCTGGCGGTCGGTAAAGGCAAAGAACACTGGAGTCATCGCACCGACATCCTGAATGAAGGTACTGATATAAAGCAGATGGCTGTTGATACGGAACAGTTCAGACAGCATGACACGGATAGCTTTCACACGTTCAGGCACTTCAATACCCGCCAGTTTTTCAACGGCAAGTACATAAGGCATTTCGTTAACACATCCCCCCAGATATTCAATCCGGTCGGTATAAGGGATATAGCTGTGCCATGACTGACGCTCACCCATTTTTTCCGCGCCACGGTGGTGATAGCCGATATCAGGTACACAATCAACGATCTCTTCACCATCAAGCTGGAGAATAATGCGGAATGCACCGTGAGCTGACGGGTGATTTGGCCCGAGGTTAAGGAACATGAAATCTTCATTTTCCGTCCCCCGTTTCATGCCCCACTCTTCTGGCTTGAAAGTCAGGGCTTCCATTTCCAGATCTTCTTTCTGTTTGGTCAACATGAAAGGGTCAAATTCCGTGGCGCGTGCTGAATATTCTTTACGCAGCGGATGACCTTCCCAGGTTGGTGGCATCAGGATACGACGTAAATTCGGATGCCCCTTAAAGGTAATGCCGAACATTTCCCACGTTTCACGTTCATACCAATTGGCATTCGGGAAAATGGACGTGATAGTCGGGATATTGAGATCTTTTTCATCAAGTGCAACTTTTAACATAATGTCGCGGTTACGCTCGATAGAAAGCAGGTGATAAAACACCGAAAAATCCGCCGCAGGCAAACCTTCGCGGTGAGAACGCTGACGCTCATCAACACCATGCAAATCAAACAGCATGACATAAGGTTTGGGTAACTTTCTCAGGAACGTGATTACTTCCGTTAACCGCTCCCGTTTGATCCAGACAACCGGCATACCAGTGCGGGTAGGCTGAACAGTAAACGCATCAGGGCCAAATTGGCGATTAAGCTCACTTAAGACCGGATCATCAATATGGTCACGGGTTTCCCAAGCAGGCCGTACGCTTTCTTGCGCTATCTGATCTGTCATCATTCTTCACCATAACGCTTGATCAGGGTTTAATGTGATCGCAACACACTATTTAATTAGTTACTGATTAATTAGTTACGGAGTTACGACATTGCTCTGGTTATTTTTAATGGCTAACAGCCAAAAAATAGAGGCTAACAGCCTTAAATCTCATCTGGGGTACGCAGATTTGTCACTGCGATGCGTTCACCACGCTTCCGTTCTCTTTCTGATTGCATATTTGCACGGTAAACCCCCTGATCACCAACGACCCATGACAATGGGCGGCGCTCTTTGCCAATAGACTCCTGCAATAGCAGCAGAGCCTGCATATAAGCTTCAGGACGCGGTGGACAACCCGGAATGTAGACATCGACAGGAATAAACTTATCAACGCCCTGCACGACAGAATAAATATCGTACATCCCTCCTGAATTTGCACAGGCTCCCATCGAAATGACCCATTTGGGTTCCAGCATCTGGTCATATAACCGCTGGATAACCGGAGCCATCTTGACAAAGCATGTACCTGAAATAACCATAAAATCAGCCTGACGGGGAGATGCCCGCAGTACTTCAGCACCGAAGCGTGCAACGTCATGAACCGCGGTAAAAGAAGTCACCATTTCTACATAACAACAGGAAAGGCCGAAGTTATAAGGCCACAGGGAGTTCTTTCTTCCCCAGTTCACCATGTCATGCAGAGCATGTTCCAATTTACCCATATAGACACTACGGTGGACGTGCTGCTCCAGAGGATCGCTGACAAGCTCCTGCTTTTGCAGGGGGTAACGGTCATTCTCACCGTTCGGATCTATGCGGGTGAGCGTATAATCCATCTTTATGCCTCGCTATTACTGCATGTGACTGTTGTTGGTATTAACATTGTTGGTATTAACATTTGTGGTACTGACGTTAGCACTATGAACATCAGCACTGGGATGGCTAACCTGACGCCTTGAACGCACGGGTGTCCAATTCAGCGCCCCGATACGAGCCAGATAAACCAGACCTGCTAATAAGACCAAAATGAAAATACTTGCTTCAGCAAAGCCCAGCCAGCCACTCTCTTTGATAGAGACTGACCACGCGTATAAGTAAAGGGCTTCAACGTCGAAAATGACAAAAAACATGGCAACCAGATAAAATTTTGCCGACAGGCGCAGACGGGCACTGCCGACAGAATCAATACCCGATTCATAAGGGACGTGTTTTGCTCTGGCTTTCGCTCGGCCCCCAAGAAAGTACGCTCCCAGTAACATGAGTGCGCACAACCCAAGGGCACCTAGCAGGAAAATCGCAAATGCCCAGTGATGGGCCAAAACTCCAGTAGATGTAGACATACTCGTTGCTTACTCATCAAAAGTGGTGTCAAGGTGTCTGCTCTTTTAATCGGCAGTATTGCACCACATCGATTCATGGGAAGGGATAACAACCAAATCTGAAACACTGCTAATCAATTTCGTTGATAGCATGGAACACTTTGGTTTTTATTCCTCTCAACAATTTTGTCAGTTATGACAAATATGCTTACCTATTTATTTTACAAAACACGAACCTTTACTTAACAGATCGTGCTTGTGTACAGCTAAAACGTGTCAGTAGAACAAAAAACTGCCAACGCGTTATGACTAGTCTAACCGATAACTCGACTTTACTACACTATTATCTCAGGAAAAACCTGTCTTTCCAGTGTGCAAGGGGGGGTATTTTTATGATCAAGTGCACAGTTTCATTGAAAAACATTCAACATTAGAATAAATTTTATTCAACTATTAATAATCTGTTTCTAAAAGAAACGATTTGAGTTTAATAAGGCAACTATTTCTGAAAATAGATTTATTTTATCCGTTTAAAAAATGAAAGTTGTTAACAAATAAACATTATATTAACTAAAATTAGAGAGGATAATAAAATTAATAAGTGATATTTCTGACAATAAATATCACTTATTAGAATGGAAAAATGGAAAGGTTATTAATATATATTTAGAAAAAGGCTAATATTTCCACAAATAAAATGGAAATATTAGCCTATAAAACACACGTAAATATTACTCGTTTATATTTTCGATTGAGGATTCATCAATAGATTCAATAGAGTCATCAGATACATCAATATCATCTGTTTCATCTGATTCAATGGATGTCACTGTATAAGGTGTTTTCTTATTTTCTATAGCATCAAAAACTGTCAGAACAGATTCATTTTGTTCATTACTGTTCCGATACAAGAAGAACTGTATTTCTGGCAAACGCGGCAGGCCTTCACTCTCACCAAGAATTCTTAAGTCAGCATTCTGCATTTCCAAAGGGCGGGCAGTAATACCAACCTCTGCATTGACAGCAGAACGAACAGCGGATAAAGATGCAGCCTCATAGGCAATACGCCACGGAATGTTACTCATATCAAGAGTATCAAGAGCGATTTGACGGAAAGTATTTGTTTCGTCCATCACAACCAGAGGCACAGGTTCATTCACCTGTAACTGGAAGTCAGGCGCACAGTGCCACAAGACCGGCGAAGAACGAAGTACAGTACTAGGGTGATGATTAATTTTTGCTGTGGTTAATGCTAAATCAATTTCATGGTTATCCAGCATACTTTCAATAAATTGACTGCGTTTAATACGCACATCAACAGCAATACGCGGATAGACAGAAGCAATGCGGTTTAGCAGGAAAGGAAGAAGTGTATCGACTGTGTCATCAGACGCCCCTATCCTGAGTTCACCGTCTGCATCATTGTATGTCAATGATGCGGTAGCATCGTCATTAGCGCGCAGGATCTGGCGTGCATAACCAAGAAGTTGAAGCCCGTGCTCGGTAAGGAGTTTATTACGTCCGTGGCGAGCGAATAATTCTCTCCCAACTAAATGCTCCAGACGTTGCATTTGCTGACTAACAGCCGACTGCGTTCTACAAACTGCTGCTGCTGCTGCTGCAAAAGTATTTAAGTCAGCAACGGCAACGAAAGTCCTTAGCAGATCGAGATCGAGGTTTATTATCTGACGATTTGCATTTATCATTGTTTATTCATCACTTTTTTTTGATTTTAATTACTAACTAACCTGGTGTTTTTACTTCAGCAGTATCAAATAAAATAATACCGATTCTGACATTACTCTACTCTATAAAAGAGGGCAAAGGTTTACTGCATTTTTTTACTACTTATATCATCATGGGTTTTATTTTCTCCTTTCTTAACAAAATTTATGCAATCACTGAATTAATGAGCAGATAAAAACCTATTTACCTTACATAACCATCAATTTCCAGTACAAATAGTCTTTTTCTGACTTGCTTCAAAGAATAACATAACTTCAATTCGTAAAACTTAACTGCAGCAAACAATATTAGTATTTTTAATGAATTAATACTTTTATTGAAAAGTCATAAAAATGTTACGGGTAAAAATTCAAAAAGATTCTGGAAGTATCCAAGATAAAAACCTTAATTAATTTTATGTCGGCAACGATAAATTATAAGAATACATTATACAAATTATCTTACTTTTATTGACAATTCAGCTTGCATTTATGGTTTAAGTTAAAAAAATCAGCATGATTGCTTCGCTTTTTCCATCCCCATACTAAAAACACCCAATTATACAGAATTAAACTCCGACATACTAAAAACAATCGGAACTATAACCCAGTTAACCACATGTTTTTAGATAGCAGACTTATGCATTAGACATTAAAACAACCGTTTTAACCAAAGATATCATGGGCTCTTCAAAAGATTGAAAGAGAGGAGTACATTGAACATTACATTTTTTGTAAGCCGGATAAGATCCACTTTTGCCAAGAAAAAGGTTAAGGCACCCTATGTTTTCCATTAATAAATCCAGCAAATTAGATAATGTCTGCTACGACATTCGAGGTAACGCCCTTAAAGAAGCCAAACGGCTTGAAGAGGAAGGGAATAAGGTACTGAAATTAAACATTGGTAATCCGGCACCCTTTGGTTTCGAAGCGCCTGATGAGATTTTAGTTGATGTTATCCGTAATCTGCCAACAGCCCAGGGCTATTCTGATTCGAAAGGCCTGTACTCGGCGCGTAAAGCTATTATGCAGCATTATCAGGCGCGGAATATGCTGGATGTCACCGTTGAGGATATTTTTATCGGTAACGGTGTTTCTGAACTTATTGTTCAGTCTATGCAGGCTTTGCTCAATACGGGTGATGAAATGCTGGTTCCGGCTCCTGACTACCCGCTATGGACTGCGGCCGTTTCTCTTTCCAGCGGTAAAACGGTCCATTATTTATGTGATGAACAACAAGGCTGGTTCCCTGATTTAGATGATATCCGCCGTAAAATCACCCCACGCACCCGTGGTATTGTCATCATTAACCCGAATAACCCGACTGGCGCGGTATATAGTAAAGAACTCCTGCTGGAAATCGTGGAAATTGCCCGCCAACATAACCTGATTATTTTTGCTGACGAGATTTACGACAAGATCCTGTACGATGAAGCCCAACATCATTCCATCGCCGCGCTGGCGCCCGATCTTTTTACCGTCACCTTTAATGGTCTGTCAAAAACCTATCGCGTTGCCGGTTTCCGTCAGGGATGGATGGTACTGAACGGCCCGAAAACACAGGCAAAAGGCTATATCGAAGGGCTGGAAATGCTGGCATCTATGCGCCTTTGTGCTAATGTCCCGATGCAGCACGCAATTCAGACCGCGCTCGGTGGTTATCAAAGTATCAGTGAATTCATATTGCCGGGCGGCCGCCTCTATGAGCAGCGCAACCATGCATGGGAATTAATTAATCAGATCCCCGGGGTTTCCTGTGTTAAACCAATGGGTGCTCTCTATATGTTCCCTAAAATTGATACAAAACGTTTCAATATTTATGATGACCAGAAAATGGTTTTGGATCTTTTGCTACAGGAAAAAGTCTTATTAGTTCAGGGAACAGCGTTTAACTGGCCCGAACCGGATCACTTCCGTATTGTCACATTACCACATACCGCAGATCTGCAAATGGCCATTGAAAAATTTGCCCGTTTCCTTGGCGATTACCGACAAAAATAATATAAAAATAAATCAATTATATATTTGATACCTTCAGGATGCAGCCAGTAAAGCTGCAACTTGAAGGCCGATGGGTTTACTTCCTCTGAACCAACGCCCACAATCATAATCACCCTGTTTCATTACAAGAGAAGATTATGAGCCATTTTTTCGCCCAGTTATCCCGCCTTAAATTGATTAATCGCTGGCCACTTATGCGTAACGTACGCACAGAAAACGTTTCAGAACATAGTTTACAGGTTGCTTTTGTTGCGCATGCACTGGCAATAATAAAAAACCGTAAATTTAGTGGAAATATAAACCCGGAACGAATTGCAATATTAGCAATGTATCATGATGCCAGTGAGGTTATTACCGGGGATTTACCAACTCCAATAAAATACTATAACCCTCAAATTGCTCATGAATACAAAAAAATAGAAAAAGTCGCCCAAAATAAATTATTAAATATGTTACCTGCTGAATTACAAAATGATTTCCGTTCTATTTTAGATGATCAATATCATACTGAGGAAGAAACTAATATTATTAAACAAGCTGATGCTTTATGCGCTTATTTAAAATGTCTGGAAGAATTATCCGCTGGTAATTCTGAATTCAATCAGGCTAAAATCAGGTTAGAAAAAACATTAGAAAAACGTCACAGCCAGGAAATGGATTATTTCATAACCGTATTTGTTCCAAGTTTTAGCCTCTCCCTTGATGAAATTAGTCTATAAAAACAACCGTAACTGCAAAAAAATCGGGCAGCTTTACATTTTTATCAAGCTGCCCGATATATATTCTATCTACTTCAAAATGTACCACAGCAGCTATTCAGAAAGGAAAAAGAATAGGAACAATTGCCACACTAATAACCAATACAATTAATGTAAAAGGCACTCCCAATTTCAGGAAATCAGCAAAACGATACCCACCCGGCCCTAATATCAGGGTATTAACCGGCGAAGAAACTGGTGTCATAAATGCGGCTGAAGCGGCTACTCCGATAATCATCGCAAAAGGCAGTGGGGATACCGACATCTGTTTTGCCGCTGCAATGGCAATCGGTGCCATTAATACAGCAGTTGCTGTATTAGAAATAAATAATCCGATAACTGCGCAAAGAATAAATAAACAGACCAGCATGGCTCGCGGCCCCATATTACCGGCAATGTCCATTAATCCGCTGACAATCAGATCAATTCCACCGGTTTTTTGCAGCGCCAATGCAAATGGCATCATACCGACAATCAGAATAATACTTGGCCAGTGAATAGCACGATACGCACTCTCCATATCAATGCAGCGAAATTTCCCCATCAGCAAACAGGCAATCAAAGCGGCAATAAAATTCGGAATTTCATTGGTCAGCATCATTGCTACCATTAAAGCCAGACAAAACAGGGCATGGGGTGCCTGAGATGCAGCCGGTGCAGCGCTCTCTACTTCAACTGGCAAATTCAGCATAATAAAATCGGGCGCTTTGGTTTTCAGTTCACGCACCAACTTCCAGTCACCGATAACCAGCAAAGTATCGCCCAACAACAAAGGCTCATCAAACAATTTGCCAACCAGAGCCTTACCACTACGCCGAATCCCGACCACATTTAAACCGTAACGGGTACGGAACTTCATACTACGCAGTGATTGCCCCAATAAATCTGATTCAGGAATCAGGGATATTTCTGCCATTCCGACTTCCCTTGATTGATCAGAGAAGTATTCCCCGCGCAATATCATGGGTTCTAACTGCTGCTCACTACAGAATTGCCGTAAATCGATATCACTGTCAGACATATCCACCAGCAAAACATCCTGTTCGCGTAGTTCTGTCTCGCCGGTTGCAGCAACCATAACACGCCGGAATTTTCGCCAGCGTTCAATGCCAATCACGTTCGCCCCGTAACGTGCACGTAACCCTAATTCATCCAGAGTGTGTCCTACCAATGGCGAATACTGTCGGATGGTAAGACGTCGGGCACGCCCTGATAATTTATAGTCACGGATAAGATCACGAAATGAACGATGATAGCGTTCATCAGGTTTTGGCGGCGTTTTACTCCCCAGCCAACGGCGAGCGAGCAGCATATAGATAATACCTGCCAGTAAAACCAGAATCCCGATAGGCGTAATCGAGAAAAAACCAAAACTTTGCAGGCCTTCACGTACCAGTTCGCTATTTACCACCATATTCGGAGGTGTTGCAACCAGCGTCATCATGCCACTGATAAGCCCGGCAAACCCTAATGGCATCATTAATCGCCCTGATGAAGTCTGCATTCTGGCCGCCACACTTAAAACAACCGGAATAAAAATGGCCACAACACCGGTGGAACTCATGAAAGCCCCCAACCCAGCAACCGACAGCATCAGTAAAGCCAACATTTTAGTTTCACTATTACCGGCTACCCGCACCAGCCAGTCTCCCATCTGGTAGGCGACCCCTGTCCTCACCAGCCCCTCGCCAATGACAAACAGCGCTGCAATCAATAAAACGTTAGGATCACTGAAACCGACAGTGGCTTCATTTAAGGAGAGCGTACCACTCAGGACAAAAGCAATAATAACGAGTAAAGCCACGACATCCATTCTGACTTTATTGGTCGTGAAAAGAACAATGGCTACCAATAACAGGGTCAATACCCACAACAATTCGCTATTCAATACGGCCTCTATCAGAAAACCAGCCTGCTAACAGGCAGGCCGGGTATTATCAACAAAAACCTATACCAATAGGTATGAGTGACGGTAATTAAACCTGTTTTATCAGAATAAGTCTTAGGCTCAGATCAACAAAATATCAACAAACTTACTGATTCATCTGATAAATAGTTACATAGCCGCCAGATTTGACAATTTCGATATCTTCCAGATTTGTGACAGTCATATGGGTTTCATCACGACGCGGAATGCCCGGCTCATCATGAACAACCACCACCTGACAGCCCGCATCTAACCCGGCATGAATTCCGGCGACAGCATCTTCAAAAACCACACATTCTTCCGGCAATAACCCTAATTTTTGTGCCCCAAGCAAATAAGGCTCAGGATTTGGTTTACCGTTTTTGACTGATTCAGCCGTTATCCAATGGGCAGGCTCTGGTAACTCAGCCACTTTGTGACGGGCGGAGGCAAGCGGAATAGTTCCTGATGTCACGATTGCCCACGGGATCTCCAGCGCATTCAGTTTATCAATCAGAGCGATAGCACCGGGTAAGGCAGTGATACCCTCTGTATCCTCCGTTTCGAGCTTTTCAATCCACTTAAAAGTATCAACAATTTCTTCTTCTGTGGCATCAGGCATAAAATGGCGTATTGATAGTATCGCCGGAGTACCGTGTACATAGGCCAACACTTCATCACGATCAATACCCAGTTTATCAGCAAACTTAATCCATGCCCGTTCAACCGCAGGCAACGAGTCAATCAGCGTACCATCCAAATCAAATAAAAAACCTCTACATTTCAGCTCCAAAGCCAACTCCTTTAAATGCAGTTATGTGTTAATCATCAGGTATAGTTCGACAATAATATTCAGACAATATTAAGCAAAAGAAAAGAGCCTAAATATAAATAGACATGAGCAAGGTAGTGTAAAAGTTTTTAAATAGGGAGTTGATTATCAACCAATAAGCACAAAAACCGCCAGAACGAACTCTGGCGGTTTAAATATCATCAAGGAATGAATCATCAAGTTGTTTAAATGCACGTTTCAGCAATTCAGCCAGTGATAAATAGGTTGGTGTGTTTTCCACAGGCATCATTGCGATCCCGGCTTCGGCAAATTTCTCACGGATTTCGTAAAACCATTTCAGCAAGCTTTCCGGTAAAGGCGTGGCAGCACGTTTTCCCAGCCACCATAGCCCCTGCAATGGCAGGCTACAGGCAAACAGCGCGGTTGCGACAGATGGCCCTAATTGCCCGCCCAGTGCGATTTGCCATGTTAAGGTAAAAATCGCCAACGGCGGCATAAAACGGATGCCAAAGCGGGTCGCTTTAATGATGCGATTTTCAGGAAACACAGGAGCAAGCTGTTTTTCCAGCGGCCACGTTTTCAGATATTGTTGCCCCAACTGGACTTTTTTGAACCAACCGTGGTTGGCAGGTGGCATCGTATTCATCATGACCTCAATCAATTAAAGGTATTGTTTTTAAAAAATACCTACAAAAGATAAAAACTTTTTTGTAGTATTAATAGTATTAGGTATATTTTGTCTTTATTGCTGGCAAACGGTATCCTACACAGACTTTTGTGCGGTTGCAGCAACAAAACAGAAAACCCGCCTGTTTTCGCAACATTTTGGTTCCGTTTGTTAATAAATTGCTTCATTTTTTAACATTTTTCTTATTTAAGATTAGATCACAACAAGATAATAGGTAATTCCATGTCAAGTAAGCTGGTACTGGTTCTTAACTGCGGTAGCTCCTCTCTGAAATTCGCTATCATCGATCCTGCTAATGGTGAAGAATATCTTTCTGGTTTGGCTGAATGTTTCGGTCTGCCTGAAGCTCGTATCAAATGGAAAATTGATGGCGCAAAAAACGAAGCTGCTTTAGGTGCCGGCGCTGCACACAGTGAAGCGCTGAACTTCATTGTTAATACTATTCTGTCTGAAAAGCCAGAACTTTCTGCACAAATTTCAGCCATCGGTCATCGTATCGTTCACGGTGGTGAAAAATTCACTTCTTCTGTGATTATCACTGATGAAGTTATCGAAGGTATTGAAGCTGCGATCCCATTCGCACCGCTGCACAACCCAGCACACCTGATCGGTATTGCTGAAGCGAAAAAAGCATTCCCTCATCTGGTTGAGAAAAACATTGCTGTATTCGATACCGCTTTCCACCAGACTATGCCTGAAGAAGCTTATCTGTACGCTCTGCCATACAACCTGTACAAAGAGCATGGCATCCGTCGCTACGGCGCACACGGCACCAGCCACTTCTTCGTTTCCCGTGAAGCAGCAAAAATGCTGAACAAACCAGCTGAAGAACTGAATACCATTATCTGTCATCTGGGTAACGGTGGTTCTGTTTCTGCGATTGTTAACGGTCAGTGTGTCGATACTTCAATGGGCCTGACTCCACTGGAAGGTCTGGTAATGGGTACCCGTAGTGGTGACATCGATCCGGCTATCGTATTCCACCTGCACGATGCAATGGGTATGAGCATTGATCAGATCAACACTCTGCTGACCAAAGAGTCCGGTTTACTGGGTCTGACTGAAGTAACCAGCGACTGCCGTTACGTTGAAGACAACTACGAAACTAAAGCTGACGCTAAGCGTGCAATGGATGTTTACTGCCACCGTCTGGCAAAATACATTGGTGCTTACAGCGCACTGATGGAAGGTCGTCTGGATGCTATCGTATTTACTGGTGGTATCGGTGAAAACTCCGCTCTGGTTCGTGAACTGACCCTGAAGAAAATTGCTCTGCTGGGCTTCGAATACGATCACGAGCGCAACCTTGCAGCCCGTTTCGGCAAAGACGGTGTGATCACTACTGATAACAGCCGTCCTGCTCTGGTGATCCCAACCAATGAAGAATTGGTGATCGCTCAGGATTCAGCTCGCCTGACTGCATAAGTAAGATGATTTCCGGTAACCGCCAGCATTGCTGGCGGTTATTGCTTTTGACCTGCAACCGTTAAAGAGGTTTCCGTGTCCCGTACAATTATGTTGATCCCTACCGGCACCAGCGTTGGTTTAACCAGTGTCAGTCTGGGTGTAATCCGCTCTATGGAGCAAAAAGGCGTTCGCCTGAGTGTCTTCAAACCTATCGCCCAGCCACGTAACAGCGGCTCCCAAGACAGAACCACCACTATCATCCGTTCCCACACCAGCATTCACGCTGCTGAACCGTTGGCAATGGCTCATGTGGAATCCCTTCTGGCCACCAATAAAAAAGATGTGTTGATGGAAGAGATCGTGGCTAACTACCACGCTAACACCAAAGACGCTGAAGTGGTTCTGATCGAAGGTCTGGTTCCGACCCGCAAACATCCGTTTGCACAGTCTCTGAACTATGAAATTGCCAAAACTCTGAATGCAGAAATCGTGTTCGTTACAGCTCTGGGTACTCACACTCCAGAACAGTTAAAAGAGCAGATTGAACTGAGCCGTGCAGAATACGGTGGCAGCAAAAACAAAAACATTATCGGTGTTATTGTCAATAAACTGAATGCTCCGGTTGATGAACAGGGTCGCACCCGCCCTGATCTGTCCGAAATTTTTGACGAAGCAACAAAAGCTACCGTTACAGCGATTGAGCCAGCAACTGTATTCAAAAACAGCCCGCTGCCAATTCTCGGCTGTATCCCGTGGAGTTTCGATCTGATCGCAACCCGTGCGATTGACATGGCAAAACACCTGAAAGCGGATATCATCAACGAAGGTGCTATTCAGACCCGCCGTATCAAATCCGTCACTTTCTGTGCCCGCAGCATTCCTAATATGCTGGAATACTTCCGTCCGGGTTCCCTGCTGGTGACTTCCGCAGACCGTCCTGACGTTCTGATCACTGCTTGTCTGGCAGCGATGAACGGCGTTGAAGTTGGTGCGGTTCTGCTGACCGGCGGTTATGCCATTGATGACTCTATTCGTGAACTGTGTGAACGCGCATTCAATACCGGCCTGCCGGTTTTCACCGTGAACACTAACACTTGGCAGACTTCCCTGAACCTGCAAAGTTTCAGTCTGGAAGTTCCTGCTGATGACCATGAGCGTATTGAGAAGCTGCAAAACTATGTGGCGCAGCATATCAGCAGCGAGTGGATCGATTCTCTGGCAGCAACTTCTGAACGTCCTAACCGTCTGTCACCACCGGCATTCCGCTACCAGTTGACTGAGCTGGCGCGTCAGGCGGGTAAACGTGTTGTTCTGCCGGAAGGTGATGAACCACGTACCGTTAAAGCCGCCGCTATCTGTGCTGAGCGTGGCATTGCTGAGTGTGTTCTGCTGGGTGATCCGGAAGAGATCCGCCGCGTTGCAGCCGCTCAGGGTGTTGAACTGGGTGAAGGTATTGAAATCGTTAACCCAGCGGCTGTACGTGAACGTTATGTTCCACGTCTGGTTGAGCTGCGTAAGAATAAAGGCATGACCGAAGTGGTCGCCCGTGAGCAACTGGAAGACAACGTTGTTCTCGGCACGATGATGCTGGAACAAAACGAAGTTGACGGTCTGGTTTCCGGTGCTGTGCATACAACCGCAAACACTATCCGTCCGCCATTGCAATTAATCAAAACTGCGCCAAACAGCTCACTGGTTTCTTCCGTATTCTTTATGCTGCTGCCAGAACAAGTTCTGGTTTATGGTGACTGTGCAATCAATCCAGACCCAACCGCAGAGCAACTGTCTGAAATCGCCATTCAGTCCGCAGATTCTGCGAAAGCATTCGGTATCGATCCTCGTGTTGCCATGATCTCCTACTCCACTGGTAACTCTGGTGCAGGCAGCGATGTTGAGAAAGTTCGCGAAGCAACCCGTCTGGCTCAGGAAAAACGCCCTGACCTGATCATCGACGGCCCATTACAGTATGATGCGGCTATCATGGCAGACGTAGCAAAATCCAAAGCACCAAACTCACCGGTTGCTGGTCAGGCTACCGTGTTCATCTTCCCGGATCTGAACACCGGTAACACCACTTATAAAGCGGTACAGCGCTCTGCGGATCTGGTTTCTATCGGGCCAATGCTGCAAGGTATGCGTAAGCCTGTTAACGACCTGTCCCGTGGTGCACTGGTTGACGACATCGTTTACACTGTTGCACTGACTGCTATTCAGGCAACTCAGCAAGAAAACGCATAATTTTTATGTGATCCTGCCTAATACAGTTCCGGCTTGAAGCCGGAATTGTATTATCAATGTAATATCCCCGCCCTATATTTTGATAACAATAATTATTATCACAGCAAAAATAGTAACTTCCATTTATTATTTATGCTAATCCAATCACAGAATTTTTAGTCAAAAAACTATTTCATTAGCAATCAGCTTATTGCGAAATTTTTGTCCAAACTGATCACAAAATAAAGTTGATGACTCTATTTTATCCAAAAAATAAATAACAAATTGTGATTAAACACTATTTTAAATAACTATTCGGAGAAATGAGTATGTCACAAAGACACAATAGTTCCTCTGCGCATGGCTTCCCTGAATCATCCTCAGCTACTGATAACAACAGTTCTCCCCTCTTTCACCCTCTCAGCTCAGTACAACAGGCCATCTGGTTCGATCAGGTCAGTCACCCTGAGCATACCGACTACCATATTGGTTTTTTTATCGGTATCGAAGGAGAATTTAATGAAGCCTTGTTTATACGAGCCTTTGATACTATTGTTGGCCACCGTGACTCTCTGCGATTACAGTTTATTAACACCCATACATTACCCACTCAAATAGTCGCTGACTCTCTCCCTGTATCTGTCTCCATCCATGATTTTTCATCATATCCAGACGCAGAAGTCAGAGCAAAACAACATTTGGATGCCAGATTCTCACATCCCTTCTATTTAAATGGAATGCTGTGGCGCTCCGAGCTGTTAAAGGTAAACAATACTCACTGGTACTGGCACTTCTGCTGTCACCATCTCATTCTGGATGGCAGCAGCCTGTTCATACTCCTTGACGATGTGATCAATGCTTATAATTGTTTAGTTAAGGGCGAACCTTTGGACAAGTCTTTTCCCTCTTACCTTGATTTCATTAAGGATGAACAGACTTACCTGACTTCCCGAAACTACACTGATCACCTGCAATTCTGGCTTAAACGCTATGAAAATCTGCCATCGCCGTTGCTCAATCCGGTTAAACCCAACCAAACTATACAACACAGGCAAGGTCAGCCTGTTTTGTGGCCAATAGAGCAGACACTCTTAGAACGCATCAAAAATATCGCTGCCGAACAGGGATCGTCCATTCTATATGTAATATATGCCGTTCTGGCGTGCTATTTTTCCCGGACAACGGGTGTAGATGAAATTGTCATCGGTGTTCCCACACACAACCGCAAGAATCCTCGGCAAAAAGAGACTATCGGAGTCTTTACATCCCTACTCCCAATTAAAGTGAACATTTCTCCTGAGGATACTTTCCGTGACGTTATGCACAAAGCAAAAGCGGAAATGAGAAGTTGCTATAAATATCATCGTGTTCCGATTGTCGAGCTTAACCGACAAACCCACTGTCAGCAGAAAACAGGGCGATCCCAATTATTCGATATCTCTCTATCATTCGAATCCTTTAAGACCAATCTGCATCTGGTACAAGAAGGTGCGAGTGTTACATGTTTTAAGATACAAAATAATACCCCCAGCCTCCTTGCGGTCAGAATTAAACAATATACAGGTACTGCGCTACCCGAAGATGCTGCTAACTTTGTCGCTATTGAATTCAATTACTCCAGCGATTACCTGAATACCACAGAAGTTACCACTCTCCGCTCCCGCTTTGCCGCCCTGCTTGATGCAGCTCTGACCTCACCTGATATACCAATAATGCATTTACCTGTTCTACCTGAAGAAGAGCGCCAGAAAGTATTAGTTGACTTCAATACCACTCAGGCAGATTTTCCGCAGGAAATGATGATCCATCAGTTATTCGAAGCACAGGTACAACGTTCACCAGATGCTATTGCTGTTGTCTTTGAAAACCAATTCCTGAGTTACGCGGCGCTGAACCGCCGTGCCAATCAACTGGCCCATTATTTAATATCACTGGGTGTAAAACCGGATGATCGGGTAGCCGTATGCGTTGAACGCAATCTGGATATAATCGTGAGTTTTCTGGGTATACTTAAAGCCGGTGGGGCTTACGTTCCGCTTGATTCGACTTATCCGGTTAAGCGTCTGAACTGGATGCTTGATGACTCAGCACCCAGAGTATTAATTACCCAAAACGCATTAGCTAATCAACTTAGCCACCAGACAACCACTATTGTGCTTGATATCCGGCAACCGTTTCTGACAAACCAACCAGAGCACAACCCGAATCTACAATCCATTGGATTGACCTCTCACCATCTGGCCTATGTTATTTATACTTCCGGCTCGACCGGGCAACCCAAAGGGGTGATGATCGAACATCACAGCTTGTGCAATATCATTAGCACCCAGAAAGAGGCACTAGACATCACCCCAAACAGCCGTGTTTTACAATTTGCCTCTAACAGCTCTGACTCGTCTATTTGGGAATTTTGCCTTACTTTACTTACAGGTGCTTGCCTGTATCTCGCTAAGCCTGCCCATCTCCGGCCTGGTGAAATGCTGTTCCAATACCTGGAAACTCATAGAATTACTCATGTTCCTTTTCTGACACCCACGGCTTTAATGGTCATGAAAGCGCTGCCAGCAACGGTAGAAGTCTTAGTCGTAGCGGGTGAGGCTTGCCCGCTTACGCTAGTTAAGCGGTGGGCAGGCGGACGAAAAATGTTCAACGGGTATGGGCCAACAGAAGCGACAATCACTGTTACACTCCACCTATGCGATAGCCAAACAGAAAATATCATGCCTATTGGCCGTCCAATTGCTAATACTCAAATTTATATCCTGGACTCTCATGATCAAATTGTTCCAATGGGTGTCACAGGAGAGCTTTATATCGGTGGTGTGAGTGTTGCCCGTGGCTACCTGAACCGCCCTGATCTGACAGCAGAGCGTTTTCTTCCCGACCCTTTCTCCGACAAACCCAATGCCCGCATGTATAAAACGGGCGATCTGGGGCGTTGGTTGCCTGACGGAGTGATTGAATATCTCGGTCGTAATGATTTTCAGATCAAGTTGCGGGGTTTTCGTATTGAACTGGCAGAAATAGAAAACCATCTGACTCAATGTGATGGCGTTCATGAAGCCGTAGTGCTGGTCTGTGGTGATCAGCCGGACGAAAAATGGCTGGCGGCTTATATCATTGCTGAACCAAACACTGAACTAACACCAGGAGCATTACACCGACAATTAGGGCAATACCTTGCCGCATATATGATACCCAGAGCTTTTGTTGTACTGGATGCCTTTCCGTTCACCCCTAATGGCAAACTAGACCGACAAAGACTGCCCATACCAGAACAGGACGCATTTATTACCCGCCATTATGCCGCCCCGACCGGGGAGGCAGAAATCGCACTGAGCCAAATCTGGCAAACATTGTTGGGAATAGCACGAGTCAGCCGTCACGACCATTTTTTTGAGCTTGGCGGGCATTCATTACGAGCTGTCAGCTTAATTGAACAATTGCACGGCCTGGGATGGGTACTGGATATTCGCAATGTGTTTGCAACTCCGATACTGAAGGAAATGGCAAAAGCGATGTCAACAAAAACAGTAAAACCAGCAATAAAGCAAGGAGATGCCACAGACTTTACCGTACCACCCAATTTTATTCCGGCCGGCTGTCACACTATCACGCCAGATATGCTGACCTTAGTTTCTCTGTCTCAGTCCGAAATTGATACTATCGTTGCTACGGTCTCTGGAGGTGCGGCTAATATTCAGGATATCTATCCCCTCACTCCGCCACAGGAAGGTATTCTGTTTCATTCTTTGTATCAGGCGCAGTCTGAAATTCACGGGGATACTTATCTGTTACGTACCTTACTTGCCTTTAACACCCGTGACCGCCTTAACCACTTCTTAGCTGCCGTGCAACAGGTGATAAATCGTCACGATAGTTTGCGCACTGCTGTCTGCTGGCAAGAATTGACTCAACCCGTTCAGGTCGTCTGGCGTCAGGCTACGCTGAACATAAATACCTTCACTGTGTCAGATAGCGGACAGGATGCTCCATCGCAGTTACTGGCACATACTGATCTACACAGACAACGCCTCAATCTGAATCAGGCACCGCTTTTTTCTGCTGACATTGCTTATGATCCATATAAGGATGAATGGCTGCTGGTCTTGCGTTTTCATCATCTGGTCAGCGACCATATCACACTGGAACTGATGATTGCTGAAATCAGTCAATTACTTTCTGTTCGTGATGAAGCCCACCATTTAGTAACATTACCGCCCGTCCAACCTTACCGGAATTTTGTCGCACAAACCTTGCGGCAGCCTGCTTCAATCCACGAAAATTATTTTCGTGACAAGCTGGCTGATATAGATACCCCGACCATTCTTTTTGGTATATCAGATATCCACAGCAGGAATAAACAAGTAACCGAATCCTCCCATTATCTTGATGCCTTACTGACCAAAGCGATCCACAAGCAGTCCCAACGACAGGGGGTCAATCCCAGCGTTTTATTTCATGTGGCTCTGGCGCAAGTTCTGGCAAAAATAAACGGATCGGAGGATGTCGTTTTCGGCACTGTTCTGCTGGGACGGCTGGGACGAATGAAAAACAATGCCGTTATCAATCAGATGATGGGGTTATTCATTAATACTCTGCCCATACGCTTCCGGCTTACCGACAATAGCCCCCAAAAAATTGTTCGGGAAACCTACCACTATCTGATGGAATTACTGGAGCATGAACAGGCACCACTGACTCTGGCACAGCGTTGTAGTGGTGTAGCTCCCCCACTACCACTTTTTAACACGCTGCTTAACTATCGTCATAGCCGCTCAGAAACACCTTTCGATAATTGGGAAGACATACGCCAGATAATGATACAGTCGGAGGGCAACTATCCCTTCTATCTGGCCGTAGATGATTTAAATGAAAAATTCCGGCTGGTTTGCCAGACTGTATCAGGTATCGATCCGACTCAGTTACTCACTTATATAACAACGGCTCTTACCGGTCTGGTCGAAGCATTAGCCACAGAACCACAGAAACCACTTTCTGACATCACCATTTTGCCTGCCCGCGAACGCCAGCAGTTACTGCGGGATTTCAACGCCACTTATAGTGATTTCACACAGTCTGCTTTCAAACGATCTGCTTTCAAAGAATATAACAACGTAGTACAGAGCGATCCGGCATCCCGGTTTCTTATTCATAAATTATTTGAAGCACAGGCTCAACGCACGCCGGATGCCACTGCGGTAGTATTTGAAGAGCACTCTCTCAGCTATCGTGAACTGAACCAGCGAGCCAATCATCTTGCCCACTATTTGATAGCACAGGATATACATCCTGATGACAGGGTCGCCCTTTGCACCGAGCGCAGCCTGAACATGATCATCGGAGTGCTGGGCATTCTCAAATCAGGTGCGGCTTATGTGCCGCTCGAACCAACTTATCCGACTGAACGGCTGGCCTATATACTTGCTGATGCTGCCCCTGTACTACTGCTCACTCAGAATACGGTGAAAAACAGGCTGAACTGCACTATTCCTACGGTAATACTGGATGATTTTACTCAGTCCTGCATTTCCCCGGAGTCCATCAATAACCCTGATATCCGTACTCTGGGACTGACATCACATCATCTCGCTTATATCATCTATACTTCCGGCTCAACCGGACAGCCCAAAGGCGTGATGGTGGAACATCGTAGTGTCTGCAACTACCTACTCTGGGCGCTGGAATATGGTCTGACTGAACAGCAACAGGATGGTATTGTGTCATCGCCGTTAGCGTTTGATGCCACTGTCACCAGCCTTTATCTTCCCATACTGTGTGGAGGTAAAATTCACCTGCTCCGTGACGGACAGGAATTGACCGGACTCCTCCCCCTGCTGCTTTCTCTGAAATCCGGCGCGTTAGTCAAGATTACACCCAGCCACTTCTCCGCTATAGGGCAGGAACTGAAAGCTACCGGAAGAACCTGTCCGGCACATTGTTTTGTCGTCGCCGGGGAAACGCTACCCAGCAACACCGTAGCATTGTGGAACGAATTATCGCCGGATTCCCGCATTATCAACGAATATGGCCCGACAGAAACTACCGTCGGTTGCACCATTTTTGATACTCAACATCCGAGCTGCTTTATTGATAACGTGCCAATCGGGCACCCCATTGCCAATACGCGAATTTATATTCTGGATCAGCATGGAGACCCTGTGCCAATCGGGGTTGAGGGGGAACTCTATATCGGCGGAAACGGTGTTGCCCGTGGTTATCTGAACCAGCCGGAACTGACCGCAGAACGTTTCCTGCCTGACCATTTTTCAACAAAAGCCGATGCCCGCCTGTATAAAACCGGTGATTTAGGACGTTGGTTGCCCGATGGGACAATTGAATATCTGGGACGCAACGATTTTCAGGTTAAGCTGCGCGGTTTCCGCATTGAACTGAGGGAAATCGAAACTAAATTGCGAGAATACTCAGGTGTACGTGATGCTGTCGTTATTATCCGAGAGCATTGTTTAAATAACGATGGCTTAAATAACGATGGCTTAAATAACGATGGCTTAAATAACGATAGGTTAAATAACAATGGGTTGAATAAAGAAGGTCTGAATAAAAATGATCTGATGAATGATAAACATCTTATTGCCTATGTACAGCCTCAGCCTGATACCGTACTGACTCCCGCTGAACTGCGTCACCATCTTGCCCAGCAGTTTACTGAATATATGCTACCCAGTGCATTTGTTATCCTTGATGCGTTTCCACTAACACACAATGGCAAACTCAATCGACAGGCACTGCCCGCACCAGAGCAGAACGCATTTGTAACACGTAATTACGCCGCGCCAATGAGTACTCGGGAAACTGTGCTGGCTGAAATCTGGCAAACATTGTTAGGGCCGGAGCGTGTCGGGCGCTATGATCATTTTTTCGAACTTGGGGGGCATTCACTGACAGCCGTCAATCTGCTCGAGCAATTGCGCAGCCGTGGGTGGAGTCTTGATCTCAGTGCCGTTTTTGCCAGACCCGTTCTGGCTGATATGGCAGAGAAAATACAGGCTATTCAGGATAAAAATGCTGATTCCACGGTTCCGCCCAATCTGATCCCCGCTGAATGCACAACTATCACACCAGATATGCTGTCGCTGGTTTCCCTGTCCCAACATGAAATAGATATCATCGCCACAACAGTGACGGGTGGGGCAGCCAATATTCAGGATATCTATCCGCTCGCACCATTACAGGAAGGCATTCTGTTCCATTATATGATGCAGCAACAAGGTGATACTTATCTGCTACGTCACTTGCTCACCTTTGACTCCCGTATACGCCTTGATACCTTTCTGGCTGCCCTGCAACAGATCATTAATCGCCATGATATCCTGCGCACCTCTTTCTATTGGGAAGAATTATCTCAGCCGGTGCAGATAGTCTGGCGGCAGGCGCCTCTACATATCAAGGCATTTGTGCCGGATGATGAAAGCGATATCCAAGCCCAGTTACTGGCATATACCGATCCGCTGCGGCGGCGTATGGATATAAGGCAGGCTCCGCTTTTTGCCATTGATATTGCCTATGAATCGCATCGGAATGAGTGGCTGCTGGCGCTCTCTTTTCATCATCTGGTCAATGACAATATCACCGTCAGAGTGATTATCAATGAAATGCATAAACTGCTGCATAACTCTGCCGCACCACTGACCATTCCTCTGCCGTACCGTAATTTTGTTGCTCAGTCACTGCGGGTATCGCTTGCCGAATATGAGGCCTATTTCCGTGAATTACTCGCGGATGTAGATACGCCAACAGCACCTTTCGGCATTGTGAATGTTCATAGTGAGAATAACCCCGTCACGGCCGTTACTCAGTCACTGGATACAGCGTTAAGCCGCGCTATCCGTCTACAGGCTAATCGTCAGGGAGTGAGTGCCAGTGTCCTGTTCCATGTGGCATGGGCACGAGTACTGGCAAAAATCAGCGGGCAGGAAGAGGTCATCTTCGGGACAGTTCTGTTAGGACATATGCAGGAAAACACAGAAACCGAGCAGGGTATTGGTCTATTTATCAACACATTACCCATCCGCATCAGGTTGATGAATAACAGTGTACAGGACATTGTACAGGCAACTTATCAGAGCCTGATCGGGCTGCTGGAACACGAGCAGGCTCCTCTTGCGCTGGTTCAGCGCTGTAGCGGTATCAAGCCTCCCTTGCCGCTGTTCAGTACACTGCTCAATTATCGCCACAATCAACAGGATATGACTCTGGATACATGGGAAGGCATACGCCTGAAGCTGATACCGGAAAGAACCAACTACCCTGTTACCCTGTCTGTGGATGATCTGGTGGAAACATTTCAGTTGGTCGCCCTGAGCGTAGACAGTATTGAACCGAACCGCCTGATCAATTATATGACTGTCACTCTCTCTGGTCTGGTTAAGGCGCTGGAATCTGCGCCTCAACAAGCTATCAGTAACATCACTATTTTGCCCGCTGCCGAGCGTCAGCAACTGCTGACGGGTTTTAATACGACTAAAAAGGAATATCCACAGGATAAATTGATCCAACAATTATTTGAAACGCAGGCGCAACGCACACCAGACAACATTGCAGTGATCTTCGAAGAACAATCATTGAGATATGAAGAGCTTAATCGTCGGGCTAATCGGCTGGCTCATTACCTCATTGCTCAGGGGATAAAGCCAGATGACCGGATAGCGATTTGCGCAGAGCGTAGTCTGGAAATGGTGATTATGTTGCTGGCAATACTGAAGGCCGGAGCAGCTTATGTTCCCCTCAACCCTGAATACCCGACCAATCACCTTGAGCATATCCTGACCGACAGTGAACCAGCACTTATTCTGAGCCATCACGGGCTACAGCGTCACTTGCCCGGCACCACTGTTCCCCTCTTAATATGGGAAAACCAGATATGGGAAAACAGGATACGGGAAGATAAAAAATTTCAGCCATACAGTGAGAATCAATGGGAAGAGAACCCATCTGTTGCTGATTTGGGACTGACATCCCGTAATTTGGCTTATGTCCTGTATACCTCTGGTTCAACAGGTTTGCCTAAAGGAGTAATGAATGAACATCGTGCTGTCATCAATCGCCTGCTATGGGCTAAGGATGAATACCAGTTAGCTCAGGATGATCGCGTATTGCAGAAAACCCCTTTCAGTTTCGATGTTTCAGTCTGGGAATTTTTCCTGCCCCTGCTCTCCGGTGCTCAATTAGTGATGGCACGCCCGGACGGGCATAAAGACCCCCGCTATTTGCAGGAAGAGATTGAAGCACGTGGCATTACTACTATTCACTTTGTTCCTTCTATGTTGCAAAGTTTCATTCATTTTACTCCGCCAGAGTGCTGCGCTTCTTTGCGTCAGATTTTATGCAGTGGGGAACCCCTGACTTATTCCCTGCAACAGCAGTGTCAGGTTCACTTCCCCGATAGTGCATTACACAATTTATACGGGCCGACCGAAGCCGCTATTGATGTCACCGCATGGCGCTGCAATGCCGAAAAACATGTTGGTTTAGTCCCTATAGGCTACCCGATTGCCAATACGCAAATTTATATTCTTGATAAATATCAACAGGCTGTTCCTGTCGGTGTTACGGGGGAAATTTATATCGGTGGTATTGGTGTCGCACGCGGCTATCTGAATCGTCCTGAACTAACAGCAAAACAGTTTATTCATGACCCTTTCAGCCCTTATCCAGATGCGCGGATGTATAAGAGCGGTGATTTAGGGCGCTGGCTGCCGGATGGCAGTATTGACTATCAGGGACGGAACGATTTTCTGATTAAAATACGTGGCGTTCGTATTGAGCCGGGAGAAATAGAGGCGAAACTGAGACAATACCCCGGTGTACGTGATGCCGTTGTGATCGCGCGTGAGCAACAGTCCGGCGACAAGCGTCTTATCGCCTATGTGCTCACCGCCTATGCACTTACCGGACAGAAGATGTCTGAACCGGAAACAGAACCGGTGCCCGCCATTCTGTATCGGCATCTCTCAAAACAACTTCCCGACTATATGCTCCCTGACGCTTTTGTAACCCTTGATACCTTCCCATTAACCCTGAGCGGTAAACTTGACCGTCAGGCGCTGCCTGAACCCGATCAGTTCGCCATTGTGACATCCGGCTATGAACCTCCTGTCGGTGATATAGAAACAACACTGGTGCAAATCTGGCAGAAGTTACTGAAGATAGAACAGATCGGTCGTCATGATAATTTTTTCGAGTTGGGCGGGAACTCGTTAATAATGATGCAATTAATTGTCCATATTCAGACTCAGTTTTTCATCAATATTACGATTGCGGAATTATTCAACTTCCCGACATTGCGGGAGCAGGCAAGTGTGATTTTATCGATTCAGATTAATACGCTGGGTGAAGAAAATCCCGAAGCTTTGAAAAACATATCCGACTTAATGTCACCAGAAGAGCTGGCAAAAATTGTCAACAGGAGTATAGATAAATGAGCAATTTCAATGCAAATCCGGCTGATCTGAACCGACTGAACTTGGAGAAAAAAATTCAGGAACAGTTGAAATCACGCTCACGAACTCAGCAGTCTTCCGTCATTGAGCCAACCGCAAGAGATCAACCTTTGCCTCTATCGTTTGCCCAACAGGGCCTGTGGTTTCTTACTCAGCTCGATCCAAAAGCCGCGCTCGCCTATCATCAGCTTGCTGTTTTCAGCCTATCTGGAAAACTTGACTACCCGGCGTTTACTTCTGCACTTAATTGTCTCGTTACCCGACAGGAGAGCCTGCGCACTCGTTTCATCCTGATCGAGGGGCAGCCTTATCAGGTTATTGATCCTCCTGACACAGATTTTAACCTGAGTTATCTGGATCTGCGTCAGTTAGATGAAACCGCTCGATTAAAACGTATTTCTGAACTTACTGAACAAGAACAACAAACCCCCTTTGATTTAACCGGTGAACCGCTGATTCGGATTAAATTGTTGCAATTAGCGGATGAAGAGCATGTATTGCTTTTCACCCAACACCATCTTATTTCTGACGGCTGGTCTGTTGGCATCTTCTTCCGCGAGCTGAGGACGTTTTATCATGTTGAACTTAATCATACTGCGATCCCCAACCCGCTGCCGCCTTTATCTGTCCAATATGCTGATTATGCCGTCTGGCAACGGAAATGGTTACAGGGAGAAAAATTAGCCGCGCAACTTGCTTTCTGGCAGAAACAGCTACAGGGAGCACCCAGTTTACTGAGCCTGCCTTCCGACAGGTCTCGCCCCCCAATACAGCATTATACTGGCAGTAAAGTCCCTATCCATCTTACTGCTGACTTACTTACTGCCCTTAAAACCCTCGGACAATGCCAGAAAATTACACTGTTTATGATCCTGCTTGCGGGATGGAGTATTGTACTTTCCCGCCTCAGCGGTCAGGATGATATCGTTATCGGAACGCCTACCGCCAACCGCCAGCACAGTGAGCTGGAAAATATCATTGGTTTTTTTGTTAATACCCTGCCAATTCGTATTGAATCCGGTTGCTGTAACACAGTGACCGAACTGTTTGCGCATGTCCGTGAGCGAACGCTGGCTGCTTATTCCCATCAGGATTTACCCTTTGAACAATTGGTCGAAGCTATACAACCCGCCCGTAGCCTGAGCTACAACCCTATCTTTCAAGTCATGCTGACATTAAATAACACCCTGCCTTTGCAAACTGAATTACCCGGTTTATCAGTCTCATTAATTGAACAGGAACACAACCATACACATTTCGATCTGAAACTATCATTTACTGAAACCGAAAAAGGACTGAATGGTTATCTGGAGTTTGCCTCAGATTTGTTTGACCGGACGACCGCTAAAAGGATGGTGGGATATCTGACAAATGTACTGACCGCCATGACGGAAAATGACGCTCAGTGCCTTTCTGATTTACCGCTTATGTCGGCTGCTGAGCATCAGCAACTACTGGTGGATTTTAATGTAACCCAAAGAGTATTCCCACAAGACGCATTAATCCATCAGCTATTTGAAATGCAGGTACAACATTCACCGGATGCCACTGCGGTGGTCTTTGAAGGCCACTCTCTCAGCTATCGTGAACTGAACCGGCAAGCCAACCATCTTGCCCACTATTTGATAGCGCAGGGCGTTCATCCTGATGACCATGTTGCCCTTTGCACCGAGCGCAGCCTGAACATGATCATCGGAGTGCTGGGCATTCTCAAATCAGGTGCGGCTTATGTGCCGCTCGACCCAACTTATCCGACTGAACGGCTGGCCTATATACTTGCTGATGCTGCCCCTGTACTACTGCTCACTCAGAATACGGTGAAAAACAGGCTGAACTGCACTATTCCTACGGTAATACTGGATGATTTTACTCAGTCCTGCATTTCCCCGGAGTCCATCAATGACCCTGATATCCATACTCTGGGACTGACACCACATCATCTCGCTTATATCATCTATACTTCCGGCTCAACCGGACAGCCCAAAGGGGTGATGGTTGAACATCATAGTGTCTGCAACTACCTATTCTGGGCGCTGGAATATGGTCTGACTGAACAGCAACAGGATGGTATTGTGTCATCGCCGTTAGCGTTTGATGCCACTGTCACCAGCCTCTACCTTCCCATACTGTGTGGAGGTAAAATTCACCTGCTCCGTGACGGACAGGAATTGACCGAACTCCTCCCCCTGCTGCTTTCTCTGAAATCCGGCGCGTTAGTCAAGATTACACCCAGCCACTTCTCCGCTATAGGGCAGGAACTGAAAGCTACCGGAAGAACCTGTCCGGCACATTGTTTTGTCGTCGCCGGGGAAACGCTACCCAGCAACACCGTAGCATTGTGGAACGAATTATCGCCGGATTCCCGCATTATCAACGAATATGGCCCGACAGAAACTACCGTCGGTTGCACCATTTTTGATACTCAACATCCGAGCTGCTTTATTGATAACGTGCCAATCGGGCACCCCATTGCCAATACGCGAATTTATATTCTGGATCAGCATGGCGAACCCGTGCCAATGGGGGTTGAGGGGGAACTCTATATCGGCGGAAACGGTGTTGCCCGTGGTTATCTGAACCAGCCGGAACTGACCGCAGAACGTTTCCTGCCTGATCCATTTTCAACAATAGCCGATGCCCGCCTGTATAGAACCGGCGATTTGGGACGCTGGTTACCCGATGGAACGATTGAATATCTGGGACGCAACGATTTTCAGGTCAAACTGCGCGGTTTCCGCATTGAACTGGACGAAATAGAAATCCGGTTGCGTCAATGTGATGGCGTACGTGACGCTATCGTTATTGCCCGTGTAAACAGCCAGAACAATAGCCAAAATAAAGGCCATTCAAATGAAAAACACCTTGTTGCTTATGTGAAACCCCAACCCAATACCACATTAATTCCTGCTGAACTGCGCCAGCAGCTTGCTCTTTATCTTGCCGAATATATGCTACCCAGTGCTTTTGTCGTGCTGGAGAGTTTTCCTCTGACCACCAATGGCAAGGTCGATCGACAGGCATTACCCCCGCCGGATCAGGACTCATTTGGGACACGGCATTATGAAAAGCCGATCGGTAACATTGAGACAACACTGGCGGAAATCTGGCAGGCGCTGTTAAGGGTAGAAAAAGTGGGACGGTATGATCACTTTTTCGAACTGGGTGGACATTCTCTGCTCGCTGTCCAGCTCACTGCACATGTCCGTCGGGCTTTGAAACTGGAGCTGGCATTACAACAAATCTTCACTCATCCGATCCTGACTCATTTAGCGGCATTACTGACCGACACTTCTATAGTTACCCAAGCTACCGTCACCCAAACTGTTATTCCCCATGACGTTATTCCGATTGTAGATCGCAGGCAGCCACTGCCTCTCTCTTTTGCACAACAACGTTTGTTATTCCTCGCGCAGTTTGATCCTGCGGCTAATCTGGCCTACCAGAACTCCGCTGTTTTGCGCTTTTGTGGAAAACTTAATCATCAGGCATTTATTGCCACCCTGAATCGTCTGGTTGTCCGGCATGAAATTCTGCGTACCCGTTTTGTGCTGACAGGCAGAGAACCTTATCAGCAGATTGATTCCACTGACAGCACCTTTAATCTGTCTTATTTGGATCTGCGCAAATTAGACAATAATTCGCGCCAAGACGGTATTGCTGAGCGACTGGAATACGAAAAACAGACACCATTCGAATTTTCCAATGAACCCGCTATTCGCGGTCAGTTGTTACAACTGGCTGATGAAGAACATTTGTTGATCCTCACACAACATCACATTATCTCTGACGGCTGGTCAGAAGGAATACTGATCCGCGAAATGGGAAAAATATACTCTGCAATACTGAGTGGTGACGAGATCTCCCTGCCACCATTGTCTGTTCAGTATGCCGATTATGCTGTCTGGCAGCGGCAATGGTTACAGGGGGATATTCTCACTGTCCAACTTGACTTCTGGCGGCAACAACTTCGTGATGCACCTGCCCTGCTGACACTGCCTACCGATCGTTCACGTCCACGGGAACAGCGTTACATCGGCAGTTACGTACCGGTTTATCTGCACAGTCATTTAGTGACGGCACTTAAAGAACTCGGGCAACGTCATAACATCACACTATTTATGGTGTTGCTGGCAGGGTGGAGTTATATGCTGGCTCGCCTTAGTGGTCAGAATGATGTCGTTATCGGCACTCCGGTTGCCAATCGTCAGCGCGCTGAATTTGAGGAGCTGATTGGTTTTTTTGCTAATACTCTCCCTTTGCGTATTAAACTGGCCTCCTGTCACACAGTGACGGAATTACTTGCCCACACTCGGGAACAAGCACTGGCAGCCTATGCCCATCAGGATTTACCGTTTGAACAGATGGTTGAAGCTCTGCAACCGGTTCGCAGTCTGAGTTATAGCCCTCTCTTTCAGGTTGAGCTGGTGATGAATAATACGCCTGTTGAAGCTCTTGCCTTACCCGGCCTGTCCATTGACCGGCTTGAACAGGAACACAACCGCACGCATTTTGACCTGACATTATCTCTGACTGAAACCGGAAAAGGTCTTCGGGGTCGTCTGGAATATTCATCTGATTTATTTGATCATGCGACTGTGGAACGTATGGTGGGATATCTGACAAATATACTGACTGCCATGACGGCAGATGAAACACAACCTCTTGCTCATCTGCCTCTTCTGTCTGCTGCGGAACGTCAGCAATTGTTAGTGGATTTTAGTGGTGTTCAAGACACCTTCCCGCAAGAAGCATTCTTCCACCAGCTGTTCGAAGCTCAGGTACAAAATACCCCTGACGCCATTGCCGTCGTGTTTGAAGAACAGTCTGTGAGTTATGACGAGTTGAATAAACGGGCTAACCGGCTGGCTCACCACCTGATTACACTGGGTGTCCGTCCAGATGATCGGGTTGCCCTCTGTGTTGAGTCCGGGCCGGATATGGTGGTGGGATTACTCGCTATTCTCAAAGCCGGTGGTGCTTATGTTCCGCTCGATCCGAATTATCCCATATGCCGGCTGCTATATATGCTTGAGGATGCAAAACCGGTTGTATTATTGACTCAGGCACTGCTGACTCAGCATACACTGATTGAAACTCTGGACTCCCCTGTTCCCGTCATTTTATTGAACGCCGATAAGCTGAGTAGCGATGACGCCGGAACAATTAATTACGCAGCCTTGCCAGACCATAATCCGAATATCCGTGCAATTGGCTTGAATCCACGACATCTGGCCTATGTCATCTACACCTCTGGTTCAACAGGTCAACCCAAAGGGGTCATGGTCGAACATCACAGTTTATGTAATACCGTTATAGAGCATAAAACCAGACTGGCACTCAATCCGGGCAGCCGCCTCTTGCAACTTACCTCAAGTAGTTTTGATGCCTGTATTCTGGAATGCTGTATGACACTGCTGGCGGGTGCGCGTCTTTACCTTGCCAGACGCACCGATATCCTGCCCGGCTCCGCTCTATACCGTTACTTAGAACACTATGCTATTACCCATACTCTTATGCCACCATCAGTATTGGCACATATGGAGATGCTTCCTGACACACTGCAAGCCTTACTGGTCGGAGGGGAAGCCTGCTCATCGGCATTGGTTAAGCGCTGGGCAGAAAAGAGACAGATGTTTAATGGATACGGACCATCAGAAGCCGCAATAGGCGTTACCTTATACCCGTGTGATAGTCAGGAAGAGAGTGCGCCAGCGATTGGCCGACCTATTGCCAATACCTGTATTTATCTCCTTGATACTGAAGGGCAGGCTGTTCCGATAGGGGTGTCAGGTGAGATATTTATTGGAGGCACCGGCGTTGCCCGTGGTTATCTGAACGCCCCTGAGCTGACAGCAAAACGCTTTATGCCTGATCCTTTTTCGACTCAAACCGGTGCGCGCATGTACAAAACCGGTGATTTTGGGCGCTGGCGTCCAGACGGTAATATTGAGTTTCTGGGGCGTAATGATTTTCAGGTCAAATTTCGCGGATTCCGAATTGAACTGGGGGAAATTGAGGCAAGGCTGGTACAGTGCAATGGCGTGCACGAAGCTGCCGTGATTGTTCGTCAAAATGAGGAAAATCAACAGAGTCTGGTGGCTTATTTACTCACCGAACCAAATGCAAAGCCTGAACCGGCTCAACTCCTGCAACAACTTGCGCAACATATCACTGATTATATGATTCCCAGTGCCTTCGTTGTACTTGACTCTTTCCCTCTGACCCCCAACGGCAAACTGGATCGACAGGCGCTACCCGATCCAGATCAGAAAGCCACCGTAAACCGCAACTATGAAACTCCGGTCAACGAGACAGAAATAATACTGGCTGGCGTCTGGCAAGAATTGTTAGGACTGGAAACTGTAGGGCGTTACGACCATTTCTTTGAACTGGGTGGCCACTCTCTTATGGCGGTTAGCCTGATCAAACGATTGCGTAATCTGGGGTTGATGCTCGATATCCGTACTCTGTTTTCTTCACCGATACTGGCAGAAATGGCCGAAACCATACAGTCTATTGAGAGTGATACGAATACATTTATCGCACCGCCCAATCTTATTCCTGAAAACTGTACTGCCATCACACCGGATATGCTGCCACTGGTTTCGCTGTCTCAATCGGAAATTGAAGCAATCACTGCTACCGTTCCCGGTGGGGCAGCCAATATTCAGGATATCTATCCGCTCTCACCACTACAGGAAGGAATTCTGTTCCATTATTTGCTGGAAACACAAGGAGATGTCTACCTGTTACGCAGATTACTCGCTTTTGATAACCGGGAACGTCTCGACGCTTTTCTGATAGCCTTACAACAGGTGATTGATCGTCACGATATACTGCGCATTTCACTCTGTTGGCAGGAGCTGCCCCAGCCAGTACAAATCATCTGGCGTCAGGCACCATTACATATCTCCACGTTCGAACCTCCAGCGCCTTACGATGAGCAAGACGTTCGATCACAATTGTTATCTCATACTGACCCGTTGCAACGCCGTCTTGATATTTACCATGCACCGCTTATTTCCACAGATATAACGCATGACCCCGTTCGGAATGAGTGGTTGTTGGCACTTTCCCTCCACCACCTCATTGGTGATCATCTGACATTAGAAATGATCTTCACTGAAATCCACCAACAGCTCAATGGCCATCCTGAAACCCCGTCCTCTGCTAATTCTTCCAAGGCAAAAATAAATGAGGCAATGAGTTATCGTGACTTCATCGCTCATTCTCTGCATGTGCCACCATCATTTCATGAAACCTATTTCCGCAAGATGCTCGCAGGTATTGATGCTCCTACCGCGCCTTTCGAAGTACTCAATATTCATGGTGAGGGAAAAAAAATAACAGAAGCCAGACAATTTCTTGATACCACACTGAGTAAAGCGATTCGCACACAATCCAGCCGTTATGGCATTGTACCCAGTGTGTTATTCCACGTTGCGTGGGCACAGGTGCTGGCACACACCAGCGGACGTTCTGATGTTGTCTTCGGGACCGTCTTATTAGGACGAATGCAGGGAAGCGCCGGAATTGGCCGAAGTTTAGGGCTTTTTATCAATACATTACCGATACGTATTTGCCTGACCGATCTGAGTGTATTGAATGTTGTGCAAAACAGCCAACGTCATCTAACAGAATTATTCGAACACGAACAGGCATCACTAGCACTGGCGCAACGTTGCAGTGATGTCGTTCCACCTCTGCCGCTTTTCAACTCGTTGTTAAATTACCGCCATAGTCAATCGGGCACTTCCCGTCAACTCCCTGTCTGGGAAGGCATACGCCTGTTAGAGTCACAGGAAAGAACTCACTACCCCATTGGGTTAGCTGTCGATGATTTAGGTGAAGAATTCCGGTTACATACCCAGGCTGTATCAGATATCGACCCAAAACGCCTGATTGGCTATATGACAACAGCTCTGGCGGGTTTAATTGAAGCATTGGAAAGCAAGCCTCATCAGAAAATAATGCGTATCTCTATTCTGCCCGTCAGTGAACGCAAGCAGTTGTTAGTAGACTTCAATGCCACACAGGTTGATTACCCACAAAATAAGCTAATCCACCAACTGTTCGAAGCGCAGGTACAACGCACCCCTGATGCCATCGCTGTGACTTTCGAAAAACAATCGCTGAGTTATTATGAATTGAACCAGCGAGCCAACTGTTTGGCTCATCATCTGATGACTCTGGGAGTGCAGCCGGATGATCGCATCGCTATTTGTGTCGAGCGCAGTCTGGAAATGGTCATCGGTTTGTTGGGTATTTTAAAATCAGGTGCGGCCTACCTGCCTCTCGATCCGGCTTATCCGGCAGAACGGTTGGCTTATATACTGGAAGATGCAACCCCAGTGCTCATGCTGACTCAAACCTCATTGGCTGATAGCCTTACAAGCTCTGTACCCACTCTTCTGCTCGACATACCAGAATACGTTTCTATAAACATGTCTGAAAGCATACCGGCTGATAATCCGGATACTCAGGCTCTGGGAGTGAAACCCTATCATCTGGCCTATGTTATTTATACATCCGGCTCGACGGGTCAGCCCAAAGGCGTCATGGTTGAACACCACAGTCTGTGTAATACCATTATGGATCACCAGACTATATTGGGATTTACTCCGGACAGCCATATCCTGCAATTTATTTCATGTGGTTTTGATGTCAGCCTGTTAGAATTTCTTACAACACTGGTGACAGGGGCCTGTCTCCATATGGCCAGCTCTGCCGAACTTCTGCCCGGCCCGCCGCTACTGCACTTCTTAGAAAGCCATGCCATTACCCACTCTTTTTTAGCACCAACAACAATGGTAGCAATGGAAACGCTGCCCGACAGATTGCAGACCCTGATTCTGGGTGGTGATGTTTGTACAGCGGCACTGGTTAAGCGCTGGGCGCCCGGCAGGCGATTATTTAATATGTACGGCCCGGCAGAAGCCACAATCTGTTCCGCTTTTTACCAGTGTGACAGTCAGGAAGAGCGTGATCCACCGATTGGTCATCCTATTGCCAATACTCAAATTTATATCCTTGATACTCAGGCTCAACTCGTCCCGATAGGCATCACGGGCGAAATTTATATTGCCGGAGCAGGTATTTCACGGGTCTATCTGAATCGTCCTGATCTCACCAGCGAGCGTTTTCTCGCCAACCCATTCTCGTCTGATCCCAGTGCACGCATGTACAAAACCGGTGACTTGGGATACTGGCGGCCTGACGGTAATATCGTCTACCTCGGCCGCAATGACTTTCAGGTTAAAATACATGGTTGCCGGATTGAATTAGGTGAAATTGAAGCCAGACTGATGCAATGTAATGGTGTACGTGAAGCAGCAGTTCTTACTCGTGAAGATGAACCTGACCAGAACCGATTAGTTGCCTACATTATCCCTCAACCGGGTGTTACTCTGATTCCGGCTAAATTACGTCAACAGCTAGCACGACATCTGGCTGAGTATATGTTACCCAATGCTTTTGTAAGCCTTGAATCCTTCCCGCTGACTGCCACCGGAAAGATTGATCGACAGGCATTTCCGGCACCGGATTCATCTGCAATAGCTTCGCGTGGTTATGAAGATTCCATCGGAGAAACAGAAACAGCGTTGGCAGAGATCTGGCAAGAACTATTAAAACTAGAACGTGTTGGTCGAAATGATCACTTTTTCGAACTCGGAGGGCATTCCCTAACCGCAGTCCAGCTAGTTGCACATATCCATCAGGTACTGGCGCGGGAACTTCCCATACAACAACTGTTTTCTAACCCGATCCTGTCAGATTTAGCCGCTATACTTCCCGAATTTCCGATAAAAACCCAAATTGCTATTCCTATCGCTGACCGCAATCAGCCACTTCCACTTTCTTTTGGTCAACAACGCCTCTGGTTTCTCACCCAACTCAGTTCGGCTGCAAACCTTTCTTATAATATTCCCGCTGTTCTGCACTTTTCGGGGCAGCTCAATCTCTCTGCGTTTACCGCCGCCTTCGATAATCTGGTTGCCCGACATGAAATACTCCGCACCCGCCTTGTACTGGTAAATGAACAGCCTTACCAGTTAATCGATGCTGCCGATAGCAGTTTTACCCTTACTTATCTGGATCTTCAGTCACAGAGCGAAGTAGAACAGAAGCAACGTATTGCTGAACTGGTTGAAAGCGATCGCCTCACGCCGTTTAATCTTTCTGATGGACCACTTATTCGCGGTAAGCTGATACAACTGGCTGATGATAAACATATATTTATTCTTACCCAACACCACATTATCTCCGACGGCTGGTCAATGGGAATATTATTCCGTGAATTCAGTATATTCTATCAAGCTGCTCTTGACGGTCATGAACAACCATTATCCCCACTCCCTATCCAATATGCCGACTATGCCGTTTGGCAACACAAATGGATGCAAGAAAAGCGCTGGACTCTCCATGCTGATTTCTGGCGTAAACGACTTCTGGATGCACCTTCATTGTTAACACTGCCCACGGATCGACCCCGCCCGCAGGTACAAACTTACAATGGCAAACAGATCCCTATTCACCTTGATATTAATTTGTTGAATAAACTGAAAATACTTGAACAACGTCATGACTCAACGTTATTTATGATCCTGCTAGCCGCCTGGAGCTTAGTACTCAGCCGCCTCAGCAGTCAGGACGATATCATCATTGGTACACCGGTTGCCAACCGCCAATATGTTGAACTTGAAGGACTGATCGGATTTTTTATCAATGTATTGCCCTTACGTGTGAGACTGACATCCGGTCATACCGTGGAAGAACTTCTTGCCCATGTTCGCAAACAGACACTGGCAGCTTATGAACATCAGGCTCTACCCTTCGAACAAATTGTCGATGTGCTGCAACCCGTTCGTAGCCAGAATTTCCATCCGCTCTTTCAGGTCATGCTAAGTTTAAACAACACGCCATCACAGCATATTGAGCTTCCTGATTTATCCATTTCGTCAATTGAACAGACAAGCCGAAGTGCTCTTTTTGACCTGACGCTATCACTGCATGAAACACCTGAGGGCTTGAATGGTTATCTGGAATATACCCCAGAACTGTTCGAATATCCGACAATCCAACGTATCGCCGGTTACTTCAAAAATGTATTAACTGCATTTGCCAACGATAGCAAACAGGATATCGCCCATTTACCTATGCTGCCTGCGACAGAACTCCGGCAATTACTGGTGGATTTCAACAAAACTCAGGCTGATTTCCCGCAGGGGGCTTTGATCCACGAACTGTTTGAGCAACAGGTAAAACAAACTCCGGAAGCCACTGCCATCGTGTTCAACAAGCAAAGTCTGACTTATGACGAATTGAACAAACGAGCAAACCAACTGGCACATTATTTAATTGAATCAGGTGTTCAGCCCGATGACCGCATTGCGCTCTGCGTGGCACGAAGTCCGGAAATGATAGTGGGATTATTGGCTATTCTGAAAGCAGGTGGGGCTTATGTGCCTCTCGATCCGGTCACTCCTTCAGAGCGTCTTAGTTATCTGCTTCAGGATGCGGCTCCCGTGGCACTGCTCACCCAGTCCACCCTGAAGAAAAAACTGGACTATCACTTGCCAGCCATACTGCTGGATGCTCCCGACTTACTGTTCACCCTCAAAGAAGCCCCTGATTCAAATCCCAACCGCCGCATCAGCGGTCTGAATTCACGCCATCTGGCCTATGTGATTTACACCTCCGGCTCCACCGGGCAACCGAAAGGTGTGATGGTTGAACATCATAGTCTGATCAATCTGGTGTATAACCAACAAAATACGCTGGCAATATCTCCCAGCAGTCGTATTCTGCAATTTGCCTCACCCGGTTTTGATGTCTGTATCTGGGAGTGCTGTATGGCTTTGCTGAGTGGAGCCAGCCTCTGTCTTGCCGAGCAAGCTGCACTTTTTCCCGGTTCTGCCCTGTTAAAAACGTTAGAGACTCATACCATCACCCATGTGCTTTTACCTCCGATAACACTAACAGTAATGGATACACTCCCTGCGACGTTAGAAATGCTGGTTGTGGGCGGCGAAGCCTGCCCGCCTTCGCTGGTCAGACGTTGGGCGGATGGATGGCGCATGATCAATGCTTATGGGCCAACTGAAATTACGGTCTATGCAACCACTTACCAGTGTAATAGTCGGGAAAACTCAGCACCCCCTATCGGTCGTCCGATTGCAAACACCCGGATCTATATTCTTGATGCCAATGGTCAGCCTGTGCCCTTTGGTGTAACCGGAGAAATTTATATTGCCGGAGCCGGTGTTGCCCGTGGTTATTTAAATCTGCCTGACCTGACCGCTGAACGTTTTCTCCCCGACCCCTTTTCTTCGCAGACGGGATCAAGAATGTATAAAACAGGTGATCTCGGCCGCTGGTTGCCGGACGGCAAGATTGAATACTGTGGCCGTAATGATTTTCAGATTAAGCTACGTGGCTTTCGCATCGAATTAGGGGAAATCGAAAGCAGACTGAGGCAATGCCCCGGTGTACAAGAAGCAATAGTTCTGGTTTTGGGCGACCAACCCGATGAACAAAAACTGGTTGCTTACTTACTTGCTGAGCCGGATACGAAATTAATACCGTCTGAATTGCGATGGCAACTCGCGCAATATCTGATTAATTATATGCTACCCAACGCTTTTGTCGTACTCGATCATTTTCCATTGACTTCCAACGGTAAACTTGACCGACAGGCATTACCTGCACCAGACCTGTCAGCCATGGTGACACAGCGCTATGAAGCCCCCCTCGGAAACATCGAAACGACATTAGCCGGGATCTGGCAGGAGTTATTAAAGCTGGAACATATCGGTCGCCATGACAATTTTTTCGAACTGGGCGGTCATTCACTGAATGCAGCACAGCTCCTGGCTCGTATGCGTGAACAAGGTATGGAAGTTACGTTGCCTACATTATTTACTTACCCAACCCTGAGTGAACTGGCCATAGCGGTGAGTAAACATCCCCATCCACCGGTTTCTATTTTCGAGGCTAACCCAATACCATTAAGCCCGGCAGGAGATTTGCCACCGTTATTTTTCATACATGAAACCACGGGTAATCCACTGGTTTATTCACCACTGGCGACTTTATTTGCGATATCACACTGCGTTAATCGGGTGCCTTTATTGCGATACAGCGATTTTCTGTTGTTGCCGTTTTTTCCGTATCCGCCATAAAACCTCCAATATCACAAACCATATTGGTGTGCCATATAACGAAACACGCGTATCATAATCAAAGATCATGATTACGACTGTGAAGGCAAAAAATATCAGGGTAAACCATGTCATCGGAATGCCCATCGGCATTTTATAGATGGATTTTTCATGCAGGTCAGGGCGTTTTTTACGGTAAGCCAGATACGCAAGCAATATCATACACCAGCTATAAACAACCATGATGGCAGCCACAGTGGAAACAATGGTAAACAGCTTCATCACATCGGGGATGATAAACAGCAGAAGCACACCGCTTGCCATACAAACAACAGAAAATATCAGGCTGAAAACAGGAATTGCGCTGTTTGCTGAAAGCCGCCCGAACCAACCATGTGCCAATTTCTCAGTAGACAAGCCATATAACATGCGGGTACAGGCATATAATCCACTGTTTGCTGAAGACATTGCCGATGTCAGCGCCACAAAATTGATCACTGCCGCCGCTGCCGGTAACCCCGCCAGCGCAAACAGCGTAACGAACGGGCTGACTTCTGCGGAAATACGAGGCCATGAAGTCACGGCAATAATGCACATCATGGAAAGCACGTAAAAAATAATGACGCGAATGGGAATACTGTTGATGGATTTCGGTAAAATCTTCTCCGGCTCTTTCGTTTCAGCCGTGACTGTTCCCACTAATTCAATACCGGTAAAAGAGAAAATGGCAATCTGAAAACCGGCCAAAAACCCAAATACACCATTAGGCAGAAAGAACTCAGGCTCAGTCAGATGGCGGACGGAAGCAGTCACTCCATCTGGAGATGTCCAACTGACAGCAACCATGCCGATTCCAACAATAATCAACGCAACTATCGCCACAACCTTGATCATCGCAAACCAGAATTCCGTCTCACCGAACAGGCGCACTGAAAAAAAGTTGCATAAACACATTAATCCGAGAATAAATAGCGCAGTAAACCAAAGAGAAACATCAGGATACCAATACTGAATATAACCGCCACATACCACAACATCCGCAATGCAGCTTACTACCCAGCTCATCCAGTATGTCCAGCCCAGAAAATAGCTGGCTTTTTCACCGAGATAGTCAGCAACAAAATCAGCGAAAGTTCGGTAATCCAGTTTGGAAAGCAATAACTCACCCATCGCCCTCATTACCATAAAGGCAAAAAAGCCGATCAAAAGATAAGTCAGAATAATTGAAGTGCCTGATACAGCGATGGTTTTCCCTGTACCCATGAATAAACCTGTCCCGATAGCGCCACCAATGGCAATTAACTGGACATGACGTTTTCCCAATCCACGGTGAAGTGTCTGCGCACCTGCGGATTGCTCCGCAGATGTTTTTACCGTATTCGCCATTAATAACCTCCACAGTTTTATTTTTATATAGGGATATATGAAGTAATCAGATTATTTGCTCCAATAGCAGACCTGCTCTCAGCCCAATGGCAACGTTAGCGTTAGGAAATAAAATAAAGTTTGCCGGAGAAGCGATTTTCCAGGATTGGTTTTCCTGACTGGCAATTTCAAAACCATCCGACAGGGCTGTGAAGTTTTTTGTATCTTGCGGAATATGAAGCCGGAAGCTGTTGTCCTGTTTGATAATGGAATCAGCAACACGATAACGTTTTATTTCCGGTTTTTGCCGTTTAACAGAAAAAGTACCAGTAATCAGATTCTGTAAGGCGGCGGTGATATTGCTGAATTTAGTCAGATCGTTCTGCCCGAAAGGATAGACTTTGCCAATTTCCATCGTACAGCTATCCACATTAAAATATTGGCTGGTAAACTGACTGAATGTTCCGCCTTCACTTTTATGGAAAACCATCGCGTCAATATCACTTCCATCCAGCCACTGTAGTAGCTCAGGTGCATATTCACGCTGTTGGAAAGGAAGCAGGGCAAACTGTTCATGACAGGAGCCACGAATTGCCGTATGCAGATCAAGATGCCAGCGCCGTGTTGATGCGATAACCGCAGGCTCCTGAAAAAAACGCTGTATCACAGACTCCAGCTCAACTGCCCGCTGCGTCTCATTTCCAGAAGGGAAGTTCTGATACCGCCCGCCAAACATGCGATTGAGATCATTATCGATATAGCGCTTACTTTCACGCATGGCAGGCACATTACCGAGGATCAACAACAGGTTATGTTGCAACGACAGATGCCCCTGAACCAGTTGTGCTAGCAACCGGAGCAGGATTTCAATCGGTGCCGTTTCATTACCATGAATTCCTGCGGAAATGATCAGCGTGCTGCTTTTACTCTCTTGTGGGATTAGCTGCAATACACCATCTGCCAGCCATGTCGCAGCTAAATCAGGCGGAAAACTGAGTGTACTTGCTAGTTTCTTTTCAAGTAATGGAGAAAGTAAATCCATCAGTCCTCCTGATTAGCGCTGAAATTCATAGATTGAACCAAGCCTGAGGATCTGGGTTAATTCGTCCAGCGCCGAACAGACTTCTGTCAATAGCTGCGGATCTGCCAGATCAGCGGCATATAAAGAATCACGATAGTGACGTTCAACCCAGTCAGTTAAATTCAGATACAGATCGGGTGTCATAAGCACTGCCGGATTGACTGCTGCCAGCTCTTTTTCTTTCATGGCAACCCGAAGACGCAGGCAGGCAGGCCCGCCACCATTGCGCATACTTTCCCGCAGATCAAAGAAATGAAGCTGACGAATAGGGCTATCATCCGTCGCAACCAGAGACTGTAAATATGATGATACGTGAGTATTCGTCCGGCACTCTTCCGGTAAAATCAGTGCCATACTGCCGTCAGACAAGTTTAATAACTGGCTGTTGAAAAGATATGAACTGACTGCATCCTGCATAGATACCTGCGATGCGGGTACTTCAACAGGGATCAGCTTTTGACCGAGGAGTGCCAGCTTCTCCTCAATTTCAGCCAATACTGACTGCTGATTTAAAAATGCCTGTTCATGATAAAACAACACATTTTTGTTACTGACAGCGATGACATCGTTATGGAAAACGCCGCTATCAATCGCAATAGGGTTCTGCTGGGCAAAAACCGTCTGACTTTCCTCAAGCTGATGTAAGCGTGCAATAGCTTCGCTCGCTTCCAGTGTCTGACGGGCCGGATAGCGTTCTGGTGCCGGGCCTCCGCGGAAAGCACTGCGGCCATATACAAATAGCTGTACACCAGCTTCATCATATTCACCACAAAAACGGTTGTGGTTTGCTGCACCTTCATCCCCCCAGTCAGCATGTTGAGGCAATGGCGCATGATGAGAAAAGTAATTCTGATCTGAAAAAACCGCTTTTAATGCTCTGGATGTAGTGACACTTTCCAGTGAGCGATGCAGTTTGTTATTTAAATTTGCTACCGTAAAGTGAACCCGGTTATCAGCACTGTCAGCGGAGGGGGATACTGTTGCTGCATTAGCCGTCCACATGGAAGAGGCAGAACTGAGATTAGACAGCAGCAATGGTGAGTATTTTGCCGCTTTATTCAGCACCTGAGCATCATTTCCCGTAAACCCTAACTGGCGCAGAGTAGCTAAATCAGGCCGCTGTTGCGGGGGTAAAACCCCCTGCACTAATCCCATATCTGACAGTGCTTTCATTTTTGTTAATCCCTGTAAGGCCGCCTTACGAGGGTTGGATTTTTGCCCGCGGTGATTTATCGAGGCTTCATTACCCATTGATAACCCGGCATAGTGGTGAGTCATTCCCACCAAACCATCAAAGTTTGCTTCAATTCCCGACATAATAATTCCTGTTCTCCCTGCTGTTCTTTGAAAACCGGCTATTCTTTGACAACCGGCTGTTCTTTGAAAAACTGACGTTCAGAAAAAAACTGACTGAAAAAATTAAGAGCGGAAAAAATCAAGTCCGGGGGCTGGTGCATCCGGCAGAGACAACTTATCCGCCGTCAATGATGCCATTGGCCATGCACAATAATCAGCAGCATAGTAAGCACTGGGGCGATGATTACCTGATGCGCCAATCCCGCCAAAAGGTGCTTTACTGGAAGCGCCGGTCAGTGGCTTGTTCCAGTTCACAATCCCGGCTCTCGCTTCTTCCTGTAACCGAAGGAAAAGACTTTCATCAGGTGAAATCAACCCTGTAGCCAGACCAAAACGGGTATCATTCGCGATGGAAATAGCTTCTTCGAAGGTGTCATAACGCTGTAAAGTCAACAGAGGGCCGAAATATTCTTCATCAGGAACCTGACTTACGCCAGTCAGATCAATAATACCGGGGGTCATAAAGGTTGAATGGGGATCTGGCTGTGTTAACGTCAGCAGTGCAGTAGCGCCTAATGCCAACAATGCTGACTGAGCATTCAGCATATTTTCTGCCGCAGCCAAAGAGATAACGCCGCCCATAAAAGGCTGAGGTTCAGCATCCCAATGGGATGGGACTATCTGACGAGCAGCTTCTGTCAGCCGCTGAATCAGAGCATCGCCCTTTTCACCCTGTTTTACCAGTAACCGTCGCGCACAGGTACAACGCTGACCAGCGGAAATAAAAGCAGACTGGATGATGGTATAAACTGCCGCATCGAGATCATCATAATCATCGACAATCAGGGCATTATTTCCCCCCATTTCCAATGCCAGCATTTTTTCCGGCTGGCCTGCCAGCAGGCGGTGGAAATGAAAACCGGTGGTTGCACTGCCGGTAAACAGCACTCCGTCAATTTCGCGGCAGTCCAGTAACGCACCGCCGGTTTCCCTGCCTCCCTGAACGAGATTCAATACTCCTGCTGGTAATCCGGCTTTGATCCATAAGGCCATCGTTTTTTCTGCGGTGACAGGAGTCAACTCACTTGGCTTAAAAACTAATGTGTTACCGGCAATCAAAGCGGGAACAATGTGGCCGTTAGGCAAATGACCGGGGAAATTATAAGGCCCGAAAACAGCCATCACGCCATGAGGACGATGCTGCAATATTGCTTTTCCATCCGGCATAACCGTTTCCGAATACCCCGTACGTTGCTGCCATGCTTCAATGGAAATAGCAACTTTACCAATCATAGACTGAACTTCTGTCCGGGTTTCCCACAATGGCTTACTGGTTTCTTCACTGATTACACGGGCAAGTGTTTCTTTTTCCTCAGCCAGTAAATCAGCGAATGCCTGAACAATGGCGATACGCTTTTCAACTGCCAGCTTTGCCCAGCCTGAAAATGCTCTGCGTGCTGCCAGACCAGCCTCTTCCACTTGCGTAACAGAAGCACTGTGTGCCTGCCACAAGATTTGCTGATCAATGGGAGAATGTTTGATTACCTGTACACCCTGCCCGCTTACCCACTTACCATCAATGTAATTTGCCTGATCACTCATTGTGAAGTTTCCTCGGAAAAAAGTGCAGCACAGCGAACTGAATCCCCATCTTCTACTTGAAGTGCATCCATTTCTGCATCGGTCAGGTGCAGTTCATCACTATCAATAGCGTCAGGGATATTCAGCAGCAGCGCTTTAAAATCCTGAAAATGTAGGTTAGAAACAATGCATAATCTGCCATCACTCTGTCTGGAGACCTTTTCGCTTCTTTTAACCGATAGCAGTCGGCTTGCTTTTACCGTTCGCACGTCATCAATCTCAGCCTGTAAAATGGCTCCGGCATCAAAAATATCGACCATACCGTGATAGGAAAAGCCTTCTTTTTCCAGAATGATACGCGCCGGAACGGTATTTTCATGTACCTGCCCGATAGCCCGCTGCGCTTCTTCCGGTAACAGGGGCACATAAATCGGATGGAATGGCATGAGTTCGGCAATAAATGTTTTGGCGCCAATACCGGTCAGGTAATCAGCCTGAGAAAAAGGAACATTAAAAAAGTGTTGGCCTAGTGCATTCCAGAACGGCGATTCTCCCTGTTCATTCACCACTCCGCGCATTTCCGCAAAAATAGTTTTCGGAAAAAGATGACGGAATGCGGAAATAAATAAAAATCGGCTTCTGGAAAGGAAAATACCGTTGCGACCCCCATGGTAAGCCGGGTCAAGAAACAGGGTGCACAGCTCACTGTATCCGGTATGATCCTGCCCTACAATCAGGGTCTCAAACGAATTGTAAACCCCTAATTCGCGGGATGAGCGCACCGATCTCTGAATACGGTAATTGTAGAAAGGCTCCTCCAGCCCAACCGCAACCTCCAATGCACTCACCCCAACAACACGATGCTTTTCCGTGTCTTCCAGAGTAAACAAGAATCCCTGTTGTGAACGCCCGCGTGCATCGTGAAAAGAATCAATGCTGCGTGAAATCCGAGCCGCCAAGTATTCCTGATTATTTGGCAACGACGTCAAACCCACTCCTGCACGAGACGAGAGATCGAGGATATCCCCCAAATCTTTATGTTGAACGGATCTAAATAGCATCATGGTATCACCTCAAACCTGCTGTTATTCCTGAACAAATCGCTTGAGGGCATTTTCAAGCCGGGTAAAACCGTCGCTGATTTCCTGCTGCCCGATATTTAAGGCCGGAGCAAAACGCAGTACATTCGGCCCTGCAATCAAGGCAATTAACCCTTCTTCCGCAGCAATATTGGACAACGTTTTAGCTTTACCCTGATATTTTTCTGTCAGTTCTGCGCCCAACAGTAGCCCTTTACCACGTATTTCACTGAACACCTGATAACGCTGGTTCAAAGCGGTCATCTGCCGGATAAATTCATGATGCCGTTCCTGTACTCCGGCCAGAAATGCTTTCTGGTTTACTATACTCAGCACCTTATGGGCAACGGCGGCTGCCAGAGGGTTCCCACCAAATGTCGTTCCGTGTGATCCCGGCTGGAAAACTTCCGCAACATGCTGCTTAACCAGCATTGCACCAATCGGGAAACCGCCTCCTAATCCTTTTGCCGTAGTCAGAATATCCGGCACAACTCCCGTTTCTTCATAGGCATACAGATAACCTGTACGGCCAACACCCGTCTGTATTTCGTCAAAAATCAACAATGCCTGATATTGATCACACAGCTCTCTCAACGCCTTCATAAAGGCCGGGTCTGCGGGGATCACTCCACCTTCGCCAATAATTGGCTCCACAATAACGGCACACGTTTTTTCAGAAATACGCGCTTTAATGGTTTCAATATCGTTATAAGGAAGGTGAGTAATTTCTTGTGGAAGAGGTGCAAAATCTTGTGAATACTTCGGTTGTCCCCCGACTGTTACGGTAAATAATGTTCTGCCGTGAAAAGAGTTTTCAAATGAGATAATTTCGTTTTTATGGCTGCCATATTTATCTAACGCATATTTTCTGGCAATTTTCAGTGCAGCTTCATTTGCCTCAGCACCGGAATTACAGAAAAAAACCTTATCAGAAAAGGTATTCTCGACCAGATCTTTTGCTAATTTTAAGACAGGTTCATTTGTGTATCCATTACCGATATGCCAAAGGTTTTCCATTTGAGTGCTTAATGTTTCTTTTAATTCTTTATTGGCATGCCCTAATGCGTTAACAGCAATACCTCCGGCAAAATCAACGTATTCTTTTCCATCTTGATCCCATACTCTGGAGCCTTCGGCTTTGACGGGAATAAAGGGAGCAGGTGCGAAACAAGGAACCATATACTGTTCAAACCAACTTCTCTGAATTGCTTTTGTCATTTGTTTTACCTCGGAAAATTAACAAGAAAGGCGATATTAAGATTGAATATAAAGCGTTTTTAAATTAACGGATATAACCATATTTTCCATTAATTATTTCTATTGATTTTCAGCCAGACTCATTCACTGAATCAATGTTTCTCTGAAATCTAAAATAATCTTTTAGTACCTTTCATTGTTTGACCTGATTAACAATTAATCGCATCATCTCTTTGATTTTTAACAAAGTCAACACAACATAATCACAATGAATTTACTTTTTTGATGTTTTTCACAATTTATAAAAATGATTTTTTATGCAATTTATGCACAAACGTTGCATAAAAAATAAATAAAAGGAGGTATAAAATTAGACAGGGCGAAAAACAGTCTCATTTTGACTGATAATTATTCACTTATTGAAGAGATATTTTACAATAAGGTGTGTTAAAAAATATTTGCAAATCCGAATTTTTACAAAAAAGAAAATATAATCATTTAAAATCAATTAACTATATTAATTAAATGTCGGATATTATCATGACTATTCAGAGAAACTAACCTGATGATAGTTCAACAACCTCCGGTTACACTGATGATCTTTCCGTTAATAAACTAAATCAGAATAATGTACTTTTTCAGGAGGCTGAAATACAAAAAAGTGCAGAATAATATTAACATTTCTGCACTGAGTAAACTCACAATGATATCCGCTATCTTATCATTGCGTACGTCATCGGGCCATTAAAGGGAAGCAGATACGATGCCGTAATTTTGAATCCCAAATGTTCATAGAGCCTGACGTTTTTTTCATCAGAAGTTTCAAGAAATACAGGAAACCCTTCACGTTCGGCTCTCTCGAGACCGGGTTCAATAACTGCACGGCTCAGCCCCTTTCCCTGAAAATCAGGATCGACGGCCACAGCCCCCAGAAACCAGCACGGAAATTCCGGGCGTGCTTTTGCCATAATCGCTTCGGATGCCTGCATGACGTTTGCTCTCGCCCCTGCTATCTTTTCAAATTCGACAGACAATGGTGTAAAAACAGCCTCTGCGTCTTCAATATCAGGGGATGTCCATATAGATAAAGCCGTTCCGTCATCAGTAGCCCATACATGCCCTACTGTCATACCTACTTTTCTAAGAAAAGTCTCCTGATAGCGCCGCACTCTCTGTTCGTGATCATCTTCTGCCAGAAAATGCCGCATTAAGGAATATCCATCAAAAGCACGATTCAGTGTCTGTACACAACGTGCCAGCTGGGTTTCAGATATTTCTTTCGACTCACGGACGTTCATGTTCATTCTCCTTTATCCTGTTAACGCCCAATTAACTTTAGGTATATATTCGGTTCAGGACAACAAAAGTAACTTCTTTTAACTGAACTACGACAAAGTACTAAATAAACAATCGCGCATCAATCTAATGTATTTATCCGGCTAAGGCAATGATAAATCTAATGTGAAATCCCTTCTCTAAATTAACGACATTTAATATCAGCTATATTATTGAGAGATACATGACAATCATCTTTCCGCCTGAGAAAAAATAGCGTTATTCATACTATATGTTTAATAAAAGTTTAGAACTACAGCATAAGATAAATAAACTGTTTATTTGTTGCAGAATAAGCAAATCCGGCTATACGTATAGTATTCAATTAAATATCAGGTAAATCATGCAGCGAGCACATTTATCCATCTGGCGTTATTTAATATCACGGGATGTCATACTGAGCATGATTATTCCGATTATTTTGTATCATGCCGCGTTCTGGCTGGGAGGAGTTGGCAGCGCCGTGCTACTGACAACAATTTATTCAGTTATTCTCAGGGTTATCAATAGTACACAGAGTATCTGGGTCGTGATTGCTCTGTTATTAGTATCAGGATTGAATCATTATCTTTATACGCTCAGTTATTCCTTACTCGGATATACCTTGTTTGATATCAAGCGGGAGGACGTTTTCCGTTCTGTCAGCGGCGCAGCATCATTGGTTGCGGTTTTCTGCTTCTATTCATTGATAGGAAGACCGGCGGCAAAAACAATGGCAGAACAGGCCATGCCGCAATTAAAAACAATTCTTGCATTCACATAATAAGTGCAACACCGTTATGAACGAAGTAAACGAGTCGGTATGCCTTTAAATAACTCATTCGGTGTTTGATAACCTCGCGTTTTTCGAGGACGTTTATTTAATCGATTTGCCACGAGATTTATCTCCAACTCTGAG
>NZ_NIBU01000209.1 GCF_002632485.1 Xenorhabdus innexi | reverse complement strand
GCCCCGGTCAGGGCGGCATTTTCCAGGGCGGCTTCATTGGTAAAATCAATCTGCGATTGCAGGCGTTTCCCCGTTTCCGCGCTCAGGAACTGATCCCCGGCGGCTTTCAATATCCAACTGGTATCATTGGATGACTCACCCCGGATAAAGTCCGTCCACGGCGATTGATTACCGGATTTATCCACCAGACGCGCCCGGAAATAGAACGCCACCCCGGCAGACAATCCCTGCATCGTGTAAGTTTTCTGCGGGTAAGGGATATCCGCCAGCAACATGAGTCCGTCGCCGTCATGGGTCGGACTGTACTGGATTTCCGTTTTCAGCGTATCGCCAGTCTGGGCAGCAAAGCCCCAGTTCAGCTGGATACCAAACACAATCGGCGTGGCCTTAAACCCGAGCGGCGCAGGCGGGTCTCCGGCTTTGCCTTTGAGGTGCGTTTCCGGCGCATTGGCCCACAGGCTGGAAATCTCAGCGGCGTTAATCGCCCGCACCCGAGCCTGATAGCGTCCGGCGTAGATATTCGGCACCTCAAAACCCGGTGTGGCGGTTCGCGGGGCGGCTATCCAGTTGCCATTATCCCGCCGCCACTCAGCTTCATAAGCAATAGCCTGCTCCACCGCCGACCAGCTCACCTGCAAGGTGGTGATGGCAATTCCCTGATGCACCACCGAACTACTGCTGATCACCACGTTTTTCGGCGGTGACTGTACCCCCGGCGGAATAACCGAAATCGGCCGTTCATCAATGCGGATACCGGTGTCGATATGGGCGTATTTATCCGGGTTATGCTCAATGGCGGTCATTTCAAATGAAAC
>NZ_NIBU01000208.1 GCF_002632485.1 Xenorhabdus innexi | reverse complement strand
TGAAAGACTTCTCGACTGATATCACTGGCATAAACTTTTCTCATTCCAGTAGGTTACATGAAAAACTGTTCAGGGTGAAAAAGATTCTGAATAGCCTCTTATTGAATTTAGGCTATAAATTAACCTTTTCTGCTGATCCTCTTTAAGAAAAAGCCGTGTGGATATCATTATCCCACGGCTTGGTAGTACCTGCTGCCTACACTGAGCTGTTGTGCCAACCGTAAAACATCTCATCCATCGGGGCATTATCCCCCATCTTCTCCAGACACATTTCCTGAATGCCCTTACTGGCACAACCACCACCCACCTCCTGTAAAAACGCATACATCTGGACAGGCATCGACAGCGACGCAATTTTGGGCGTTTTCAGGGTGCGTTTTTTCCCTAACTTCGGCCAGGGGATCGCCGCCATCGTTTTCCGTGAAGTGGCACACTAATTTTGGTCACCGTAATAGAGGTGATATTCTCACTTCGATAATTCAACAGGTGATATGATGAAAAAAAGTTTCAGCCCCGAGTTTAAATTAGAGTCAGCCCAATGAGTGCTGGATCAAAACTACAGTATTGCCGAGGCCGCCAGAGCCATGAATATCAGCCAGTCCGCTATGGGACGATGGGTTCACCCGTTAAAGCAGGAGCGACAGGGTCAATCCCCGAAAGCCTCGCCCATCACGCCGGAGCAAATTGAATCCGCAAACTGAAAAAGAAACTCCAACGCCTTGAAATGGAAAATGATTTTTTAAAAAAGGCTTCAGCACTCTTGATGTCAGATTACCTGAACAGTTCTCGCTAATCGAACAATTCAGAGTGCATTATCCCGTGGCTTTCCTGTGCCA
>NZ_NIBU01000207.1 GCF_002632485.1 Xenorhabdus innexi | reverse complement strand
CTATTAGAAGAGTATTTCTTTTCACATATTCTGAGACCGGATACCGAGTGGAGTTACCGGAAGGTGGTGCGGGGATTTACCCGGTTTATGGGGGAAACAGCCTCACCGGCACAGGTGACTTACCGGGAGGTGCTCCGGTGGCGGCGTCATCTTATGCTGGAGAAAAAACAGTCGAGCCATACCTGGAATAATAAGGTCGCACATCTGCGGGCGATTTTTAATTTCGGCATGGAGCAGAAACTGTTGCCGCATACTGAGAATCCGTTTAATAACGCGGTGGTGAAAAAAGAGAAGAAAAAGAAAAAAATCCTGAGTGAATCCCAGATAAACCGCATTAATCTGCTGATGGGGAAGTATGCGGAAGACGAAAGAACCCAGGTCACGCCAAAGGGAGGGCGCTGTGCCCTGTACCCGACATGGTACTGGACAACGGTGCTGGCGACCTTGCGTTTTACGGGGATGCGTCAGAATCAGTTGCTGCACCTGCGGTTGCGGGATATCAATCTGGAAGGCAACTACATTGAACTGGGTCTGGCAGGCAGCAAGAACCACTGTGAATGGGAAGTGCCGATAGTTTATCCGCTGAAACCCCGGCTGGCACACTTACTTGAACGGGCGGTGGCGGCCGGCGCGAAAGCGGATGATCCGATTTTTGACCTCAGCCGGTTAAGTGTGCCACACCCCAGCCGGCTTTCCCGTTACAAATACGACATTAACCGGGAAAAACAACAGCTCCGTTCGTTCTTCCGCCGGTTATCCAGAGAGTGTGATTTTGCCGTTTCCCCGCACCGGTATCGGCACACGGTGGCGTCAACGCTGATGAAATCGCCGGATCGCAAT
>NZ_NIBU01000206.1 GCF_002632485.1 Xenorhabdus innexi | reverse complement strand
ATTGACTGCTGGCGCTTTCCACATAAAAAATTAGGGGTATCTGATGGTCATTGAAACGGTGTGCTAATTAACCATAAAACTTAATGGTTTTCAAGCTCGTTTGATGAGGTTATCAAATGCAGAATGTACCACTAGAAGCACAAAAACAGCGGAATTTTTTGCTACTCATGGTGGAACACAAGCAGCGAATCCAATCATTAAAATTGACTTAACCAAAATACCGAAAGAACATATTTTGGATTTATCTACAGCAGAAAAGGCAGCAGAACATTTGAAGACACCATTTACTCGAAATGTTTCGGCGGCTCATCAGGAAGTATTAATTCTCGGTAAAATACCACCTGAAGCAATTATAGGGTTTTTATAGGAAAATTATGTTAGATAAAATTAAAGAAGAAATTATTGCTAATAATTTTGTTGATGAAATCAGAATGAGCCTATCTTTTAATGAACAGGAGTATCAAAAACTAGTAACCAGCTTAGCTAAGCTAGCTGAAATTATGAGTGAGGAAAACACTATAGATAAAGAATTAGCCCTATATTTATATTCTATCCCACAGATTGTACATAATGCTTATGCCAGTTTTGATGGAAAAGAAAATAAGCCAGAAATTGCAATGAAGTTAGAAGAGGCTTGGATAGAGTTGGATGCTTTATCGATCGAATGCTTAAGCTAGAATCGACTCATAGATAGGCTCTTAAGAATTAAGCCGTTCAAAACACGCATCCAATGTTTTGTTTTTATATGATTTTCTTTGTGGTGTTTTGAACGCGTTCTGGCATAAATATTCTTGTGCTTTTTCCAGCCAAAAATACGTTTCCGACCACGCCTTTTGGAGCAGGT
>NZ_NIBU01000205.1 GCF_002632485.1 Xenorhabdus innexi | reverse complement strand
CGAATGTCCAGTCGTGGTGATTATCCAGTCGTCGTACTCTCATTTATTCGGCCTCCCGGTATTGCCGCCGTGTGAATCAGGGTGGGTGTGGTTTTCAAGGTCTACACCGCCACCAATCACTTTCGCGGCGCTGATGGTGCCGTTGGATTCACTGTTGCCTTGGGTCTGGTTCCAGTTTCCGGCCTGTTCGTGCTGGCCTATCTGCTTGCTACTACCTTCGTGCAGCACTTCACCTTTAATGTGAATCTTGCCTTCTGACAGGCGAATGAATGTTTCTCCATCATCCGTTTGCATGGATGCACCGCCATGAAAAAAATCAGGGATTTTCTTTGGTTGGCTGCAAATCCCCGGAATAAAACAGGCATCGGAATAATCATGCAATCGCGCATCCAGCGGCACGGATTTATTACCGGTGGCATACCAGCCATCAATGCAGCGCTCTGAGAAAATCGCCAGCCCCTCATCACCGGCTTTTACTGGCACGGTGAAACAGAACCCGCCCGCCCGTGGAAACTGAACCGGCACATCCACCAATGGCGGCAACTCAATCACGGCGCCATCACTGAGCCGCTGGGTGATCATCAGTTCGATAGTGGCAATATGACCGTTAAATGAGACGACTCTGGCAGGTAAGGCGGTGTGAATATCAAGGCGTTCGTTTTCGGCTTTTCTGTCCAGCACCTCAAGCAGGGTTGGATTTTGCATCTTTCTTCTCCTCTTTTTTCTCCTTTTTCTTGCTGTCTTTCTTGCCTTCCTTTTTCTTCTCCACTTTCTGATATCGCCCGCCAATGCAGGTGATTTTTGTCGCCCAGTTATCCCCCATCAAATCGCCGGAGTGCTCCAGTTCCGTA
>NZ_NIBU01000204.1 GCF_002632485.1 Xenorhabdus innexi | reverse complement strand
TCATTTAATGTCATGGTGCAGCCCGTCAGCATGGATAACAACATATTGAGCATGGTACTGGATGTCGGCGGACAGCGGGTGCAATACAGCCACGGCCCGCAAATCTCACAACTTATCAGTTGGCCGGGAACAGCGGGTTCTAATCAGGCCAGCATTCAACTGAACTTAGTGGACGGCACCACCGCCACCTTATCCGCCTACGGTCCCTGGGCGCTGAACCGGTTGCTGGATAAAGCCACACAGACCTCACATAACACCGCTGCCCCGCATGATGATACCGGCTTGCAGGCCAGATTTACGATCAAAGGCCATCATGTCGTACTGGCCTTTATGCCCAACAGTATTTTCAGCCCGTTCAGCCTGCCTGCCTTCTCCTGCCCGAATCTGAAGAGCATAAGAGCATAAAACGTCATGAACCATGAAAACAACCCGGATATTGATGCGTTACTTGCCCCCATCAGTAACGCATCGCCCTGCGGGGAAAATCTCGAATACGATGAGGAATTTCTGCAATTAGAACAGAGTCTGATTGGCAAAACAGAACAGCAGTTCGGGGATTTTATTACCCCGGCAGAACCCCCGAACTGGCTGGCGGTAGAAAAACAGGCAACGGCTCTGCTGCTGTCCCGGACAAAAGATGTGCGGATCATTATCGCCCTGATACATGCCTGGGTAGAAAACCGGGGATTACCCGGTTATGTCGACGGGCTGTCTCTTCTCCGGCAGACACTGGAACGTTATTGGGATGCGGTCTGGCCAAGGCTGGAATTTGACGGGGAATACGACCCGCTATTTCGCCTCAACGCACTGGCCGATATCGAAGACGGCTCGCCGCTGACCCTGAAAGTAGAGCGTGC
>NZ_NIBU01000203.1 GCF_002632485.1 Xenorhabdus innexi | reverse complement strand
AGAGGCTATTCAGTATTTTTTCTGCGCAGCAGTAAGACAAGGAATGCCAGATTGACGAACTGGAGACTGGTATTCAAATCTCCCTCGCAGTTCTTCCACAACCGCCGACATTTTTCCAGCCAACCAAATGAACGTTCGACGACCCATCTCTTTGGTATCACACTGAAAGTATGGAGTTCATTGCGTTTGGCGATCTCGACGGTCGCACCCAGTATATGATGCACACTGTTCGCAAAGGTTTCCCCCGTATAACCACCATCGGCTAATACATTCTTTACACCGGTAAGTGATTTTTTATGCAGGGTAAAAGCCTTCAAAGCGCCTTTTCTGTCCGTAACATTGGCCGTTGTGACGCTAATTGCATGGGGTAAACCCTGGGTGTCTACGGCGATATGTCGTTTGATGCCGGACACTTTTTTACCGGCATCATAGCCTTTTTCACGCGCCGTATCCGTGTTCTTAACACTTTGCGCATCAATAATAACAAAAGTTGTGCTGGCGTTCCGACCACGGCTGATACGGGCCTCGCCAACCACATTTTTTTAACGCCTGCTCCAGCAAGCTTGGCTCAGTTTCTGACGGTTTCTCTTTCCAGAGTTTGAAATAGTAATACACGGTACTTTTGCTGGGAAAATCATTGGGGAGCATATCCCACTGGCAACCGCTCTTGAGTATATACAGCAGGGCGCAAAACACCTCATACACATCGACTTTCCGAGGGCGTGTGCGTTTTCGAGTGCTGAGCAACAAGGGCTCAATTTCCTGAAAGACTTCTCGACTGATATCACTGGCATAAACTTTTCTCATTCCAGTAGGTTACATGAAAAACTGTTCAGGGTGAAAAAGATTCTGAATAGCCTCT
>NZ_NIBU01000202.1 GCF_002632485.1 Xenorhabdus innexi | reverse complement strand
AAGTCCGTACTCGGCTGTCACGCTGGTGATCCAGAGCGTCGCAGGGGCGCCGCTTGCAGGCTCTCTGCCGCCCGCACCCGCAGAACGGCCGCCCGCCGTTCGGCAAGCCAGCCGCCGTTCGCCCGTTGCCGAAAGGGAAACACATCACAAAATCAATCTGTTGAATCAACGCGCGCGAGCACAGGCGCTATACTGCCTCCCAGCAAACAGGCAAAATACTCTGAAAGTGCATATCGGGGATCGGGCAAAAAAATCTTGACCTCAACGGATAAAACAGGTTCTTTAACAAGCTGTTATTAAAGAAAAAATCCCGTCTAAAAAGTATGGTCGTATCGGGGTAATCCCTAAGATCCGCTGGGGTTAACTAAAAAGCATACAGGATTTGTTTTCCGTGCATTAACCAAAAAGCAATCAAAATGCGCTCAGGCTGGAGAAGATATCCCACCAAAAGATCCAACAGCGAATTATTCGGCACAAGAACATGTTGAGAACGGGAGACTCAATACGCAATTAATTTCTACAACTAAAAAAGAAAGTACTGCTGATTTCTATAATAAAAATGGTAAGGTCAAGGTTGATTTATCTAAGATACCAGATGAGCAAATCATTGATGTTAGTAGAGGTCAAGGATTAACAGGAAAAGCATTCCGTTACGCCCGTAAGGATCAAGAAATTCTCCTTACGAATGGTATCCCTTCTGGAACATACAAGGTTATAGAATGAATAATGATCTTTATTTACGTCTTGATTCTATATCTAAAGAACTATACCCATCGTAATTGAAGCTGCTTGATTTTTCCTTCCTATCAGATCAAGATTGTGTCCATGAAAATTACCCTGACAAATGCCCAAAAAGAAGCCCTC
>NZ_NIBU01000201.1 GCF_002632485.1 Xenorhabdus innexi | reverse complement strand
ATTCATTGCCGAAGCCTGTGGTCTTAATGAGGGACTGGGAGTGAAAGGCCAGTGGGGAACGCTTCAATCCATGGAGACACGCATGCAGTTTCTATCAGACCCGACACATCGGATCCGATTCGTTTATACCCCCAAACACGCTTCCTGGTTAAATCAAATTGAATGTTGGTTCAGTCTGGTCTCCCGACATTTGCTCAGGCGGCTTTCCGTCAGCAGCAAAGCGATATTACGGACATGCATTTTAAAATATATCGAATATTACAACCGGGTATTAGCTAAACCTTTTAAATGGCTTTACCGTGGGAATACAAAGTGATGTCATTAATTGCAGAATACACCACTAGTTGTTGAAATCCAAGGATCTCTGGAGTGTTTTGTTCCAGATACATGCTGAGTTGGTGTCGTTTTATGATACGGTGTTGGCCTTGAAATCCCATGACCTGCTCGAATGCTTTCCGCCTGTTCAGGGGTTATTGCCCTTTTTACAATGTTGGGACATTCTGTTAATCCCAGCGGATCAACCCATCCGGTAGGATTATGAGCGTACCCGTAAGGATTTTCCCCCCCAGACAACCCGATCGGGTCAGGCGTCAAATACTGCGCTGCAACCGGCGAGTAATATCTAAACCGATTGTAAACCAGCCCGCTCTCGTCATCCAGCCACTGGCCGGCAAACTGTAAGCCCGGATTCAGTGCCGCGTTTTCCCCCAACGCCCCCAGACGCAGCCCGTACAGGCTCTGCGGCGGCTGGCGCCAGACCCGATGCCCGGCGGTATCAAACAGCGCCAGCGGCTCGCCCGTCGGGGCACACACCGCGTACTGGGTCTGAATCTTGCCGGCAATCAGCTCCTGCCGATTTTCCGGATTCAGAGTAAAGAATTGTACCTGC
>NZ_NIBU01000200.1 GCF_002632485.1 Xenorhabdus innexi | reverse complement strand
GAGGAAGGCCGCAAGGGATCTTGTTTCACAGCGATCAAGGCAGCCACTATACCAGCAAAGCGTTCAGACGATTATTGCAGCGTTATGCTATCAAACAAAACCTGAGCCGGCGGGGAAATTGCTGGGATAACAGCCCAATGGAACGTTTTTTCCGGAGCTTAAAAAGTGAATGGGTTCCTTCGGCAGGATATGCAAATTTTAGGGAAGCTCGCCATTCTATTATCCAATACATAACAGGTTATTACAGCCAGCTTCGTCCTCACGGGTATAACAATGGACTCACGCCCAATGAGTCAGAACGATTATTTTGGGAAAACGCTAAGCCAGTGACCAATTTTTGTTGACCACTTCAATCGGTGTTGCTCCATTCCAGCGTTTTGCGAACGTGATTTTTTGAAGCCCGCACCGCCAATAAGCACCGGCGCGCGCAGTCGTGACCCCGCCGTGCCTGCCCACTAAATGCAGTGCTTTTTATGCACCTGCACGGGATCGCCGGAAGCGCGCCCGTACTGGTGCTTGACGGGGGGTGTGATCCTTGTTTGATCTTGCGGATTGGTGCGGGGAATGCCCTTTCTTATGCAGTAGCTATCTGGGTTAAAAATATCCGACCAAACTGCGGATTCACTATCACTTTGTGAGCACCGTCAGGTATTTTCTTGGGGAAAACATATACGCAATTAACTTGAAGATGTAGGTTTTAATCGCTGGAAATGATCAGTCAGTCGGGTAGCCAATTCCTGTGCTTTTGTTGGCAAGGTGACATGATAAAAATGTCGAAGTGTTCCCCGAAACGTTTTTGCATCCGGGAAATAGACATTGTTGCGTATTTGCTCATTCGTGTACTTCCATAATCGTTCAATGGGGTTGAGATTAGGGCTGTAGGGGGGCAA
>NZ_NIBU01000020.1 GCF_002632485.1 Xenorhabdus innexi | reverse complement strand
CGTGGTTTTGATTTATTGTTTGGCGACGATTATCAGATCATAAATGAAGCCTTTTTTCTATCTAAAAATAAACGGTTATTGCTTAAGATCCTGTCTATGAGTAGTGGCATTAGTAATAACCCCATTAACGCAGAGGCCAGTGTAATGAGGGTAAACATACCAGACCAGTCATAATAATTAATGACTTGGCTCAATGGCCAGCCTGCGATAGCTGCGCTCAGGTAGGAATATAATCCGAGATAGCCTGTGACAGTACCCGCAGCACTCTTATGGCAATATTCTGTCGCGGCTAGTCCGATTAACATTTGTGGGCCAAAGACAAAGAAACCAATACTAAAAATACAGGTAGCCAGTAGGGTTCTATTTTGTATGGGGATTAGCCAAAGTGCTGTGACCGAAAAAAACAATCCCAGAGAAAACAATAAAATCATAGGTGCTCGCTGACTACGAAAAAGTAAGTCAGAACCCCATCCTGAGCAGAGTGCTCCTAACAGCCCTCCTAATTCAAATAGTGAAAGGATAGTATTTGTATTGAGTAAATCAGAACCATGTTTTTCTGATAACCAAAGACTTCCCCAGTCGTGTATTGCTGTCCTGATGAAATAGATCAAGACATAGGAAATACCAAGTAACCAGATAATGCGATTGAACACGATTGTTTCTTTTAAAATTTTTATCATTGGCATTGGTGGCGATAGTTTTTCCTGTTTGAGCTCCAGATGATCTTGCCGCCAGCTCCCAATACTGGGTAATCCATGTTCCTGCGGAGTACCACGTAACTGCTGACATAACCAAATTCCAAGTAAGATACTAATGATCCCAGGAAACAGAAGAGCAGCCTTCCAACTATATACTGTCGCCAAGAGTGTTGATAGTAGTGTTAAAAGTATCCCACTGATATTAATTGAAATATTCCAGCATCCCCACCAGAATCCCCGTTCATTACGTGAATACCAGTAAGTTAGTAGACGCGCACATGGAGGCCATCCCCACCCTTGAAAAAAACCATTCAGTGTCCAGACAACTAATATGGCCGACAATGAAGAACAAAATGTAAGAATAATATTAAGTATTCCGGTTATTAATAATCCAACGCCCATAAACCAACGATAACCTGTATGGTCATGGAAAATTCCGGATATAAATTTTGAAATTCCATAAGCAAGATAAAACAAGCTGGCTATCCAACCAATATCATTTTTATCTAACACTAGTTCTATTTGCATTGCTGGCATAACAACGTTCAAACTCCTTCGTGTAATTTGAAATGCTGCATAGCCGATCAATATTGATATCAGTAAATGAACTCTCCAATATCTATATTCCTGCGAAATTCTGGTATTGTATTCGGAAGTTATCATGCTGCTTCTCCATGAAAATAATTCTATATTAATAAATCACTTATCCGTTTTATTTCTTTATTAACTATTTCTATTCTCCGGTTATATTCCGCGATATCATATATAATGAATGATTTTCTTATTCAATATTTTTATTGGAACTTATAGGTAAATTAATCACAATATGGGTTCCGTTTTGTGTTTTTAATAACCAATTTCCGCCAAGTATTTTGACTCTCTCTTCAATACCTTTTAATCCAAAACCAGCATTTTTCTTTCCTTCAATGATACCAACACCGTTGTCGCTGATGTGAAGTTTAATAAAACTTCCTTTTTGTTTTAGTGTAATGATTATCATATTGGCACCTGAATGTTTATTAATGTTGTTCAGCAATTCCTGAATTATCCTATATAGAGTTAAAATAACAGTACTATTCTTGGGAGGCTGTAATAATTGATAATTGAACTGACAGATAATATTTCTCTCTTCAAAAGAAAACTCATTTACTAAATGGTGAATCGCTTGTTCAAATGACATTTCATCTAATACAGGAGGACGTAGTTCTCGAAGAAGTTGACGAGTAGAGTGGTGGATTTTCTGAGCGAGAGATTTAATTTGCTCAGCTGCTTTTATCGTTAATGGAGAATCTGCCTTCCGTTTCACTAAGGTAGATTGAATTTGAATTGCAGTAATATTTTGTCCAATCTCATCATGTAATTCTCTGGCAATATTTTTACGAATGTCTTCTTCAATATGAACTATTTTTTGCATTAGAGTTTGGCGTGCAGCTAACTCCTCTTCGAGTTGTGTGCGATAACGATTAAGATTCTCTGTTAATCGCTGCAAATGGATAAGATTACCTGCCAATTGCTGTTGACGGCTGATGGCAATACCAAGCCCTATACCCAATAGAGCTTGTGTTGTTAAGAAAATTTCCAGCTCTTGTAATTCACTGAAGGAACCACTGAAATGGCGAGCAGATGTTACAATCAGGCTGCCTAATAACGCGGAGAAAACCCCTCCTTGCCAGCCGTAACGATAGGCCATAACCACATTGGGTATAAAGACTAAAATTGACAGAATTCCTTCAATTTGGGGTGATAAAAAGAATTGGCCACTTAAGCCGAGTAAGCTGAATAAAAAACACCACATTAGCAATGATGTGCGTAATTGAGGGTATGATAAGCTATCAGTAATATTTTGTTTTTTAATAACTTGTTCATATAAGTAGATATAAATTAGATAAATAAAAGGAGATAGGAGGACACCACCAGTTAACGATGTGAGAAAAATAATATTTGCTTTACTGGGCAATAAAAAACTTAAGAAAAAAGTTTGTAAAAGACTATTAGCTATTACACCAGACAGCAAAACAGATATTTGTTGCCAATAAAGAGAATAATATCCCCATATTTTTCTTATGATTATTACTGTGGCTAAACTGATAAGTGGAGAAAGTAAAATACTTATGTTTGTGATCAGTTGCTCATGATTAAACCATATTAATATGCTTAGTTCGCTTATAATAAGAATAAGGATATAACGTTTCCATAATAAAATCATCAATACCAGCCTCAGCCCCTGAGGTAAAAAAAGGGCTGCCTGCTGTCCATTTTTACTCAAATAAAAACTGATTATCCATAAGGAAATCCAGGTAAATGAATAGAAAATCAGCAGAAACAGAGATTGCAAACCAAAGCGTGTTTTCCAATTCATCTATTAGCCTGTAATAATTTGGTGTTTTAATGCGTAATGAACTAGCTCAATGGTGGACTCACACTGTAATTTACTGAGAATATTCGCGCGGTGGACATGGACAGTTTTAGGGCTCAGTTTAAGTTGCTCCGCGATATTTTTGGCATTTATTCCATGAATTAAAAGATTAAAAACTTCTCGCTCCCGTGGCGTTAGTATTTGTAGGGCATCTAATTCGTGAGGTTTTTGGCGCAGAGCCTTCATGGCATCGGCACAAAGGTAAACTTCACCTTTATGGACTGTACGTACTGCTTGCACCAACTCTTCTGCTCCACAACATTTTGTCAGATAACCACGAGCACCAGAATCAAGCGCAGTTTGCACAAGTGCGGCAGTGTCATAAATGCTGAGCATAATAGTATAAAAATTTGGACGCTTGGGGCGCAGTCGTGCAAGGAGTTGCAAACCGTTTTCATGTGGCATGGCAATATCCATAATCGCTATGTCAATATTTTTTATTAGCAGATCAGGCCATGCTTCTTTACTGTTACTGTACTGCCCTACGATCGTAATATCATCTTCAAGTGTCAGTAGTTGGGCAAATCCTGAACGAACCACAACATGATCATCGATAAGTGCAACTTTTATCTTCATTTTTCGTTATAGGGTATTTATTATAAATTATTTATATATCATGATGTTCATGAAAAAAAATTAGTGCAACTAAATGCGTTAAATTTGCAATGAAGATAACAAATTAGATTGTTTCTCTGATTAATAACTCTCCTTTTGGTTTTTTAACGTGATTATTTCCATTCTGATTTATTTGTTTTTTCTGACGGTTTCTGACAGAAAATCAATATTAACGCACAAATAAATATGAATTATTTTTAAGTTATCCCTCCTCATGGAAGGAAAAGCTAAATATAATTCGAATAGTAGTTTGGCTTTATTTGACAATAAAAATGCATTAGCTATTTATTGATATGGAAAGCGATTTTACGAGTTGTTTAAATAACATTATTTTGAATTGGATATTTTCTTATATATAGTGAATTATAAACATTTTTTATTTAACACTAATATTTCTTCATGTAAAAAGGTCGTATAAATGAAAGCACTTATCGTAATTGACATGTTGAATGATTTTGTAACTGGTGTTCTCGCAAATGAAGCCAATGTAATTCCAATTGTTCCTGTAATACAGAAAATGATCAATTATGCCAGAAGTAAGTCTGATTGGTTGGTTGTATATTCTAATGATTCACATTGGGAAAATGATCGGGAAATGGCTATTTGGGGTAGGCATGCCATGAGGGGGACATTTGGTGCTAATGTCATTGATGCTCTGGCTCCCATAGGTGCAAAGCGCGAAATCGTTTCTCCCAAGCGGTTTTATGGTGCTTTTGATGGCACAAATCTTGATGCTGTTTTTAAACAATATGGTGTGACAGAAGTGATACTGACCGGCCAGCATACCGATTGTTGTGTCAGGCACACGGCTTATGGTGCGTTTGTTCGCGGCTATGAGATGAAAGTATTATCTGATGCTGTTTGTGTTTTTCTGGAACCAGATCAAAATAAAGCCCTTAATTATCTTCAATCAATTTATGGCGTTGAAATTACGACAAGTACAGAGCTTGGTGTATATATACCATAAGTATGGGCTGAATTAAGCCATTTATATTCCAGAGTAAAACTTTATCAGGTAGGTAACTTTAAAGGCTACGGATATGAATACATATAATATGACTGGCAGATAAAGTATCTGCCAGTAAATTTATTGAAACGAAAGGAGAATATTTAGATCTCTGGTAAATTACGACCGTAATATATTTCCTGTATCTCTTTTTTTAGCAGGCGGCTAATTTCCTGCTTTTCTGTTTCGTGTAGCTCTTCAGCTGTGGTGTTAAATAAATATTCATTCAGGTCAAATTCTTTCAGCATCATTTTGGTATGAAAAAGATTTTCCTGAAAAATATTCACATCCATCATATGGTATTGAGATTGTATCTCTTCAGTCACGTAATTTTGAATGGAACTAATTTCATGATCGATATACAGTTTTACTCCGTCAATATCCCGGGTAAAACCACGAACACGGTAATCCATTGTGACAATGTCAGATTCTAATTCATGGATCAGATAATTCAGTGCCTTGAGTGGTGAAATTACACCACAAGTGGACACTTCAATATCTGCCCTGAATGTGCATATGCCGCCATCAGGATGGCTTTCCGGATAGGTATGAACACAGATATGGCTCTTATCCAGATGGGCGACGACAGAATCAGGAAGAGGCCCCGGGTTTTCCGTATTATCCACCAGTTTGGGGTCTACGGGTTCTTCACTCATCAGAATAGTTACGCTTGCCCCTTGAGGGTCATAGTCTTGACGGGCAATGTTAAGAATATTTGCACCAATGATTGAACAGGTTTCACTGAGGATTTCAGTTAAGCGGTTTGCATTGTACTGTTCATCAATGTACGCGATATAACTGTCGCGATCGGCTTTCGTTTTTGCATAACAAATATCGTAAATACAGAAACTTAAGCTTTTTGTGAGATTGTTAAAGCCGTGCAATTTCAGTTTACGCAATTTATTTCACCTCCCGGCATGGGTGACTATTGGTTTCCAGATAGAGAATCCAGCAAATATTGTGGCAGAGCAAAGCAGCCTGCATGTATGGCTGGGGTGTAATAACGGCAGGTTATCGCCGCATTATTGAAACGCTGTTGCAGAATTTCCAGAGGCGTCTGACGTAGGGCTGGGTTTTGTGTCGCCCATGCAAACGTCATGATCCCACCGTAATAAGTAGGAATAGCGGCTTGATAAAAACTGCTGTCAGCAAAATAGTGGCTCAGTTTTTTGTGGCTTGTGATGGCTTCATCCTGTTGCAGGAAACAAACACCATTCTGAGCGACAAAAACACCTCCTTCATTCAGGCAGCGAGCACAGCCTTCATAAAATTCAGATGTGAATAAACTTTCGCCGGGCCCTTCCGGGTCGGTACAATCGGAGATGATGACATCAAATTTATCAGAAGTTGTATTAACAAAGTTGACACCGTCATCAATGACGAGTTTGAAGCGGGGATCATCGTAAGCCCCTGCATTGTGGTTTGGCAGGTATTGTCGGCAGAATTCCACAACTCCGGCATCAATTTCTACCATAGTGATGCTTTCGAGATATTGATGGCGGCAAACCTCACGTAGCATCCCGCCATCCCCGCCACCAATAATCAAAACGCGTTTGGCATGCCCATGAGCAAATAATGGTACATGCGCCATCATTTCATGATAAATAAACTCATCGCGTTCAGTGGTTTGTACTACACCATCAAGAGCCATAATGCGACCCAGTTCCGCATTTTCAAAAATTATGAGGTCCTGATGCTCGGTTTTATTGTGATAGAGCACATTTTCAACCGTGAAATACTGACCAAAGTTGGCATGTAATGTTTCATACCAAGTGCTTTGCTGTGACATGTATTGGTATTCCCCCATTGTGATCTCCCAATAATCAGGAGGCGCACATAATAGCCAACAATGGAATTAGTTGCACTGTGATATTTACCTGAAAGTGACAAGAAAGTTATTTTACATAAGCAAGCAGACTGAGGGAGTGCCGTGCAAGAGAGCGACATTTTAACTCATGGGTCAGGTTGATTCCCTTCAGGTCGTTGTAGCTCTGTTGATTTAGTTCCTCCATTAACTGACCATCATAATTCCCGAGATCCCATTTGTTACGCTGGGCAAAATAAGCAACTGTGCGCCTGATTTCCCTGTCGGGAATTTGGCTATAGCCACAATCATATTTTAGGTAGATGTAAACTGCTGTGAGATCAGCAAGATCTTCCGCTTCACTTTCGGACAAAGCTTTCACAGGTTGTGTGAAACCAAATAGAATCAGGACGTAAGTTAATAAGGCAAATTTTCTCATAGTTCCTATTATATTGATTTTCTACCGTTTTGCCTAAGTTAACATATTAATATCTTCATTAGCTAAACTTTATTTCCCTGAATTGGAAAATTTACTCATTTTAATTACTGCTAAAAATTTAATTATATGTTAATGAATATTTCATTCATTGATACTATGTCTTTAGCGGTATGACTACTCCTCCGTTAAGAATAACAATACGTAAGGCGAACACATGGATAACAAGATCATCGAAATACTTCAGTATGAATTAAAAAAAGGATGCGGTGAGCAGTTTCATGAAATTATGGTAAATATCAGTGTTCCGTTGCATCGCTCGCAGGGGATTGATGTTGTGAGTTTTGGTAACTCGCTGCATAACCCCGATTTTTATTATCTTATCCGGGCATTTAACGATATGGATGAGCTATCAGCTATACAGGCCAGATTTTATAAAAGCGATGAATGGCTCAATGGCCCCAGAACAGGGATTATTGAGAGAATAGATAAGAGCGTGAAAACGGTTGTCGAAATGCCTGTATCTGCTATAGATGCCTTACGAACTGATTAGCAGCAGAAGAAAAACTTTGTGTATAGCATTCATCTAAGCTCGGCATCCTCTTTTACCGCAAACGATACCTTCTGGTATACTCCGCAAATATTTTTGTTCTCATGTTTTCTTATGTGCCCGTCTTCGTGCGACTAACTGTATATCACTCGGTGTATCAATATTGGTGATTTATCACATGATTAAATATGGGTTTATTGTTTTAAAACAAATAGGTATGTGAAATTGAAACATATTGTAGAAGTGATGATCTCCGAGCAGGAGGTTAAACAACGTATTACTGAATTGGGACAACAGATTACAGAGCATTACCGCAATAGTGATCGTGAACTGGTATTGGTTGGCCTGCTGAGAGGATCGTTTATTTTTATGGCCGATTTGTGCCGTGAAATTCAGGTTTCTCATGAAGTGGATTTTATGACTGCATCCAGCTATGGCAACGGAATGGACTCTACCCGAGATGTGAAAATCCTGAAAGATCTGGATGAAGATATTCGTGGTAAAGATGTATTAATCGTTGAAGATATTATCGATTCAGGTAATACACTGAATAAAATTCGTGAGATTTTGTCTCTGCGTGAACCAAATTCTCTGGCAATTTGTACGCTACTGAACAAGCCATCCCGTCGTGAAGTTGATGTGCCTGTTGAGTGGATCGGTTACTCAATTGAAGATAAATTCGTGGTTGGTTATGGCATCGATTATGCTCAGCGTTATCGTCATTTGCCTTATATCGGTCATGTTACTCTGCTGGAAGAGTAAACTTTTGCAATGATGCAAAAAGTTATTGGTTTAAATGGCAGCGAAGGCTGCCATTTATTTTTATGTAAGCGGGTTACTTTTTGCGCGCCAGCTTAGAGATAGCCTGACGGTAGTTAAGTTCCAGTTTTTCACGACTGTCTGCGGTAATATCCAGATCATGCAGTTCGCCATCTTTCAGGCCATATACCCAGCCATGGATCATGACTTTTTGTCCGCGCTTCCACGCTGATTGCATAATAGTTGAGTGGCCAAGGTTATAAACCTGTTCAATCACATTCAGCTCACATAGGCGGTTCAGTCGATCATTAGGTGGTAATTCTCCAAGCATTGAGCTGTGTTTGTACCATAAATCACGAATGTGGAGCAGCCAGTTATTGATTAAACCTAATTCCGTACCGTTTACCGCTGCTTCAATACCACCACATCCGTAATGACCACAGATGATTATGTGTTCAACCTGTAAAACATCGACAGCATACTGTACAACAGATAAACAATTTAAATCGGTATGTATAACTAAATTTGCAACATTCCGGTGAACGAAAAGATCACCCGGTGCAGCATCAATCAGTTTTTCAGCAGGAACACGGCTATCAGAACAGCCTATCCATAGAAAATGTGGCTTTTGTGCTTTGGATAATTCCTTGAAGAAATGCGGGTTTTCTTCAGTTACGGACTCTGACCACTGCTTGTTCCGGGCAAACAGCTCTTCAATTTTTCTCATCATGACTAATAGCCTGGCAACATTTTTGAGATAGAATCATATACAACATTAATTGAGAATTTAATATTTAATTGAGTAATGTTTTTGAGTTGATCCCTATCATTGAAAAGAAGTGCAGGGAAAATAATGGCATAATCTCCATCTTGCACTCAAAAATAGTGAAGAATAAAGGTGTTGTTTACTTATGGCTTATGCATTGGAATTGACGCAGCTTACAAAAACCTATAACGGTGGAGTAAAAGCACTGCGTGGGATTGATCTGAAAGTGGAAACAGGCGATTTCTACGCGCTTTTGGGACCGAATGGTGCCGGGAAATCAACAACTATCGGTATTATTAGTTCTCTGGTCAATAAGAGCAGCGGTAAGGTTAACGTATTTGGATACGATATTGATACAGATCTGGTCAATGCTAAACGGCAACTGGGATTAGTTCCGCAGGAGTTTAATTTTAACCCATTTGAAACGGTGATTCAGATTGTGCTGAATCAGGCGGGATATTATGGCGTACCGCGCAATGTGGCACAGAGCAGGGCGGAAACCTATCTGTCACAGCTCGATCTCTGGGGAAAACGTAATGAACGGGCAATTCGTCTGTCAGGGGGAATGAAGCGCCGCCTGATGATCGCCCGCGCCCTGATGCATCAGCCTAAATTATTAATTCTGGATGAACCGACAGCGGGAGTTGATATCGAACTACGCCGCTCGATGTGGGACTTTTTGAAGACGCTGAATGAACAGGGAACCACGATTATTCTGACAACTCACTATCTGGAAGAAGCGGAAATGCTCTGCCGCAATATTGGCATCATTCAGCATGGTGAGCTGGTGGAAAATACCAGTATGAAAGATTTGCTCAGCCGACTGGAATTGGAAACGTTCTTGCTTGATTTAGCTCCTGAAGGAAATATGCCGGTTCTTCAGGGTTACAGCTATCGTCTGATTGATACGACGACATTAGAAGTTGATGTGAAGCGGGGACAGGGGCTAAATGATATTTTCTCCCAATTAAGTACGCAGGGTATTCAAATTAATAGTATGCGCAACAAAGCGAATCGTTTGGAAGAGCTGTTTGTTGGGTTGACAAATAATAGCCAAGGAGCTCATTTATGATCCAACTCTATTGGGTGGCTCTGAAAACCATCTGGATTAAGGAAATTACCCGCTTTGGGCGAATTTGGGTGCAAACTCTGCTGCCTCCCGTGATTACCATGTCTCTCTATTTTGTCATTTTCGGTAACTTAGTCGGCTCCCGTATTGGTGAAATGGGAGGCGTTGCATATATGCAGTTTATTGTTCCCGGGCTGATTATGATGTCTGTGATCACGAATTCATATTCAAATGTTTCCTCTTCTTTCTTTGGTGCTAAATTCCAGCGCAGTATTGAGGAGGTTCTGGTTGCTCCTGTTCCGACTCATGTCATTATTGCCGGGTTTGTTGGTGGAGGCGTTGCTAGGGGTGTGCTTGTCGGTATTCTGGTTACTGTGGTTTCCCTGTTTTTCATGCCATTGCAGATTCACTCATGGGGAATGGTGGTAATAACTCTGCTGGCAACATCAATATTGTTTGCACTGGCTGGTTTACTGAATGCCATTTTTGCGAAGACTTTTGATGATATCAGCATTATCCCGACGTTTGTTCTGACTCCGTTGACCTATTTGGGAGGCGTCTTTTATTCTCTGACCTTGTTGCCTGAATTTTGGCAGATGGTATCGAAGCTGAATCCTATCGTATATATGATCAGTGGGTTCCGCTATGGCTTTCTTGGTATTGCGGATGTCTCTCTGGCTATGACTCTGGGGATGCTGGGAGTGTTTATACTGGGTTTTTACTTACTGGCTTGGTATTTAATCGAATCCGGCAGAGGGCTGAGAACTTAAAACAGCTCGTACAAGTATGCTGCCTGACTGTATTGCACAATAGGGCAGCATACCGACTGGCTACCTTCCCTCTATTGCCTGCCGCTTTTTCTATATAAATCAGTTCCTGACAGCAACAATCGATTCGATTTCTATTTTCAAATCCGGGTGGACAAGATTTGAGATTTCTACCAGAGAACACGCGGGTAAATTACCTTCACAGAAGTTAAATAATAAAGGACGAATAAGCGGGAGTTGGCTGATATCCTTAACAAAGATAGTAAATTTAATTAAATCGGATTTGTAACATTTTTCCTGTTCAAGAATGGATGTCATTTGTTGGAGAATAGCAAGGGTCTGTGATTCAACATCATCCTGTAGTGATTCCGTACCCAGTGCGGTAAGCCCTGAAATATATAGTAAGCCTTGATGTTTTACCGCATGTACATAAGGGCCTTTCACTTGTGGAAGATTAGTATAATTTACTCTGGTAACCATGAGAGCCCCCTTATATAAAGTTCTGGAGTGGAACTATTTTGATATGGTTAAATCGTATCAGTAGTAAATACCTGAATAACTTCTGTCAAATCCAGTGATAAATAATACTTGGTATGGTCATACTCAAAGTGTTTTTTTAAAGCCTCCGGGCTAATGAATTTTTCCCACATGATAAATGTGTTCGGGTTTTCGTTTGATTGTTGGATGAAGAATATTTCACAACCCGGTTCTAACAATGTTTTTTCTTGTAAGGTTTTTAGCTCTTTGATAACGATATTAAGGTCTGTATTCTCTTTAGCTCTAATTTCCGCTGTGACAAAATAACCATTCTTATACATAGATTGTTTCCTTGTTTATTGAAAGGTATTTATATATAAATAGAGTGGCTATTTCAATGAGTTATTTTTTTATTATCTTTATAATACATAAAGGTTATTATTTTACTTGTTTAATATATCCTTAAATTGTTTAATCATGGGTAATGGGTTATTGAAGTTTATAAAATAAGATGACTGCCACTTTTGGGTTTGAATTGCTTGTTTAGAATTGGGTAAATCCCAAGAAGGGTATACACGGATAGCTCTTTTTCCATCATTAGTTTCAGATGCAAATATGCCTTTCTTGATCAAGATATCTGAATCAAACAAAAAAAAGCCTTTTTTATCTCCTGAAAAAGTGGCTATCAGACAAAAATCAATATTATCTTCAGGTTCAAACGGCATAATTTCTGCATCAGGAAAAGGCCTTTTCCATAGAGTGACAAATTGGCCGATTTTACGCGGAGTGATTTTAGCCTGACGAAAAAGGATTAATTTTCCATTCAAACAGAATTGTATTGCCTCATAATCACGGCTTTCATTTTCTCGGCAGGGTGGGGAACTCAGACTAAAACCAGCAGGAAATAATAGGTGGTTGTATATTTGATTAAAACTATCCGGCAAATTATTTTCAGTGTCAGTGAGTGGTGACAAGGTAAATTTCCTTTATTTATGACAAGTATTGAAAAATCATAAGCATAGGTGAATATTTTCAGAATATTCAAATAATAAGTCAATAAAAGAGTTCAGGTACATTTAATCATCATCAAAATCAATAAGATTAACGCCAGTAAAATGGCTATATCTCCGGCTGTCGGGATGAACAACGCGAGTATTTCCTTCAACAATAGTGATTCTATAACTATCCGGCATTTTATAGTTCAGTATGCGTGTACATACGTCTAGCGGTGACATATAAATGTGCTTTTGGCTCCAAGGAATAGAAATAATATCGCCTTTATACCCTATAGCCCAGCCAATTCTTGCTCTATTCCTGAAGTTGTGAACAAAGGTAGTTAAAAGATTCCCTAAACCACTTCTACAGGCTTTAATTGAGACTAAGCCAATGTTTTTTAATCCACAACTGATAAGTAATTCTGCAAGTTGCCTGCCATTGAATTCTCCCTCCCCGTCTATATAAATTGTGTTATTTACTGTGCCGTGTGCAAAAATAAGTAACTTGGAGTTGAGGTCACAATGCCTGAATGGCGGAGGATTACTATTCAAGGGTAAGAAATTGGTCATGCCGAGAGAGGCGTAACAGCGTGATGGCCTGACTCGATAACGCCGTCTGGCAGCATCTGCGGCTGAATAGATGTGACCATCGGAACTACACAGTAGGATAAAAACCTTTTCCCAAGACATAATCTATCACTCCATCAGAGTATGTTTTACAGTTAATTTTTAAACTGAAGGGACTATCAACTCAAGTTATAAATTTATTGCAGATACAAAAAACTCTCTACCTAAAAGGCAGAGAGTCTTATGCGGATGGAATAAACTGAATCAGTTGAGGTAAAGCGTCAGAGCCAGACCCGGTTTCATGTCTTTGACCTTGATGCTTTTATTCCAGTTCATCAAATCATTAAGATTCACACCGTGCCGTTTCGCAATGCTGGAAAAAGAATCACCTTTACGAACCTGATATTTAACAGGTTCATTACTATTCACTTCCTGACTATTGACTTTTAAAACCTGCCCGATTTTGAGCCTGTCAGCGGTTTTCAGACCATTTAATCTCTGTAGTTGATGGTGAGATGTCTTAAAACGCTTTGCGATAGCGGACAAGGTATCACCAGAACGAACGGTATAATGGTTCTGCTGATGTAACTGCCGAATATTTTGTGCAACGGCCAGCCGGATCTCATTCAGAACATTTTTATCTGTCAGAGAGTGTTTTAGCTGACTGGCATTTTCCTTTGGCAACATAATGTAATGTGGCCCATGAGGAGATGTCATGCCCTGCTTATAACCGGGGTTATAGGCTTTTATGGAGGTTAGGGGAAGCCCCGATAACTCAGCCGCCTGTGAGAGCGTGATTTGCTGCCCTACTTCAATTTTAGCCAGTGCTTGCTGATTGTTAGGTTTTGGTAATTTAAAGCCATATTTTTCGTTTTGACGAATGACATTACTGAGCGCCAGTATCTTAGGAACGTAATGCATTGTTTCACGTGGCAATGCCAATGACCAAAAATCAGTTGGTTTCCCCCGGGACTGATTTTCTCTGATCGCCCGCATAACGCGGCCTTCGCCACTATTATAAGCGGCTATAGTCAGTAGCCAGTCTCCGTTAAAACGTACATTCAAACGCTCAAGCATATTCAGGGCAGCGGTTGTGGATGCCGCAACATCTCGACGCGCATCGTACCATTTATCCTGCGTCAGCCCGTAATGGCGGCCTGTGCTGGGAATTATCTGCCATAAACCAACTGCGTTGGCGTAAGATGTAGCATGCGGATTAAAAGCACTCTCCACTATGGGAAGCAAAGCTACTTCCATAGGCATATGTCGCTGATCAATCTGTTCGACGATCCAGTACATATAGGGTTCTGCGCGTAACGCTACATTTTGGAGATAGCTCTTGTGTTTCAGGTAGTAATTCTGTTGTTCACGAACCCTGTTGTTATCAGGAATTTCCATCTTCAACTCATCACGGATATGTCCCCACAAATCTTGTTGAGCTGTCGGACTCTCCTTCCAGTTTGCAGTCTCCTCTGGTTCTGCAATACCGTTTGTTTTCTGACTCGTTGAAGACATCTTCTGTGTATGCTGCTGGGAAGGGGACTTTGGTTGCAGCCCCGACTGACACCCGGCAAGCAGGACAGATGCGAATAGGATCGCTTTTGTCTTCATATTCTGCTTTGATGTTTGCCTAAAAGGTGAGCAATCATACTGACCTATTACACAGAAGACAACCCGAAAAAATCAAAATCGATCTTTATAAGCCCTTAATTGCTGAAAAACAGAATAAAGTGGTATTGAATTAGGTTTAATACCGATATTTTTTTGTAAATCAATATCGTGACAATTTAGAAAAACGTTAATTTTTTTCTCTTTTTTCAATGTGGTAGGGACTGTTGCCTGATCTTTTTCGCGTAACGCGATAATTTTTTTATAATAATCTCTAATAGTCTGATTTTCCGGTAATACCGCCAGCGCAAATTCCATATTAGCGGCAGTATATTCATGGGCGCAGCAGATCAGAGTCTCATCAGGCAACGAGGCAATTTTCCCAAGGGAAGAAAACATCTGTTCAGCAGTACCTTCGAAGAGTCTGCCACATCCTGCTGAAAACAAAGTATCCCCACAAAATAGATAAGGCGCCTGATAGAAAGCAATATGTCCAAGGGTATGACCCGGTAGTGCGATAACCTGAAAGGAAAAGTGACCTGTTTCAATAAGATCATTTTCATGAACAATATGAGTTGCCCCTTTACTTTGAGTCTCTTCTGGGCCATATACAGGTAATTTAGGATGTTGTTTGAGCAGCCCGGCAACACCACCAACGTGATCGTGATGATGGTGTGTCAGCAGGATGGCTACGGGAATAAGTTGGCTGGCTGCTAAAATATCTATAACAGGCTGTGATTCAGCAGGATCAATAATGACACAATGTTTGTTTTCGTCGCAAAGTAACCAAATGTAGTTATCCGAAAGGGCCGGTAGCCTGATAAGCTTCATTATATGCCTCGTTTAGCAATCGATTTTATACTTAATAAGTTTCAAGATGCATCGCCGGAATAAGTGAGTGCAGCCAATAAAGCGGCAACTTGAAAGACGAAGAGTATAGTAGGTTGGATGGGAGATGACATGCAATCAGCTCGTGTAATCAAACAAATAACCCCGCCTGCTTCCTGGGCCGACTTACCATGGGGAGAGTATTACCGTGCCGCTTTGGAACGCCAGTTGGAACCGTGGTGGCCGAAAATTTTTGGTTTTCATTTAGTGAAAGTCGGTAATTTAAGCGCAGAAATTGACAGTCGTTCATGTCTCATCAGTCATCAGGTCAATATGGGGTTGAAAGGTGAAAGCATGAATGTGATTGCTGATCCTCATTATCTCCCTTTCGAGGCTAAATCAGTTGATGCCTGTTTACTGGCTCATATGCTGACTTATAGCGTTGACCCCCACTGGCTGCTCAGAGAGGTTGACAGGATCATGATCGATGACGGCTGGCTGATTATCTCCGGGTTTAATCCGCTCAGTCTACTGGGGTTAAGAAAATCTATCTCAACTGTGTGTCGCAGACGGTTTTATCGTGCCCAAATGTTTTCCAGATTGCGTCAATTGGACTGGCTCCGTCTGCTGAACTATGAAGTTTTGTATCATGCTAACTTCCATGTTTTACCGTGGAAAAGTGTCAATAGCCTGTATGAACCTTCGCTCTCCATGTTTGGCTGCCTGAATGTGATTATTGCCCGCAAGCGGACAATACCTCTGACTCTTAATCCCATGCGGGCAAGGTTGTTGAAACCCAAATTCAGTAACGCGCTAGGGGTAGTGAAAAGTTCTCATCAGCGCGATTAACAACATTTGATAAAACGGATTTTATTCAATATAGCCACTATCGGCCTGGGTCGGGGAATTAGCTGCGTTGCGGGCGAGTTCATCACATAATTCGTTTTCGCGATGACCGGTATGCCCCTTGACCCAATGCCATTCAATTTCGTGGGGCGAAATTGCTTTATCCAGCCGTTGCCACAGATCAACATTGATCACCGGGGACTTATCTGCTTTTTTCCAGCCCCGTTTTTTCCAGTTATGTATCCACTGGGTAATACCCTGACGAACATATTGGCTGTCAGTGGTAAGAGTAACTGTGCATGGCTCTTTGAGTGCTTCCAGCCCGGCAATAGCGGCCATCAGTTCCATCCGGTTGTTGGTTGTGCGGAAATAACCCTCATTTAAGGTTTTTTCCTTTTGTTTATAACGAAGTAAAACACCATATCCGCCGGGGCCGGGATTACCGAGGCAGGAACCATCGGTGAAAATTTCTACCTGTTTATTCATATTTGGTAGACTCTTCCTATATCATCTTCAATCAAACTCTAAGTCTGACACAAAAAAACACTATGAGCACTGCAATTACCCGTCAAATCATCCTCGATACTGAAACAACCGGTATGAATAAACTGGGCGTTCACTACGAGGGGCATAACATCATCGAAGTCGGAGCGGTGGAAGTGATTAACCGTCGTCTGACAGGGCGTCATTTTCACATTTATATTAAACCGGAACGTCTGGTTGATCCGGAGGCATTTGAGGTTCACGGGATCAGCGATGAATTTTTGCTGGATAAACCCGTATTTGCTGATATCGCGGATGAATTTATTGAATTTATTCGGGGCGCTGAACTGATCATCCATAACGCAACGTTTGATATCGGCTTTATGGATTATGAATTCAGTAAACTTAACCGGGGTATCCCGCCAACGGCTGAATTCTGTACGATTACCGACAGCCTGACGTTAGCAAGAAAGCTTTTTCCCGGTAAGCGTAATAACCTTGATGCGTTGTGTGATCGTTACCATATAGATAACTCGAAACGTAGCCTTCACGGGGCATTACTCGATGCCGAGATCCTGGCCGATGTCTATCTGGCGATGACTGGCGGTCAGACATCGCTGGCTTTTTCGATGGAAGGGGAAGCATCTAATAATGCTCAGGTTGCCGAAATTCAAAAAATCACCCGTCCACAGGCAGGGCTGAAAGTCATTTATGCTTCTGATGAGGAGTTACTTCAGCATGAATCCCGTTTAGATTTAGTGGAAAAGAAAGGGGGAAGTTGTTTATGGCGGGCAAAACCTGAACAGTTACACTGACAGGAATAGTGCCAAAATTGTTCTGAGTGACAATTAATTTGCCATTAAGGTGAAAAACTGCGCAAACACTCTGTTTCATTATAAAAATCGATTGACGGATTGTGCTGGTACTCGTATTATCCATCCCGTTCTCAACCAGAACACCATGCGGTGCGGTAGTTCAGTTGGTTAGAATACCGGCCTGTCACGCCGGGGGTCGCGGGTTCGAGTCCCGTCCGCACCGCCAGAATTTATAAGCCCTGAGTTTTTAACTCGGGGCTTTTTCATTTTTGCAGCTAACTCAAATCATTTTATAAAAATACGTTGTTGCTGAAAGTTCACCATTAGCATGAATGACGTAATTTGGAATCTGCCCGATTTCAATAAAGCCACATTTTCGGTAAAGAGCAGAAGCGGGATCATTTGTGCGGGTATCGAGTATCAGCAGACTTCGTTGATGCTGCTGTGCCAGACGTTCCAGTTCATCCATTAATTTGTTGCCAATCCCACGTCGGCGATAGTCTGTGTGTACCATTAGTTTTTCTACATCAGCCCGATGTTTTCCATTCTTTTTTCTGCAAAGGCAAAGCTGTACAGAACCTGCAATATTGTTATCTTCCATTGCAACCAACAGTAACCGATTACCGGATACCAGATCTTTCTCGACGTCTTGCCAGTATTGTGCGGCTTCATTTATTTCCAGTGGTGGAATAAAGCCAATAGATGCACCATCTTCGACACAGTTGTGTAGCAAGTTAATCAGTTCATCACATTTAGCGTTGATGGAATTTAATAGCATGATGTTTGGAACTGATATTGGATTTAACGCAGTGGTGTTTTTTGCCATTTATTATTCAGTCCGAAATGAGTAATGATTAAGCACTATATAAGTAAATCTGTTCTGAACATAAGAAAATGTGAGGGAGAGTGACTAAATGAACAACAGAATAAAAATAATTCAGGGTGATATCACCAAAATTGCTGTTGAAGCGATTGTTAACGCAGCTAATAGTTCTTTGCTGGGTGGCGGAGATGATTCACTCGCGTCTGTTTGATAACCAAAATATATTACAGGTGAATCTTATTTGTTTTGATGATGAAAATTATGACATTTATCGTTCTCTAACTTAGAAAGTTATATGAGCCAAATTGTTACTTGAATCACAATGTATTTTTAGTCAGAGGAAATTATCACATCTGAATTGCTATCCTGCTCCAAATCAGCAGAATACCAGTTTCTTCGACCTTGATTAACCCATTAATTATCGTGTCTAATACGTGGTTTCTCATTGCGCAAATCACGAGGTGAAATCAATCTTCATTTGCGCAAGTACACATCCGTTCCGGCATATTTGACTAAAATACGCCATAACAACGGGGAGAAATCAAGGAATTGATGCTAAATGAAAACTAAGATAGTTTTCGTTTATCTGGCATTAATGATTGCGGTTTGTATGCTGCGCTGCGAAAATTAGTTCTAGTTCACTAACGCTTTTATCCGACTTGGAGTAAAGAATGACCACTCGTAAAACCCTTGCTAATGCTATCCGCTTCTTGAGCATGGATGCTGTGCAGAAAGCAAAATCAGGGCATCCTGGTGCACCGATGGGAATGGCTGACATTGCTGAAGTTCTGTGGCGCGATTATCTGAACCATAACCCTGTCAATCCTAACTGGGCAGATCGTGACCGCTTTGTATTGTCCAATGGTCACGGCTCTATGCTGATTTACAGCTTGCTGCACCTGACTGGTTACGATGTTTCCATCGACGATCTGAAAAATTTCCGCCAACTGCATTCCAAAACCCCTGGTCATCCTGAATATGGTTATACTCCGGGTGTAGAAACAACAACCGGCCCACTGGGGCAGGGGATTGCCAATGCGGTTGGTTTCGCAATCGCAGAACGTACACTGGCAGCGCAGTTTAACCGTCCGGGCCACGATATCGTCGATCACCACACTTATGTATTCATGGGTGACGGTTGTATGATGGAAGGTATTTCCCATGAAGTCTGCTCGTTGGCAGGTACGCTGAAACTGGGCAAACTGATAGCTTTCTATGATGACAATGGCATTTCCATTGATGGTGAAGTAGAAGGCTGGTTCACTGATGACACCGCAGCACGTTTTGAAGCATACGGCTGGCATGTTATCCGTGGTGTCGATGGCCACGATTCTGATGCAATTTCAGCAGCAATTGAAGAAGCGCGTAAAGAAACTGGCAAGCCATCTCTGTTGATGTGCAAAACTATTATTGGTTTTGGCTCACCAAACAAAGCAGGCAAAGAAGAATGTCACGGTGCACCATTGGGAGATGCTGAAATCGAAGCAACCCGCAAAGCTCTGGGTTGGGAATATCCTTCTTTTGAAATCCCTCAGGATATTTATGCTGGCTGGAATGCGAAAGAAGCCGGTCAAGCAAAAGAAAACGCATGGGATGCAAAATTCGCAGCTTATGCTGAAGCTCATCCTGAACTGGCCGCAGAATTCAGCCGCCGTACCAGCGGTGAACTGCCGGAAAACTGGGAAGCAGAATCCAAGGCATTTATTGAAAATCTGCAACAGAATCCGGCTTCCATTGCCAGCCGTAAAGCATCACAAAATGCGCTGGAAGCATTTGGTCAGGTTCTGCCTGAATTTATGGGTGGTTCTGCGGATCTGGCGCCAAGTAACCTGACTATGTGGTCTGGTTCCAAACCTCTGAACGAAGTTCAGGATGGTAACTACATTCATTACGGTGTTCGCGAATTCGGTATGTCTGCCATCATGAACGGTATCGCTCTGCATGGTGGTTTTGTGCCTTATGGTGCGACATTCCTGATGTTTGTTGAATATGCCCGTAACGCAGTGCGTATGGCGGCACTGATGAAAATCCGTAGCATCTTTGTATATACTCATGACTCCATCGGTCTGGGTGAAGATGGCCCGACTCATCAGCCAGTTGAACAGATTGCCAGCCTGCGTGTAACACCAAATATGAGCACATGGCGTCCATGTGATCAGGTAGAATCTGCGGTTGCATGGAAATATGCAATTGAGCGTAAAGATGGCCCAACTTCTCTGATCTTCTCCCGTCAGAATCTGGCACAGCAGGAGCGTACTGCTGAGCAACTGGCAAACATCGAGAAAGGTGCTTACATCCTGAAAGATTGTGCGGGTCAGCCTGAGTTAATCCTGATTGCTACCGGCTCTGAAGTTGAACTGGCAGTGAAAGCTGCTGATCAACTGAGTGCAGAAGGTCGTAAAATCCGTGTTGTTTCCATGCCATCAACTGATGCATTTGACAAGCAGGATTCGGCTTATCGTGAAGCAGTACTTCCTGCCGCTGTTTCTGCCCGTGTTGCAGTTGAAGCCGGGATTGCTGATTACTGGTTCAAATATGTTGGCATAAACGGTGCTATCGTCGGTATGAAGACTTTCGGTGAATCAGCACCAGCTGACGCACTGTTCAAAGAGTTTGGTTTTACGGTTGAAAATGTGGTTGCTAAAGCAACAGCATTACTGAAATAACATATGAATCAAATCCCTTATCTTTTATGCGATAGCTTGAAAGATAAGGATAAAGCGCATCTGCATCAAACTTTGAGCCGATGCGCTCTTTTTTTACTCAAAATATTTTTATTATGCTGTTAACGAGCCTTGCTATTGCCCTTTTTTTCTCGTAGTCTTCCCTTATAATTAGCTGAACCGTTTCAGTTGTCGTATGCAAAATGTCTTGTCTGTCACAATCTGATTAATTTTATGATGAATCATCCGTACAATTTGCAGTTGCTCAGTTATCCTAAGCCGTTGCGTGAAACAGAGAAATTCAGGGAGTAACATGACAATCAGGGTAGCGATTAACGGTTTTGGGAGAATAGGCCGCAGTGTCCTGCGAGCACTCTACGAATCCGGGCGTCGGGCTGAAATTGCGGTTATCGCCATCAATGAGCTGGCTGATGCAGAAGGTATCGCTCACTTATTGAAATATGATTCCAGCCATGGGCGTTTTGCATGGGATGTGCGCCTGAACCATATAGGTTTGAATAATAAAGAACTGCACGTGGGAGATGACCGTATCCGGTTGTTTCATCAATCTGATATTTCGGATTTGCCGTGGAAAGAACTGGGTATTGATATTGTACTCGATTGTACCGGTAAGTATGGTGAACGTGCTGATGGGGAATCCCATCTCACCAGTGGCGCTAAAAAAGTCCTGTTTGCTCATCCGGGCGGAAATGATCTGGATGCGACCGTAGTATATGGCGTGAACCATGACCTGTTGTCTGCGGAAGATCGTATTGTTTCTAATGCTTCCTGTACAACAAATTGCATTATCCCGATTATTAAGGTGTTAGATGATGCGTTCAATATTGAATCAGGTACTGTGACAACAATCCACGCATCCATGAATGATCAGCCCGTGATTGATGCTTATCACAGTGACCTGCGTCGAACCCGTGCAGCCAGTCAGTCGATTATACCTGTTGATACAAAACTGGCAGCGGGGATCACTCGCATTTTCCCTAAATTCAGTAATCGGTTTGAAGCGATTTCTGTACGGGTACCTACCATCAATGTCACAGCGATTGATTTGAGCGTGACAGTGAGTACCGCTGTTAATGTCAGTGAGGTAAACCAACTACTGCAAAAATCAGCAGTGAGTTCGTTTCGTGGTATAGTGGATTTCACCGATTTACCGTTGGTCTCAACGGATTTTAACCATGATCCTCACAGTGCCATTGTGGATGGCACACAAACAAGAGTGAGTGGAAACCATCTGATTAAAACACTTGTTTGGTGTGATAATGAGTGGGGCTTTGCCAATCGTATGCTTGATACAGCATTGGCAATGGCTTCGAAGGGTTTCAAATAAACGGGTTTCAAATAAATCGTCTGTTGTATCAATAATGTTGTGCCGATTCTGTTAAATAATAATTTACTGAACAAACGGCATGCAGCAGAGGATTGAGTAATTTTATAGAGAATCAATGAGAGGATTCACCATGTCTGTAATTAAGATGACTGATTTAGATCTGGCGGGTAAACGTGTTCTGATCCGGGCTGATCTGAATGTGCCTGTAAAAGATGGCAAAGTTACCTCTGATGCGCGTATTCGTGCATCTTTGCCGACGATCGAGGCTGCACTGAATCAGGGAGCCAAAGTCATGGTTACTTCTCACCTGGGACGCCCAACTGAGGGAGAGTACAACGAAGAGTTTTCACTACAACCTGTCGTTGATTACCTGAAAGCAGCACTTTCTTCTCCTGTCCGTCTGGAGAAAGACTATCTGAGTGGTGTTGAAGTGGCGGAAGGCGAGTTAGTTGTTCTGGAAAACGTTCGCTTTAACAAAGGTGAGAAAAAAGACGACGAAACATTATCAAAACAGTATGCAGCATTGTGTGATGTCTATGTTATGGATGCCTTCGGGACAGCCCATCGTGCTCAGGCATCAACTCACGGTGTTGCTAAATTTGCGCCGGTTGCCTGTGCAGGCCCGTTGTTATCCGGTGAACTGGAAGCGCTGGGTAAAGCATTGCATAACCCGGCTCGCCCAATGGTAGCAATTGTGGGTGGTTCTAAAGTTTCTACCAAACTGACTGTTCTTGATTCACTGTCCAAAATTGCCGATCAGCTTATCGTTGGTGGTGGAATTGCCAATACTTTTGTTGCCGCAGAAGGTCACAATGTTGGTCGCTCCCTGTATGAAGATGATTTGATCCCGGAAGCGAAAAAGCTGCTGGAGAGCTGTGATATTCCAGTACCTACTGACGTTCGTGTGGCAACAGAGTTTTCTGAAACTGCTGAAGCGACATTGAAATCAACCAGTGAAATTAAAGATGAAGAGCAGATCCTCGATTTAGGCGATGCTTCTGCTGAACGCTTGGCTGAAATCCTGAAAAGTGCAAAAACGATTCTGTGGAATGGCCCGGTTGGTGTTTTTGAATTCCCGAATTTCCGTAAAGGAACCGAAATTATTGCCCATGCGATTGCAAATAGTGATGCTTTCTCGATTGCAGGTGGTGGTGATACTTTGGCGGCAATCGATCTTTTTGAGATTGCTGACAAAATCTCTTACATCTCTACAGGTGGTGGTGCTTTCCTTGAGTTTGTTGAAGGCAAAAAACTACCCGCCGTTGTGATGCTGGAAGAACGTGCTAACAGTAACTAAGTTGTGATAATAGGCAGTATATACTGCCTGTTCAATGTCAATACAGGACCACGTAACATGTCTAAAATTTTTGATTTCGTAAAACCGGGTGTCATCACTGGTGATGATGTTCAAAAAATCTTTGCCATCGCAAAAGAACATAATTTTGCTTTACCGGCAGTTAACTGTGTCGGTACTGATTCTATCAATGCTGTATTGGAAACAGCGGCAAAAGTACGTGCTCCGGTAATTATCCAGTTTTCCAATGGTGGTGCATCATTTGTAGCAGGTAAAGGTCTGAAAGCTGAAGGCCAGCAGGCGGCGATTCTGGGCGCTATTTCTGGTGCTTATCATGTGCATCAGATGGCAGAGCATTATGGTGTGCCAGTCATCTTGCATACCGACCACTGCGCACGTAAATTGCTGCCGTGGATTGATGGTCTGTTAGATGCAGGTGAGAAGCACTATGCTCAGACAGGCAAGCCTTTGTTCTCTTCCCACATGATTGACCTGTCAGAAGAATCTTTGGAAGAAAACATCGAGATTTGCAGTCAGTATCTGGCGCGCATGGCGAAAATTGACATGACGCTGGAAATCGAGTTGGGTTGTACCGGTGGTGAAGAAGATGGCGTTGATAACAGCCATCTGGACAGCTCCTCTCTGTACACCCAGCCAGAAGATGTGGCTTATGCTTATGAAAAACTGAACGCGATTAGCCCACGTTTCACTATTGCGGCATCTTTCGGTAATGTTCACGGTGTTTATAAACCGGGTAACGTTAAACTGACACCAAAAATTCTGCGTAATTCTCAGGACTATGTTTCAGAGAAATTCAACCTGCCACACAATAGCTTGGATTTCGTTTTCCACGGTGGTTCCGGCTCTACAGCAGAAGAAATTCAGGAAGCAGTCAGCTACGGTGTAGTGAAAATGAATATTGATACCGATACCCAATGGGCAACTTGGGAAGGTATTCTGAACTACTACAAGAAAAATGAAGGCTATCTGCAAGGTCAATTAGGTAACCCGGAAGGTGCGGATAAACCTAATAAGAAATTCTATGATCCACGTGTTTGGTTGCGAGCCGGTCAGGCTTCCATGATAGTTCGTCTGGAACAGGCTTTCAAAGAACTGAATGCGGTTGATGTGCTGTAATTTTCAACCATGATTGGCATGGATTGAACTAGTTCTGGTTGATTAAGGTAGTTTGTTAATTCCCGCCTGTTATTTTCATTATTAACGGCGGGAATTTTTTTAATTAAACTGAATCAGATAAATTATGCTTTTGAACTATCTTTCATAATACGGTTCAGCCACGGCACCATGAACGCCATTATCACAGCAACAATGAAAGTGGCAGCACCGATTTTACCAAAGACATTTGTATAGATTGGCAGGGTTTGTAGTGGATCGGTGAAACCTTCTGGTGCGGCGGTAAATGCAGCTATATATCCTGCTAATATTGACGCTCCAGCTTGTGCAAGAAACCACATACCAAGAATAAAACCAGTCAGATAACGGGGAACAAACGTAGCTACCATCGCCAGACCCAATGCACTTATCATCAATTCGCCAGCACTCTGGAACATATAGATCAGTACAACAAACCATGGGGAAACTATACCGTTTGAATCGGCAAACCAGCCTGAAGCAAAGGCAGTCAGGAAGCCCAGAGAGCATAGAAACATACCAAAGGTGAATTTTGTTGGCATAGAGAAGTCTTTGCCTTGTGCGCTCCGCCGAGTATAAATCATTGCCAGAATAGGGCTAATAATTATGACCCAAATCGGATTCAGAGCCTGAAAACTCATAGGGTTGATATTAAAGCCGAAAAGTTGGCTGTGAACGTTATTAATGACAAAAAAATTGAGAGAAGTTGGCATCTGATTGTACAGGATATAGAACACAACAGCTTGAAGCATCAGGATAAAAGCCACAAACATTTTACTGCGGCCTGCACTATCTTGTTTAAATAATTGCCAGAAAAAAATGATTACAACAACGGTAGAAATCGTTGCCAAAACGATATTGGCGATAATGATGTTGTGTAATAACCATGCACAAATGCTAATCATCACTAATGTACCAATTAATACAACCAGCAAGGTTGAATAATTAAGAGGTTGATGATCAGGTCTTGAGCCAATGTCACGTATTATATGACGGCAGGAAAAATAAACTAGTAGAGCTATAAGCAAACCGATACCACAAATACTATAAATGACGGGATAGCCATATTTTTCGGCAATCACGGGAGCCAGGAAGAGAGAAACTAAAGAACCGATATTTATAGACATGTAGAAAAGGGTGAATGCGGTGTCCAAACGCGGATCATATGGTTTGTAACATTTTGACAGCAAACTGGCGGGATTAGCCTTAAAGAGTCCATTACCTACAGCGACTGTACCTAATGCATAAAAAATCAGCTCTGAGTGCATGATGGACAGGCCAATCAGAAAGTAACCTATTGCCAGTATAATGGCACCCAATACGATAGTGCGTTTTGTCCCCAATAAGTGGTCACCGATATAACCACCGATAGAAATTAGTCCATACACCAAGGCCGTAAATGCGCCAAATGTAATGAAGGATTGTGCTTCTGTGAATCCAAGCTGTTGAGTGAAATAGACAGCAAGGATGCCTTGAACACCGTAGTAACCAAATCTTTCCCATAGTTCAATAAAAAAGATCACGAAAAAGGGTTTCGGTTGATTCCATAAACCGACTGGAGCGGTTTTATTCATAGTAATTGCCTCTGTTAGCTGTCATAACGATGGACAATACATCCAGAGTTTATATTGTTTTTAACATATAAGTAACATAATGTATTGCACTGGTTGTGTTTTTGTTTAATTATTCAGAGTGATCGAAAGCGCGGGAGGTTAATATACTGGTAAAATATCTTCTCAGTGGTTGATCACACTAATACGAAAATTAATACCAGATTTGACAGAATATTCACTAAATTAATAGGAGAAATGACAAATTAGAGGTCTAAGTGTTCGTTAATAAAGCGGTTTGGTGTTTATTTATTCTTTTTTGGGGGTTCTGTGTTGAGGGTCGCCTACCTGAAAAGAATTACATGATGAATAGGTCATTAATATCAATATATTAAATTTTTGTTATGTGTTTAGTTTTGTTGTTTATTTTTCCGCGTGATAGATCTACATAAAACTGCATGTTTTTATATAAATTATCATATTTATTAAATAATAAATCAGTTGGTGAGCAGGATTGTAACTCTGCTGAAGGTTGGAAAACTGAAAAGTGGCGGGTATTAAGGTGAAAGTGAGGCTATCGAATATACGGTGAAAGAGTGAAATATAATAAACAAATTCCGCCAATCGTATTAACAAATCGGCTTACGGAACTGAAATTTATTTTTCTGGCAGCAAATATAACAATATAACCAAAGGATAATAACCATATCGCCATTATAGTCATATGGATAGAAGCAAGAGTGATGAAATTTACTACACTAATGTGCCCCGATGTTAAAAAGCCCGGTACTACAGTGAGATACAGTATTATTGCCTTTATATTCATAATATTGGCAATATAAGCATCTTTTATTGTGGCTGTTTTTGTCGATTTCTCGGTGTTTTTGTTACCGGAATAAATCCCGTTTTTTATTAAAATGCAAGAGAGATAGATGAGATAAATTGTTCCTATGATTTCTATGGAGTGCATCATAAGTGGATATTTCGTTACTATGCTGGTAATACCTAAGCCAACCAGTAACGCATGAGTATAAATTCCCAAAGCTGTTCCGGCTATGATGGAAAGCAAACCTCTTATTCCACTGTTGATTGCATTTGTCATGCCGAGGGTAAAACTTGCGCCAGGGGATAAGGCGATAGGTAATATAGTAAGGATAAAACCTAAAATATTAAAAATGTTACCTGTGCATTAGGAGTGGGAACAAATCGCCGAGCCAGTAAAAAGACACCTTGAAATATAACGGGTCAAAGCCGGTCAAGAAAGTAAAGGGCGTAGAGCCCTCATAACTAATTCAAACTTTTTGCTTCTTCAAGCAGGGATAGCCAGCGCTTTATGCATTACCTGATGAAAATCCCGCTTAAAATAAATCAGACCGTGACCTTCTTCTTTGACATTGATCTGTTTTATTTCGACCAGATAAACATTGTGAGTACCAATTTCTTGTACCTGTTTGATGTTTCCTTCCAGACTGGCGAGAGTTTCTTTCAGCATTGGCTGCCCTAATGAGCCGGTGTGCCAGATATCCCAACTGAAACGTTCTTCCATACTGGCTTCAGTCATCCCCGCGAAATGGCGAGCCAGTAGTTCTTGTTCATGATTCAGGATATTGACACATAGCTGACCATTACCCTTAAATACCTGATTCATGGCGCTGTTGCGGTTTATGCATATCATCAGAGTCGGAGGCGTATCTGTCACAGAGCATACTGCTGTTGCTGTCATACCACAATGCCCGGCTGGGCCATCCGTTGTGATGATATTCACCGCAGCGGAAAGGCTTGCCATTGCATCCCTGAAAAGCAAGCGGTGTTCATTTTCTAAAGACATCATAAGCCTCCTGCTACTGATTTATTTCAGCAGCGTATCTAATAAATTAATATCATTGTTGTTGTGTAAATGGGGTTTTTTCCAGCCATTCACATCATAATCAGAGAGGCAGTGATCCACCAGCTCAGTCATTTTTTTCATATTACCGGAACCATGCGCATGGCGCAGGCATTGTAGGCGGATTTCATCCTGACTACCGGCATAGTTGATTTCATACAATTCATGGCGTCCACCAAATTCACTGCCAATGGCATCCCACATTAATTTCAGGATTTTAATGCGTTCAACATGATCAATGCCATTAGAACCACGAACATATTTTTCAAGGTACTGACTGATTTCAGGGTTGTTCATATCCCGTACACTGGATGGCAAATAAATTAATCCACTGGTGACATTACTTTCAATGATATTTTTGATTTTTGTGTAAGCCATGGGTGCCATGACCCGATAAGTCTGTATTGCCTGTGTATCCGGCAGGTAAGCACCACCTTCCCACGGTTTTGCTTCTGCCCACATTGCATCAGTCAGCGACCAGAACAGATTTCGCCACGCCACAACTTCACCTAAATCAGCCTGAACGCCCCGAAAATCCACCACGCCAGTACATTCAAGGCTCTTTTGCAGTAATCCGGTAATAAAGTCCAGTTTAACGGCCAGACGTACACAGGCTTGCATAGGGAACAAACGGGCAAAGCCACTCTGAACGGCCCAACTGCGGGCGCGATCAAAATCGCGATAAATTAACACGTTTTCCCATGGAATTAACACCTTGTCCATCACCAGAATGGCATCATTTTCATCAAAGCGGCTGGAAAGCGGATAATCAAAAGGTGATCCGGTGGCTCCCGCAGTCAGTTCATAGGAGGCGCGGGATATTAATTTGACACCGTCAGAATCCATGGGAGCGACAAACATCAGGGCAAAATCAGGGTTATCACCAATGACTTGTGCTGAACCAAATCCGATAAAATTATAGTGAGTCAGAGCGGAATTAGTTGCCACGACTTTCGCGCCGCTGACAATAATCCCTGCATCAGTCTCTTTTTCTATCTGGATAAAAACATCTTTAACCTGATCGGCGGGTTTATGACGATCAATCGGAGGGTTGACTATTGCATGGTTAAAATAAAGTGTATTTTCCTGAATGTCTTTATACCATCTGCGGGCATTATCGGCGAACGGCCCATAAAATTCAGGATAAGCCCCCAAAGCACAACAAAATGCTGCTTTATAATCCGGCGTACGTCCCATCCAGCCATAGCTCTGGCGTGACCATTCAGCAATGGCATCACGTTGCTGGCGGATCTCATCGGGGCTGGTCGCGAAACGAAAGAATTTATGAGTATAGCCGCCATTGCCGGTATCAGTATCCCAGCAAAGAATATTATGGGTTTCGGGAACATGGAGCACATCGTATAGTTGGCTTATTGAGGCTGCTGCATTACGAAAAGCAGGGTGTGTCGTAACATCTTTAACACGTTCACCATAGATATAAATTTCCCGCCCATCCTGAAGGGAATTTAAATATTCTTTACCGGTAAAAGGGCGTTTATGAGTGGCTTGCAAATCTTCTGATCTCATGGCTACCTCATCATTCCTGAATCTCCCATTCTGATTGTTATCTTAATGGTAGATTAAGTGTTAAATAAATGTTTATTTATAAGTCTGATTGAAGCTATAGATAAAGAATATCTGAAGAGATTTTCAGAAGATTGACAGGTACTTTTCGGCAAAAACCGAATGTTTGTTACGTAATTGTGATCTGCTTTGTGTTTTGGCAATAATGATTTTTTCTGTTTACTGCAAATTACAGAAGCGTCTCCGTGGAATTGCAGGCCCATGACGGTATTGTAATATTAGTTCGCCTATAAATGGAGCATTTCTCCCGTAGTCGTAGCTTGGATAGACCTTTTGTTTGTGTTGGTAGCTGATTGGGTGAAGTAATTCCAATTTCATTATTCACATAATTAATAGCTTTCCTTGCCAAAAATAGATTATAGGGAAGCGATAACATTATTTTATCCTTCTTATTCATAGCGGTAACGTAAAACTAACGGCCCTTTAAAAGCGACTTTAGCGTCATAAAGATAGGCTGGATAAATTTTATTATCCCAAGGATCACAAATAACAACTTCACGATTCCATGTATGTGGCTCTTCTCGCTAAAAGAATATTTCTTGATAACGACATAATTATATTTCCCTGAACAAAAAATCAAAAAGGAATAATTAAATATTATTTAATAATAGTGAGATTTCAGAGTGCGTTTATATCAATGTTTTTATTCTGCTATATAAAATAGAGCGGATTTTCACCCTATCATTTCAGCTTTAATAAGGTAATTAATTACCAGATGGTTGTATATTCTTTTCCCGCCAGGCACTTGGAGAACAGCCCACAAGCCGGTTAAAAAACCGGGCGAAGTACGCCGGGTCTTTGAACCCAAGCTGATAGGCCACTTCAAATACCGGGCTGTCACTGAATAATAACAGGCGCTTAGCCTCTCGTAATTGCCGATCAAAAATCAATCTTTTGGGAGGGCGGTTAGCGAATCGGCGACACATGTCTTTCAGGCGTGATTCGGTGATCTTCAGTTTCTGGGCATATTCCGGCACAGTAAGGTGCTGTCGGTAATGCTGATCGATCAGTTGGTTAAATTGCTGAAAGAGTTTCAGCTCTCCTCTGACGCCACCGGAACGGTGATCTTCAAGGGGAATGCTGCGTAACAAGAAGGTAAACAGCGATTGTGCTAAGAAAGCCAATGATTGTTCACGACCGGCAAATTGATTAGCCGATTCACGCCCAATCAGTGCCCAGTAGTGGCTGAATACTGCCAGTTCATCCGGTTTATCGGCAATGGAAAGGCAAAAAGCCGGAATATCAACCAGCTCAGGATGTGCCGGATAAAGTGAATTCAATAGCGGGATAATCAACTCCTGACGCACAGTCAGGACATAGCCATCAGTATCTTTCTGGGTAAAAAATGCATGAGGAACAGAGGGAGGAGTCAGAATAAACAGCGGAGCTTGCACGGAATAGCGGAGATCATCCAATTGTAATTCAATCCGGCCGGTGACCAGATAGTGCAGCTGAAAAAAACCATCATGACGGTGCGCCTGCATATCACGCCCAAAAAAAGCCGCCATGCGACCAAAAGTCTGATAGTGGACATCATCTGACCCTTGAGTTTCATCATAATCCTTACTGATATCAATATTGCTGATAACTTCGCTGTTTGTCTGGCTGGTTGACATCAATTTTTTCCCTTTTAAGACTGTAATCAGAGTATTTCGCTGAGGCGTCGGAATTTGGGAACTTGCTATGATCTTGTGTGTTTCATTGGGATCAGTAAAACCATCAGTGCTCCGATAACCAGCAGCCCGGCGACGAAATAGAGACCGGAATTAAAGTTGCCGGTCTGATCTTTCAGCCATCCGATCAATAAAGGACTGACAGCAGAACCGATATTACCGGTGGCATTGATCACCGCTATTCCGATAGCCCGTGCCCGCAGGCTGATGGATTGATCCGGTGTTGTCCAGAATACCGCCATGGCAGTAAATGAGCCGGTAGATGCCATAATGATGCCTAAGAGCTGTACCAGACTGTTGTCTGTCAGTGAGGTGATGACCCAGCCCGCAGCCGCAAATAAATAAGGCAGCACGGTGTGCATTTTTCGTTCTTGCAGGCGGTCTGAACGTCGGCTCCAGTAAATCATCCCTAAAATGGTACAGAATTGAGGTATCGCTGTTAGCAGGCCAATAACGGTGTGACTGCTTCCCTGATTAAAACTCTGCATAATTTGTGGCGTCCAGATATTAATGGCGCTCAGAGTATTGGTCAGGCAGAAGTAAGCGAAGGTGTACATGAGAACAATCGGGGTGAAAAGTTCATGCCACAGGCTGGTTTTTACGTGTGAAGATTCAGGTTGCGCTAAAGAAACTTTATCATTCTCTATCATTTCCTGTAGGCATTTTTTATCCTCATCTGTCAGCCAGTTAGCTTTCGTTGGTGAATCATCCAGATAAAACCAGACAACAACACCCAGAAGAACAGAAGGAAACCCTTCCAGAAAAAACAGCCACTGCCAGCCTCGCAGATCCCAAATTCCGTCCATTTCCAGAATATAACCTGATGCCAGTGAGCCGAACGCCATTGTGACCGGCATCGCGATCATAAACAGGGCATTAGCCCGGGCACGGTAATAAGCCGGAAACCAATAAGTCAGATAAACCAGAATACCGGGAAGAAAGCCAGCTTCTGCAATACCTACCAGCATACGCAGGATATACAGGCTGGTGGGGCCGGTCGCAAACATTGTTGCAGTAGAAGCAATTCCCCACAGCACCATAATCGTGGCAATCCAGCGTCTGGCGCCCACAATACTCAGCATGATATTGCTGGGAATACCAAACGCCACATAAGTAACGTAAAACAGTGTTGCAGCTAACCCGAACATGGTCGATGTAAGACCCAGATCTTTTCCCATCGTTAAACCGGCAAAACCAATATTGATACGATCGAGAAAAGAAAATATGAACAGAACAAACAGAAACAGGATCAAACGGCGAAATAATTTATTGATAACATTTTGCTGCTGTACGGTGAGATTTTTATGTGAATAAGCGGGTTCACCGGGCTTCTGCATGGCTTCAGGCGAGCTGCTCATAGCTGTTACCTTTTTATTAATATGCAGCGTTGGATAAAGGCGATTCGTTGTTTTCCAGTCCCTTGCCAAAATGTGTCGCCAATGCATTAACTGCGCCGGTCAGGAGTATGATATCAACTCCAACAGCAATAAACTGCACACCGAGATCCAGATAATGTTCTGCCGCTTCAATATTGGTCATCAGTATTCCGGCAGCTTTGCCTGCTGTAGTAATTTGTCTGATGGCCTGCTCGATAGCCGCTTTAACTTCTGGGTGCTGGGGATTGCCGTGGTATCCCATATCTGTACTGAGATCAGCGGGGCCGATAAATACACCATCAACACCATCAACAGTCAGAATTTCTGACAAATTATTTAAAGCCTCACGGGTTTCTACCTGAATCAAGACGCATATTTCTTCATTGGCGCGAGTCAGATAATCAGGGATACGATTCCAGCGGGAAGCTCTTGCCAATGCACTGCCTACTCCCCGAATGCCTTCAGGCGGATAACGGGTTGCCCGTACAGCTTCACGTGCCTGCTCAGCATTCTGAATCATCGGTATCAGCAGGGTCTGAGCGCCGATATCCAGTAGCTGTTTAATAATAACCGGATCGTTCCACGGTGGACGAACAACCGGCTGGCTAGGGTAGGAAGCAATAGCCTGTAACTGATTCAGGATAGAGGAAATATCATTGGGGGCATGCTCGCCATCAATCAGCAGCCAGTCAAAACCTGTTCCTGCCAGAATTTCAGCACTATATGAACTGCAAAGCCCGAGCCATAAACCGATTTGTGGTTGCCCCGATTGCAGGGCCTGTTTGAATCTATTTGTCAGCTGATCCATGATTGCACCTTATGCTCTGATTTTTAATTAAGTTTTTAATTCATTTTTATACCAAACTGATTTTTAAACAAAATAACAACTGACTGAACCTAGTACGCCATAATCCACGTGAAATGTATCACCTTTACGGGCGGCAACCGGTCGGGTGAAAGAGCCACTCAGTATGATCTGGCCCGCTTCAAGCTGGACACCGTGTGGTGCCAGTTTATTAGCAAGCCACGCAACACCACTGGCGGGATGGTCAAGTACGGCAGCCGCTACGCCGGATTCTTCAACCACACCATTGCGATAGAGCAGGGCGCTGACCCATCTTAAATCCAGCTCGTGTGGTTTGATGGGGCGTCCTCCCATAATGACGCCCCCGTTTGCTGCATTATCAGAAATCGTATCCACGACTTTACGCGGGCGCCGGGTGTCAGGATCGATGTTATGACAACGGGCATCGATCAGTTCCAGTGCCGGAATAACGTAATCTGTCGCATTGTAAACATCAAACAGTGTACAGTCCGGGCCTTGCAGCGGTTTTGCCAGTACAAAAGCCAGTTCCACCTCAATGCGGGGAACAATAAAACGTTCGCAGGGAATATGACAGCCGCTCTGAAAAAACATATCATCCAGCAGTGCACCATAGTCCGGTTCATCAATTTGCGAACTGATCTGCATGGCTCTGGAAGTCAGGCCGATTTTATGCCCTTTAAGTAACCGTCCTTCCGCTGTTTTCATGCTGACCCACTCACGCTGAATGGCATAAGCATCCTCAATGGTTATTTGCGGATAATCCAGTGAGATCTGACGGATCTGTTTACGGTCTTTCTCTGCCTGATATAAGCGGCGAGCAACCTGTGATACGACTTCTTTCTGTAGCATATGTGTGAAACTCCTTTGGGTTATAATCCTCCAAAACAGAGGTATTTCACTTCCAGATAATCTTCTATGCCGTAACGCGAACCCTCACGCCCCAGACCAGACTGTTTTATACCGCCGAACGGCACAGCCTCGTTGGAAATCAGCCCTTCATTAATACCGACCATGCCGCTTTCCAGTGCTTCTGCTACCCGGTAAATCCTGCCGATATCGCGGGAATAAAAATAGGCCGCCAGCCCGAACTCTGTGCTGTTGGCAATACGGATAGCCTCTTCTTCATCACGGAATTTGAACAGGGGAGCCAGAGGGCCGAATGTTTCTTCATGGGCGACTTGCATTGTTTCATCAATATCAGCCAGTACGGTTGGTTCAAAGAACAGACCACCCAGCTTGTGGGATTTTCCTCCGGTCAGAATCCGCGCGCCACGGGAAACAGCATCACTGATATGAGACTGAACTTTATCCACAGCCGCCTGATTAATCAGAGGCCCCTGCTGTGATGAACTATCACTGGCAGGCCCGACCTGAAGTTGTTTAGCGGCCTGAGCCAGACGTTCAGCAAACTCCTCGTAAATACTTTCCTGCACCAATATCCGGTTTGCGCAGATACAAGTCTGCCCGCTGTTACGGAATTTTGCTGCCATTGCGCCTTTAACTGCGGCATCTAAATCGGCATCATCAAAGACAATAAAAGGTGCATTACCACCTAATTCAAGAGAGAGTTTTTTTACCGTATTGGCGCTTTGTGCCATGAGTAACTGCCCTACACGGGTTGATCCGGTAAAAGAGAGTTTGCGCACGATAGGGCTTGAAGTCAGCACTTCCCCAATTGCTTTGGCATCCATCCCGGTGACAATATTGAAAACACCCGCCGGGACGCCCGCCAGCTCAGCCAGAGCTGCCAGAGCTAATGCGGAAAGCGGAGTCTCTGCGGCAGGTTTCAGGACGACAGTACAACCTGCGGCCAGTGCCGGGCTGACTTTGCGGGTAATCATCGCATTGGGAAAATTCCAAGGTGTAATTGCAGCAACTACGCCGATCGGCTGCTTTATAGTCGATGTGCGGTAACCCGGCGCTGGTGAGGGGATAGTTTCGCCATAAACCCGTTTACCTTCTTCCGCAAACCATTCGATAAAACTGGCACCATAGGCAATTTCACCCATCGCTTCTGTATGGGATTTTCCTTGTTCGATACTCAGGAGCTCGGCCAGTGTTTTCTGGTTATCGATGACCAGATTGAACCATTGTCGGAGTATTCTGCTGCGCTGCTTAGCAGTCATGGCACGCCATGCAGGAAGTGCTTTTTCAGCGGCTTCAATAGCGCGCAGAGTTTCTGCTGCTCCCATATCACTGACATTGGCGATGATGTCACCATTAGCCGGATTGGTCACGGCAAAGGTAGCCTTATTGTCTGCATCAAGCCATTTCCCGTTAATATAACCCTGCTGGCGTAGTAATAAGGTATCAAGTAATAAAGCATCAGGATGGTTTGTCATGGTTTCCCTCTTCATTTAACAAAAATGTGAACTCAACTTTTTTTGTACTTCAATCACTCTGAATTTCAGGTTCAGAAACACAGAATTTCATAAACGTAGAATTATGACACTCATAATGTCTTAACTTTTGTCTTAAACAGCTTATGAACATTATTGGATTTATAATTCAGTATTGGATCAAGTTCTTCCATTGTAAAAGAGAGGCCAAGATAACGCTGTGTCATTAGATCAGCAAAATGGGTTTTTATGAGCGAAAACAGCATCTCCCCGACTTTCTGGCAATCGTCTTTGCTGCGTCCAGCACCGATTTTCAGCGTCATATGAACAAAAGCATAATCCTGTTTTCCATCTGCCATTTGCCACGTATCCAGCCAAATAGCCCGGCTGCGGATCCCGCCCAGCGGAAAAATGCCGGTATCGGCAAGCGCTTGATTCACTTTCGCAAACAGTTCCGGTAAATGGGCTTCTTTGCGGATATTTTCGGTACATTCAGCATAAAAATGTGGCATGGTTCACTCCTGTCAGACGGGTATTGTCTGGTTAACAGCATTTGATAATGGGAAAATTGCATTCACCTGTCCTGTCCCTGAACTGGCAAATAATTCAGTGAGAAACTCTACTTTGCCGTCATATTTATCCCAGCCAAGCAGCCCGAGTAACATGACGGTATCATGCATATTGCCTTCGCCCCGGCAGTAGTGAGCATATTCAGGCAGCATGTCGCAGAATTCCCTGAACTTCCCTTCTTTCCAGAGTTCCACAACGCGGCGATCCATCTGCTCATCAAACTCGCGGGTATAGCTGTTCATGCCTTCTTCGGCTCGTTGATCATCAATGAAACTATGGGAGAGCGAACCGCTGGCCAGCACGGCAACTGTGCCATCATATTTCTCAATAGCCTGTAAAATGGCTTCTCCCAACTTACGGCTATCTTCGAAAGCATGAACAGTACAAAAGGCAGAGATTGAAATAACTTTAAAATGACGGTCACTATTCATATAGCGCATGGGTACTAATGTGCCATATTCCAGCGTCAGGCTGGCAATCTCATGTGACTTTGCCCGAACTCCCATCTGACGCGCTTCTTCTGCGATCATCCGCCCCAGTTCGGGGTTTCCGTCATATTCATAACTCATATCGCGGATAAAATGCGGTAATTCATTACTGGTATAAATACCGGAAAAGTGTTCTGCACAGTTAATATGATAGGCGCTGTTTACCAGCCAGTGGGTATCAAAGACGATAATAGTATCGACGCCCAACTCCCGGCAGCGGCGGCTGATCTCCTTATGTCCATCAATCGCACTCTGCCGACAGCCATGATGTTTACCCGGCAATTCGGACAGATACATGGAAGGTACATGTGTAATTTTTGCTGCTAACGCTAACTTGCCCATAGATCCTCACTTTGTATCAGGATGATGAAAAGCGGGAATATCCTTTGTCTCTCAGGTTCGAAATCCATCGGATATACTTTGGAGAATCAAATTCCCCAGCGGGGAATAGGATGATTTCCCATTGAAATACAAACATTTTTCACTTCAGCAAAAACTTCAAAGCTGTATTCTCCGCCTTCCCGTCCGACACCAGAGGCTTTCACGCCACCAAATGGCTGGCGCAGATCGCGTACATTCTGAGAATTGACGAAGACCATACCGGCTTCAATTCCATGTGCCAGCCGCAGAACTTTACTGACATCCTGTGTCCAGATATAAGATGCCAGCCCATATTCCACATCGTTAGCCATGAGTAACCCGTCTTCTTCACTTTTGAATGGCAACAGGCAAGCGACCGGGCCGAAAATTTCTTCCTGTGCCACGCGCATCCTGTTATCCACATCAGCTAATACGGTTGGTCGCAGGAAATGACCATTTTTCAGATGATCAGGCAGATCTGCTGGTTTATCCGGGCCACCGGTTAACAGAGTCGCCCCTTCTTCAATACCCAGCCGGATGTAGCCAGAAACTTTTTCCCAATGCTGGTGGCTGATCAGGCTGCCGACCTGTGTATTAAGATCCTGCGGATCACCGACGCGCAGACGGCTGGCACGTTCAGCAAAACGCTTCACAAATTCAGGATAGATACTTTCCTGAATGAAAATACGCGAACCTGCTGTACAGCGTTCACCATTAAGGGAAAAAATCGTGAACAGCGCGGCATCTAATGCACGTTCGATATCGGCATCTTCAAAAATAAGTACCGGCGATTTGCCCCCCAGTTCCATGGAGTACTTTTTCAGCCCGGCATTTTGCATAATCAGGCGGCCGGTTGCAGTTCCACCGGTAAAAGAAACAGCCCGGACATCATGGTGTTTTACCAGTGCATCACCGGCAGTATTGCCGTATCCCTGTACCACATTCAGCACGCCTGCGGGAATACCGGCTTCCAGAGCCAGTTCTCCCAGACGGTTGGCTGTCAGCGGTGAAAGCTCAGACATCTTCAGAACGGCGGTGTTTCCCAGAGCCAGACAGGGAGCAACTTTCCATGTGGCAGTCATGAACGGCACATTCCACGGGGAAATCAGCGCGCAGACACCGACAGGCTGGAGCAGGGTATAATTGAGCATTTTGTCATCGACGGGATAAGTGCGGCCGTTCATCTGCTGACAAGTTTCCGCAAAAAAATCGAAATTATGGGAAGCGCGCGGGATAAGGACATTTCTTGTCTGGTGGATTGGCAGCCCCGTATCACTGGTTTCCATCGCAGCAATTTCAGGTACATTCTGGTCAATTAACTCGCCTAAACGCCGCATCAGACGCGCACGCTCTTTCATTGGCATATTTGCCCATTTGGGGAAAGCCTCTTTTGCGGCAGCAACCGCCCGATCAATTTCTTCTTTGCCACCTGAGGCGACTTCTGCCAATACTGCACCGGTTGCGGGATTGACTGTTTCAAAATAGGTACTGCTGCCAACGTTTTCACCGTTGATCCAATGATTAATTGTGGTCATGACAGGCTTTCCTCATATTCTTGTTGGTGGACAATATGATTTACCAGACGTCCGATACCTTCGATCTCCACAATAACTTCGTCGCCGGGAACAACATCGGATAAACCTTTGGGTGTGCCTGTGGCGATCATGTCTCCGGGTTGTAATGTCATGAAATCGCTCAAATAGGCGATCAGGAAAGGAATATCGAAGATCAAATCTGCTGTTGTCCCACGCTGGCGCAGTTCGCCATTAACCCAGGTACTCAGGATCAGATTATGCGGATCAGCAATATCGTCTTTATCAACGATCCACGGGCCGATAGGCGTTAACGTATCACGGCTTTTTACACGCAAATTGGGACGGTAATAATTTTCCAGATAATCACGGATGGCGTAATCATTACAAAGGGTATAGCCTGCAACGTAATCCATGGCATTGGCTCTGGAAACTTGGTGAGCCGGTTTACCAATGACCACCACTAATTCAGCTTCATAATGCATGTATTCCACATTATCAGGGCGGACAGAAACCTGACGGTGGCCAGTGAAACTGTTGGCTGCTTTGATAAATACCAGCGGCTCTTCCGGTGGCTTAAATTCCAGCTCAGTTGCATGATCGGCATAATTCAGACCCAACGCAAACAGTGTGCCGCTGGCCGGTGGAAGCCATACCACATCAAGCCCACTGATTCGGCTGCCATCTGGCAGCAGTATATTCTCCTGCTCATCAACAGTGACCTGAAGCTCCTGACCCTGATAATGAATTCTGGCGTGTTTCATGCCTGACCTCCGGCCAATACAACGGTGTTTTGTAAAATGGGGAAACCATCAGCCCTGATTGTGACAGTATCATTCGGATGAAGAGTGACCCGCTGATGAGGAGTTCCCAGCAGAATGACATCACCTTCATTCAGGGTGGTAAAATCGCTTAATGCTGATAAAAGCTCTGGGGCAGAACGCACCAGATCCTGCGTTGACCAGCGATCAACTTCCTGCCCGTTTATTTCTGTGATGATATCCAGTGAACTGATCGTTTTTACATCTGCTATCTGAACATCCGCCATCTGACCGATTGGGCAAAAACCATCCCGGCATTTTGCTTTTATGGCTGGGCGATAAAATGAAGTTTCCGGTAAACTGACTTCGTTGGCCAGTGCATAACCGGCTATGTATTGGTCGGCATCTTTGACGGAAACCTTACGGGCTGCTTTACCGGTTTTATCTGTGCCGATAAACAGTGCCAGTGTCGCACCACTTTGTACGGTTTCTCCAATGGGATGGGGAATAACATCACCGGAAGTAATCACTGTGTTACGGGGTTTGATAAACCAAACTGGAGTCTGGGGGAGTGTGTTATATGGCGCTTCGTGAAATGCTTTACGCCAAAAATCGAGCTGACTGTTATGGTTGAGAGCAACGGCAAAGACGGTGCCTTTCATTAACAACTCCTTGCAAGCTGAGCGATGTATCGCAAGATCAATTATTAATATATTAATAAATCAATACGCGATGATGTTCAATATGTTAAGTTAATTGTTAATTTTAATTGTGATCTCTGTAACAACATTCTGCTCATGATTATTTTTAATACATAAAGATCAAACCGTTATATCTTCAGATAAGGTCATTTGGTGTTGTGTTTAACTTTTTGTTAACTTTATGTGGCAAAATAATTTTATTTATTTGTTAATATTGAATTCTTTTTCCTTTGTGGATAGTTATGAGCATGTTAGTCTTTTCGACTTTAATGTTGTCTATAATCGGTAGCGCATGCGTTCAACTTATAGAGAATTGCCCGTGGTTAACTTAAGAGTCACCTTTACTTATGCATGAATCCCTGACATTAGCATTACTTCAAGCTCGGGAAACCTCGATGAGTTTTTTCCGCCCGATCTTGAAGAGTTATAATCTGACTGAGCAGCAATGGCGTATTGTTCGTGTACTTGCAAGCAGTCGTTCGATTGATTTTCATGATTTGGCCAACCTTACCTGTATTTTACGCCCAAGTTTGACGGGCATTCTGACTCGCATGGAGCGTGACGGTCTTATCTTTCGTTTAAAACCAATGAATGATCAGCGAAAGCTATACGTCTCTCTGACTCCGGCTGGTCAGGAATTGTATGAGCAGGCAAAAGGAGAAGTCGATGAAGGCTATAAAGCAATTGAAGCCGCTTTTTCCTCAGAAAAATTAGCCCAGCTGCTAGCATTGCTGGATGACCTTATTTCTATCGGAAACCATTCTCAAACCGATATAGATGAAAATGAAGAACAGTAAATATATATTTGTATTAATATATTAATTAATCAATATCTCCATAATTAAGAGAAAGAGCACCGGAATAAACTGGATGTTATTTTTTGAACAGTTTATTGCGGTGTTTTCTTTGGTTTCAGAAAAATTTGGCAGCCTGATAACGTTATTTATTTTATGATGACTGAGTATTTTCATTAAATATATTTATGTCACAACACCGCAGAATGAAATAACCCATAATAAATATTGATTATCAGCTCAAAGAATGAAATGAACAGAACGTGATTGGCGATTAATTGAATAAAAAAATAATCATAGCTTATAAGATGATGAAAATAATTAATTGCTGATAAAAGGGTATTTTCTGTTTTATTAACCAATATATTTCAGGCTGCAACCCGTGAGCCGACAACCTGAAATGAATAGAGCGACTATCTTACATTTTCCTGCCGGTAAGCTAAAGCAACAGCCAGTGATTGTGCCAGACATAATGTGGCTGATTGAGAGCGGAATGCATCAACTTTTGCTTCCTTAACGACAAAACAAACATCGCTGAAACTTGCCAATGGGCTGATTTGGCTGTCAGTAATCACAATCTGCTTTGCTCCGGACTGTGCTGCTTTTTGACTGACCATCACCGTTTCTTCGGCATAGGGTGTAAAGCTGATGGAAACAACCACATCATCCGTCCCAATCATACTCATCTGTTCGCGGAACATTCCCCCCAGACCATCTACCAGCATAGGACGACACTCCAGATGGCTCAGGGCATAGGCAAAATATGATGCCACACTGAACGAGCGGCGTAGCCCGATAATATAAATATTGTGAGCATTTGCCAGTAAATCCACCGCCTTATTTAAGTCTTCCGCCGGAGTACGGGCGGCAAGTTGCTGCATAGCCTGTGCATTGGAGTGGGCAAATTCCTGCAAAATATGAAGTGGGTCTTCCTCTTGCTGGTTATCACTATCCAGCGCTCTGAACAGGCGGGCACGATCGGTATAACTGGCGGTTTCCTCTACCAGATTCATGCGAAATAACTGTTTCATCTCATTGAATCCGTTGAAGTCAAACGCATTAGCAAAGCGGATCAGAGTAGAAGGTGGAACATCAGCCTCTTTTGCAATAATAGCTACCGTATCAAATGCTACGCTATTGGTATTATCCAGAACATACCTTGCGACTTGTTGTAAGCGTTTACTTAACTCGTCATAACGCGCGCGAATTTGTTCCTGTAGTTCGGGCAGATTCGATGCAGCAGACATAATGTTTCCCTTAATAAAATAAATTGCAATTGCACAAAAATAGCGTGTTGATCACATTACTAAAATCCTATTTCAATTCACATTGAAAATGAAATATATATTTCATATACCTGTAGCATTGTGATTCAGCTCATATTGATGGAGTTATCCCATGAATACATCGGCAACACATTCTCAGATAATACAGCCACAGACACACAAAATGACCACGGCTCAGGCTTTGGTCAGGTTTCTCAATCAGCAATATATTAACGTTGATGGCGAGGAATTGCCCTTTATCTGTGGTGTTTTCACTATATTCGGTCACGGTAATGTTGTGGGGTTGGGGCAGGCGCTGGAACAGAACCCCGGCCACCTCCGAATCTATCAGGGGTGTAATGAGCAGGGTATGGCACATATCGCTACCGGTTTTTCCCGACAGAAAAAGCGGCGGCAGATTTTTGCTGTTACCTCCTCTGTCGGGCCGGGAGCCGCCAATATGGTAACAGCCGCCGCCACAGCAACGGCCAACCGTATTCCATTGCTGTTATTACCGGGAGATACCTTTGCCTGCCGCCAGCCAGATCCGGTTTTACAGCAGGTTGAGCAGTATTGGGATGGCACTATCAGCACTAACGATTGTTTCCGGCCTGTTTCTCGTTATTGGGATCGTATTTCCAGACCGGAGCAATTAATGACTGCGATGATTCAGGCCATGCGGGTATTGACTGATCCGGCGGATACCGGTGCAGTTACTATCTGTTTGCCGCAAGATGTACAGGGAGAAGTGTGGCATTATCCAGATTACTTTTTCCGCAAACGGGTGCATTACCTTGAGCGACGACCTGCTTCCCAGCCCCGTATTCAGGATGCCGTAGAGCTGATACAGCGTAAGAAGAAACCATTACTGGTTTGCGGGGGCGGAGTCCGTTATTCAGGAGCACACGAAGCCTTCCGCCAATTTGCCGAAACTTTTAATATCCCCTTTGCAGAAACACAGGCCGGAAAAAGTGCCATTGTTGCTGCGCACCCCCTGAATTGCGGAGGAATGGGGACAACGGGGTGTCTGGCAGCTAATTTGCTGGCTAAAGATGCAGATTTAATCATTGGTGTCGGCACACGTTTTACTGATTTCACGACAGCATCAAAATCCCTGTTTCAAAATCCGCAAGCTGAATTTCTCACCATTAACGTGGCAGAGTTTGATGCCTGCAAGCTGGATGCTGTTGCTGTGATTTCTGATGCCAGAGAAGGGTTGTCTTCAATCACTCAGGCATTAGTAAAAACGGGATGGTATTCCGGTTGGCAACAGGAGGTTGAGCAGGCTAAATCAGTCTGGCAGCAGGAACTTTCGCGGCTGTTCTCTATCCGGTATCAGGCCGGAGACAGACCTGAAATTGCGGGTCATCTGGATGAGAAATTACATGAATACAGTGACACATTACAGACGAATCTGGCGCAGACGCGTGTACTTGGGCTGATGGATCAATATCTGGAAGATAATGCCATTATTGTCGGTGCAGCAGGTTCTCTGCCGGGGGATTTACAACGCCTGTGGCAACCTAAAGAGCCGGATACTTATCACCTTGAATATGGCTATTCCTGCATGGGATATGAAATTGCCGCAGCGCTGGGAGCAAAACTTGCCTGTCCGGGCCAGCCGGTTTACGCAATGGTTGGTGACGGGTCTTATATGATGTTGCATAGTGAATTACAAACAGCGATTCAGGAAAACATCAAGATTACTGTGTTGCTATTTGATAATGCCGGATTCGGCTGCATCAATAACTTACAGATGAGTCAGGGAATGGGCAGTTTTGCGACAGAAAATCGTTATCGCAATCAACAGAGTGGCCGGTTGGATGGGGCGCTGGTTCCGGTGGATTTTGCTAAAAATGCAGAAAGTTACGGTTGTAAAAGTTATCGGGTGCATAACGAACAACAATTGATTACTGCTTTGCAGGATTCCCGGAAACAGACATGTGCAACTCTGATCGATATTAAAGTGTTACCGAAAACGATGACTCATGATTATGAATCTTGGTGGAGAACAGGCACAGCACAGGTTGCAGATAACCCGACGATTACTGCCACAGCCGAAAAAATCAGGCAATATGTGGAGAAATATACGCGTCAGTACTAACCTTTCTACTATACATTTCGTCTTTCAAGCAGCTTCTTTGTTGGCTATGCTCGCTTACCCCGGTCACATAGTTATCTATGCTCCCGGAGATTGACTCCGAGGCTCCGGCCTCTTACCAGAGGCCAGCCTTTGGCTGGATAAATTCGTTCTCGACGAATTTGTTACTCCCTTGCCGTCGCGACGCATCTTGAAATCCATTGTGTATATTATGATTTGATGCCTTTTATCCGGCAGTGAAATTGTGCTTTTATACAAGGTATGGAATTTTTATTTCATTCCAGACTGTTTCGTTGCCTCTTTACTCCAGTGTGATTTTAATGACTTCAACTGTGGCGGTAGTTGGGTTGTTTTTTGTATTATTATATGATTTTAATGTGTTTTTATTTAAACCTTCCGATCTGATAACTCGTTTTTTGTGATAGATACAACACTAATTACATCACTTTCATCTCAAAATGCTAACCGCCTCTAAAAAATAAAATTTCCAACTCCTGTTAAATTGAAATAAATATTTTGATTGTTATATTTTTATTCAATCCTAAAGCAAATATACCCGATGAATTTCAGGAGACAGCCAGTAACGCAGCAATCTGAAAGACGGCGGGGTACAGAGGTATCAAGGAGCATTCATGTTTAACATTGCATTATTTGGTGCTGGCAGGATTGGTCTGGTTCATGCAGTCAGCATAGCCAGCCATAAAGAAACCTGCCTCTACTCTGTCGTTGATCCTTATCAGGTAAATGCTGAAATATTGGCACAGAAATATCAGGCCAAAATACAAACCACTGAAGAAGCAATGTCTGATCCAGATGTGCATGGTGTCCTTATTGCTTCAGCAACAGATACGCATGCTGATTTAATCGAGCTGGCAGCCCGTAACAATAAAATGATTTTCTGTGAAAAACCGGTTCATCTTGATCTGGAGCGAGTACAGCAGTGCCTTGCTGTAGTAAAAGAATTTCAGGTTCCTTTATTTGTCGGCTTTAATCGTCGCTACGACCCTCAGTTCCGTCGGCTGAAAAATCTATTTCATGCAGGGAAAATAGGTAAGGCTGAATCTCTTATTATCACATCCCGTGATCCTGCTCCGCCACCCGCTGAATATATCCGGGTTTCTGGGGGGATGTTTAGGGATATGACTATTCATGATTTTGACATGGCCCGTTTTATTATTGGTGAAGAGCCGTGTGCTATTTATGCACAAGGCAGCAATCTGGTTGATGCAGCCATCGGTGCAGCGGGTGATATTGATACCGCATTTATTATTATGAAATTTCCTTCAGGCGCTATGGTTAGCATCGTTAACAGTCGTCGTTCGGGGTATGGCTATGATCAACGTCTTGAACTGCATGGTGAAAAAGGTTTACTGACAGCCGGTAATATTAAAGAAAATAGCGTGGAATTATGGGGAGACAACGGCTGTCTTTCCGCTAAGCCCGAACATTTTTTTCTGCAACGTTATCGTGAGGCATATATCGCAGAATGGTCACATTTTGTCGATGTCATGGCAGGAAGAGCCACTCCGGAAACAACCGGTTCTGATGGTGAACAGGCATTGTATCTAGCTGATAAAGCGCTTGAATCCCTGTTATCCGGTAAAGAAATTAAATTATAAATAATAGCAAACCAAGGGGAGCATTATATGTCAGCTTTTCTTTCTTTTATTGGTTTTACCCTGCTGGTGGCCGGGATTGCTTATTATAAAACAAGGAATAAACATCTAACTGAATCTACAGAAGGCTATTTTCTGGGTGGTCGTTCTCTGACCGGAGTTTATATCGGCAGCTCCATGCTATTAATGAATTTGTCTACAGAACATCTGGTTGGTTTAAATGGTCTGGCCTTCAGAACGGGGTTTATTGTTATGGCATGGGAAGTTATAGCCGCCTTAACGATTGTGCTGTTTGCCATTTACTTTCTGCCCAAATATTTAAAACTGGGGATATCAACAATTCCGGAATATTTAGAACGGCGGTTTGATAAAAATACTCTGTTGATTACTTCAGTTTTATTTCTGGCAATGTATGTTATTTCGTTATTGCCTATCGTGTTATATACCGGTGCTATCGCACTAGAAAGTTTATTTCAATTTTCTCAGGTAGTTAATGTCGATAAAACGACAGCTTTATGGATTATAGTTTGGGGCGTCGGTGGGTTGGGCGCGATTTATGCTATTTTTGGTGGGATTAAAGCTATTGCTGTCGCTGACACCATTAATGGCATCGGGTTAATTGTCGGTGGAGGCATTGTTACGATTTTTGCATTACTGTATGTAGGTAATGGCAATGCTTGGCAAGGTCTGACTGAAATTTATCAGGCTCATCCTGATAAATTTAACTCTATTGGCAGTGAAGATTCACTCGTTCCATTTTCAACCTTGTTTACAGGGTTAATCATTTCTAACATGTTTTTTTGGTGTACCAATCAATCCATTGTACAAAAATCTCTGGGTGCAAAGAATCTGGCGGAAGGGCAAAAAGGAGTGATGTTGTGCGCTGTATTAAAACTGCTTATTCCTTCCATCATTATTTTACCGGGTGTTATTGCGTTTCATATTTTCAGTGGGCAGATAGATAACCCGGATAACGCCTACCCTGCATTAGTCCAATTAGTTTTACCTAAAATTCTGGTTGGCTTTTTTGCTGCGGTCGTGGTTGGCGCTGTATTCTCTACATTCAGTGGAGGGCTGAACTCTTCCGTTACTTTATTTACTGTCAATATCTATAAACAGAGAATTAATCCAAACGCCAGTGAAGCACGAAGTGTAGCGGTAGGCAAATATCTGGGTATTGCTCTGGCATTGGTAACCATGCTCATTGCTCCGCTTGTTGCTAATGCTCCCGATGGTTTGTTTTACCTGATTCAGCAACTACAGGGGATTTTCAACGCTCCTATTCTCAGTGTTGTACTGGTAGGGTTGATGACAAAACGTGTTCCTCCGATTGCTGCCAAATTGGGGCTATTATTTGGTATGTCAGCTTATATTGTCTGTAATTTTATCCTGCATATTGATATCCATTTTTTCCATTTGGTAGGCATCTTATTTGTGCTGAATGTCATTTTCATGCTGACAATTGGTTATTTTTTCCCTGCTGAAAGCTATGAGGAAGTGTATACAAAACAGGTGGATATTACCCCGTGGTCAATGGTGAAGCCAATGGGCTGGTTAATTACACTGACCGCAGTCTCAATGTATGTCTTTCTGGCTCAAAATGTGCCGAATTATGTGATGATACTTTACTATCTGTTTGCCGCCGGAATTCTGGGATATGTCGCTTATCAAATCAGTAAGGTGTTGTTTAAGCGTCCCATTCATCGTGAAAATGCCTAATAAACCTGAGTAATGGAACCTAAAGAATATGAAAGAGATTCGGATCGGTTTGATTGGTGCTGGTTATATCGGGCGTACCCATGCTATCGCTTATGCTCAGGCATCCTCGGTTTTTGCATTAAAAGGAAAATTAATACGTGAAATGATCGCCGGGATCACACCGGAACTGGCTCAGGCTCATGCAAAAGAACTCGGTTTCCGGCGTTCCACAGGCAACTGGAGAGAACTGGTTTCTGATCCAGATATCGATGTGGTTGATATATGTACGCCCAATTTTCTGCATAAAGAAATGGCGTTAGAAGCCATTAAGCACGGCAAACATGTCTATTGTGAAAAACCGCTGGCTTTGAATGCCCATGATGCAAAACAGATGGTGGCAGCCGCTGCTACTGCTGGTGTGAGAACGGTGGTGGGGTTTAATTATATGAAAAACCCGACCGCGCAGTTAGCCAAAGAAATTATCTCGAATGGTGAGATCGGTGAAATAGTGCATTTCTATGGCACACATAATGAAGATTATATGGCTGATCCTCTGAGTCCGATTCATTGGCATTGCTTTAAGGATAAAGCAGGCTTGGGGGCATTGGGCGATCTTGCTGCACACATTATCAATATGGCGCACTATCTGGTGGGGAACATCACGACTGTTTGCGGTGATATGAAAACAGTCGTGAAAGCACGTCCTGAAATGCCAGGTTCTTCGGTACTCATCCCTGTTGAAAATGAGGATCAGGCTCATGCAATGGTACGTTTTGATAGCGGAGCAATGGGCGTGATTGAAACTTCCCGTATTGCCTGTGGCCGCAAGATGGGGCTGAGTTATATCGTGACAGGCACTAAAGGCACACTGAGTTTCACTCAGGAACGAATGGCAGAACTGAAATTGTACCGGCACGATGAACCGCCAAATCGTCAGGGTTTTAAAACTATTTTAATCGGGCCGGAGCATCCGGATTATGCCGCATTCTGTAATGGTGCAGGGCATGGTATTGGCTTCAATGATCAGAAAACATTGGAAGTCAGGGACTTAGTTGATGGTATCGCGTTAGGCAGGGATATCTGGCCTGATTTTACTGAGGGTTGGAAAGTCTCTCGCATTCTGGATGCGATTGTATGCTCTTATGAGCAAAAACGCTGGGTTAATGTAACTGAAATTAATTAAATCTCGCAGTTAGTGACATACATAGTTTAGCAACACAAGTTAGCAAAACGCACATTGGGTAAGAGGTGGAGCGATGGAGCAACATAAAAAATTTGATGTTATCTGTATGGGACGTATTGCGGTTGATTTATATGGTCAGCAGATAGGAGCACGTTTGGAGGACATGGTCAGTTTCTCTAAATATCTGGGTGGCTCTTCAGGCAACGTCGCTTACGGTACAGCTCGTCAGGGGCTAAAGTCATCCATGTTGGCCAGAGTGGGTGATGAGCATATGGGGCGATTTCTACGTGAAGAGCTGGAGAGAGTGGGGTGTGATACCAGCCACTTAATTACAGATAGAGAGCGTCTTACTGCTTTAGTGTTACTCGGAATAAAAGATAAAGAAACTTTCCCGCTGATTTTCTACCGTGATAATTGTGCGGATATGGCGATTACCCGGGATGACTTCAGTGAGGAATATATTGCCTCTGCCCGCTGTCTGGCGATTACCGGAACGCATCTTTCTCATCCGAAAACCAGAGATGCCGTGTTGACTGCATTAAAATATGCCCGCCGCAATGGTGTGAAAACAGTTATTGATATTGATTACCGTCCTGTTTTATGGGGGCTGACTTCATTGGGAGATGGGGAAACCCGGTATATCGCCTCAGAGCAAGTCACCGCACAATTACAGGAAGTACTTTCGCAATTTGATCTGATAGTTGGTACGGAAGAAGAGTTTCATATCGCCGGAGGCGTTAAAAATACTCTGGATGCTTTGCGTGGTGTAAGGAAACTGAGTTCTGCCACTCTGGTCTGTAAACGTGGAGCACTGGGGTGCTCGGTATTTACCGGAGATATCCCTGATATTCTTGATGAAGGGCTCACTATTCAAGGAGTGAAGGTCGAAATACTGAATGTTTTGGGAGCGGGTGATGCATTCATGTCTGGTTTATTACGAGGATATCTGAATAACGAAAGTTGGGAACAGAGTTGTGTTTATGCTAATGCCTGTGGTGCTTTAGTTGTTTCTCGACATGGCTGTGCACCCGCCATGCCGGATAAAATAGAACTGGATAATTATCTTCGGCGAGCGGAGCAAATCGCACGCTCAACCACTGAGTATCGTCCTGATTTAGATATCCACCTGAATCATCTGCATCGCGTTAGCAGTCGCCATAAACAGTGGCAAGAACTGTGTATTATGGCATTCGACCATCGGAGCCAGTTTGTTGAAATGGCACGTAGAGTTAATGCCAGCCTTGAACTCATTCCTCACCTAAAAAAACTGTTATTTCAGGCCAGTCAGGAAGTAGGTGCCGAAACACATCTGCAAGGCCACTCCGGCATATTATGTGACAGTACGTTCGGGCAGGATGTGCTGGATGCTGCAACCGGACAAGGGCTATGGATAGGGCGTCCGATTGAGTTACCCGGTTCCCGTCCACTATGTCTGGAGCATGGAAATATTGGCTCTCAGCTTATCAGCTGGCCACTGGAACATATCGTGAAATGTCTGGTGTTTTTTCATCCTGAAGATAATTGTGCTCTGCGTCTGGAACAGGAAAGAACAGTGACGGAAGTTTATGCAGCTTGTTGCCAGTCAGGTCATGAACTACTACTGGAAGTGATCTTACCATCTGGAATGGCTCATTCCGATGAACTTTACCTACGTACACTTAAGCGTTTCTACAATCTTGGTATTAAACCGGACTGGTGGAAATTACCTCCCATGCAAGCCACAACGTGGGATCAAATTGAAGAATTAATTATGCAGCGTGATCCTGATTGTCGCGGAGTGGTGATTTTGGGGCTGGATGCACCAGAAGAGACACTGAAAGCAGGTTTTAATGCAGCAGCAGGTAAATCAATCGTCAAAGGTTTTGCCGTTGGCCGCACATTATTCGGTAAAGCATCACAAAAATGGCTGGCTGGGGAAATTGATGATCAGACGCTTGTCCTGCAAGTAAAAACAAGCTACCACAACCTGATTAATGGCTGGCGCCAGCGTGATGAAAAGAAAGCAGAAGAAGCACTGAATCCTCAATGTACAGGAGAACCATCATGACTGTTCAACTTGGCATTAATCCTCTGACATGGACTAATGATGATTTGCCTTCTCTGGGCGCAGAAACATCCTTGGAAACCTGTTTATCAGAAGGGCGTCAGGCAGGGTTTGCGGGTTTTGAGTTGGGTAATAAGTTTCCCCGTCAGTCGCATATATTGGGGCCGATACTGGCTTCCCATTACCTGAAATTGGTCTCTGGCTGGTACTCAGGGCGGTTGTTGACGCGCAGTGTCGAAGAGGAAATCGCAGCAGTTCAACCACACTTAACACTGTTACGTGAACTGGGGGCAACGGTAATGGTCTTTGCCGAAGTGACCGACTCCATACATGGCGACCAGAGTAAGCCCGTGCATTTACGGCCACTTTTTCCGGCGGAGCGCTGGAAGGAGTACGGAGAAAAATTAACAGAATTTGCCCATTATACTCAGTCTCATGGGGTTCAGATTGCTTACCACCATCATATGGGGACGGTAATTGAGAGTGCTGAAGACATTAATAATCTGATGGAACACACTGATGCAGACGTTGGGCTATTACTGGATACAGGGCATTTAACTTTTGCCGGAGATGATCCGCTGGCTGTGGCAAAGCGCTGGGGTAAACGAATCAATCATGTGCATTGCAAAGATATACGCCCGGATGTACTGAAAGATGTCAAAAACCGCAAAACCAGTTTTCTTGATGCTGTGCTGAGTGGCGTTTTTACTGTGCCGGGCGATGGTTGTGTAAATTATCCGGCTATTTTCAATATACTGATAAATAACGATTATCACGGATGGCTGGTTGTTGAAGCAGAGCAGGATCCTGCTGTGGCTCATCCAATGACTTACGCCACACTGGGGTATAAAAATTTACATCGGCTTGCTAAAAATGCAGGGCTGATATGAGCATTGGAGCTAACAATTGACCTTGAGGTAGATTGTATGTCTAAGCTGCTGTCAAAATACCATAAACCTGATCAAAACAAGCGGACACAACATATCTCGCCAGAAAGTGCAAACTGGAGGTATGTTCACTTTGATGTTTATGAGTTGAATGCCGGAGAGTCAATAAGATTACCGGCTTCGGAAAATGAAACCTGTCTGGTGCTGGTGGCAGGAAAAGCAACAGTGAGTACGGCTCAGCAGAGATTTGAACAGATCGGTGATCGTATGAGTCCATTTGAGCGTAAAAAACCTTATGCTGTTTACATCGCCCCACATGAGGTGACAGAAGTTACTGCGCAAACTCACCTTGAACTGGCGGTTTGTCAGGCAGAAGGGAAAGGGAATTATCCTACCCGATTAATTACACCGCAGGATATTGAAGCTGAACAAAGGGGAAATGGAAATAACCGTCGTTATGTTCATAACATTCTTCCTGATAACCAGCCAGCGGATAGTTTATTGGTAGTGGAGGTTTATACTGATGAAGGTTGTACCAGCTCTTATCCCAGCCATAAACATGACACCGATAATGAGCCGCAGGAGACTTATTTAGAAGAGACTTACTATCATCGCCTGAATCCACCGCAGGGTTTCTGTTTGCAGCGTGTCTACACTGATGATCGCTTATTAGATGAAACAATGGCGGTGTATAACAAAGATGTTGTGATGGTACCGAAGGGATATCACCCAGTAGCAACAATAGCCGGATATGACAGCTATTATCTGAACGTAATGGCCGGGCCTACCCGAAAGTGGCTGTTTACATGGGAAGCAGATCATCAATGGGTTAATAGTGGAATTTATGCTGAAAAACACAGCAAGAGTTAAGTCTTTTTTATTGTTAATCAATAAGTTTCAAGATGAATCTCAGTAGTAAAAGAGCAAATTTAAATCCGAAGAGTAAATTGCTCCCTGAGTGGGGGAGCAAGCTCATCCATTATTCCCTGATTTTTTAAATAAATAGAACGCCTTTCTCAATTAGACGTTCAGGAATATAGCTATCTAATTGTAAATGTCTGCAAAATTCCTCAAATTGCTGAAGAGAGTGAACATTGGCTTTCTGGTAGATGTTATATATTCGGTTTTCTATTGTTTTAGGGCTGACATTGTAAACTTGGGCTATTTCCTTATTTGAACGCCTTTGCAGCATCAAAAAAATGATATCCAGTTCCCCTTTCGTAAACAGATCTGTTTCAGCTTCTGTTGTTAACACGCTGGGTTTATGTTGATTAATATACTTTAGAGGGGAAAGGCTGCTTAGTGGTTTGGCATTCCAGACAATACCAATGCACTCTTTTTCATCGTTGTATACAGGGAATTTTTCGCTGATAAAAGGGGCGAGGATATCTTTTCCATACCAATAATGGGTTTCTATGATGGAAACCCTGTCTTTTGATTCTTCGGTTCTCCGGTCATGTTCTTTTAAATCCTGTGTAAATTGATCTTCGGACCAGTGAGCCGGAAATTCACAATCAAGTTTACCCTCTACGTCAAAATTTATAGGGGTATTGGTGTATAGGTAAGCCGCTTTATTCATATAAATATGACGGGACTCTAAATCCTTAATGCCCCAGGGATCGCTCAGATGCTCCATCATAGCGATCAACCCTTTCAAGTAGGGTTCATTATTTTTATAGAGTGAACTCATTTTTTATCTCATATAGTTTACATATGGTAAATTTTATTTTGTAAATATAACTAAAATATCTATATGTTATTCCTAATTGATCTTTAAATATAAGTAATGATTTTGAGATGGAATGGGTGAGGTTTTGGTAAAAAGTATTAACATAAGCCATATTTACCTTGTTTAATATTTTTTTGTATTTTTATTATTGTTTTTTAAAGGTGTTAATCTAAAAGTAAGTTATCAAATTAATGTTTTCCATAAAAAACAATTTAGTTATATTATTAAATAATGAAATCAGAAAATAAACTGCTACCATTTTTTATAATTTATCTCAAGAGTGTTTTTCACTCTATCGGAATTTAATGAAAAATGTTTATTCTAAAAGGCTATATAAATTAGATGGTTACATATTTTCCTAGGCATTGCTATGTATAAAAAACAAAAAATGGGATACCTGAGAAAAAATTTACAGTATTTACTTGATTCCAGAGGTGAAACCCGGGTATCACTTTGTGATCGAACGGGGCTAAATCGAACAACGATCTACAATATTCTGGATGGCCGGGTACAAAGTGTTCACACTTCAACAATCCAAAAAGTATCTAATTTTTTTGGCATTTCTTACAGTGAGATAGAGGCGATTGATATCGCAGAAAAAGAACGTATTGACGCAGTCGTTTCTTATGAAGGCAATATGAATCCGTGCGCAGTTCCACTGTTTATGCAATCGGAGTGTGTTACTGCTGAGTTCTATGAAAGTAAAATTGGCACACTTATCGTAGGAAGAGAATTAACTTATTATTTTGGTTCAGGCCCTAATATTGTCGCTGTTTTACTTGAGAATGATTTTTTGGGTAAATATAATGCCGGTGATTTATTAATAGTCAGGAGAGGTAATTATCAGAGCGACAACCCTAAATTATGTTTCGATCCAAAACAGAAAAAGTTTCATATCAATGAGTCTTGTATTGAGAGTTCAGAAGATTTTGAAGTGATTGGGGATATAATGGAAGAGCGGTTTGGATATGGGAAAAAAATATAAGTTATTGGGATTTAATAGCTACGATAATACAGCAAATGTATTAATTTCAGCAACAGGAAAAGTTTTAAAAATCAATGTGAAGGAGTTAGAAAAGAGTGAAATAGCAGATGACTTAGATAGTCATGAAACGAAATCACTTTATAGGAAAATATACTCTAGTTTTCCGAGTTCTCCTTCCATCTATGAAATTGAAGAGCGTAATGAAAAGTCTTGGGTTGTTTATTCACTTCTCGCCCTGTTACTGACAATTTTCTACACTTTCAGTAACATAGCCTCAGCTAAACCGGTTTATATCGAATATTTTGATATCATTGTTACTCCGGGAACTTTTATTTATCCGTTCTCATTTTTAGTTATTGACTTGCTCAGTGAGTTTTATGGATTTCGTTTGGCAAGAAAAGCAATATACATGTCTCTGGCCTCTAACCTGATTATTGTCTCGTTATTAAGTATATCGACAGGATTACCGGCTATCCCGGGGTGGGATTTGAATGATCAGTATAATGCCTTGATGAATCACATCTTGTCAGCGATTTTTGCTTCTTCACTGTCATTTTTAGTCTCAGAACTGGTTAATTCATATGTCTTATGTAAGTTAAAAGACATGACGAATTCTCGATTTCTGGCACTACGGGTATTTTTTAGTACGTTTATAGCATCAATCCTTGATAGTTTTGTTTTCTGTTTTGTGGCTTTCTACGGAAAATTACCTACAAATCAGATTATTGGAATGATGGTTATTCAGATTTTAATTAAAATTTTCTTCGCTTTTTTTAACGTCTTTCCTGCCTACGGCTCGCGTTATCTTTTCAATCGCTGGGTGGTTAAAGCAGCACATTAATGAATAGCATGGAGAGCATTTCTCCATGCTATTTCATCAATTAAATCCTGTCTTATGCTGTATAACTTCCAGCTATGCCGTTTATTTCTCAAATTTATTCTCTATTGAGCGTGCATTTTCGGCGATTGGATGTAATTCAAAATTCATTGAGCAGACATTGATGAAAAAACTGATGATTAGCATTCCATTTAAATCTAATCGTGATTAAAAGGCTGCTATAAATTCCGTATATTTATACAGTAGTTTTTTTCATATTCACATCATCTATGCAATAAATTTTGTAAAATTTATTTATTTTTTCATTTTAAGCAATAAATACAATGAATTAAATTTTTATTTATATAAATCAATTGGATGAGAATGATTTTGTCATGGCGAATTTTTTGATGATTAAATAAAAACGCGAATATTGTGTAGCTAAATCAACATTTGAGCTTTTATTTGTTGATTTTGCTATGAGTCTGGTGTATTAATTTGGCTGTAAAAATATAAGTTATAATTAAGATTTTGTCAGGTAGCGAGGGGAGTGAGTTATCACTGCCTTTTATTTAGACAAATAATTTTCATTATTTTGAATGCTTTAACTAACCCAACACCAGGGTAATCTCAGAACGTTTTTTGTTCTTATGGTAATCGGTCTCTTAGTCAGCGATGCTGGTTAAGAGACCGAGAAACCTTAGTCTGGCAAACAAGCGCAATTCATCTTTCTATTGACTTTTTCCTCCATTCATTCAATGAAGCGATGCACCATTGCACGGTAATGCTCTTCCTGACCAGAAACCTCACCAAACTCAGCTCTGACTATCATCCCTTCTATAAATGTTATCAGGGCTTCTGCTCTAAGCTCTGCATCCTCCTGAGTGGTGAGAAAAAGGGATAATAACAGTGATTTTATCCATGCTTTATGTTGCTGCGCCTGTTTGACAATGGCTTCATCGTGGCCTTTGAATTCAGCCAGAGCATGCATGAACAGGCATCCTTGAAAATCTTCCGTGGCAAACCATGAAAAGTGCCAGTTGAGGATTGCATTGATTTTATTTTCAATTCCTTCCGTTGAAGATGCGGCAGTCGTAAGTTCCTGTTGGAATCTTTGGTGTCGTCTGAGTAACACTCCTTCGATCAGCTTGTTTTTGGAACCAAAGTAACGATACATAGATGTCTTTGATACATTCGCCTGATCTCTGATCAAATCGACACCAACAGCGTTATAACCAAATTGGTTAAATAGCGATTCCGCAATATCTAAGATGTGTTCTTTTTTACTCATGATGTTTCTTCTTATTTATTCAAAAAAGTTCTATAAATGTTGATTTTTATATAATTATAATATTGTCTTTTTGTGTACAGATCTGTACATTTTATTGTGTGTACAGAGTTGTACACACAATATCATACTTATTAGGTTTCTTTGCACATTAACAGAGTGGGAATGAAAAATGAGTAAATTGAAAGGAGGCGGGAAACTGCCATCTAAACCAAGTTTATCTGAATTAATGAAAGGATTAGCGGGTGGTTTTTTGGGAATTCTGATGCTCGGATATTTAAGTCAGGCCACTGAATTTCGCTGGTTAATGGCACCTTTTGGTGCAACATGTGTCATTTTGTTTGTCGCTCCGGCTTCTCCACTCTCACAACCAAGAAATATTATTGGCGGGCATTTTCTGACAACGCTTGTCGGATTGATTGCACTATATACGCTGGGAAATTCGATGATGGTAATGGCGCTGGCAGTTGGAGCTGCAATCATGTTGATGCAGTGGTTCAGAATGGTTCATCCCCCCGCAGGGGCTAACCCATTGCTTGTGTTATTAGCTGGTCAGGGAGCTGTTGGTTTTGATTTTCTTTTCACTCCCGTGTTAAGTGGTAGCATATTACTTGTTGTTATTTCATGCCTTATTAACAATATCGGCAGAGAAAACTCTTGGCCAATATATTGGTATGGCTTTTCCAGAAAAAAAGAGGAATGAGATATTTTTCACATTTCGATGATTCTTTAGAAAAGGCGATAAACCCCATTTTTTAACATTTATTGAAATAATCAGTATCATTTCTCCGTCATACAATATTTGTTAATGTATATTTATTTTTCCCTCCTAACTGAATCGCCAAAAAATAAGGAATAAAGACATGGAACGCGTTCCCTTACTCGCTCTTTTATTCACCCTTACGATATTTGCTTCCGCATGTACACCCGTAGAAACCTGTCAGGTTGATGACTCTTCTTTCCTTATTTGCCTGAGATTAGCTGATGAAGGTGATGCCGATGCACAATATAAGATCGGGAAAATGTATGAAAAGGGGTTAGGGGTTCCATTAGATAATCAGGAAGCCATCAGGTGGTATACCGAGTCTGCACGACAGGGAAACACTGATGCACAGTCTGACCTCCATGAGCGCTATAAAGAAGAAGCTGAAAAATACAGAACTGCTGCCAGTCAGGGGGATCTCAGCGCACAAAATACTCTTGCGGGTCTCTACCTGAAAGGCTGGGGGGTGGAACAGGATTATGAAAAGTCTTTTAAATTGTATCTTGATGCCGCTGGTCAGGGGAATGCTCATGCCCAGTATTTTGTGGCCTATTTTTATAAAGAGGGGTTAGGCGTCGAACAGAATTATCAGGAAGCCTTCAAATGGTATGCAAAATCTGCCGAACAAGGTGATTCTGATGCACAGGTAGATATCGGCTATCTCTATGAGAAGGGGTTGGGTGTACAGCAGGACTATCAGGAGGCTGCAAGGTGGTATACCCAGTCGGCTGAACAGGGGCATGTTTCTGGTCAGGCTAGCCTTGGCAACCTGTATAACCAAGGGCTGGGAGTAGAGCAGAGCGATCAGGAAGCTGCTAAATGGTATCTCTCCGCTGCTGAACAGGGTAATGCCTATGCTCAGGATAATATGGGTTATTTCTTCTTTGAAGGGATGGGAGTCACTCAGGATTATAAAGAAGCGGCAAAATGGTTCACTCAGGCCGCCAAACAGGGAAGTGCCTATTCACAGCATTTTATTGCTTATTTGTATAAAGAAGGGTTGGGAGTAGAACAAAACTATTCCGAATCGGCTAAGTGGTATCTCAAAGCTGCCGAGCAGGGAGATGCTGATGCACAGTATGATCTTGGTAATTTGTATCGGGATGGATTAGGCGTAGACAAAGATCATCAACAGGCAATGAAATGGTATCTCGCTGCGGCTACTCAGGGGAAAGTGTATGCACAGGCAGAACTGGGTGATTTCTACAAAAAGGGATTGGATACAAAGCGAGATTATCAGCAGGCAATGAAATGGTATCTGGCAGCGGCGGAGCAGGGGAACGCCTATGCTCAGGCTGAATTGGGGGATTTCTACAAGGATGGATTGGGTACAGAGCAGGATTATCAACAGGCAATGAAGTGGTATCGTGCTGCTGCTGAAAAGAAAAATCGCTATGCACAGTATTATATGGGGTAGTTTTATCAATATGGATTAGGTGTTGAGCAGGATTACAAGCAAGCATTCAAATGGTATATGCAATCTGCTGAACAGGGTGATCCTGATGCAAAGGTTAATGTTGGATATTTCTATGATGAGGGATTAGGGGTTCAGCAGAACTATCAGGAAGCTGCCAAATGGTATACGCAAGCGGCTGAACAGGGGAATGCCAGTGCTCAGGCTAATCTTGGAATTCTCTACAAACTAGGGCGGGGTGTAGAGCAGAGCTATCAGGAATCGGCTAAATGGTATCTGCTGGCGGCAGAGAAAGGTAAGATCAATGCGCAGGAGAATATGGGTGATTTCTTTTTTAAAGGAACAGGCGTTACTCAAGACTATAAAGAAGCTGCGAAATGGTTCAGTCAGGCTGCTGAACAGGGAAGTGCCTATTCACAATTTTTTATTGCCTATTTGTATAAAGAAGGACTGGGAGTCGAGCAAAACTATTCGGAGTCGGCAAAATGGTATCTAAAGTCGGCTGAACAGGGAGATGCTGATGCGCAGTCTGATCTTGGCGATCTTTATCGGGATGGATTGGGTGTAGAACAAGACTATCAGGTCGCAATGAAATGGTATCGGCAATCTGCCGAATCGGGAGATATTTATGCTCTGGTTAGTATCGGATCTCTCTATGACGAAGGGCTTGGTGTACAGCAGAGCTATCAAACAGCCGCCAAATGGTATCTGAAGGCGGCTGAAAAAGGAAATTCTGTTGGTCAGACTAGTCTTGGAAACCTTTATAGACAAGGATTCGGTGTAGAGAAAAATTATCAGGAAGCCGCCAAATGGTATCTGAAGGCTGTTGAACAAGGAAATGCCGATGCTCAATCCATGCTGGGGTATTTATATATAAAAGGATTGGGATTTACGCAAGACTATGAAGAGTCAGCCAAGTGGTTTAACAAAGCTGCCGCGCAGGGAGAGATGACTGCCCAGTATAACCTTGGTTATCAGTACGAAAACGGATTAGGTGTGCCACAGGACTATGCCAAATCAGCCAAATGGTATCTTAAAGCCGCTGAACAGGGGGATGCAGATTCACAGTCTATGATTGGTAAATATTATTCATCAGGGTTAGGTGTGCCGCAGGATTATAAAAAATCTGCCGAATGGTATCTCAAAGCTGCAGAGCAAGGGGATATAGATGCACAGGTTAGTATCGGCTATTTATTTATGAAAGGATTAGGCGTACAGAAAAACAGTACGACTGCAATGGAGTGGTTATTGAAAGCTGCTGATCAGAACTCTGCGATGGCGGCCAATAATATCGCTGTACTTTACCTGCATGGTAATGGGGTAAAAAAAGACGCTAAAAAAGCGATAGAGTGGTTTCTCAAAGCAGCTGAACAAGATGATGCGACTGCACAATTAAATCTGGGTCGAATTTATGAGTATGGTCAACAAATTGTGCCACAGGATGATGAGAAGGCACTGAGTTGGTATCAGAAAGCAGCTGAGAATGGTGCGACGGGGGTCGGCAAGAAAGTGGAAATATTAAGACAAAAATTAAGGCAAAAGCACAACGCTTCCGCACAACCCATTCTGCATAAATAAAAATCAGGGATAACAACATGGAACGATTATTCTACATCAGCTTTTTTCTTGTTTTCAGTGCGCTTATCTCTGCATGTAAACCCAGCGATCCCTGTCAGATAGATAAGGGTTACTTTTCCGCCTGTTTACAATCAGCCAATGACGGTGATATACGAGCGCAATTTAAAACAGCACGGTTATATGAAAAAGGATTAGATGTCCCGCAGGACTATAAAGAAGCTGCGAAATGGTATGAACAGGCGGCTAAACAAGGGGATGCGGGATCTCAATATTCTCTGGCTTCTCTTTATATGAACGGGTCAGGGGTGGCACAAGATAGTAAAGAAGCTGCTGCATGGTTTCTCAAAGCGGCTAAACAGGGAAATTCTGATGCACAGGCAAGTCTTACTGATTTTTATATCGAAAAATTAGATATAGGGTTGGATGACAGCAAGATATATAAATGGAATATCAGCGCTGCTGAATGGGGAAAGCCTACCGCACAGGCTAATCTGGGGTATATGTATTTTAATGGGATAGGTGTCCCACAAAATTATGATGAGGCCATCAAATGGTACGTTAAGGCTGCAAAAAAGGGAGATCTTTATTCACAAAATATGCTGGGGGAAATCTATGCTGAAGGATATAGGGGACATCAAAATTACTCTGAATCAGCCAAGTGGTATGCCGAAGCTGCTAAGCAGGGCGATATCGAAGCACAGGTAAAATTGGGCGATTATTATCGAACCGGTTCTGGTGTGGATCAGGATTATCAGTCAGCACACAAATGGTATACGGAAGCAGCTAAACAGAAAGATGCTAACGCACAAAATGCCCTCGGTTATTTATATATGGAAGGATTGGGGGTAAAGAAAGATGGTTATATTGCTTTTAGATGGTTTTCTAAATCAGCTCGTCAAAAAAACCTTAAGGCAACAGAGAACATTGGCCATCTTTACTGGACTGGTAATGGCATAGAAAAAGATCATAAAAAAGCCATGAGGTTGTATTTGAAAGCGTCAGAATCGCAATCGGCTCTGGCTCAGCGAAATCTGGGGCTGATTTACGAATTGGGCGAAGTTGTACCGAAAGATGAGAAAAAAGCCCTTGAATGGTATCAGAAAGCGTTTGATAACGGGTTTGTTGATTTAGGTATCAAAATTCAGGAAATGAAAGACAAACTCAAATAACATGGCATTACTTCAGGCTCAATTAACCAGCCTTTGGTTTTAGATTACAAAATCAAGGCTGGTTAAATCATAGCAAAATCAGGAAAAACAAACTTTCGCCCAGCGAGCCAGGCCGGTCGTAACAGAACCAAAATAGTTACCACTGACCAGCGGAACTTCCGGTAATTCCTGTTCAACGGCCTGACGCAGAATAGGCGAACTGGCTGAGCCGCCGGTCATAAAAATGACATCCGGCTTAACGCCACCCTGAGTGACTGCCTCACTGACCAATCTGGTCATTTTAGCTTTAGTGGATTCGATAGCTACTATCATCTGTTCGCGCTGAATATCAATTTCAATAATTTCTGATAATAAATTTAATTGAGCACGATATTCGCTGTTATTTGACAGGGCGATCTTCGCTTCTTCAGCGCTGCGTACCAGACTGTAACCCAGTGTTTCATGGTGAACTTTCAGTAACCGAGCCAATTTTTCCGGCTCTTGTGCATCCCGGTGTAAAGACTTTAATGCTATTAAGTTCTGGCGGGAGTAGAACTCTTTTTGTGCCTGTACATCATTGATGGCAATCGGGTTCCAGAACTGAGTAAGCGGCATCTCAATGCCTGAAGCAAATTTACTGCCTAAACCAAAAGGGTGCATCAGTTGTTTAAACGTTAGGTTGATATCCAGATCGTTACCGCCGACACGCTGGCCCGTGTGCGCCAGTAAACTGTCATTACGTTCGGATTTTCCACACCAGTCCGGCCCCATCTGAATAAGTGAGCAGTCCGTTGTTCCGCCACCAATATCAACGACTAAAACGACTTTATTTTCTGTCAGGGTAGATTCATATTCCAGCCCTGCTGCGACAGGCTCAAACTGGAATTCTATATTGCGAAAGCCAGCCCGTTTTGCCGCCTGCAACAAAATTAACTCAGCCTGTTGGTTCGATTTTTCACCACCGCGCCCGTGAAAGTTGACAGGTCGGCCAATAACCACGTCCTCAACATCTTGCTGTGTTTTACCTTCTACCTGCTGCTTAATGTTGGCCATCATGGCACAAACCAGATCTTCGAAAAAACTGATTTGTACTTCTCTCAGCCCCATGGCCCCGAGAAAAGATTTGGGTGATTTTACGTAGTAATTATCTTGAGGATCTTCCAGATATCGGGTCAGCGCAGCCTGACCGAATACAACATCTTCAGATAAAAGCTCGATACCTTCCCTCTCTGTCAGCATAGTTGTCACCCTCATTAACAACACTGATAGAGAAAAAAATGACACGTATTTCACCTGAACGTAAATCTGCCGCACTGGCTAAATTGCTACCACCGTACAACATGACTGTGACTGCGGTTGCACAAATG
>NZ_NIBU01000002.1 GCF_002632485.1 Xenorhabdus innexi | reverse complement strand
CAGTCACTCTTCAAGACTTTAATCTTTTTTGCCTTTCGGCATGTCGATAGGGTCTTGCGAGTGCCCACACAGATTGTCTGATAAATTGTTAAAGAGCGGTGGCAACCGGAAGGTTTCTTCCGTGTTGCGAGGCTGCGTATCTTACGCTTTTCGCCTCGGGAGTCAAGCGTTTATTTTCGCTTTTTTCCCGCTGTCCTCGGCGGCGTGTCTCAGCTCAGCGTCGGTCAGTGGTGGCGCATTATAGGGAGTTTTACGGCGCTGACAATAGTTTTTTTGAAAAAAATTACCAACTGCTGGTTATTACGCCAAATTTAACTTAAGTTGATAGTTTTTCCAGCGAAATAAAGCCATAACTATATAAAACAGGCCGTAGAGATTCGCTATCAGCATCTATTTTGGTGCAATACGCTATATTATTTTCTGTCGTTGAGGATAAATTTTCCCTGTTTTTGATCAGCCATGTTGTTCTTCGTGCAATTGCAGCTCCTGAATCAATCAATCTCGTTCCATCAGGCAGAACCCTCGATAGCTCTTCTGCAACTAAAGGAAAGTGAGTGCATCCCAAAATAACAGTATCTGGTGGTTCTTTCATTCTCAGCCACGGCTTTAATATCTTTTCCAGTTCGTCTAAAGGAATAGTTTCACCATGTAGTTTCCGTTCAGCCAGTTCGACCAGCTCTGCTGAGCCGATAGCGTGAACCTGACAATCCTTAGCGAATCTTGTAATGAGTTCTTTGGTATAGTCACGATTAACTGTCGCTCGTGTTGCCAATAATCCAATCACACGGTTACAGGTTAGCTTTGCGGCCGGTTTGATAGCAGGGACAACACCGACAACCGGAAAAGAAAAACGCTCACGCAAAGCGGGCAGGCTAACAGTACTCGCCGTATTACAGGCTATAACGACAATTGCTAATGGATGTTTTTTCTGGATTTCAGCAACAACTTTGACGACCCGTTCAACAATGACTTCCGCTGCTTTCTCACCATAAGGGAAGGCTTCATTATCGAATGCATATATATAGTGGAGATCCGGCAGTAATTGTCGGATCTCCTGATATACAGATAACCCACCCACACCGGAATCAAATACCAGAACAGTCGGGCGGGATATTTTCTTTATATCAAATGTCGTTAAATCAGAAGTTGTAACTGCCTGTGATGAAGTATTCTCGTCCTGGAGTGCGATAGCCATACGCTGTCTCATAATTTTTATCAAACAGATTAGCTATTCTAGCATGGATTGTCAGATGGTCAGTGACGGGATAAGACCCATTGAGATCCCATAGACTTACGCCGCCTAATTTTATTCTCTTCGCAGGATACGTACTAAAATCCTGATCATACCGCTGCCCAATATATTGATAAGTGACTCCCCAATCAATATTAAGCGCCTCCCAATCTAATTGATACTTCAACTGCTGTTTCGCTCTGCGGGTTAATGGCTGATTATTGTTATCACGCGGATCAACATACTGTAACGTCAATTGGTGCTGGAATATGCCGGTATCCACCATTCCCGTCCATTCAACACCTTTGATTTTTACCAGTCCTACGTTCAAATAACGATCATTGGAAAAGTCTATCAATTGCTCAATATCATTACGATAAATGGATAAGCGCCAATCAAGGTTTCCGGTTAATCCTTCAATACCGCCTTCCCACTGTTTACTGTTTTCTGGTTGTAAATTTGGGTTAGCCCTCCAGCCATATAATTGTCCAAGTGTTGGTGCCTTAAATGCCGTTGCATAGGAAGTAATCAGGCGATACCCATCCATGAACTCCCAAGCAACTCCGGTTTGCCATGTCGTATTCCAATTATATTCAGAATGACGATCTGAGCGCACCGCGCCTTCAAAAATAAAATCATTGATTTTCCGCTGACCTGTTAAATACACCCCTGTATTATAAGCACTTTTTTGCACAGGAATGTAGTTCGAGCCTGCTGCTACAGATTCTCTTTTCCAGTCTATCCCTCCACTAATTGCACCATGACCTATCTGCCAGACGTTTCCCCATTGAACATTGTATTGTTTGGAGTCACTTAGCATTGTGTTTCCCTGATAGATCTTATGCTTAAAATTGTAATCTTTAACGTGACTATAGCTGGTAATAAGCAGGGATGAGTAAATACCCTGATTAAATAGAATGCCTGTTTCGTAGCTACGGCTGAATAACTTTCGGGTATCAGTAAAGGAGCCATCATAGTTTGAACGATTATTGTAACCATATGTCCGGGCAAATCCGCTAAGTTGCTCATTGAATTTATGATCAATTCCCAGCCATAGCATTTTACTCATAAATCCATCCCGATCCGGCTCATTAGTTCCGTTACCTGCCACGACATCAAATCCTTTAGTATAGGTATAACCCGCTGCGGCATTCAGTACGGTATCTTCACCAAGATTCTGTTGAGTTGAGCCATTGTAATTCTGGTATCCATATGAACCGATACCTGCATTGAGGGTCGTCCCTTGCCGTTCTCGTGTAGTGATGATATTGAGCACTCCCCCAATCGCATCGGAACCATATACAGCAGAACGCGCACCGCGAATATATTCAATTTTTTGCACTAAACTAAGTGGGATCTGGCTAAGGTCAGAAGACCCCGTAATACCTGCCTGATTTAACCGAATTCCATTCACCAGAATCAGAACATGGCGTGAATCTGAACCTCGTATAAATAAAGAAGAGTTCTGACCAATTCCGCCATTTTGTGCAATATCAACCCCCGGCAAACGGCGTAATACATCAACCAAGCTATTTGACTGCCAACTGTCTATTTCGTCACGTGTTACGACTGTTACTGGTGCCAGAACAGAAGAAACAGGCTGTTTAAAGCGGTTTGCGGTAACCACCAGCGGACTTTGATTATCTGCAATGGAGAAATTGCTCCAGCCGGAAAACACCACAATTAACGTGGCGGATATGAAAATGTGTTTTTTGTTTAGCATGAGAGAATGGAGTCTAACTATAAATAGTCATGCTACGATGAAGGCAGGATAGAGTCCAGAATACCTGCTATCAAAAAAGCGTATCGATGAACCAGAAAACTGGACATCCTTTGCACTTTCCCTACAATGCCGCTCGGAAATTTTTCTTAACGTGATCATACGAGAACCAGATAATGCAGAATCTCTTGCCTACGGAAGATTATGAAAACCAATTGATGGAGAAAGTCCATCGCCTGAAAGAAATGATGGCTTCCTTTAATGCGCCGGAGCCTGAAGTTTTTCGTTCCCCCGCATCTCATTACAGAATGCGGGCAGAATTCCGTATCTGGCATGAGGAAGATGACCTCTACCACATTATGTTTGATCAACAAACGAAGCAACGTATCCAGATTGATCAGTTTCCCGTTGCCTGCCACTTAATTAATAGCATGATGCAGGCCATCATAGCGGGCGTAAAAAATAACTCCTTATTGCGTCACAAATTGTTTCAGGCTGATTATCTTGCCACTCGCAGCAACAAAATCATCGTTTCCCTGCTTTATCACAAAAAACTGGGGGATGAATGGCGTGAGCAAGCTGTTGTATTGCGAAACCAGCTAAAAGCAGAAGGCTTTGATGTTCAGCTTATTGGCCGTGCATCAAAAACCAAGATTATGCTTGATCATGACTATATAGATGAAGAGTTACCTGTCGCTGGTAAAAGCATGATTTATCGTCAGGTTGAAAACAGTTTTACCCAGCCAAACGCCAGTATCAATATCCATATGCTGGAGTGGGCTATTAACAGTACCAAAGGTGCCAAAGGTGACTTGCTTGAACTGTATTGTGGCAATGGTAACTTTTCTCTGGCATTAGCTCAGAACTTTGAGCGTGTGCTGGCAACAGAGATTGCTAAACCCTCCGTTGCTGCTGCTCAATTTAATATTGAAGCGAATAAGATTGATAACGTACAGATTATCCGTATGTCGGCAGAAGAGTTCACTCAGGCAATGAATGGAGAGCGGGAATTCAATCGTCTTCAGGGTATTGACCTGAAGAGTTATCAGTGTGAGACCATTTTTGTCGATCCACCGCGTAGTGGCTTAGATGAAGAGACTGTCAAAATGGTACAGGGATACCCACGTATTCTGTACATCTCCTGTAACCCCGAAACGCTCTGCCGGAATCTGGAGACATTGACGCAAACCCACAAAATCAGCAAGCTGGCACTTTTTGATCAATTCCCTTATACCCACCATATGGAGTGTGGTGTATTACTGGAAAAAATCGATTAGGTCTGTTGTTATTAACACCATCTGTCATTAACGCCATAACTTATGATTATGGCGTTTCCATACAATCATTCTCAAACAGTCATCAGTTATGCTTTTCTGCAATGTTCTTCTGCTGTTTGCGCCCTTTTAGCTTGACGTAAAGCCAGAAAACTAATCCGGTTCCAACCACGACAGGCAAGAAGTTGGAGCCAATTTCCGGATGGTTAACCCGAATAATCGCGTTATAGGCAAAAAGACCTAAGAAGAAGCAACCAACAGCCAGCTTTGGTAATCCTTCAGCCATCGGATAATTTAAATAACGCTGATGGAGACAATACAGAGAGAGTGCGAGTGTGATAATCGGGAAAATCGAAAAAGGTATCAACGAATTAAAAAATGCTGAAAAAGTTCCGTGAGTTGCCAATCCAACGATAAGAGCCAGCAGCATTGTGCTTTTATCTTGGCGATATTGTTCCATCGTGTTGTTCTCCTTTCAGTCTATTCAAGGGGTTTTAGGGACAGAAGTCTTAGAGACAGCGGTTTTTAGGACAGTGTTTTTTAAGTTAGCCGTTTTTTCCTGCTCCCGCCGATACCAGTAAAAAGCACCTTTGGAAATCATACGCAGTTGTAATACCAGACGTTCTTCGAGACGACGTCTCTTTTCTTCGTCAATATCCAGCGCTTCAGCACCCGCACTGAATACAATTGTTACCATTGCTTCAGCTTGTATTTCGGTAAAATGACGCGGCATATGACTGGCCTGTTCAAGGTAGTCTGCCAGCTCAGCAATAAAATGTTGGATTTCCCGTGCGACAGCTGCACGAAACTCAGCTGATGTACCTGAACGTTCACGCAGCAATAACCGGAAGGCATTCGGATTGTTGCCGATAAATTCCATAAAGGTTGAAACAGAAGTGCGAATAATACTCCCGCCTTTTGCGATACGCTGGCGTGCCTGACGCATAAGCTGACGCAGCATTAGCCCGCTTTCATCAACCATCGTCAGCCCTAATTCATCCACATCACGAAAATGGCGATAGAATGAAGTCGGTGCAATTCCGGCTTCCCGCGCCACTTCCCGTAAACTCAGACTCGTGAAACTACGTTCAGCACTAAGTTGGCTGAATGCTGCTTCAATCAGTGAACGACGGGTTTTCTCTTTCTGTTTCGCTCTGACGCCAGTTACATTATTCACAACAATCCTGATATACACACTCGACTATACTATGAAGCAAATATATCAGATTCTGCTACATTTGCTGTGATTGTTCTCTTAAAGATATTAACCCGTATTTTCTTACTTTATATTCAATAGATTTCAACCTGCATTACGGCGACAAAGGAGGCAAGTCTCCTGAAATATAGATAACAATATGACCGGGGTGAATAAGTTCAGCTAATGAATAGACGTCTTGAAATATTAGGAATATATATCAATCCAGAAAACAAAAACCGTACGTTAATTAGGTTATTACGCCAACTAATGTTAATATAGAGTTGTTATTTTGTGTAAAAACAGGTCTTTCCTCTATGCAATATACTCATTTTGATGCCATTGTTATTGGCTCCGGACCCGGTGGAGAAGGGGCAGCAATGGGATTGGCAAAACAACGAAAAAACGTAGCCGTTATAGAGCGCTATAACAATATTGGCGGCGGCTGTACCCACTGGGGCACTATCCCGTCTAAAGCTCTCCGCCATGCTGTCAGCCGTATTATCGAATTTAACCAAAACCCTCTCTACAGTGACAACTCACGCATTCTCCGTTCCTCATTTGCAGAAATTTTGCGTCATGCCGAAGTTGTCATGAATCAGCAGACTAAAATGCGGCAAGGGTTTTATGAGCGCAACCACTGTAAGATGTTCGCCGGTGAAGCCACTTTCATTGACGAACACCATGTCAGTGTGCGTTATGCCGATGACAGTGTTGATATATTAAGTGCAGACAAAATAATAATTGCTACCGGCTCCCGCCCTTACTGCCCTTCTGATGTCGATTTTACTCACTCCCGCATTTATAACAGCGATACCATTCTGGAACTGGAACATGAACCGCGCCACGTTATCATTTATGGTGCTGGTGTGATTGGCTGTGAGTATGCTTCTATCTTTCGCGGGTTGGGTGTTAAGGTCGATTTGATCAACACCCGTGACCATTTGCTGTCATTTCTTGATCAGGAAATGTCTGATGCGCTGTCTTATCATTTCTGGAATAGCGGGATTGTTATCCGCCATAACGAAGAATATGAAAAGATTGAAGGTGTTGAGGATGGGGTCATTATCCACCTGAAATCAGGCAAAAAAGTCAAAGCAGATTGTCTGCTGTATGCCAACGGCCGAACCGGTAACACAGATAAACTCGGTTTGGAGAATGTCGGGCTGGAAACGGATAGCCGTGGTTTACTGAAAGTAAACCGGGTCTACCAGACCAGCAATGAAAATATTTATGCTGTTGGTGATGTGATTGGTTATCCCAGCCTCGCTTCCGCGGCCTACAATCAGGGGCATATTGCAGCAAAAGCCATCATGACCGGGGCTGCGAATGCTGAAAAATATCTGGTAGACGATATCCCTACAGGAATTTATACCATACCTGAAATCAGTTCCGTGGGTAAAACTGAGCAGGAATTAACAGCGATGAAAGTTCCGTATGAAGTGGGACGTGCTCAGTTTAAACATCTGGCCAGAGCGCAGATTGCAGGGATGAACGTCGGCAGTCTCAAGATACTATTTCACCGCGAGACAAAACAGATTCTGGGTATCCACTGTTTTGGCGAACGTGCAGCCGAGATTATTCATATCGGTCAGGCGATTATGGAACAAAAAGGTGAAGGTAATAATATCGAATATTTCGTTAATACAACCTTCAACTATCCGACAATGGCCGAAGCTTACCGCGTTGCTGCCCTTAACGGACTGAACCGGTTATTTTGATGTTGTTCCATTGATATCGAAATGATTTCTCATTCTGGTTCGGATCGCCTCTGCCAGTTGCTCATAGCGATTACGCAGAGGTGAACCGGGGCGATAAACCAGAATCACGGAACGCTCAGGCACAGGGTTATGGCACTCCAGATAACAGATCCCATCACGCTTTTTCTCTTTGGGAACAGCCAGATCAGGCAACAAAGTGATGCCACTCCCCGCTGCAACCATATTACGTAATGTTTCCAGACTGGTTGCCCTGAAATGCGTATCTTCTTTGGCTCCGGCCTGAAAACAGAAACCCATCGCCTGATCGCGAAGGCAATGACCATCTTCCAGCATCAATAACTTTTCGCCGGTCAACTCATCCATGTTGATCTCATCCCGATCAGCCCACTTATGCTCTTCATAAACCGCAAGCTTCATGGGTTCCTCAAAAAGCGGAACTTCAATGAACGCTTCCGTCTCTTTTAGAGCCGCCAGAATCGCACAGTCCAGTTTTCCGCTATCAAGCTGAGCCAGCAGGCTCTGAGTCTGGGCTTCATGCAGATACATTTCCAGCTTAGGAAACAGTTTATGTAGCTCAGGAATAATCAGCGGCAGAAGATAAGGGCCAACAGTTGGAATAAGACCAATATGTAATGGGCCGGACATACTTTCACCCTGAAGAGAAGCCATTTCCTGTAATACCTTCACTTCTCGCAATACCGTTTTGGCTTGCTCCACCAGCAACATTCCCTGTTGTGTAAACAAGACCTTACGGCTTGTGCGTTCCAGCAGCATTACGCCCAACTCATCTTCAAGTTTGCGTATCTGTCCACTGAGTGTCGGCTGGCTGACATGACAAGAGTCAGCAGCCCTGCGGAAATGCCGATACTCAGCAAGTGCCACAAGATATTCCAGATCGCGGATATTCATTCCCAACCTCATTGTTTGGTATCAATGATAGAATTGATCAATAGATCATTATATGCACGAGAGAAGAAAACTATCAATTCCTTGTGATTTAAGGTTTTTTTATAAAATCACCTTATGAAAAATCAAAAAAGAAACGATTAAGGCACGCACAGAAAATCGACGTAGAAAACCGGGCCACCATAAAATCAACAGGCAGCCCAATCAATTCACTATTGGGAATTCAGATAATCAGAGGGATCTTAATCAGCTAAGATGTAGTCTCTGCTTAGCCTCAGCAATAGCCAGCGTCACTTGTTTCTGTGCCACTCCACCTTTTGCCAGACGTTTATCCAGACAGGACTGCAACGATAAAATATCGTATACATCGATTGAAATAGTTTCACTGAACTTTTGCAATTCAGTCAGTGACAATTCTTCCAGCGCCTTATCTTTCTTTATTGCAGCGATTACTGCTTCACCAACAATGTGATGAGCTTCACGAAATGGTACACCTTTTGCCACCAGATAATCGGCCAATTCCGTAGCATTCGCATAACCCTGTTTTGCTGCCTCCCAGCAACGGTCACGTTTTATCTGAATACCATCCAATACCAGTGCCGCCATATGCAGGCAAATGCGCCATGTATCCAGTGCATCAAACAGACCTTCCTTATCTTCCTGCATATCTTTGTTATAAGCGAGAGGAAGCCCTTTTAGCGTCACCATCATGCCAGCCAGCGCTCCCTGTACCCGGCCGCATTTGCCACGAATAAGTTCCAGCGCATCAGGGTTTTTCTTTTGCGGCATCAGAGAGGAACCAGAAGTTACCCGATCCGATAATTCAACAAAGTCCGCTTCGCCACTGTTGAAGAAAATCAGGTCTTCAGCAAAACGCGAAAGATGGATCATGCTGATACTGGCATTTGACAGCAGTTCCATCACATGGTCGCGGTCTGATACGCTATCTAAACTATTGCGGGTTGCGGAAGCAAAACCAAGCCATGATGCCAGTTGTTCCCGATCGATATCATAAGCTGTTCCCGCCAGCGCACCACACCCTAACGGGCTGACATCCAGCCGCTTTAATGTATCCTGCAAACGGCTTTCATCACGGGTCAGCATTTCTGCATACGCAAGACACCAATGGGCGAAAGTCACCGGCTGCGCCCGCTGTAAATGAGTGTATCCCGGCATAACAGCATCCTGATTATTCTCAGCCGTGATCACCAATGCCTGTTGTAACTCTGTCAGTGCCTGCCGGATAACCGCTATCTGCTCCTTACACCACAATTTCAGGTCAGTTGCGACCTGATCATTACGGCTGCGTCCTGTATGCAGTTTTTTGCCCAGATCCCCTACTTTTGCGATAAGCTGGCCTTCCACCCAACTATGAATATCTTCCGCATCGCTTTGCAAAATAGCCTCTGGGTTGGTTCTTACTTCATCCAGTAATGTATTCAGCGCCAACTCCAGCTTCTGCTGCTCTTCAGATGTCAGAACACCGACTGTGACCAGCGCCTTTGACCATGCGACAGAGCCGACAATATCCTGCTCTGCCAGACGATAATCAAACCGCAGGGAATCGTTAAACTGCTTAAACTGCTGATCGGCTTCCTGACTGAAGCGCCCACCCCAAAGTGCCATAATTGCGTTCCTCTTTTCTCTCTATTACTCAGAAATATTTCCCGGGAATTACTTTTTGCTTTTCAGCGCACGAATGCGGGAAGAAAGCGAATGGAGGCGGATAAACCCTTCGGCATGGCTATGGTCATAAACTTCATCTTCTCCGAAGGTAGCAAACTCTTCTGAGTAAAGGCTATGAGGTGACTTCTTCTGGGTGGCTGTCACTTGACCTTTATACAGTTTCAGGATCACTTCGCCACTGACATTCTCAGCCAGTATTTCGGCCGCAGCCTGAATAGACTGACGCAACGGCACAAACCAGCGCCCATCGTAAACAACATAAGACATCTCCAGCCCCAGTTGCTGACGCCATTTAAAGCTGTCGCGATCCAGTACCAACTGTTCAATGCCACGCAAAGCCGCCATCATGATGGTTCCCCCCGGAGTTTCATAACAGCCACGGGATTTCATTCCGACCAGACGGTTTTCCACAATATCAATCCGGCCAATACCGTGTTTAGCACCCAGTTCATTCAATTCATTAAGGCATTGATATGGCGACAATATTGTGCCATTCACTCCGACAACCTCACCCTTCTCGACCGTGACAGAAATATATTCAGGCTCGTCAGGAGCATCTTCCGGCTCTACAGTCCATACCCAGCAATCTTTATTGGCTGCGTTCCACGTATTTTCCAATACGCCACCTTCGGTCGAAATGTGCCACGCGTTTTCATCACGACTGTAAATTTTTTCCAGCGTTGCGGTGGTGGGAATATCACGGATTTTCAGGTAATCCAGCAATGCTTCGCGGGAACGCAGATCCCACTCCCGCCACGGAGCAACTACTTTCAGGTGTGGTGCCAATGCAGTATAGGTACTCTCAAAACGAACCTGATCATTGCCTTTACCTGTCGCACCATGCGCAAGCGCATCAGCGCCGATTTTCAAAGCCAGTTCAACCTGCGCTTTGGCAATAATAGGACGAGCCATTGACGTACCAAGCAGATAACTGCCTTCGTACAATGCTCCGGTTTTCAGCACCGGATAAACATATTCTTTGATAAATTCTTCACGCAAATCGACGACATGACACTCAGAAGCACCAGAGCGTAATGCTTTTTGTTCTATGCCATCCAGATCTTCACGGCTCTGACCAACATCTGCGACAAATGCAATCACGTCACAGTTGCCGTAATGCTCTTTCAGCCATGGAATAATGGCAGAAGTATCCAAACCGCCAGAATATGCCAGCACAATCTTTTTAATACTGTCTTTTACTGAAGTACTGTTTTTTACTGAATTAGTTTTTGTCATAGAGGTAGCCTTTCACTTTTATTCACCAGCAGGCGTTCACCAGCGAGGTACTTGTCATTAAACAGCCAGAGCAGATCTCTCATATCCTTGTTATGCCATAACGCGGGTACCAACGGATATACCATTAAACAGCGCAATCAGTTGGTCAGTATAACGCCAGCTGGCGATATCCACCGGACGCCCCAATGTTTTTGCGGCTTCCAGTGCTGCCTGGACTTTCACAACCATGCCATCGGTAATCACACCCTGTTCAATCAGATGCTGTATTTCTTTTTCTGAGACTTCAGGGATTTTGTTCCCTTTTCCATTCAGAATACCGCTGACATCTGACAGGAAAACCAAGTCAGCATCCAATGACTGCGCAACGGCTGTAGCGGCCTGATCGGCATTAACATTCATTAAGTTGCCATCTTCTGTAATACCAATAGAGCTGATAATGGGGATATAACCGATATCCAGTAAAATTTTCAGTAAATCCGGATTACCGGGAGAAGCCGTGCCCGTGTGACCAAATTCCTCGTTAATCGGAGATACTTTCACAACACAGCCATCCCCCAAACAGAGGCCGACAGCAGGTAAACGGTATTTTATCGCCCAGGAAAGCAGGGTTTTATTCGCTGTACCGGCCAGTGTTCCGGTAATAACATCAATCTGATCTGCGGGTGTTACACGCAACCCTTGCTTCTTGATGACCGGTAACTGTAGTTTCTGCATCAGTTCATCAACCAGACAGCCTCCACCATGTACAATTACCAACGGACGCTTATGCGTTTTTCGATACAACTGTAATGTGGAAAATAATCGCACCAGTGCTTCATCACTATCTAATAACACCCCACCCAGCTTGATAACTAATGGCTCCATCAGTTTTACCCTCTGTCGGTATCAAATAATTTCTGACTTAAAAAGCATTGAATTAAGGCTCTGAATTAAAGTAATGCCTGAGTTTCTTCTAACCCGAAGCGAATATTCATACATTGCACGGCCTGCGCTGCTGCACCTTTCAACAGATTATCCTCAGCCCCGACAATAATCAGGTGCTGCTCCTGCACAGCAAAACCAATATCACAGAATGGCAATCCAACCACCGCTTTCAGGGCAGGAACTCCTTTTTCATATAACCGAACCAGTGGTTTATTGTGATACGCCTGTTGATAGGCATTCCTGACCTGTTCTTCTGTTACACCAGCTACCAGCTTGCAGGTAATCGTGGCGAGGATCCCTCGCGCAAAATTGCCTAAATGAGGTGTAAAAATCACATCGGTACCTAAATGTGCAGCAATTTCAGGCTGATGCCGATGGTTAAAAATACCGTAGGGCTGCAAACTGACTTCACAGAAACTGTTATTTATCGATGCCTTACGTCCGGCACCACTCACACCACTGACAGCATTAATAACGGGCCACTGCCCGGTATCCAACAAACCAGCTTCCAGCAGTGGTTTCAGAGAAAGCTGTGAAACCGTAGGGTAACAACCCGGAACCGCGATCAGCTGAGCTGTTTTAATTTTCTCCGCCTGCCATTCCGCCAGTCCATATACCGCCTGCTCAAGCCAGTCTGTATTTTTATGCTCGAATCCATAGTATTTTGGGTAAAACAGTGTATTTTGTACGCGATAGGCACCAGATAAATCAAATACGATACAGCCAGCCTGTAGAAATAGCGGGGCAATGTCGTGGCTGACTTCATGCGCTGTAGCAAGAAAAACAACATCAATGCCGCTTGCCGCTTCAGCCACATCGGTTAACGGCTGTAAAGGTAAATCCAGAGTTCCTTTATATTGCGGGTAAAGTTCTGAAAGACACTTTCCGGCATCAGAACTTTGAGCAGAAACCATCAGACCAGCAAGATGGATATGAGGATGGCGTTGCAGACATGCTGCTAATTCTGCTCCGGTATAGCCACTGGCACCGACTATCAGCGTATTAAGCATGGGATTTATTCACCTTGTATTAACCCAATGTATTGTATTAACCCAATTAGTAGTAGCCCAATTACACAATTGAATTTATATTCAATTAAATTGCATTAATATTGATACTATCTTGAATAAGGGCTGTCAACAGTGAATATTAAATTACCAACATTTAGTGAATTATATCGCCAGCTTATTGCAGCACCTTCCATCAGCGCTGTGGATAAAGAACTGGATCAAAGCAATGAGGCTGTTATCTATCTACTGGCTGAATGGCTGAAACAGATTGGGTTTAAAATAGAGCTTCAGCCTGTTCCGGAAACCCGTGGAAAATTTAATATGCTGGCAACGTTAGGGAGCGGGTCTGGTGGGCTACTTCTGTGTGGTCATACCGATACAGTGCCATTTGACGCCGGGCGCTGGACTCAGGACCCATTCACACTGACAGAGCGTGATGGCAAATTATACGGGCTGGGCACTGCTGATATGAAAGGCTTCTTTGCCTTTATCATTGATGTGCTGCGGGATATTGATCCCAGTAAGCTGTCTCATCCTCTCTATATTCTGGCGACCGCCGACGAAGAAACTTCAATGGCCGGCGCCCGATATTTTGCCACAAACGCGACTATCCGACCTGATTTTGCCATTATTGGCGAGCCGACATCACTACAGCCAATCCGCGCCCATAAAGGGCACGTTGCCCATGCGATCCGTATTGAAGGGCAATCCGGGCACTCCAGTGATCCCGCGCGGGGTGTTAATGCTATCGATTTGATGCATGAATCCATTACGCAATTGATGAAATTACGCCATACCCTACAAGAACGTTACCATAACCCGGCTTTTGTCATTCCCTATCCCACCATGAATTTTGGTCATATTCACGGGGGAGATGCAGCAAACCGGATCTGTGCCTGCTGTGAGCTGCATATGGATATTCGTCCGCTCCCCGGCCTGACATTACAGGATCTGAATGAGGCCCTGAATGAATCACTGGAACCCGTCAGACAACGCTGGCCCGGACGCCTGAGTATTACGGAGCTTCATCCTCCTATCCCGGGTTATGAGTGCCCTACCAATCACAAACTGGTAGGTGTTATCGAAAAACTGTTGGGAGCAAAAGCAGAAACTGTCAATTACTGTACGGAAGCCCCTTTTATTCAGGAACTCTGTCCGACAATAGTTCTGGGGCCGGGTTCCATCGAACAGGCTCACCAGCCCGATGAATACATAGAAGTATCAATGATCGAACCCACGAGGAAGTTGATTGCTCAGGTTGTGGAACATTTTTGTTTGGGTGGGGGTTAAAATCCATTCTCTGAAATCCATTCTCTGAGTAGTACCACACGATCTCACTTATTTGATCAGTTGCTCAATAGCAGCAACTGATTACTGTGTTTTTCCCGCAATATTAAAAAGCACGAAGCATTTTTATAAACACATTTTTCCTACATGAATTTCTTTCACGATCACTCTGAATATTCCTCACTGGAAATAAGCCATTTCCTAATTGACTAAAAACCCCGCTGCGCTCATTCTATTTGGACATCTAAACGGATAGACATATAAACATTTAAGCATCCAAATATAACCGGAGAAAAACTCCGTTTGTTCACGAGGGCACAGGGTATGAGTTTCTTTCACGCTAATCATCAAGAGGCACTAAATCAGAATCTGGCTGAACTTGAAGGTCAAATTCGTGTTTCTTTCGAATTTTTTCCGCCCAAAACGACTGAAATGGAACAGACTCTGTGGAAATCCATTGACCGTCTGAGCAAACTGAAACCTAATTTTGTTTCCGTGACTTATGGGGCCAATTCCGGTGAACGTGATCGTACTCATAGCATCATTAAAGGCATCAAAGACAGAACGGGCCTTGAAGCCGCACCGCATTTAACCTGCATTGATGCCAACCGTGAAGAGTTGTGTAACATCGCCCACGATTACTGGAGCAGTGGCATTCGCCATATTGTGGCCTTGCGGGGTGATTTACCGAATGGTGGCAGTAAACCTGCAATGTACGGTGCTGATTTAGTTGAGCTCTTAAAAAAAGAGGCTGATTTTGATATTTCTGTGGCGGCATATCCGGAAGTACATCCCGAAGCAAAAAGTGCACAGGCTGACCTGATTAATCTGAAGAGAAAAATCGATGCAGGTGCAAACCGCGCTATTACCCAATTCTTTTTTGATGTGGAAAGTTATCTGCGTTTTCGTGATCGCTGTGTTTCAACAGGAATTGATGTGGAAATCGTGCCGGGGATTTTACCTGTCTCCAACTTCCGCCAGTTACAGCGGTTTGCAACTATTACGAATGTTCGCATCCCAAGCTGGATGACCAGAATGTTTGAAGGGTTGGATGATGATTCTGAAAGCCGTAATTTAGTCGGAGCTTCTATTGCGATGGATATGGTAAAAATTCTGAGCCGTGAAGGAGTGAAAGATTTCCATTTTTACACTCTGAATCGGGCGGAATTGAGTTATGCCATTTGCCATACATTAGGGGTTCGCCCTTGTTGATTTGTTCTCAAAAGCCGGACTATATGGTAGTTCGGCGTGACTATCCCTTCAGTCAGACAGAACATCCTTACTGATTACAATCAAACGATGGCGGTGCAAATCTGCATCTGTTCCCCAGCAAAAAGTATCCCATTTATCAAGAAGCTCATCCATACTGGATACTGCGGTTAGCGGACGATCCATTTCCCCGCCATCAGAAACATAAACGTGATAACCCACGGACATTGACCACGCGATCATAATCTGCCAAAAGCGTTTACCATCACCAGTCTGCTCTTCATCTGTCACGATAATATGATAACTCTCAAGCAGAAATCGGAAAAAGCGTCGGGGGAAGCCACTGACAGCATCTTGATGTTCAGGGCTAAAAGTACGCCAGACCATAATTTGAGTACAGGTTTCTTTATCAACCACAATATCTTTACGAAAAATCAGTTTGACGGCGTAAACCGTTTCAGGTTTATCTCCAGATGTGATCATGCGGTACTGATCCTGCTTTAATGATTTAACGAAACGATATCCATGCGGAACGACAAAATCAGGCAGCGAAAATTTTTTTGCTCCATTTTCAAGAAAAGAGATTGTGTGCTCTACGTTCTTTTCAAAAATACGCAGCTTACGATTAAAATCTACATCTTCTATCAAATATGGCATCGAAGTACTCCATCCTTCATTACTGTCGTTATTCATACTTTGCCCTCCACACTGGACAAGTTGGTTTTAAATCATACAGAAGCGTACGCAATTTTCCATCAAGATATATTGTTATTTTTGGAAATAAACCAAAACACAAACCCAACAATAATCAGCATACTAACGATATTCAGGATATACCATCCACTCTGATAGCTCATTACCATACCAACCGACAGGGAAGCCAGCATATTGGACAGATAGGTAATAAGCGAATTCATTCCCTGTAATTTATGTTTGAATGCACTGCCGATAAACCCGTTCAATAAAAATGTTCCACCATTGAACATAAATGCCCAACCGATACCGATAAACACCAGTGAGAATAAGAAACCAAGCATCTCATCCCAGATTAAGGCAATAGCCATACCGATAATAAAAAATATCGCCCCGGATGTAATCAGACTGGTTGTTTTGAACCTGTCCACCAGAAATGGCAACAGCAAAGCGGGTGCATACATTGCAAAGAAATGCCATTGCAATACCAGTGCATTCTCTTCTATGGAGAATTGTTGATGGGACATTGCCAAAGGTGTTGCATTCATCAATAACGTCATCACGGAAAAACCTACGGCACAACTTACTGTCGATAATACAAAGAGTTTCGACTTTAACTGGTTGGCAAAACTATTGTCTTTATCCGCCTCCTTGAGTGCAGATAAAAATTTTTCTTTTCGAATCACGGGCAAGCTAATAAAAAGCTGCGTTATCAAAGTCAGAATACAAATAATAGCTGATAACAGAAACGCTCCTGCAAAAGGATAATCAGGCAATAAATCAGCACCTTTAGATGCTAAATAAGGCCCCGAAATTCCACCAACAATGCCACCACCGATAATGAATGAAATTGCTTTTTTCCTGCTGGATTCATCTTCGAAAACTTCAGCCGCGGCAAAACGATAGTACTGATTAAAAACGGTCGCTCCCCCCAGAATAAAAGTACCCAGAGTAAACAAAATGAAAGACTGAAAAATTATTGCCCCCCCTGCTAATCCACTACCGACTAATCCAATCAGATTGCCAGATATAAAAGCATTTCTTCTGCCAGATTTCTCCATCAGCATTGATGCAAAATACACCATTAATGCTGCACCACATACTGTTGCAGTGACAGGCAATGTGGATAAAAAATCAAAGGGAGAAAGCCTTTTTCCTACCAGCGGTGATGCCAGCGTTAATAGGGAAATAATACTTCCGGTAAGACCTTGTCCGATAAAAAGCAAAAATACATTTAAGTAATTTCTATTCATTACCGCAGCCCTGTTTATCATCTTGTGAAAAATAACTGTATGTTTTACCTATTTTTTTAAAAAATGAAACCGGACAGTTTCCCATCCGGTTTTTCATCATTTTTATTATCAATAAATCAATAAATGGAAGTCTAACCTGTATTACGCATCCCAGCCGCAACTCCGGCTATTGTGACCATCAGCGCCAGCTCTACGCGAGGGTCGGGCTGTTCCTGTTGGCGGGAGCGCTGTAATAACTCCGCCTGTAAGACATTCAGCGGGTCAGTATATACATTACGCAATGCAATAGATTCGGCTATCCACGGCAGATCCGCCATCAACTGCCCATCACGTGAAACTGTCAGCACCGTTTCTATATCGGCTAAAAGTTGAGTGCGCAGCTTTGAACCCAGAGGCCACAGCTTTTTATCAACCAAACGCTGATCATAATATTCCGCCAGCCATAAATCCGCTTTGGCGAAAACCATCTCCAGCATCGCAATACGAGTCGTAAAGAACGGCCAGTCACTGGACATTTCAGACAATGTGTCCTGCTGACCCGCATCTATTACGTGTTGTAACGCAGCACCTGCTCCCAGCCATGCCGGAAGCATCAGGCGATTCTGCGTCCACGCAAAAATCCACGGAATCGCACGCAGACTTTCTACCCCACCGGTAGGACGTCGCTTAGCTGGGCGGGAACCTAACGGTAATTTCGCCAGCTCCTGTTCAGGTGTTGCTGAACGAAAATAAGGTACAAATTCCGGCTGCTCACGAACGTAATCACGGTACATATCGCAGGAAACATCAGAAAGCGTATCCATGACTTGCTTCCATTCAGCTTTAGGTTCCGGCGGCGGCAGTAAGTTTGCTTCCAGAATAGCACTGGCGTATAACGCCAGACTGCTGATAGTCACCTGCGGCAAGCCAAACTTAAAGCGGATCATTTCACCCTGTTCTGTGACACGCAGCCCCCCTTTCAGGCTGCCCGGAGGCTGAGAAAGTAAGGCAGAATGCGCCGGTGCACCGCCGCGACCGATTGAACCGCCGCGGCCGTGAAACAGTGTCAGTTTCACGTTTTCTTTTTCACACACTCTGATCAGGGCATCCTGAGCACGGTATTGTGCCCAAGATGCCGCCATCACGCCCGCATCTTTTGCTGAATCAGAATAGCCAATCATGACCATTTGCTTACCCTGAATCAGCTCACGATACCATTCAATATGAAGTAATTGCCGGATCACGCTTTCTGCATTATTCAGGTCATCAAGCGTTTCAAACAACGGCGCAACAGGCAATGACAGTGGGCAATCCGCAGCTTTCAGCAATAATTTTACTGCCAGTACATCTGAAGGAACTTTTGCCATGGAAATCACATAAGCAGCAATCGCATCCGGCGGTGACTCGGCAATCACTTTACAGGTTTCCAGAACCTCCTGAGTTTCCGCACTAGGCTGCCATTTACGCGGGATTAACGGACGCTTCGAGTTCAGCTCGCGCAATAAAAATGCCTGTTTCTCTGTTTCTGACCAGCCCGCATAGTCGCCCAGTTCCAGATATTGAGTAAGTTCTGCAATGGCATCGGTGTGCCGGGTACTTTCCTGACGAATGTCGATCCGTACCAGTGACAGACCGAAACAACGAATGCGGCGCAGAGTATCCAACAACTGACCATCGGCAATAATTTCCATGCCGCAGGATTTCAGAGACTGGTAACAGGCATAGAGTGGCTGCCATAATTGGTTGTTATGCAGCAATAAATCTGTCGGAGGAATAACCTGTTCACCTTTAAGGCGTTTTTCCAGATAGGCCAGCGTGTTATTTAATTGAGTTCGCAACTGTTTAGCAATCTCACGATAAGGTTCGCTAACCTCATCGCCTCCTGCTATCCGGCGCAGCTCTGGCGTACATTCCGACATCGAAAGCTCAGATACCAGCACCTGAATATCTTTCAGAAACAGATCAGCGGCTTTCCAACGACTGAGCAACAACACATGGCGGGTAACTTCTGCGGTGACGTTAGGGTTCCCATCCCGGTCGCCTCCCATCCAGGAAGTAAAGCGGATTGGCACCGATTCTACCGGCAGGCTGTAACCGATAGATTCTTCTAATTGCTCATTGAATTCACGCAAAAACGCAGGGACACCTTCCCACAGGCTATTTTCCACCACCGCAAAACCCCATTTGGCCTCATCAATCGGGGTAGGACGGATCTTGCGGATTTCATCGGTATGCCATGACTGTGCAATCAACTGGCGTAGACGGCGCATAATATTGTTATGCTCGTAATCAGCCAAATCATCATGATCCAGCTGTGCCAGACAGGTATTCACCTCAACCAGTTTATGGATCAGAGTGCGGCGGGCAATTTCGGTCGGATGCGCTGTCAGCACCAGTTCAATGGAAAGCTCATTAACCGCCTTAATCAAATCCTCATTATTGAAGTTTTTGCTTTTCAGCCGTTCGAACAGTGCTGCTAATGCCACAGGGTTACTGGCGGCTTCGCCATGTGGTGAAATACTGTGATATTGTTCAGCCGCATTAGCCAGATTAAGGAACTGGTTAAACGCCCGGGCAACCGGCAATAATTCGTCATTGGACAAATTCTGTAGTGTCGATAGCAATTGCTGGCGATCTTCTTCGTTACCTGCACGGGATGATTTGGACAACTGCCTTATCGTTTCGACTTTATCAAGAATATCCTGTCCCTGAGCCTCTTTGATGGTGTTCCCCAGTATCTTACCAAGCATACTGACATTACTTCGCATTGCGGAATATTGTTGATTCATGTGATTCCTGACCTTGTGTTGCTGTATGTTTTTTGTTTATGTCTAATCTACTATTCATATCAGAAAACAAACAAATTGGGCGGATTTTATGAAATTTTACTCAAGGATTTCTTTAATCTGAGTCAGACTATTGGCCTTGAAATCCCCAACAATGAAGGAAAAACAAAGAGCTGTTGCAGGTAAATAGGTGTTATATGAGCCTGCTCCAAAATGAAAGATGGAACAGGCATCAACAAAATATTCTGATAGAACGTACGGATGATTATAAAAGTTGTGATAAGCGATTCAAATCTGACTGAATCGCTCCGGCAGTGACATCACGCCCTGCTCCCGGGCCACGAATAACCAGAGGATTATCGCGATACCAACGGCTTTCTATGGCGAACACATTATCTCCCGGCAATAGTGAGGCCAAAGGGTGTTCTGGACGAACCGCTTCTACCCCGACTTTAGCCTTACCTTTGGCGTCAAAACGAGCAACATAACGCAGTACCATTCCCATTTCACGCGCCGCTTCCAACCGTTTCTGCATCTGTTCATTGATAGCTGAACTGTTCTCAAAAAACTCGTCAACCGAGCCAACGTTAGCTTCTGGTGGTACAAGTGATTCTATCCGCACCTGATCCGGTTCTATCTCATAACCAGCCTCACGAGCCAGAATCACCAGCTTACGCATCACATCCTGACCAGAAAGATCAACACGGGGATCAGGCTCGGTTAACCCTTGTTGCCATGCCTGCTCCACCAGCTCACTGAAAGGAACTGTGCCATCAAACTGTAGGAACAGCCACGATAATGTGCCGGAAAAAATGCCACTGATAGACAGGATCGTATCGCCGCTTTCCCGCAAATCCCTGACGGAATAGTTAATCGGCAACCCTGCACCAACAGTTGCGTTGTATAGCCAGTGACGACCTGTCTTTGCAAAAGCATCCCGGATCATACGATAAGTATTACTGTCAGATGCACCAGCAGCCTTATTGGCGCTAATCACATGGAAACCATAACTGGCAAAATCGATATAATTACCCGCCAGCTCGCCACTTGCCGTCACATCAAGCACCACCAAATCATCATATGGATGTGCCCGCATCCACAAAAACAGCTCATCATCAGCATGATTAGTGGCTTCATCATTAAAGAATGCCAGCGCCCGGCTCGCATCAATCCCCTGATAATTCAGCAGGCTGCGGCGACTATCAACAATTCCAGCCAGAATAAATTCAAAATCACTGCGCGCTGAGATATTTTTCTGTTCACGGGCAAACAGTTCCAGCCAGCGTGAACCAATATTTCCTTTCCCGAACAGTACCAGACCAATCTGTTTTTCGGCCCGGAACAGGCTCTGATGCAGCCCCTGAATCAGATGTGATGTCTGACTCAGACGCAGCACGGCAACCAGACTGATATCATCTTCAGCATGCCAGATAAATTCAACCGGCTGGTCTTTCAGCTGCTGATAAAAACGATGGCTGTGCAATGGATTTTCACATACTCCTGCGCCAACCAGCGCCACCAGAGAAAGCCCTTCCCGCAGGGAAAGTTTGCCCGGTAAAGAGGCATCCTGTAATACATCAAGAGCACTGTTCACAATTTCGGAGGTATAACAAAGCTGGATCAAATTGCAGTCAGTATGTAGCCCCGTCGCCAATGGCCGGATTTGAGCGCGCTTCAGTAATGAGTCGATATCTTTATAAGTTTGTTTGAAATCGAGCGCAGAAAAAAGGTGTAACTCAATCAGGCAGACATCATCGTGGCTGGTCACAATTTTTGCTCCCATTCCTGATGCCAGAACCCGTTCAATGCGGGTAGAACCCTGCTCAGGCTGGTAACTGCAACGTAATTGCAGCTCGATATCACTGAGGGAAACGGGCTGTAATGTCCGGGTGTGAAGTACAGGAGCAGCCAGACGCGCCAGTTCGCTGGCCTCATCCAGACGCAATAATGGCAGCAGACACGCATCGCTGACTTTACGTGGATCTGCACTGTAAACCCCGGCCACATCACTCCAGATTGTCACTTTTTTAGCACCTGCTAATGCACCGACCTGTGTTGCAGAATAGTCACTGCCATTGCGGCCTAATAAGACGGTTTCTCCCTTTTGGTTACTGGAGATAAAACCGGTCACCACCAGACGCTTATCAGAATTCTTAACTAATAATTGGCTCAGTAAAGGCTGAGATAAGGTAACGTCAACCTGCGGCTGAGCCGCCCGTTCAGCCCGCAGGAACTGACGCGCATCCAGCCATGCACTGGGAATTCCCTGAGATTCAAGCACTGCGGCCATCAGGCGGGCAGACCATATCTCACCATGACCAACAACTTCTGCATAGGTAATATCACTCACTGGCTTATCCAGTAGTGCACTCAGCCTTTCCAAATCAGCAATAAAATGTGTGATTAGGGTTTCTGCGGCGGCTTCTGGTAATAACCCCCGGATGAGCTCCTGCTGATAACGCCGTAACGACTGCTGAACCTGATGCGCTGAAATCCGGTCATTCTGGCTCAGTTTCAGCCAGTCAATCAGTTGATTCGTCGTACTACCCGCTGCGGATACCACCATCAAATCACCGGGCTGGCTATAGTTCGCCATAATATCCGCAACCCGCTTGTAACATTTCACATCCGCAAGACTGCTGCCGCCAAATTTATGTAACTGGCGGCCAGATTCCGCCCCCGCTGTTGCCAGTTCAACCATAATGAATGCTTACCTCGTTGCCGCTGCCTGAAATGCACTATCCAGATCAGCAATTAAATCCTGACTATCTTCTATTCCCACAGAGATACGAAGAAGTGAATCTGTAATCCCTGCCTGTTCCCTTGCTTCTGCCGACATACCAGCATGTGTCATCGTAGCAGTATGAGAAATTAATGATTCCACACCACCCAGTGATTCAGCCAGAGTAAATAATTTTAACGCAGATAAAAAGCGATGCATTGTCTGCTCATCACCATCAAGTTCAAAACTCAGCATCGCACCAAATCCTGCCTGCTGCTGACGTGCGATATCATGCCCCGGATGATCTTTCAGCCCCGGATAATAGAGTTTTTTCACCTGTGATTGTTTTTGTAAGGAACGTTTTTGCAGATATTCCGCAATAACAGCCGCATTATTTTGCTGTAGAAGTACTCTGGCTGATAATGTCCGAATTCCCCGCAACAACAAATAACTGTCAAATGCTCCGCCTGTTACGCCGATATTATTCGCCCACCAAGCCAAATCTTCAGCAATGGCCGGATCTTTGGCAATCACGGCTCCAGCAATCAAATCAGAATGTCCATTCAGGTATTTTGTGCAGGAATGCACGACCAAATCTGCGCCCAAATCCAAAGGCTTCTGTAATACCGGACTCAGGAATGTGTTATCAACTACCGTTAATGCACCGGCTTCATGAGCCAGTTCACAGATATACCGGATATCCACAATCCGCAACAATGGATTACTGGGTGTTTCAATCAATACCAGTTTGGGCTTTTGGGCAAGAGCCTGTTTCAACGCTGAACCGTCCGATTGATCCACAAAAATAACATTGTAAGCTCCACGGCGGCTTAAACTGTCAAACAGGCGATAACTCCCGCCATAGCAATCATGGGGAGCCACCAGCAAATCCCCCGGCTGTAGGAATACAGTGCACAACAGATGGATAGCGGACATACCACTGCTGGTCATCACCGCTCCTGCTCCGCCTTCCAGCTCAGCCAGAACCTGCTGGACAACATCACGACCGGGATTACCACGCCGGGAATAGTCATGCGCTCTCGGTTCATTAAATCCGGTGAAATTATACGTACTGGAAAGATAGACAGGAGGAACAACGCAGCCATATTGTTCATCAACATTTATACCGCTCTGAACTGCAATCGTTGCTTGTTTAAAACCCGCTATTTGTTTACACCCCATAAGCTCTACCTGTTATTTTATTTTAGGAGTGACAGAAGAATAACCGCCAGAAATATAGACGTCAACACATCTAGACATCCAAAATAATTTACGCTTTAATAATACAATCCGACTATTACCCCTGTTTTGATATCAGATTAGGGCATATTTTCTGAATTCCTTAACCGTAGCGATATAGTCAATAGGGGAGATATGCTAAAATGCTGAATTATCGACACGAACATAGTTCAGAAATAATTTATTTTATTTCTGATTTCAATTGCTTGATTTAAAACTATTTAAGGTATCTCATGGCTGAGTGGAATGGTGAGTATGTCAGCCCTTATGCTGAACATGGCAAAAAAAGTGAACAGGTCAAAAAAATTACGGTTTCAATTCCATTAAAGGTATTGAAGATCCTGACTGATGAACGTACCCGTCGTCAGGTAAATAATTTGCGTCATGCAACAAATAGCGAATTGCTGTGTGAGGCGTTTCTCCATGCGTTCACCGGCCAGCCTCTGCCTGACGATGATGACTTACGCAAAGAGCGTCATGATGAAATCCCTGAAGCAGCCAAAGTCATAATGCGTGAATGTGGGATCGATCCCGAAACTTGGGAATATTGATATTTTCTTTATCTCAACTCGTTGTTTCTATGTTGTACTACGAGTTGTGCTGCGACTTGAAACAACCAGAATATGTAATTAAAACAAAAACGCCCAGTGCATACACCGGGCGTTTTTGCTTGGCAGTAAGAATTACTTCTTAGCGCCTGGAACGCTGAAACGTTTGTTAAAGCGATCAACACGACCACCAGTCGCAACGTCACGCTGCTTACCAGTGTAGAACGGGTGGCATGCACCACAAACGTCCAGGTTCAGATCGTGACCAGTAGATTTGATTTTGATAACGTTACCGCAAGAGCAGGATGCAGTAATTTCTTCGTATTTAGGGTGAATACCTTGTCTCATGGGAAAACCTCTGTTAAGGCCGTGTCGCTATCCGGCCTTATTGCCGCCAGACACCACACGTCGTGTTGATTAAAATAAGTTCGGTAATTTTTGTACCAAAGGCGGCGGATCATACAGAATATCGTTTTATTGCGCAATGAAATCTGCTGAGTTGCTATGATACTCTTTGTTTATCTGTTTGCCATTAATCATCTGGAAATCACTTTATGACAGTTGTTCAGGTTGCGTTACCTGTCCCTTTGGCCCGCTCTTTTGATTACCTGTTACCTGAAGGATTGCCCGTTCCCGCTCTAGGAATAAGGGTTCGCGTACCTTTTGGCAAACGCAGTGCAATCGGTATTGTTACCGGGATCACCGATAACAGTGAATTCTCGCCTGAACAACTGAAATCAATTACTGAACTTCTTGATGAATCAACACTTTTCCCTGACGATCTCTGGCATTTGCTTCAGTGGTCTGCCAGCTATTATCACTACCCACTCGGAGAAGTGCTTTTTCATGCTATGCCTGTTTTGCTGCGGCAGGGCAAACCGGCTGAATTTTCCCCACTCTGGCAATGGCAGATCACAGAAACTGGTCAGCAAGTACCACCAGAGCAGCTTAAACGCTCCGCCAAACAGCAACAGGCATTAGCCAGACTGCGCCAGCAATCCGTTTATCGTCATCAGGTTTCTGAATTAGAAATCAGCGAAAGTGCACTACAGGCACTGAAAAAAAAAGGACTCATTGAATTACATCCGGTACAACCGGAAGCTGAGAATTGGCATGAGCATTTTCAGATTATCGGCGAACGCCTGAAACTCAACGCTGAACAAGCCACAGCAGTTGGGGCTATTCGTGCAGAAGATCAAACTTTCTCTCCCTGGTTACTTGCCGGTATCACGGGTTCAGGCAAAACTGAAGTTTACCTGAGTGTGTTGGAAAATATTCTGGAACAGGGAAAGCAGGCGTTAATTTTAGTCCCTGAAATTGGTTTAACCCCCCAGACTATCCGACGGTTCAGAGAGCGTTTCAAAGCGCCTGTCGATGTACTGCATTCAGCCCTGAATGACAGTGAAAGATTATCAGTATGGCTAAGAGCCAGACGAGGAGAAAATGCGATTGTCATCGGCACCCGCTCCGCACTGTTTACGCCTTTTGCTCACTTAGGTGTCATCATTATTGATGAAGAACATGACAGTTCTTATAAACAACAGGAGGGCTGGCGCTATCATGCCCGTGATCTGGCGGTATTCCGGGCCAAAAAAGAGAGTATTCCCATCATTCTGGGAACAGCGACCCCTGCACTGGAGACATTGCATAATGTACAGCAGGGTAAATACCGACAGCTTACTTTGACTAAACGAGCAGGTCACGCGCAGCCAGCAACTCAGCACTTGTTGGATATGAAAGGCTTGCCGTTGACTGTCGGTTTATCTCAACCACTGATTAACCGCATTAGAGAACATTTAAAAGCCGATAATCAGGTAATTCTGTTCCTGAATCGGCGCGGTTATTCACCGGCCCTGCTCTGCCATGAGTGTGGCTGGATAGCCGAATGTCAGCGTTGTGACCACTATTACACGCTTCATCAGAATCATCGCCATCTGCGTTGTCATCACTGCGATAGTCAACGACCCATTCCGCGCCAGTGTCCGCAATGCGGGACAACAAATCTCATTCCGGTAGGACTGGGAACGGAGCAGCTTGAAGATGGTATCAGCCAATTATTTCCCGATATTCCTGTTACGCGCATCGATAGAGATACGACCAGCCGCAAAGGTGCTTTGGAGCAACAGCTGGCTGATGTCCATCAGGGAGGCGCCCGTATTCTGATCGGAACCCAAATGCTGGCAAAAGGCCACCATTTCCCCGATGTCACACTCGTTGCTTTACTGGATGTCGACGGCGCGCTGTTTTCTGCCGATTTCCGCGCCGCTGAGCGCTTTGCACAATTGTATACTCAGGTTTCTGGGCGGGCAGGACGTGCCGGAAAACAGGGAGAAGTGGTACTTCAGACACATCATCCTGAACACCCGCTTTTACAGATATTGCTGGAAAAAGGCTATGATAAATTTGCCCAGCAAGCAATAGAAGAGCGTCAGCAAGTTCTTTTACCTCCTTTTGTCAGCCATATCATGCTGCGATCAGAAGATCACGATAACCAACAGGCACCTGCTTTTTTACAGCAACTGCGCCAGCTATTTGAACAACATCCCCTGCATAATGAACAGCTATGGATTATGGGCCCAGTCCCCGCTTTGCAGGCCAAACGCAGTGGTCGTTATCGCTGGCAATTACTGATACAGCATCCTTCACGTATTTTTCTTCAGAAAATGATGACAGAGATCTATCCGGGTATTACAGCATTGCCACTGGGACGTAAAGTAAAGTGGAATATTGATGTCGACCCGACTGAAAGTTGATGAAAACACGCTCCCTGTGCTGTTATAAAAAACTCAAAATCACGCAAAAGTCCATGAAAACAGTAAAGCTTATTTCCTTAATTTGCGAAGCAGCTCTAAGAAATGATGCGTATCACATTTTTTATGCAAACAAAGTAACGGCTTGAACTGTTAATCTGTTTAAAATGGATTTATTAATATGACTGTAGAAAACGAACCCGCCAGCGTTTCACCCACAGAAATGACTGGCGTTTTTTTGACGTTAATTTTTTTTATTTGCGGATAGCAATCGTTTTACTGCCGGTAAAAAGCGAGGAGTGGCTATGGAAAAAAAGAATTGTGCACTGGCGACAATGAAAGATGTAGCCAAAGTAGCAGGTGTTTCTACCGCAACTGTATCAAGAACGCTAATGAATCCTGATAAAGTTTCTGCACACACCCGCCAAAAAGTAGAAAATGCAGTACTGGAAGTGGGCTACTACCCCCATAATCTCACTAAAAATTTAAGGCGGAATGAATCCAGAGCCATTCTGGTCATTGTTCCCAATATCTGTGATCCTTTCTTCAATGAAATTATCCGTGGCATTGAGGAAGCCGCTGCACAACATGGCTATCTGGTTCTGATTGGAGACTGTAAACACCAACAGCAACAGGAACATGCCTTTATTAACCTGCTGATCACCAAACGTATTGATGGCATGATACTGCTCGGCTCAAATATTCCGTTCGATGTTTCCAAAGAAGAACAGAAAAATATGCCTCCCATGGTAATGGCTAACGAATTCGCACCTGAGCTGGAGCTGCCTACCGTCCATATTGATAACCTGACCTCTGCTTTCAATGCTACTCACCACCTGCAAGCACTCGGCCATAAGCGCATCGCCTGTATTAGTGGGCCAGAATCAATGCCCCTGTGCCAGTATCGGCTTCAGGGTTACATTCAGGCGTTACGCCGTGCCGGTATCCCTATCCGGGATGAATACATTATCAGTGGGGATTTTACCCATGAAAGTGGCGCTGAATTAGCAGGAAAACTGCTCACTCTTCCCAAGCCCCCCACCGCTATTTTCTGCCATAGTGATGTCATGGCAATCGGTGCTATGTGGCAAGCTAAAAAAATGGGGTTAAAATTACCAGAAGATCTTTCCATTATTGGTTTTGATAATATCAGTATGGCGCAATATAGCGATCCCCCGCTGACAACCGTGGCTCAGCCATGTTATGACATTGGGCATAATTCAATGCTTTTGCTGCTGGAACAACTTCAGGGCCGTATGGTTTCGAAAGGTTCACGATTACTGGATGCCGAACTTCTTATTCGTGGAAGTACTTGTCCGCCTAAAAGCTAGGCAAATTGCGGTATGTTCAGTAACATTAGGTATTTACTCCTTAATTTTTTAATAACTCAGCGAATTAAATACAGTGGCACAACGAGATTATGTGGGTCGCGGGCATGCTAATCCCCGCAAAAAAGGTTCTGGTAAGAAAAAAAAACAGGCTAAAGGGCTGCCTAAAACACTACTAGTCATTGCTGTAGCCCTGATCGTCACATTTATTAGTGGGCTTTATTTCATCACACACACTAAACATAAAAATGAAAAAAATATACCGCCGGTTGCTCACCAGCCTAAAGGCCATAGCCTGCCACCAAAACCGGAAGAACGCTGGAGCTACATTAAAGAGCTGGAAAACCGGCCTGTTGGCCTGCCATCAATTCAGGATTCATCGACAGCACCGGCTCAGCCAAACAACCGGCCAACAGAGCTGACCCCTGAGCAACGCCAGTTACTTGACCAGATGCAGGCCGATATGCGTCAGGCTCCTGTTCAATTAGCTGAAGTGCCCTATAACAGTCAATCGGTGCCGCGCTCACGTGTAATTATCAATCCTCCGGCACAAACGCTACCTTCAGAATATGCACCACAGCAAAATAAGTCGTCAGTACCACTCCAGCCGTCTCAGGCACAGGTGCCTCAACCTCAGGCATCCGATAAAACCAGTAAGTCAAAGGCAGAGACGAATGAATCACGATTAATGTTACAATGCGGTTCGTTCCGTACGATGGAACAGGCAGAATCTGTCCGTGCCAACCTTGCGCTGGCAGGTATTGAGAGTAAGATCACTACCAAGGACAGTTGGAACCGAGTGGTATTAGGGCCGTATAAAAACAAAGAAAGTGCAGAAAAAATGCACAGACGTGTTACTAATACAGGTATTCCCAGCTGTATTCTCCGCCCTGCCGGGGGTTGAAAAATCAAAAAGTTCCCCCCATCTTGATCTCTAATAACGTATACACGCTGATTTTGATAAACAATTACGGCTTATCAGCCAAGGTCTTGGTAAATAAAAGCAGCGTGTATGCCATCTTCATATTTTGTAACCAGGGGCTAACTCGTGACTACAATCGTAAGTGTTCGCCGTAATGGCCAGGTCGTCATCGGTGGTGATGGACAAGCAACAATGGGCCATACCGTTATGAAAGGCAATGTTCGCAAAGTACGCCGCCTTTATAATGACAAAGTTATTGCAGGTTTTGCTGGCGGCACCGCAGATGCCTTTACCCTATTCGAGCTGTTTGAACGCAAACTGGAAATGCATCAGGGGCACCTGACCAAAGCTGCTGTTGAACTTGCAAAAGATTGGCGGACAGACAGAATGCTCCGTAAGCTGGAAGCCCTGCTTGCCGTTGCAGATGAAAGTGCATCTCTGATTATTACAGGTAATGGTGACGTGATTCAGCCAGAAAATGATCTGATCGCTATTGGCTCAGGTGGTTCATATGCACAGGCTGCTGCGCGCGCAATGCTGGAAACCACTGAACTCAGTGCCCGCGAAATCGCAGAACGCGCCCTGACTATCGCTGGCGATATCTGTATCTACACCAACCAAAATCATAACTTCGAAGAACTGCCTTCAAAAGCGTAAGGATAGATAGCATGTCTGAAATGACTCCTCGCGAAATTGTCAGCGAACTTGACAACCACATCATCGGTCAGGATAAAGCAAAGCGTGCTGTTGCCATCGCTCTGCGTAACCGCTGGCGTCGTATGCAGTTAGATGAATCACTGCGTTACGAAGTGACTCCGAAAAATATTCTGATGATTGGCCCAACTGGTGTTGGTAAAACCGAAATCGCCCGTCGTCTGGCTAAACTGGCCAATGCTCCTTTTATCAAAGTTGAAGCAACAAAATTCACTGAAGTGGGTTATGTCGGTAAGGAAGTTGATTCCATTATCCGCGATCTGACTGATGCGGCAGTCAAAATGGTGCGCCTGCAATCCATTGAGAAAAACCGCTATCGCGCTGAAGAACTGGCAGAAGAACGCATTCTGGATGTTTTGCTGCCTCCGGCGAAAAACAACTGGGGACAAGCTGAAGAGCAGCCGGAACAATCTTCAACCCGTCAGACATTCCGCAAGAAACTGCGTGAAGGTCAGCTGGATGAGAAAGAGATTGAAATCGAAGTGGCTGCTGCGCCGGTTGGTGTCGAAATCATGGCGCCTCCGGGCATGGAAGAAATGACCAACCAATTACAGTCTATGTTCCAGAACCTGTCTGGTCAGCGTCAGAAAAGCCGTAAGATGAAAATCAAAGACGCATTCAAGCTGCTGGTGGAAGAAGAAGCTGCGAAGCTGGTGAATCCTGAAGAACTGAAACAACAGGCCATTGATGCGGTTGAACAGCACGGCATCGTCTTTATTGATGAAATCGATAAAATCTGTAAACGTGGTCAGAGTTCCGGCCCAGATGTTTCCCGTGAAGGTGTCCAGCGCGACCTGCTACCATTGGTTGAAGGTTGTACTGTTTCCACCAAGCATGGCATGGTAAAAACCGACCATATTCTGTTCATTGCTTCTGGTGCATTTCAGGTTTCCAGCCCTTCCGATTTGATCCCGGAACTACAGGGTCGTCTGCCGATCCGCGTCGAATTGGAAGCTTTGACTACCGAAGATTTTGAACGCATTCTGACAGAGCCAAATGCTTCACTGACAGAACAGTACAAAGCATTAATGGCAACAGAAGGCATGCACATTGAATTTACCGCTGATGGTATTCGCAAAATCGCAGAAGCTGCATGGCAGGTTAATGAAACAACCGAAAATATTGGTGCCCGCCGTCTGCATACTGTTCTTGAGCGTATGATGGAAGATATCTCTTTCGACGCCAGCGAATCTCAGGGTCAGTCAGTAGAAATTAACGCTGACTACGTCAAAACCCACTTAGATGAGCTGGTCGCTGATGAAGATCTGAGCCGATTCATCCTGTAATCGAGCTGGATTCTGCTTAATCACAGTAAAAATGGAATGGGAGGCTTGCCTCCCATTTCTCTATTTTGCTTAAATCAAAATTTATACCCAATGAATTTCAAGATGCATCGCGGCGGCAAGGGAATGACAAATTCGTCGGGAACGAATTTGCCCAGCCAAAGGCTGGCCTCCGGTGAGAGGCAGGAGCCTCTCAGTAATCTCCAGAAGCATAGATAACTATGTGACTGGGGTGAGTGAACGCAGCCAACAAAGAGGCGGCTTGAAAGACGAAGGGTATATCACACATGACATATTTGATGACAATATGAACTCAACAACGACAAGCAGTCAAATACAGGCATGGCTGGAAAGTTTGCGTCCGAAGACCCTTCCGCTGGCTATCGCTGCGATTATGACAGGCTCCGCCCTTGCTTCATGGAGCGGTCATTTTAGCTGGTCTGTGGCGTTATTAGCTTTCCTGACCGCCTCCCTGCTACAAATTCTGTCCAACCTTGCCAATGATTACGGTGATGTCACCAAAGGCAGTGATACAGAACAGCGTATCGGTCCAAAGCGGGGGATGCAAAAAGGACTGATTACCGCCCAACAAATGAAAACCGCACTAAAAATTACTGTGCTGCTCTCCTGTTTGTCAGGCATTGCTCTTATCACTGCCGCCTGCCAAAGCACCAGCGATATTATCGGTTTTCTGGGATTAGGTTTACTGGCAATTATTGCAGCAATTACTTATACGGTAGGTGCCAAACCATACGGCTATATGGGGCTGGGTGATCTTTCTGTCCTGATTTTCTTTGGCTGGTTAAGTGTTCTTGGTACCTATTATTTACAGGCCCATACTTTTTCTTTAAGTACCGTTCTGCCAGCCACTGCCTGTGGTTTACTCTCTGTCGCTGTGTTAAATATTAACAATCTGCGGGATATCGAAACAGACAGCCAAAATGGCAAAAATACACTGGCAGTCAGGCTTGGTGGCACAAAAGCCCGTTATTACCACGCCGCTCTGCTTGCGGGAGCGATGTTCTGCTTTATTGCCTTTACGCTTCTGTATCTGAACAACTGGTATAGCTGGTTATTTTTACTTGCCTCACCCATGCTATTGAAGCATGTTTTGCAGGTACTGCGCGATCCAACTGCCGAAGGTATGCGTCCCCAGTTGGTGCAGATGGTCAAAGTAGCACTCTTGACCAATATCCTGTTTTCTATAGGATTAATACTTAATTAAGCGAGTACATATCAATTTTATACTCACGTTTTAAGATTGATGATTTTGCCAACACTGGCCTTAAAAGGATATACTGTCCGTTCCTTGCATAAACCAGACGTAAATCCCATGAAATATGATACTTCCGAACTTTGTGATATCTATCAAGAAGATGTGAATGTGGTAGAACCATTATTTTCCAACTTTGGTGGGCGTACTTCATTTGGTGGTCAAATCATCACAGTGAAATGTTTCGAAGACAACGGACTGCTCTATGACTTGCTGGAAGAGCAAGGTCGCGGGCGGATTTTGCTTGTTGATGGTGGCGGATCGGTACGCAAGGCTCTGGTTGATGCCGAGCTGGCTCAACTTGCAGTTAATAACGAATGGGAAGGCATTGTCGTTTATGGCGCAGTGCGTCAGGTAGACTACCTTGCTGAATTTGATATCGGTATTCAGGCGATGGCTGCAATCCCGGCAGGCTCCAGCAGTGAAGGCATTGGGGACAGCGATATCAGAGTGAATTTTGGCGGAGTGACTTTCTTTTCCGGTGATTATCTTTATGCTGACAATACGGGAATGATTTTATCAGAAGTTCCGCTGGAAATTGATGAAGATGAATATAATAATGCCGTGTAATAACCGCTGTAATAAATAACCGATCGTCCTGCCATCACTCCCTATTCAGGGTGAGGCAGTCGCATGAGACAGATTTATAAAAAAGGGCGCAGTAACTCTCGCCCTTTTTTTGCAAAATCATTTTCTACAAGACAATCTTTTTGTAAAGCTGCCTTTCTGTAAAAAAACCAGCAGAGACTTTATTGCACGTCTTCCATTTTACCCAACAAGGTACGCAGGCGATCCTGCCATGCTGATTGTTCTTGTTTAAGCTGCTCATTTTCACGTACCAGTGAATCACGGCTGTCGGCCGCATTCTGGACATCCTGAGATAGCACTGCGTTCTGTTCCTTTAATTCTTCAATTTCCATTTGCAGCAAAGTAATGGTATCAATTGCCTGCTGAACTTTAGATTCCAGCTTTTCAAAAACTTCAAATGACATTCTCGAGCCCCTCTTATAAGCAATGCCTTGATTGTATTTAGCCTGCTAGCGCCTGTCTAGTTTCATACTTCTAATGTGTGGCATATACCCTTCATCTTGCGAGCTGCCTCCGTGTTCACGACACGAGGTAACCCGAAATATACCGGGTATAACGAGAAATATAGTGACTAATCCTAAATGAAGATAAGATCACATTTCAACGACAAATAAAACCACAATTAAATGCGAATTCGCTCATTTTGTTGACGCAACACGCAGATTTCAATTTCGCTATTTCTCGTTTCCGCTCATTAACGATAAATTCACACCACCTTTCTCTGCGTAATCAGAACGCCGTAAGAAAGGACTAATAATTAATCTCCTCTCTGTACTTTTTTATAGGATATAGAAATGAGCCAGACCACTACTCCAACATTATCAGGTCAATGTATTTCAGAGTTTCTGGGTACAGCGTTGCTTGTATTCTTCGGCTTAGGCTGTGTTGCTGCTGCACGTGTTGCAGGAGCACAGCTTGGCCTGTGGGAAATCAGCATTATCTGGGGCTTTGGCGTTGCCCTGGCTGTTTACCTTACTGCCGGAATTTCCGGTGCACACCTTAATCCAGCAGTAACTATTGCTCTATGCCTATTTGCCAGTTTTGACAGAAAAAAAGTGCTTCCTTACATCATTGCCCAAATGCTGGGCGGTTTTGTCGCCGCAGCTATTGTCTATATGATGTATTACAACCTTTTCCTTGATTATGAGCAAGTTCACAACATTGTTCGTGGGTCACAAGAAAGCCTTTTCACGGCTGGCGTCTTTTCCACTTACCCTGCATCACAAATATCCGTATTTCATGCATTTATTATTGAAGTTATCATCGCGGCTGTTTTGCTTTGCCTGATCCTAGCTCTGACAGACGATGGCAACGGTATTCCACGTGGCCCTTTGGCACCATTGACTATCGGTATTCTGATTGCCGTTATCGGTGGTTCTTTTGGCCCTCTGACCGGGTTTGCTCTAAATCCCGCTCGTGATTTTGGGCCTAAATTAGTTGCTTATCTTGCCGGATGGGGAAATATTGCTCTGACCGGAGGTCGGGATATCCCTTATTTCCTTGTTCCATTGGTAGCCCCCATTGTTGGTGCCATTCTGGGTGCATTTGGTTACCGCAAACTAATTTCCCGCCATTTGCCACGTGAAAATTAGTTTTGCCTATATTCAGAGATGATAACAGATTAAAAAATAAAAAATTATTAAATAAGACCAGGTTATAGTTATGACAACAGAAAATACCACTGATAAAAAATATATCGTTGCGCTGGATCAGGGAACAACCAGCTCACGGGCTGTGATACTTGATCATGATGCCAATATTGTCAGTATTTCACAGCGTGAATTTCCACAAATATACCCTAAACCAGGCTGGGTAGAACATGATCCGATGGAAATTTGGGCCAGCCAAAGTTCAACACTGGTTGAAGTACTGGCAAAAGCAGATATCCGTTCAGATCAAATTGCCAGTATCGGCATTACGAATCAACGGGAAACCACAATTGTCTGGGAAAAAGAGACGGGCAAGCCAGTTTATAATGCCATTGTATGGCAGTGCCGCCGGACCGCAGATATCTGTACCCGCCTGAAGAAAAAAGAAGGGCTGGAAGAATATATCCGTCATAACACTGGTCTGGTTATCGACCCTTATTTTTCCGGGACAAAAATAAAATGGATTCTGGATAATGTTGAAGGTATCCGCCATCGCGCTGAAAATGGTGAACTGCTGTTTGGTACGGTTGATACATGGCTGGTCTGGAAAATGACCCAAGGTCGCGTACATGTTACCGACTATACCAACGCATCCCGTACCATGCTGTTCAACATCCATGACCTCGACTGGGATCAGAAGATCCTTGATGAGCTGGAAATTCCCCGCGTTATGCTGCCAAAAGTTGCGGCCTCTTCTGCAATTTATGGTCAGACTAACATCGGCGGTAAAGGCGGCACACGTATTCCGATCGCTGGTATTGCCGGTGATCAGCAGGCCGCACTTTACGGCCAGCTGTGTGTCAATCCGGGCATGGCAAAGAATACTTATGGCACTGGCTGCTTCCTGCTGATGAATACAGGAACTGATGCAGTACGCTCCAGCCACGGCTTGCTGACCACTATCGCCTGTGGACCGCGAGGAGAAGTTAATTACGCTCTGGAAGGTGCGGTATTCGTCGGAGGGGCATCTATCCAGTGGCTGCGTGATGAACTGAAACTTATCGCAGATGCAGCAGACTCCGAATACTTCGCCACAAAAGTGCAGGACAGCAACGGTGTTTATGTTGTTCCGGCCTTTACCGGACTTGGCGCGCCTTATTGGGACCCTTACGCCCGTGGCGCCATTTTCGGACTGACCCGCGGAGCAAACAGCAACCACATTATTCGGGCAACGCTTGAATCAATCGCTTACCAGACTCGTGATGTATTGGATGCAATGCAGGCTGATTCCGGTGCACGTTTGCAGGCGCTGCGTGTAGATGGTGGTGCAGTGGCGAATAATTTCCTGATGCAGTTCCAGTCTGACATCCTCGGCACTCGTGTAGAGCGGCCTGAAGTCCGCGAAAGTACCGCATTAGGTGCGGCATTCCTTGCTGGTCTGGCTGTCGGATTCTGGAAAGATCTTGATGAAGTGAAAAGTAAGGCGATCATCGAAAAAGAGTTCCGCCCCGGCATCGAAACCACAGAGCGCAATCACAAATACAATGGCTGGAAAAAAGCTGTTGCCCGCGCTCAGGAATGGGAAGACCGTGCTTAACGCTTAAAAGGGAAGCTCTGACAAAACAATGTCAGAGCTTTTTAGCCGTCTGTTTAGATGCCAGTGCGATTTTACTGGCTGCAACCTGAAAGGTATTCTGTACCTCAGGCTGTGTGCTCCTGCTGCTGGATCTTCTGAGAGATAGGCAGCCAGCACAATAAAATAAGCACTGCCATACAGAACATCAGCATACCAACGCTGAATTGGCTATTTTGCGGCAACATCGCCGATAACCATGTGGTCACCCCCGAACCTACATTCTGTAATCCACCGACCAAAGCCCCTGCCGCACCAGCCAGATAAGGGAATGGTTCCATCGCACCGGTAGTCGCCAGCGGAAACAACATACCCGCGCCAAAAAAGAACAACGCAGCCGGAAGCAGCAACGTCCAGACATTCATAATGCCAAACCAGCCGGGTAGCCACATCAATGTCCCTGCCAGCAGACAGCAAATAACAGCTCTCCAGACCAGCTGATAAAACGTTTTGTTTTCACGTCCGGCATACCATGCGCCAAAAAATGCAGCCGGGATCGGCAGAATAAACAAAATACTGACGGTTAAGCTATCCAGCCCTAAAACTGCTCCCAGTAAAACCCCACAGCTGGCTTCAAAAACAGCCACACCTGCCAGACCGCCGATCAGCATAATCAGATAAGAAACAAAAATATCATTGGACAGCAACTGATGGAAGGAAACCAGCATTGTACTCTGCGCTGCCTGCTCTGGCCGGGTTTCCGGCAGGGAGCGGAATAAAAATAACAGCACGCTTGAACCCAGCAATAATAAAAACCAATAGCAGGCACGCCAGCCAAAATAATGACCCACTACACCACCTATCATTGGGGCTAATAAAGGACTAACCAATATCGCCATATTCAATAGGCTATTAGCACAACGCAGCGGTGATCCCGTATATAAATCTCTTGGCACAGTGCGTATCATGACACCAGCAACGCCTGTTCCCAGCCCCTGAAGTACACTGGCAATGACCAACACCAATAAACTGGGCGAAAACAAGGCGCATATTGTCGCAACCAGAAAAACGGACATTCCCGCCAAAATTACCGGACGACGACCGACTTTATCCGACAATGGACCATAAAAGAGCTGTGAAAACCCATAAGCAAACAAATAAGCTGCCATAACCCGTTGTACTTCACCTGCCGGTTTATTGAAGCTATTCGCCATATCAGCAATAACCGGTACATAAATTGTCTGGGTCATTTGCCCGACAGCGGCTAACGCAATTAACATCAGCAATAAATTTAAATGTGCTATTTTTTTCATCGCATTTACATACAATTTTATTTAAGCAAATAATATTAGTCTGATTAATATACACATTCTATTAATCAGGCGGTTCTGACGACGACAACAAAGCCCTCAGGTTATTAATAAACAAACCCGACATACTGGCTTCATTAGGTTAAATTTTACTGAGCAATGTATATTTTTATCGGCAGTATACAATTTTACATGAGGAAAAAATTGCAGTGACATCCCCCATCAATGTCAATAAAAGTGTACATATCCATCTTAAAATACAACAAAAATACAGTTAATTAGACTGCAACACGTAATCGATAAGGCTATTTCCCTCAATCGCGTAGAATCCAATTCACTCCGTACAATTCATACCGTAGTAAATTCACAGCGTAATAATAGTGCAGAGAGGCTAAATGCAATGGCAAACTGGGTTACAGGAAAAGTTACTAACATCACCAATTGGACAGACTCACTATTCAGTATCAAGCTACGCGCCCCAATAGAAAGATTTACGGCTGGCCAATTTGCAAAACTTGCTCTCGAAGTGGGAGGGGAACGCATCCAGCGCGCATATTCCTATATCAACGCCCCTAATGACGATAATCTTGAGTTTTATTTAGTCACCGTGCCAAAAGGAAAACTCAGCCCCCAGCTCGCTACTTTGCAGGCTGGAGATGAAGTACTGGTCACAGAACAGGCCGCAGGATTTTTTGTTCTTGATGAAGTGCCTGATTGCCAAAATCTCTGGATGCTCTCAACAGGAACAGGTATCGGACCTTACCTTTCTATTCTCCAGCAGGGAAATGATCTGGAGCGATTTGAAAATATTATTCTGGTTCATGCCGTCAGACGGGAGCAGGATTTAAGTTATTTACCGCTCATGCGGCAACTGCAAAAAACATTTCAGGGTAAATTGCGTGTCCAGACCATCGTCAGTCGGGAGCAGTGCCAGAATTCACTGATGGGGAGAATTCCGGCACTGATTGAAAATGGCGAAATGGAATCAGCCATCGGTTTAACAATGCAGGCGGAAAACAGCCACGTAATGTTGTGCGGAAATCCTCAGATGGTCAGAGATACTCAGCAATTGCTTAAAGAACAGCGTGGCATGATAAAGCACCTGCGCCGCAAACCGGGGCATGTTACCAGCGAGCAATATTGGTAATATATACTTCGTCTTTCAAGTTGCCTTTTTGTCAGCGGAGATGTACTCAACTGTTTCTGCCGATTCACCAAAACGGTTTGCGCCTTCCGTTCCACGGAATACTCCGCAATCCAGTATGATCATGACAAAAATCAGTGTCGGGATGAAACGGCCAATCCCCCACTGCCATATCGGAGCCATCATATTCCAATCGAGAGAAAGCAATACCCAGGCCAGTATCAACAGTAACGCCCATCCTCCACGTTTATTGCGATCATGCAGACGTTTCGAAAAAATCGCTGCTGTCGGATATAATATCAGCGCCGTACATACCGCCACAAAGTTCATGGGGAGAACATTCATTCCATGCAGAGTGAGGAGGATAAAAAGCAGAGCAAAACAGATACCAATTCCGAGCCAAAACTCCCGTCGTCCGATACGACCTTTGAATGAAAATCCCCATTGTTGTAATGTCATGTATTCTTTCCCAATTGTGGATACTGTTTTTCTGCCATTGACACTTTTTCCGCGACTTACATTCGGCGAGTAACAACATGAAAACAGGCATAAATAAACTTCTGATGACCATATTAATCGCTTTTGGTATCGGTTTACCATTCTCAAGCGTTGCGGGTGAGCCTTCTGTCACACCAGATCTGCGCCCACAGTTAATGTATCTCCTGCCTGACTCCCCTACTTTTGAAGATAACATCCCCACTTTCCGGGAAAAATACAATAAAAGTCACCCTGATATTCTGCTGCGTGAATATAAGGTCATTACGAGTACTGATATCTCTCAGCCTTTTATCCGCGCTGCCAGCAAAATCAATGAAAACATCTACTCTTCCGCTGTACTGGAAAGAGGCAGTGAAAAAATAAAAAGTCTGCAAATTACCTTACTGCCATCCAAAGATAGGCAAGCAAAAGAGCAAAATTTTCTCCTGACGAAAAAATATATCATTGCTCTGACCAGACTATTTGAACCAACACTTTCTCTGGAACAGGCTCAGATACAAACAGAAAAACTTTTTAAGATGTCGGAAACACGCCCCTTTTACAGCCTAAAAAGAGGGGCGATACGCTATGTTATGGTAAACAGCAGCGAAAATATAATGACCTTCGCTATTGAACCGATTAAGCTATCACTATCTGACGTACCAGCAAATGAAAATTAGTGACATAGCGCAGAGCTATTCGAGCCGATGATCTTTATACTGTCGGCCTTTCGCTTATAGGGAATGGCGTATCGCTGTTCACTAGAAAACATTCATTCCGTTCGCAATTTGATTATTTTTCTGGTTGGAGGGAAAAACATGCGACATCCATTAGTTATGGGTAACTGGAAACTCAATGGCAGTACCCACATGGTTAACGACCTGATTGCAGGCCTGCGTAAAGAACTGAGCAACGTTGACGGCTGTGGCGTCGCTATCGCACCACCAACTGTTTATGTCACTCTGGCAAATAATGCACTGGCTGGCAGCCGTATCGCACTGGGCGCTCAGGATGTTGGCATTAACCTTTCTGGTGCATATACCGGCGAAACATCCGCAGAAATGCTGAAAGATGCAGGCGCAAAATATATCATTATCGGCCACTCTGAACGCCGTACTTACCACAAAGAAAGTGATGAATTTATTGCGAAAAAATTCGCTATTCTGAAAGAGCAGGGGCTGATCCCGGTTCTGTGCATTGGTGAAACCGAGCAGGAAAACGAAGCAGGCCAGACAGAAGCCGTCTGCGCTCGCCAGATTGATGCGGTTCTTAACACTCTGGGTGCAGAAGCGTTTAAAAATACCGTTATTGCTTACGAGCCAGTCTGGGCCATCGGTACCGGAAAATCCGCCACTCCTGCGCAAGCACAGGCTGTTCATAAATTCATTCGCGACCACATTGCTAAACAGGATGCGGCTATTGCTGAGCAGGTCATTATTCAATACGGCGGTTCTGTTAACGCCAGCAACGCAGCAGAATTGTTTACTCAACCGGATATCGATGGTGCACTGGTTGGTGGAGCATCACTGAAAGCAGATGCATTTGCCGTTATCGTGAAAGCGGCTGCGGAAGCGAAAAAAGCGTAAACAAAAAAACGCGTAAAATAGTTACACCACAACCGCCACCAGAAAACACGGTGGCGGTGATTATTCTGGCTAACTTTCGTTATCTAACGGCGAATAATCTCATCAAATATTCCCCCTGTGGCAAAATGTTCTTTCTGCGCTTTTCCCCAGCCACCAAATACCTGATCAATTGTGAATAATTTCAGTTCAGGGAAAACAGTACGATACTTTTCTGCAATCGCTTTATCGCGGGGACGATAATAATTTTTGGCGGCAATTTCCTGCCCGACCGGGGAATAAAGGTATTTCAGATATTCTGTTGCCAGCTCACGCGTACCACGTTTATCGACAACTTTATCGACTACCGACACAGTAGGCTCTGCCAGAATAGATATACTGGGAGTCACAATTTCGAATTTCCCTTCCCCCGGCTCTCCATTACCTAAAGCGTGAATCGCCAGTAATGCTTCATTTTCCCAAGCAATCAATACATCCCCGATCCCACGCTCAACAAATGTATTGGTTGCACCGCGGGCACCTGAATCTAACACTTCAACATTTTTATACAGAGCCTTCACGAATGCTTTTGCTTTCGACTGATCCTGATCGTTATGCGCCAGAGCATATCCCCAGGCAGCCAAATAATTCCAGCGGGCTCCACCGGATGTTTTAGGATTTGGCGTTACGACAGAAATATCAGGCCGGATTAAATCTGACCAGTCTTTTATATGTTTGGGGTTTCCCTTTCTCACCAGAAAAACAATGGTTGATGTGTAAGGAGCTGAATTATCCGGCAAACGATGAAGCCAATTTTTGGCAATCCGGCCACGCTCGGCAATCGCATCCACATCATAGGCCAGAGCCAGTGTCACCACATCTGCCTGAAGGCCATTGATAACTGAGGTTGCCTGCTTGCCTGAACCACCATGTGATTGCCTGATCGTCACCCGATCTCCGGTTTTTTGCTGCCAATATTGGCTGAATGCCTGATTATATTGCTGATATAACTCACGCGTCGGATCATAAGAAACATTCAGGAGCTGAACGTCTTTCGCCCACGCATTTCTCCCCGCCAGCATAACCAGCAATAGCACTATCAATAGGGAATACCGGCTTATCCTCCACTGCATCATTTTCCATTTCATCGGAAATGCTCTCCTCAATATTGGGTATGATTTTTATCGTAAAATTGACAGAAAGCGTTATGCCGCAGAAATAATTTAAAATTTCCACTTATTCATTATGGGAATATGCCGCATAAAAAGGAGGGATGATCGAAGGAAAGAGATATACACAATGGATTTCAATATACGTCGCGGCGGCAAGGGAGTAAATCCCCAGAAGCATAGATCACTATGTGACTGAGGTGAGCGAGCGTAGCCAACAAAGAGGCAGCTTGAAAGACGAAGTGTATAGAAAGAAAAACAGCCACATAAACATTATATGGCTGTGTCTGAAAAATGATTTTATTACGCTTAATAAAGCTTCTTCGCTGTTTCCAGCCAATCTTTCTTAAAGATACGCTGCATATTCTGCACCGCATCAATGATGTCATGGTGAACAAGTTTTTCGTTCTGAATACCAACACAGCGGCCACCAAAACCTTCCAGCAACAACTGAACAGAGTAAGCGCCCATACGTGATGCCAGAATACGATCATAAGCAACTGGTGCTCCACCACGCTGAATATGACCTAATACCGTTGCCCGCGTTTCATGCCGTGTTTCCGCTTCAATATACTTTGCCAGTTCACTGACATCACAGACGTGCTCAGTAATCGCAACAATGGCATGGCGTTTACCTTTCTGGATACCGGCCTGAATTTCAGCTAACAGCTCTTCGCGATCAAAAGGAATTTCACGCTCAGGCAAAACGATAAACTCACATCCACCTGCAATCGCAGCAGACAGGGTCAAATCACCGCAATAGCGCCCCATGACTTCAACAATAGAAATACGTTTGTGGGATGTTGAGGTATCACGCAGACGGTCAATCGCTTCAACAACCGTGTCCAGCGCAGTAAAATAACCGATAGTATAATCGGTTCCCGCAACATCATTATCAATCGTACCGGGGAGACCGATACAAGGGAAACCCGATTCAGTCAGCTTCTTCGCCCCCAGATAAGAACCATCTCCACCGATAACCACCAGCGCATCAATTTCATTTTTGCGCATGTTTTCGATAGCAACTTCGCGTACTTTATCATCTCTGAACTCAGGAAAACGCGCCGATCCTAAAAACGTACCACCACGATTAATCATGTCGGAAACGCTGTAGCGATCGAGCTTTTTCATCCGATTTTCATACAACCCCAGATAGCCATCATAAATACCGTAAACCTCTAACCCTTCGGTTAAAGCGGCACGAACAACTCCACGAATAGCGGCGTTCATACCCGGCGCATCTCCACCGCTCGTTAAGACTCCGATTCTTTTAATCTTGTTGATCATGATGACCTCTGACTTATAGATGTAATATTTGCCTAATCGTCGTAAGCCTTCTTTTTGGAAAGATTTACGACGATTATTTCACTAACCTGATTCATCAATTCATTAGCTGAATTGATTCAATCTCGCCCATGATACGGAAAAACATTCAGTCTGCATTAATCTTTTGTCTACTTTTTGACATTATTTTGATTATGAATAAATTCTTCCATCAATCCCAACGGTTTTTACGTTCATCAGGAACAACAGAGTTGGGATCCTGATGGATAATAATATCGGCACCGGGAAACCTATCACGTAATTTATTTTCAATTCCTTCAGCTAAAGCATGAGCCTGTACCAACGGCAAATGATCATCTATCTCAAGATGAAACTGAATAAACCGTATCGGCCCCGATTGGCGGGTTCGCAGATCATGCCCGCCGGAAACACCGGGATAATTCCGGATAATCTCTATAATCTCCTGCCGTTCCTCATCTGGCAAGGCACGATCTAATAAAGACTGGATAGCATCGTACCCCATCCTTAAGGCGCTATAGAGAATATACACGCCAATTCCCAACGCAAATAAAGCATCTGCCCGTCGGAACCCATAAACACTCAGAACCAGTGCTACCAAAATTGCGCCGTTCATTAATAAATCCGACTTATAGTGCAACATATCGGCACGAATGGCCTGACTTTGCGTTTTATTAATCACCCATTTCTGAAAAATAACCAGACAACTTGTCGAAACAATCGAAATAATGATCACCCAAACACCCATAGTGGCATGTTCCAAAGGCTTGGGAGCAAACAAATGCTGAAAACCGGTTAAAAACAGAAAAATGGCGGAACCGCAAACAAACATACTTTGAGCAAGAGCAGCCAGTGATTCGGCTTTACCATGCCCAAAAGTATGTTCTTCATCCGCAGGTTGAAGTGAATAACGAACGACAAAAAAATTAGTCAGAGATGCGGCCAGATCAACCAGAGAATCGACCAGTGCCGCCAATAAACTCACCGAGCCTGTAAGCCACCAGGCAAAAATTTTCACAACTAACAATATACTGGCCAATACGGTTGCCACCAGCGCAGCAGTACTGACCCAGCGGCCATAATTTATATTCATCAGCACAGCCCTCAGGATTTTATTCAGAATGCCAGGATGCTCTGTCTCAGGTATAAAAATAGCGCGTTAAATGGAAAAATATAGGGGCAGAAAAGCAGAGAGAATCGATTCTGTCCAGCATACCGCCGTGACCTTCAATAATCTCACCGAAATCTTTTACACCACTGTCACGCTTGATCGCTGACATACACAATCCACCAATAAACCCCATCAGCGTAATCGCCAATGACATTCCTCCTGCTACCCATGGTGAAAATGGCGTCACCCAATACAGCGACATTCCCAGCAATACCGAAGCTAAGATACCACCGATAAATCCTTCAACCGTTTTATTAGGGCTTAACTTCGGCACAATCGGTCGTTTACCGAATAATTTACCGAATACGTACTGCAGAACATCGGACATCTGCACCACAATCATCAAAAACAGCAATAACTTGATATTCTGCCCCTGATAATCCGGTATCTCCAACATCAACAAAGCCGGTGCATGGCTAATGGCAAATACTGCTACCAACATTGCCCACTGTATTTTTGCAGTGCGTTCCAGAAAATGAGTTGTATCACCAGCCAAAGCAATACGAGCTGGTAAAAACAGAAAAACATAAACCGGGATAAACACCGAAAACAATCCGTACCACTGCATGCCAACCAAGACATACTGTACAGGCATAAAACAGAAGAAACACCAGAGCAGTGCCTGATGGTTACTACGGCAAGCCGGAATTAGCGTGATAAATTCGCGCAGGGCAAAAAAAGACATGCTTGTAAATAACACAATTGCCCCGATTGGCCCGACAATCACCGCCAGTAGGCAGATAATACACATCACCCACCAGCTACGAATACGGACATTCAGATTATTGATGGTCGCATTCGGTTTTCCCCCCGCATAACCGAATGACAGAATACCGCCAATCACACTGGCAATAATCAGCACACCGAAAATCCCGCTAAACAACAGCACCAAATCGTGATCAATCCCTGTCATAACAAAAACTCCTCTAATACAATTCGGCACGTTGTAAATAGACTGGAGAAGATAAGATAATCAAGGTTGTCTAATATAACAACAACTCTAACACTGATAACAAGGACAGAAATACCCGCTAATTTACGGCTTACGCGACCTGTCTGCCCGAATTTACAGGGGCACTCGGTGATTTATTCGTGCCTCAACCCCTAAAATAATAGAGAATACCCGCTAAAATCCGTGTCTGTTCAGGTATGATTATGTTTAAAGAAACAATTAAAAATCATTTATCGTGGAGTACTTTTTTCGTAGGAGGGTACATTTCACTCGTCTACGTTACAGGCGTTACTCGTTATAAAAACTTATTCTTTGCTTTAATAGCACTGGCTGCACTCTACTGGATCATAAAGAATCCTAAAGGGTGCCTCGCTGCACTCAAAAATAATCTGGTTTTGGCCTTAGGAATATTCACGCTAACCACAATTTATTCGGTCATTATTTCTCCTGACCCGAAACTCAGCTTCCATGAAATAAAAACACCTTTTTTCAGGGACGTAGTACTTTCTGCCATACTGATTACATTAGCTCTAAGCCAAACAGATAAACTGAAAATCCAGAAAATGATCATCGGCTCATTTCTTCTTGGATTACTCTTTATCACAATGAAAGAGATTTACTTGTTCTATCAGGATTACCAGAATGGCATTATGCCTTTCACTAACTACAATCACCGTAGTGTATCTGATGGGATTGTCTTCTTTTTTCCTGCATTAGTCGCTCTTTGGCATTTTCAAAAACCCCAGAAATACATTCGCCTAACGCTGACAATCTTGTTGATTCTATCTGTAGCTTTTGTACTACTAGGAACCCTGGCAAGAGGCGCCTGGCTTGCTGCTTTTGTTATGTTTTTCATAATGATATTAATGAACAAGAATTGGAAAACATTGCTTGCAAGTATTGTTATCATCTGCGTGACTTTATTTGCAATTAAACAGGGCTATTTGGTCAAAGAGGCTACTTTAAATTATAAACTAACCCAAACCGATAGCAGCAATCGATATCATAATGGCGCACAAGGTTCAGCCCTCACCTTAATTCTGGAAAATCCAATCAAAGGTTATGGAGTCGGCAGTAAGATCTACGACCAGATTTATAACAATAACGTTAAAAATTATCCCGAGTGGATATACAAAGAATCACTGGGGCCACATAATATTTTTCTGACTATCTGGTTTGCTGCAGGGATATTAGGACTAGGAAGTTTTCTATTTCTGATAGTTATGTACCTGAAAAAGTCAGTCCAACAGTGGAGACAGAGTAGTTGTAGTAATAAGCAAGTCGCATTAATCTTACTCGCATCATTCATTGGGTATTTTATTGTAAGAGGGAACGTTGAAACCGTTCACTTAAACACTTTAGGTATTTATCTTGGTTTACTGACAGCACTATGCCAACAAAGATTTAATAAAACAGAATAGAGATTTAAACACCAATAAGATATGGGCTATTCTTACTTGAATAGTCCATATAATCACTCAGTGACCTGATAAATTTTATTAGTTCTCCACCTGCCATTTTATGTCATTCTGATATCAAAACATGCCATCTATCTATCAAATAGTGTCAAACCGTACTCTCCAGTATTGATGAACCGATTTCATTGATGTTCACCGGCGGAGAAGTCTCCCACCGCCTTCATGTTACTTAACAATATGCATTGTTGATTAAATGAGGGAATAACTATGCAAGATAAAAAACCGGAATCCATACCGTCAAGAAGTGAAGAAGTCATAGTTCCAACAATGGATGATGTCAGAAAAGCAATCAAGGAAGCGATTGAAGAACATATTCAAACACGTGAGCATCCTTATGCAACATTAGAGGACAAAGGCTTTGTTACTCTTAGTAATGAGGTCGAGAGTGATAGTGAAATAACCGTAGCCACATCCAGAGCAGTTAAAAAAGCGTTTGATCTGGCGAACAAAGCAAATAGCAGTGATAAGAATTACGTACCAACCAACCGAAAAGTTAATGGAAAAGCTCTTTCTTCTGATATTTCATTAGATGCATCGGATGTAGGAACATACACCAAAAAAGAAACTGATGCTTCTTTGGCTAATGTGACAAAACTTGCAAATACTGCCAATCAAAATGCTAATACTCGTTTGTCTAAAGATCAGAATGGAGCTGATATACCCAATAGGGCAGAATTTGTAAAAAATTTGGGATTAACAATGCAAGACCCAGCAGAGTCCTCTCTTCCTGTTGGCGTCCCTGTTCCTTGGCCAACAACAACACCACCAAAAGGATGGCTCATATGTAATGGAGGCTGGTTTGATAAAGCAAGATACCCGCAACTTGCTCTTGCTTACCCATCGGGAAGATTACCAGACTTGCGAGGAGAATTTATCCGTGGTTTAGATGCGGGGCGTAATGTTGATTACGGGCGAAGAATTTTATCATGGCAAAATTTTGCTATACAAAGTCATAGTCATAATATTGAAATAAATGACGCAGGTTCAGCATCATCGTATGTCGGGAGAGGAAATTGGACAAGACAAGGAAGTGTAAATACAGGCGCGTTTGGTTCAAATGAAACGCGCCCTCGTAATATTGCATTTTTATATATAGTAAGAGCCGCTTAATTCTCAGAACAGCTTCAACCCGCAACGTTCTGCGGGTTGACCATTAAAAACGTTCATACACCTTCTAACTCTCTCGTACTTTTTTATATTGTTGTTTTTACAGGGAAGTTGACGATAAATCATTGAAAAAAAAGCCCCGAAACGGGGCTGAAAGACAGGGATGGTGGGTGTTTTTAAATCACAACGTATTGTAATAAAAGGATTTAATAGTAAAAGTGTCCACACCATGACCACATCGACGTATATCAGCCAAAGCCCCTGTGACAATCGGGGGCTTTTATTTTAACGGTATAATACAGAGAGTTAAGATTTAAACGCAGCACACAATATTTACAAGGCAATAACTGGATTTTTAACCCCACATGCCTTGGCATAACGAGCTAATGTATTGATACTTGCCTTATCAACATTAGATTCCATACGGCTTACGGTAGAGGGATTAACCCCCATAATTTTTGCAATTTCCTGACGAGTGAGACCTGCATGTTCCCGCCACTTCTGCAACATCTCTTGCAGTCTCTCTTTTCTTGTTTCTTCTTCGTAAGCTGCTCGATATTCTGGATCTTTCATCCATTCTTCGTGTAGTTCTCTATGCGTTTTTAGTTTCATTAAGCAACTCCTCTAATCTGGACTTAGCCAACTCGATATCATGCCGTGAGACTTTTTGAGATTTTTTAATAAAAACCCTTAAAATAATTATGTTACGACCTGATTGATAGACCCAAATCCCTCTCGCGATATCCGTTCCCATTGTTCGCAGCTCAAAAAGGCCATCACCTAACGGTTTTGTATGTGGCTCTCTTAGCTTAGTTGGATCTGCTTCTAACTTTTCAACCACTTTATCATATTTAACTTTGATATTAAGTGGCAGTTCTGCTGCCTCAACTTCCGCCTCTGGGTGATAAGATACTGTGTAGGTCATTTCCCCTCCCTTACTGTAATTTGCATTATGATGCAAATTGCATTTTAATGCAATATTCTATCACCACATCAATGTGTAACTATCAATTTTGTTTATTGTTTACAATTACACAAACCCTGATCAATGATTAGTATCTGCAATATTGGATAGGCTGGTTTGTTGATAGAGCACCCACGCCGTAACAACATAAGAGAACAGTAATGGAAGATTTTTTATTTTTTGTAGCGGGATTATCTTTTCTAATGTTTATTATTGGATTATTGAAGCCAAAAATAGTATTAATGCCGAATAGGAAGGTGTCTTCTTTAATCTTTTTGGTTGTATTTTTCGCTACCATCATAACAGCAGGCCAACTATTCCCCTCAAAATCCTCTCCTCCTCAGCAAGCTACCGTCAAGACGATATCAACACCAGCACCCAAGCCATTCAAATATGCTGATATGACACTCAAAGAATATCGAGATGAGTATAAGGAAGATAGGCAGGAAGTTGTTGAAAAATACATTGCATTTAAAAACATCGTTGGGCAGGAAACAGATGGCTTCTATAGTTGCCTTAGTCAAATGTCATACACCAAATCGGAGGATTTAAAACTGGGTGAAGTCTTGGGATGGTGCTATAACGACTACGCTAAAAATCCTGCCTCTCTGTCAAAGTACATAAACTTTGATGCATACAGATCTAAATTTAGTACATGGGATGGCTCGTATCGCCCATTGGAAAAAATCATCAAAGAAAGTATGCACGATGAATCATCCTATAAACATATTGAAACACTCTCTCGCCGCGTTCTGGGCGGTGATCATCCTTATGCCATAGTAAAAACAATATATAGCGGCACGAACCTTTATGGTGCGAGAGTAAAGCAGTATGTTGCTGTTAAGGTAGATATTAAGACCGGTGAGATTATAGAATTCATAACCGAAGAGTAACTCTCTGCAAAATAATTCCAAAAGCAAGCCCCGATTTGGGGCTATTTTTTTATTCAGAATCCGAAGCCGATTTGCTCATCACCGTAATGGCTGGCTGGAAAGGCCAGTTTCGGGATGCGAAAATCCGTCGGGAGTTGCTGGGGTGTAGGAAGTGTCAAATAGCGTTCAATACTGGTGATCGTGGTAAACGTGCAGCCACACAGAATATTCTGACATTGGTGGTAACTGCGCCGTGTTGCTTCGCTCATCATTTCGCTGGTGCGCGTCTTTGCCACAGCGCCGCATTGGGGACAGGTAAACGCCATGAAAAAACCCTCCGTCATTGGGGGTGTGCCTGCCGCAATTATACCGCATTGTTCCGGCTTATTGTTCACTTTCTGCCATCGCCGTCTCGTTAATTTTTAACTCCAGTTCCAGCTGGGTGACAAAGCCGTTATCCCCTATCGTATGGATCACCCGCGAGAGTGTCCACTGGTGACTGTCGATAGCAGCTTTAAAGCCCACCACAGCGGCGGTCAGGTCAGGGTAAAGTTCTGCCCGGCCCCGTGCCAGGGTGATACTGAATTCCGCCGCACCCCGTTGCAGCCGTGACCATTTCGCCGCCGCTGCCCGACGGGCCATCTTCTCTGTTTTAAAGGTCTGGCGCATCACGTAGACGTTCCCGTCGGCCCCTTCCAGATATTCCCCTTCACGCTGACTGGACTGGCTTTTTTTAGGCTTCGGGGATTTGCGCTGCCGTTTCATCGTGGTGGCGGGTTGCTTTCCAACATTCAGATCCAGCCAGTAGGCTTTGACGCCCGTGTACGCAGCCCGATCCGCCACCCGGAAACTGTGCCGGTCGCCACTGTCACGGGTCAGGGTGATCACCGATAACGGTTTTCCACTCTGTGACAGGCCGCGCCCCGGCAGGATAAACAGCAACCGGCCATTTTTGACCGTCGCAATCGCGCCGAGCATGTCCGCCATCCGGCTTAGGAAACTGATATCACTTTCATTGGTCTGGTCAGCATGGTCAATTTCAATGTCCATTAACGGGCGGCTGACCGCCGGTTGCAGTTGATAACGTCCGGCAATGGCGCTCACCACATCGGCAACCGTCACAGCATGCCAGCTGTATTCACGCTTCACGTTGAATTCCTCCCGAAAGTCGGCACTGCGGGCGGTGATCTCCAGCCGATCGGGTGGCCCACTGTGGCTGATTTCATCCACCACAAACCGCCCCTTTTCAACCAGCGGCTCACCCTGCCAGCCAATCCGGACAACAATCTCAGTGCCACGGGGCGGCAGCGCAATTTTGCCGTCCGTATCATCCAGGGACAATTCCAGCGTGTCGGCCTCAAACCCGCGGTTATCCGTCAGTGACAGAGACATCAGACGGTGATTGAGTGTCGTGATGGATTGGCCGCCGATGCGTAAATCAAACGCGGGTTGTTTGACGTAATCCGGGCTGGTCAGAATATCAATCGGGTTCATGGGAGCCTCGTCCGTTACACAGTTATCCCATGATTGCCCCGCGCGGGCGCGCAGACAATGCCCGACCACTGTCGCCGCCTTGTCACAGAGAGCATGGCGTGATTTACCTGCGAAAAGACCGCAACATAGCGCTATCGAAAACGGATGAGGCAACAAAGCTATGTCATTTCATCATGGCGTATCGGTCAGGGAAACCACCCAGCTCAGTACGCTGATACGCGATATTAATACGGCAGTCATTGCGGTCATTTGTACGGGCGATGATGCTGATGCCGAGGCGTTCCCGCTGGATATGCCGGTGCTGGTGACGCGCATCAACAGTGTTATCGGCAAGGCCGGTAAAACCGGTACGTTGTACACCACCCTGAAAGCCATTGCCGATCAGTGCAGCCCGAAAGTGATTGTGATCCGCGTCGCTGACGCCGCCAACCAGAAAGGCAGTGGCGAGAAGAAAACACAGGATCAGCTGGTTATCGGGGGTCTCAGTCAGGACGGGCGCTATACCGGCCTATATGCGTTGCTGGCCGCAGAAATTAACACGGGCGAACAACCGCGTTTGCTGGCGGTCCCGCAACTGGATACGCAACCGGTCGCCCTGCAACTGGCGATTTTTGCCGAAAAACTGCGGGCATTCGCCTATGTCAGCCCCCATCACTGCAAGACATTGACCGACGTGAAGCGATACCGCGAGAATTTCAGCCAGCGTGAGATCATGCTGATTTACCCGGATTTCATCACCTATAACAGCCAGTCAGGGAAAAATGAAACTGTGCCCGCCACCGCGTTTGCGTTGGGGCTGCGTGCCCGTATTGATGCGGAACAGGGCTGGCATAAATCGCTGTCGAACGTGCCGGTGAACGGGGTGCTGGGGATTTCCGCCGATATTTACTGGACTTTGCAGGGCAAGGATACCGACGCGGACGACCTGAACAGTAAAGGGATCACCACGCTGATTAAACGGGATGGCTTCCGTTTCTGGGGCAACCGCACCTGTGATGCCCAAACCTATTTCTTTGAGGTCTACACCCGCACGGCACAGATACTGGCGGATATGATCGCCGAGGCCCATTTCGCCTATGTCGATAAACCGTTGTTACCGTCACTGGTGAAAGATGTGGTGGATGGCATCAACCGCAAGGGAATGCAACTGGTCAGCGAGGGGCGCTTACTGGGGTTTGAATGCTGGTATGACCCGGCTGATAACCCGAAAGAAATGCTGCGCGACGGGACGGCGACGATCCACTATAAATACACGCCCGTGCCACCGCTGGAAAATCTGCAACTGGTGCAGACATTTACCGATGAATATTTTGCTGTTTTTAATCAGTTAGGTTAAGGGGAAATTCGCATGGGGATGCCGAAAAAACTCTTTATGTTTGACGTCTTTATTGATGGTCAGACGTATCTGGGACAGGTGGAGGAAGTGACAACACCCAAGTTAACCCTCAAAACCGAAGATTATCAGGGTGCCGGAATGCCCGGCTCGGTGGCCGTGCTGATGGGCATGGACAGCGGTGCACTGGATATGGAGGTCACGATGGGCGGGCTGGAAGCCAGTCTGCTGAAAACGTGGGGCGGCACTCTCGACAGTCTGCAACTGCGCTTTGCCGGATCGTATTACGACGATGCCACCGGGGAAACCATCGCCTGTGAAATTCAGACACGCGGGCGTTTTACCGAGGTGGACTGGGGCAACGCCAAAGCCGGGGAAAATACCCAGCATAAATACACGCTGAAAAACACCTACTGCAAAATCACGCTGAACAATGACGAGCTGCACGAAGTCGATATGCTCAATCTGGTCTGGCGCGTCAATGGCAGAGACCTGTTAGAAAAACACCGCACCAATATTGGTCATTAATTTATTGTCAGGAGTCACCGCTATGGCACACACTATTACGCTCAGCCAGCCCATGAAACTGGCGAACGGGCAGGAAATTACCGAAGTCACCATCACCGATACCATGAAACAGGTCGGCGCGTTGCGCGGGCTAAAACTGTATGACGTTATGACCAGTGATGTGAATTCCCTCATCACCCTGCTGCCCCGCGTGACCCATCCGCGCCTCAGTGAAGTGGATGTCAGCACCATGAATGTTCAGGATTTTTCCCAGCTGGCGGCCGGGGTGGCGGATTTTTTAGCGCCCACCTCAGACGAGAGCGGGACGAACCCACCGGCCGACAGCTGATCCCCTGCCCGGCTGTCGATACTGACGAAATCATTGCAGATATTGCCACTGTATTTCACTGGTCGCCGTCAGAGTGCAATCGTATGACGGTGAGCGAACTACTGAAATGGCACGAACGCGCGGCGACCCGAAACGGAAATGAATCATGACCGACCGCAATTTAAACATTCGGGTCTCGCTGAACGCCGCTAACCGACTCTCCGGCCCCCTGAACGCTGCCAACCGGGCAGCCGCGGGGCTGTCTTCCCAAATCCGCACCACCCAGAACAGCGTCCGCAACTTGCAAAGTCAGGCGCGGACCTTTGAGCGACTGACGGAATCTGTCCAAAAAACCACTGACGCTTATGAAGAAGCCAAGCAAAAGGTGAAAGCGCTGAAAAACAGCCTGCCACCCCTCGCCCAGCAAACAGACGCGCAGAAAAGAGCACTGGAAACGGCCAGAGCGGTACGGGATAACTACGGCCGCACGCTGGACAGAGAAAAGCAACGCTTACGGGGAGTCGCGGCTGAACTCTACCGCCACGGCATTTCAGCCCGCAACAGCAGTGATGTCACCGGGCAAGTGACCCGACGTACTGAAACTTATAACCGCCAGCTGGCTGAACAACAACGACGGTTAACCGCTGTCACGCAGGCGCAATCTCGCTACGCCGCCGCCAAAGACACCCGCAGTAAACTGGCAACATCGGGTGCCACTGCCATGGCTACGGGTATCGGTTCGCTCTACGGCATGTCTCGCGTCATGGCACCGGGGCTGGATTTTGATGAGGGGATGTCAACGGTTCAGGCACTGACCCGGCTGAGCAAAGACGATCCCCGACTCAACATGCTGCGTGAGCAGGCCCGGCAACTGGGCGCCACCACCGCTTACACCGCCACCGATGCCGCCGCCGGTCAGAAATTTCTGGCCATGGCCGGATTTACCCCGGAATCCGTTAAAGCCGCCCTGCCCGGGGTGCTCAATATGGGGCTGGCCGGTGAAGTCGAGCTCGGTGAGGCCGCCGATATTGGCTCAAATGTTTTGACGCAATTCAGCCTGAACGCGGATCAGATGGACAGGGTCTCTGATGTACTGACCGCCACCTTTACCCGCAGTAATACCGACTTGCGCCAGCTGGGTGAAACAATGACCTATGCCGGGCCGATTGCGGCAGAAGTGGGCGTCAGTCTGGAAAGTATGGCCGCCATGGCGGGATTGATGGCCGATCAGGGAATTCGCGGCAGTATGGCGGGCACATCATTGCGGGCGGGGCTTTCCCGCATGGTCGCGCCGACAGGCGGAGCCGCCGATGCCATGGCTGCACTGGGTGTGAAGGTCAAAAAGTCCAACGGTGAGTTACGGGACGCCGACGATATTCTTAAGGAGATGGCTGTCAGCCTGCGCAAGTATGATCAGGCCAGTCAAATCCGCATGAAAAAAGATATTTTCGGAGAAGAAGCCATGGTCGGCATGGGGGCTGTGTTGAACGGCACCCTGAACGGTAAATATGACGAGAAGAAAACCGCCAACGTTAACGCGAAAGGCGAGTCGGCAAAAAATGCCCGGGTTAAAATCAATAACCTGAAGGGGGATATCAAACAGCTCAAATCCGCCTGGGAAGATCTGGGGATTCAGGTGGAAGAAAGTGTCGATTCCCCCCTGCGGAGTGTGACTCAACGCCTCACGGGGTTACTCGGCAAAATAGGCGCCTGGATGAAAGCCCATCCGCAGCTCACCTCGGCATTGGCAAAAGGCGCTATCGCCATTGGTGTGACCGTCACCGCCCTGGGCGCACTGGCATTAGCCGCCGCCGCAGTAATTGTGCCCTTTGCGGCGCTGCGCCTGAGTTTATTTATGCTGACCCGGGGCGGTGGGCTGACGGCGTTATTTCCCGCCTTGGGTAAAATCACGACCGGACTCCGGGCTGCCGGGGGCGGATTTGGTGCATTGCGTCTTGCCGGACAAGCGGCGATGTCGGTTATCGGCGGTGGACTGTCATTACTGTTAAGCCCACTGGGCTTGCTGATTGCCGCAATTGTGGTGGCAGCCGTGCTCATCTGGAAATACTGGGAACCCATCAAGGCCTGGTTTGCCGGTTTTTTCAGTGGCCTGATGGAAGCCATCGCCCCGGTGCGTGATACGCTGGCAGAAGCCTTTGCCCCGTTCGCCCCGATCTTTGATGCTATCGGAAATGCCATCAAAAAAGTCTGGGAATGGTTCAAATCCCTGTTTGAACCGGTGAATACCTCCGCAGAAAGCCTGAAAGCTGCCACTGAGGCCGGCCAGACCTTCGGGCGACTGGTAGGCAAAGCCATTGCCGGGGTCGTGACGGTGATCGCTGCGGTGGCTAAAGGGGTCGGCTGGTTGCTGGAAAAACTGGGCATGATCCCCGATGCCACCCAAGCAGCAGCCGAAGCCGCCAATGTTATGGGACCCGTGAATCTGCCCGACGTTCAGAAGTCGGTCAAATGGGTCTGGGATGATAAAACCCAAAAGATGGTACAACAAGAGTGGCTCCCCACTCCGCCGGACAATGCCATCACACAGGTCGGTGAAAAGGCCGATGAGAAAAAACCGGCTGCCACGCCGCCTGTGACGGATATACCGACGCTGCCCTCATTCGGTTCACAGGTTTATGATCCGGATAAGAAAAAACCAAAAAGCAAAACCGAGGCCGGTTCGGTGGTTGCCGCCGGTCAGGCTGCCACACCAGCCGATCCCAATAGACTGGGTGAGATTGTCTTCAAAAATCGCCCGCCCGTGCTGCCGATTGAGGGGAACTATCAGGAACCCCGCTTACAGCAACCGTCACTGCTGACCCGTTTAACCGAGAAATTGCAGCCGCTGCAACCGGCATTAAGTGGTGTGCCGGTGCCCATCACGCCGACCAGAAACAGCAACACGCATCCGACTCAACCGGATCGCTACTCCTTCAACCTCCATTTTCATGGGGTGGATATGCAGAATACTCGCTCCATCGCCGACCTGGTGAAAGCGGAGATCGAGAAACTGATGCAAAAACAGGGGGTAAGACGCCGCTCCCGCCTGTATGACGAGGATTAATCCGATGATGATGATTTATGGCCTGTTTGTTTTTATGCTCAAAACGACCCCTTACCAGTCACTCAACCGCACGATGGACTGGCGGCATGTGAAAAATGATCGCGTCGGTAAATCGGCCAAATGGCAGTATGCCGGTCCCGGTGAGGACACCATTACACTGAACGGGCTGTTGTACCCCGAAGTGACCGGCGGGGATATTTCACTGGAAATCCTGCGCACCATGGCTTTTTCTGCCAAACCGTGGCCGCTGATTGAGGGCACCGGCATGATTTACGGCATGTTTGTGATTGACAGCCTGACCGAAAACCGCACCGAATTTTTTGCCGATGGTAAGGCCCGGCGGATTGAATTTACCCTGTCACTTAAGCGGGTAAGTGAAGATATCCGCGAGGGGTTAAGTACCGTCACGGCGAGGGATTTGCTGGCGTTGGCGAAGTGACAGGAAAATAAGGGGATCTCTCCCCTTATCAAGTAAATTAACCCTTATTGGCGGGTCGCCTTGAACCATTACGCGTGCCAGTGAAGGTCAAAACGCCATGTCTTCCCGGCTTGTTTTAGCAGTTCACCGACTTTGACCACATCCTGACCTTTATAGTGCAGGAAATACAGCGGCTGGGGCCAGTCTGGTTTTTCAAGCGCAGAACCCATTTCATATTGGATGCCGTCTACCGTCACGGTTAATTGTTTCGCCCTAATATCCGTCAATAACGCCATGTTATCCTCTAAGCCTGAGTTTAACCCCATCGAGAGGGAATCATAGCCTTTATTAAAGTGCAGCGCGGAAATCGGATCATCCATCATGTCCGTCTCAATCGTCACCAGACTTCCTCCGCTAGCCATCCCCGAGTAAGAGGCCGCATATTCGATCGGGGTAATGTCAAAGACGATATGGTAGTCTGATACCGAAGGCGGATTGACAGGTTCTTTCTCCAGAATGCTCCAATCACACGCGATCATATCTTCATGTTGTGGTGTCCAACGTGTCCATTCAACGTGCTGATGACGTTCTTCAATGTACCCCGAATCCCGGTTAATGCGTAAATATTGTTGGTCGTCCTCCCAATGATTACGACAAATGAAGTGCCCTAAATTCAATTGGATGATGGCCCAGGCGAAAGAGTCTGCCGGGGCGGTGACATCATTACTGAGTTCAACCGTCGTATGGGCTTGATAGGTAACTTGATACGGGTTGAGGTTACCTGATTCAGTGTCAGACTTAAACATGTCAGTCATAGCATTTCCTTGTGTTGATAAATAATAAACAGCACAAGTATATTAATGGGGATTTATCACGGCGCGAATCAATGGGCATTGTGTGGATGGCCATACTCGCCGTGCACAGAAATAAAAAAGGGGCACATCGCCCCCGGTCTTTACTTTGGCGGTGCCGGCCAGTCAATATCGGGGGCCATGGTGCAATCCACCCGATTGAGCAGCACCCGGTATTTCTTCCAGGCCAGCAAGGCGGCTTTCTCTGCTTTCGTCGCCATGTCGAGGTCAAGCGCATCCTGGAGCGGGGCTATTGCTGTTGTCGCTTTCGCCGTCAGAAACTGTTTTTTCGCTTCAGCGTCGGTCATGTGCTGTGCGTGTGATTTCACCTTTTTCCTGACAGACTGACCGTCAAAGACCCACTCGCCGTGCTCAAAGCCATCTGGCAGGGATGTTACTTCGGCAATACTGCGACCCACAGGCACCAATCTGGACACATCCGTACTGTGTCTGATAATGGTTCCGTCTGGTTCATACTCCAGTTTCACCGTCCTTTCCTGATAGTTATCCTGCAACTGATACCAGTCCTCGCCCGCCTCAGACATCAGGTACATGACCTCGCCGTAAGGTTTTTCATCCGGCACATAAATCGTAAAGTTTTTATCGTTACGCATTTTGTATATTCACCCATTTTCCGTCAGTAAATGTTTGCAGTGTGGCCACTTTGACTTCCGTAATAATCCATGTGCCGGCACCGTCAAAGGAGGTTTTTATCCCGATAATGAATTCACCTTCTGCCGCCGGAGTCCAGTGATTCACTGCGGTTTTAATCGTACGTACCCAGCCGTAACGGAAAGCCTGAACGGATTTCTTTTCAACATCAGACAGTGCTGTCTGAGTGGCATAGTGACCGGTGGGCTGATATCCGGCTAAATCCGCCAGTGTGGCAAAGGTGGTATTGGCCTGACGGGGGATTTTAATGACCGAGACCACATCGCCTCCGGCATTGCGCAGAATGATATTTCCCGAAGACGTTTCATTTTCCGGCAGGGTTTCCAGTGACAGACGCCACCCGGTGTTGTTGATTAACTCCGCATAGGCATATTCATCATCACTGACGATGGTGTGATTACCGGATTTAAACGCCTCTTTTGAGTGTCGAAGGACGAACGCCTTTGTCGCTCCCTCCTGACTCATCACGCTCTCTGTTGATGTGCCGGGTGTCTGGACGACTGCACTTTTGTCGAGTTTTCCGTTCACGGCTGTTTTGGTGGCATAATGGCCGGCAGGTTGATATCCGGTTAAATCCGCCAGCGTGGCAAAGGTGGTATCGGCCTGACGGGGGATTTTAATGACCGAAACCACGTCACCCCCGGCATTGCGCAGAATGATATTCCCCGAAAAGGCCTTATTTTCCGGCAGGGTTTCCAGTGACAGCCGCCACCCGGTGTTGTTGATTAACTCCGCATAGGCATATTCATCATCACTGACGATGGTGTGATTACCGGATTTAAACGCCTCTTTTGAGTGTTTAAGGGCAAACGCTGTGGTTGCCCCCCTCTGACTCATCACCGTGGTCGCTGAATACCCCGTTTGCTGCGCGATAAAACCCAGATTTTTCACAAACGCGGATTTGTCGGGAATGTCCGCCCCGTTCTGCGCTTTTTCGAGTCGGTTGTACGCCTGCGTATTGGCCGTATTCGCGAAATCATACGCGGCCTTGACCGCTTTCGGCGTGGCGGCCTGTGTTTCACTGCCGCTGTCCACCGCATTGCTTAACACCACCACCCCTTTCTCGGTCAGGGTCGCATCAGGATGTCGGCGGCTCTTTTCGTGCTCGCTGATGGCGTTAGCCACCACCGCATCGGCATATTCCCGTGTCGCCAGCACCACCGACGGGTCAATTTTCAGCGTCACCGCATTCGTGTGGCTGACAATCAGTACCATACGGATAGTCTGGGTGCGGCCGGAGCCTTCCTGCAACTGCGGTTTGTAGGTTTCAGCGCAGTTGGCGACCGCCATCAGCACGCCGTCTTTATCAAACAGGCCGATTTCCCGTATCCACCACCCGCCGTCATGCTCCGGGATGACCTGCTCGGCAATAATCTGGTTCGTGTTCTTCGGGTCAATGCTCAGCACATTAATCGCCGCCCGGCGTTTTTCATTAATGAGTTGGGTTTGATTCGTATCCGGCGTGGGTAACTGACCGCCACCGTCCCCGACCGCCATGTGGGTGATTTCAATCTTGGTGCCCAGGGCAGCGGCATTCGCCAGTCGGTCAGCCCCCAGTCGGGTTAACAGGGCAAAATATTTACTCATGCTCCAATCCTTATCGTATCAATAATGTGAATCCCGGCGCCCACCACATCCGCGCCAGTGACGGTCAGGCATTCCGCCAGATAGGGGTAAACGGTCAGGACATCGCCGTCATAGCAACTTGCGGCACAATAGGCGGTGCCCCCGGTTTCCAGCTGAATGGACATCCCAATCAGATGGCGGGAAGCGGGTTTCGCATCAAAAATCAGCCGTTCCAGCTCGTGATAGGTGGCTTCGGTGATGCCGGTGTCCATCACGCCGATATCCAGCCGGAAGGTGCCGGGCGCATCGCCGTTCTGCCACCATTCAATAAGGCGAATTAAATAGCCGAACGGTTCAACCACCCGCCGAATCGCGCCGATAGTGCCTTTATGCTGATGGACAAACATCGCCGCCTTAATCGACTCACGTTTAACGTGTTCCGGCCAGTCCATATCCCAGCGGTCCACTGACCATGCCCACGCCAGATAAGGCAGCAACGGCACCGGACAGCGTTCCGGTCGCCACAGGTCACGGATAGGGACGGGAATATCAGCCAGTGTGGACAGGGCATCAGCGGCGGCCACTTCCAATGGGGAAGCCCCGACCGGCAGTAATCGGTTATTCATCGGAACCCCCGAGCGCCACATGGGCGCGGGTGCAATAACTGGCCTGCGTTTTATCCAGCACCATATCGTTGAGTGGTTTTTTCAGCTCGACCCGCTGGACGCCGGGCACATGCAGCGCGGCAAAAAGGGCACTGCGCACAATATCGCGGCCAATGCGGTGCTGTTCGGCGGTGTAGTGCGCCAGACGGGCTTTGGCCGCCTGCAATATCGGCTCATACTCCGGCGTCGGGTAGAGGTACAGCACCGCGTCAATCTCATAATTAACAATCGTTGCTGACTGCACCGTTAATCGGTCGGCCACCGGGCGCACATCCTCGTCATTCAGGGCACGACTGACGATATCGACCAGTTCACGACTCGCGGTGCCATTGCCGTCACGGGCCAGAATACTGACCGTCACACAAGCGGGCGACGGGCTGATAACGGAGGCATCCGCTACCCGGCCATCGGCACTGCGGGCATGGTATTCATAAGACGCCACCGGCCCCGCGACGCTTAAGCCCTCAAACGCCTGCGGGATTCGCACCCGAAAATCGGCATCGGCTTCCAATACTGCCGGAATGGGCGGCACGGCGTTATTATCCGCCGGTTGCAACACCAGCCGCGACACATTGTTATTGGCCCCCAGCTGGTCTAAATCACTGCCACGGGCATAGGCCACCATCGCCGCCCGCGCCGCTTCATTGATACGCTGACGCAGCAACAGTTCCCGATAGGTATTTTCCTGCAACAGTTTGGTCAGGGGTTCCGATTCCAGCATTTAAGGTGCGGGCAATCGCTTCACGCTGTTCGGCCGGATACAACCCAATCAGGGCCGCCTTGCGTTCAGCAAACAGGGTTTCAAAGTCGAGCGATTCGACCACCTGCGGGGGCGGTAACAGGCTTAAATCAATCGTTGGCATCAACTCACCTCACCGGAATGGATAACATTAAGGGGGTATTGTTCTGCACCATCACGCCGCTGATTTCGACCACCAATTCGCCCCAGTCAGCACGCAGATAATTGATGGTGTCTAACCGGATACGCGGCTCCCAGTGCAACAACGCCATATAACAGGCACTCATAATCTTGAGACGCAATGCCGGGTTCTGCGGCTGATCAATCAGGTCAGGCAGTAACGAGCCGTATTCACGGCGCATCACCCGAGACCCCAGCGGCGTCATTAAAATATCCGTGATGCTCTGGCGAATATGATCACTGTCGGACAACGCACCGCCCGTTTGGCTGCTCATGCCGGTAAATGTCATTGCACCGGCCCGCCTGAGGTACTGTCACCTGACCACACACCACTGTGTCGGTGTGAATCAATCACAATGCCGTTCGAACTGAATGGCCCGCCGGTATGGGTGATCGTGCCGTGCATCGTGCCTCCTTGTTTCACTTGCAGACTGCCGGTGATCAGGTGATCCGTGCACACTACGACGGGTGTATTCAGTGTGATCTGCTGACTGGCCGTACAGGTGATTTCAGGGGCGGTCACCTGCACCGAGGCCGAGGCGGTAATAGTCGCGGTTTTGATACCCGTCACCGTTAACGCGCTGGTTTGCGGTTCATACTCCATCACCGCCCCGTCAGGAAAGGTGAGGTGTACGGCCTCAGCCGACGCGGACGGCGCAGCATGAGCAGCAGAGTACAGGGCACCGACGACAAACGCCGTGGTCAGTTCCCCGCCGGCCGCCAGTACCACAACCTGTTCACCGACACTGGGTGCCCACCATGTCTGGGCTGTACCGGCACGCTGGGCGGTCCAGCGCAACCAGTCCGTTTGCAGGCCGCTGATTTGTACCCGGCAACGTTGAGTTCTCAGGTCAACGCCGCTCACGGTGCCGACCCGCACGACATTCATCAATAATCGGTAGAGTTCTGCCTGTGTCATACTGTCCCTGCCAAATCGTGATAGATCATTTCAATCAGTTTGACTTTTTCCGACTCGCTGATCCCCAGCAATTCTCGTCGGGGATAACGGACCTGCGCCAGCGCATTCATGCTGCCGGTCAGTCCATACTGGTGCTGTCGGGCAATGGCTGCGGCCTTCCCCTGAAAACCCACCACCGCCGACTCCGGCGTGGTGCGCATCCGCAGAAAACGGGCCGTTCTCAGGCGCGGGAACAGAGGGTCACGCCGGGTAGTGGTCTGGCGGGTTTCACTGCGGTCTATGGCCAGATAGCGATCAATCTCACTGCGATAAAATGACCTGACCGCGCCGCGTGCTTCATCAAAGCCGGTGATCATGCGTCCCCGACGTCCGCGGGTTGCCCGCCAGTTTTTTAAGGCCCGGCTCTGACCCCGATAGAGAAACCGTATTCCCTTCCGGGATCGCAATACCCGACGCTGACGCGGGGCATACGCAGAACCGTCCACATTTTTCTGGCTGCGGATACGTTTTTGCTGGTCATGACGGATAGCCGTTGCCAGCTGACGCGCCAGTTTGCTGCGATAACCGGGTGAGGTTGTCGATAACAGGCGTTGCAGCTCCTGTTCCAGCGAAAGCAATAAATTGTTCTGGCTCATGCGCTCCCCGTTGTATTCAGGACATCCCATGCCGCCAGTGACGGTGAATCCGAGACCGGCTCATCAAGATGAACGGGGATCAGTCGGCCGTTTTCCCGGCTGACCATCACCCGCTCAGACACCGGCACCGTAAACAGAATGTCGGCGGTGTCGTTATTGAGTAAATCAACTTCAAACCGAAAACCGTCTTTGCGGCGTTCCGGGTTAAACAACAAATCAGGCTGATGCCGCCGCGCCCAGGCCAGAATAGGGAGACTCAGATTATCCAGCGGGTGCGGGTAATCCAGCGCCAGCACTTCCAGTTGATACTGGTAGAGAAACGCGGCGGAATGTGTACCCGTTGCCACCAGATTTCCCTTGGTGACAAACACTTCCAGCCGATCCGGATTCTGGTTAAAAAACGGTTCATGACTGACAATCATTTCACGCAGTAAATTAGGCTTTAGCATGGCTCACCTGCACTGAGTCTGAATGTATTCCTGCAACCCCTGCATCATTTGTGCGGCGGTGGCAATGCGCTCCCGGAGTAACCAATAATCCCGGACAGCGGCGTCGGTAGGTCGGGCATCGGTTGCATTAACCACGCCGGGGGCGGCAGGGGTTTCAGGCAAGGAGCACTCGGCTTTGATGTACACCCGCTCAGGGTGAGCCACAGAAGCAGCGTGCAACCGATCAATTTCAGCTTTGGCATGGGTCAGTTCCTGTAACCGCTGAGTATCCTGTTCATGTAATGCATTGAGGCTTTCTTGTTGTCTGAGGTTGATAGCCACTTGCGCTGACAGCGATTGATTGAGTGACTGGTTTTCATTTCGCAGCGCCGTATTCTTGTTAATCAGGCTATTGCCCATGAACCCGATCAACGCAATACCTACGAGCGAGAACAGCTGCCATTTCCCGCTCATAACAACGCAAACGCTTTTTCAAACGTGGCCTCGGCATAGGGCTGCTGACCGTTCTCATGCCGGATGATAGATTTCGCTAACGCAGTCAGTGTCACTTTATCCAGGCTAATCACCTGCTGCGGATCAACCCCGACTGCGTTGGCAACACCCCGGATATACGCGGTGGTGTTGTTTTCATTGCTGGGTGCCCAGCGGTCTATCATTCTGGCGATACTCTGATAACCGTTTTTGTGGTAGTTACACAGCAACTTCATCAGCGCCCGGATGCCATATTCGGCCGACTCAAACCGACAGAACCGCGTTTCAATCGTCGGGTCATGCGGCAACAGACCGAGCCACTGATTCGCCGCGTGATAATTGATATTACCGGGATTATGATTGCGAATACCTCTACTCATGCGGCTTATCTCCCAATCGTTTATTGATGGCACGCTCGGCAAATTCCCGCAGTTTTTCCACCCCGATAAAGCCAATCGCGCCGCCCAGTGCCGGTGAAACCGTGCCGGGAATGCCGAATAGCTCCAGTGCACTGGAAATGCCCCAGGACAGGGCACCACACAACAGCGGTTCAACCCAGCGGTTACGGCGCTCTACCCCGTCATAAATCAGGCGGCCATAACAGATCAGGACAGCCAGTCCCGAGCCGGATATCTGCGGCCATGAATTCTTCAGGCCATTGACCATCTCGACCCATAAATCAGGTTGGTCTTTCATCGTCAGTTTCAGTCCCATAATTGAATAATGTCCTGATTGGGCGGTGGGGTGATATCCGGCAGCTCTACACACTGACCGGCCGTCAGCCGCGTTGTCAGACACATATCCGGGTTGGCCTCCAGTACCTGCTCAACCACGCCCTGTGTGCGGCCATAATGACGCCAGCACAGCAAGTCCACCGTATCCCCCTGAAACGCCCTGACTCGCATCAGACCAATTCCGCTATCATGCGGGATTTCCCCAACATATCCCGGATCGCGTTCTGACCATCCCGCCGCAAATCATCAATTTGTGTGCTTAAGGCTTCCGCGTGCTTTTCCCCGTCACGGGTGGTGTCGATGTCACGGTAGTTCTCAATCAGCATGGCTTTGGTGAAGCTGTACACCGCATGGCGATAGCGGAAAACATGAGCCGTGGTGTCATTGATGACCGGTGACGGCACGGTTTCCAGTGACCGAAAACCAAAGCTTTCCTGTGTCGCCTGCCAGACGGCCAATTGCTGATTGACTGACAGCACCGCTTCGGTGGTCATGTGCATCAACCGCTCAGTCGTCACCGCCCCGCTCAGGCGCATGGAACGCCGTAAATCCGCCAGTGTGATCACCGGCCAGAATGGTCCGGCTGTAACTTTTGCCCCGCCATCGTTCAACTCATGCAGGTTCTCCATCGGTCGGGGCTGTTTGGTTGCGACTAAGCTCATCAGTTCCACCTGTGTCTGAAATAAGTGGCGGTGAACGGTAAAACGGAAAAGGCCTGAAAGCCGTTCGGTTCACCGTGCCGCCAGGCACGCGGGGTGCATTCGGTTAGCGGGAAGCGGTTTTCTTCGCCGCGGTTGTCTGGGTTTTCGATGTTTTATTCGCTGCTGCACCGGATTTTGCCGGCGCGTCGTCGGCCTTTTTCAATTCCCGTGTCAGGGTTTCAATGTCTTTCTTGACCCCGATATTGGCAAACAGCAACAGCGCCTGCTGCATCAGGGATAACGCCTGCTCTTTATCCGCCTGCTGCGGACTTTTTCGCAAGGTATAGGCCAGTGTTTTAAACAGCTTGGCCCTGACCTGATTCGGCATATCCAGCGGCGCCACCAGGGTGAAGAGTTCTTCCAGCACCGCCCGTGATATCGGTTCAATCTCGGCATTGCCCGCGGCAAAAATGGTTAACGCTTTATCGCAAATCTCATCCACCAATAACGGCCCGACCGTGCGGTGATAGCGATCCGGTAACGGCAGGTTGTGACGAATCACATACTCAGCCAGGGTTAAGGCGCGTTCATAGTTACCGATATCGATTTGCCAAATCATGATATGGGTCAGCACCTCGTCAGCCTGCCCGGTATCGGCACTGAGTACCCCGTCAATCCAGCTGTCATAGGCCGCGATGATGTCACGTTTATAGTCGATTTTTCGCTCGGTTCCTTGCAGGCCGGATAACCGCGTCTGGTCGATACGCAGACGGTGTAATATCAGCTCGTAGGCCGTCAGCGCTGCTGAAGACAACGTTTCATCACCGCGACGCGTCGCCATCGTGCGTTGCCAGTGTTCTTGTGCCGGTGTCAGCATCATTCCCCCTCGTACCGGTGCCGGAGCGTTCCGGCACCGGAAACTGTGATTTAGTCGCCGCTGCTGTCAGCACCGGCAAACGTGATCCCTTCAATCAGGCAACTCAGGCCATAATCTTCAATGACATAACCGTCATTACTCTGGGCATAGGTGGCAATACGGTTGTATTCCGGCTCATTTTTGATGTAGCGGTTGTATTTGCCTTTCTGCCAGTAAAGCGACAGGTTTTTAAAGGTGGTGATCAGGATCGCCCCGTCCGGGAAGAACGGCGCACGGAAGACCGGCAAACCACCCAGCGTGCTGAGTTTCATCAGCTCATTGCCCGCCAGTAATTCCATATTGGGGTTATGCTGGCTGTGCTGGTTCAGTATGCGGAAGTTTTTCTGCGTGGTCAGACGCGAGCCGGTGATGGCCACCAGACCGGGTGCACTCTGATGCCACGGATCTAACAGCGAGGTCACGGCATCATAAACCACCGAATCATAGTTACCGTAGTCACCTTTCTGGATAATTTTTCCGTCCTCATCACGGCGGGTCAGCGTGATACCGCTCATCACCCGCTGCGGCGCATGATTACGCAGGCGCTGCAACCAGCCGATATTGACATCCTGTAACAGTGGGTTTTTCTCCCGGTCAGATTTCACCGCCACTGACGTGCCGTTAAAACCCACCATCAGACGATCATTGGCTTCTTGCTGGACAATCTGCTGGCTGATCAGTTGTTGAAATTCAGGATGCCCCGCCCACGCATCCAGCTGCGTATAGCCAATGTAGGTGTCAAAATTGGTCTGTTCACAGCGATAACGGGTGCCCGCTAAATCATGCACGCTGACCGGCTCACGGCGATCCGTGGTCGAGGTATTGCGGCTGGCAATGGTGCGATGAATACCCACCCCGATTTTCTCGCCTTCCTGTTCGGTCACACCGACCGAATTGATCTCTTTCAGAAAAGGGCTGGATTCCATCTTGGCTTTTTCCAGTTTCTGCTGGACTGCCGGGGCAACCGTTAACTGAATATGGTCGCCTTCACGCTTGACCCCGTTCAAATTGCCTTGCTGGTCAAGGTAGGACAGATAGTGCTGACGCCCTTCGTTACTGAGTGACATAGATAAAATTCCTGTAAGCAATCAATTAATAATCAGCCAACACCTGCGTTGAACCGCTTGCCCCCGGGCGATGTACGGAAGAATCATCCTGCTGACTGAGCTGGCTTTTCAGCGTGCTGAGTTCGGCTTTCAGTTGCGTGAGTGCTTCCGACTGGCTGGCGCACAGTGTTTCCAGTGCAGCCAGTTTTTGCCCCTGATTGAGAGCCTCACCACATTTCTCCGCCGTCAGCTGCACCATGTCACGTAATGTGTTGAGTTCAGCGTGATGATGTTCACGGTGCATCCCCAGTGCTTTTTTCACCGACAACACAAACTTTTCCCCAATGGATTTATCATCACCAGGGGTCGGCTCCGTGCCTGCCAGCAATTCCACCATGGTTTCCAGTGACGCTGACAAATAGCGATCATCACTGGCGGGCAGGCCACGTTCCTGCACACTCAGTTTGATTAATTCCGTTCCGACCGCGGCGGGCGTATCGGTCAGCGCAATGCCGGTCAGATAAGCACTCTGGGTCTGCGGGAAACGGGAATAAAACTCAATGCTGGAAAAAACTTTCTGCCCGCTCTGGTTCAGTTTGATGAGGGGGGCGTCTTTCTCTTCATCCAGCTCAATGGTGGCTTCCAGTGCCAACCTGCCCTGTAACGGGCCATCTTTAATCTCGTAGGCATGGGCAGACTGCACCAGCGCAAACTGGCGGAATGTACTGTCCGGGTACAGGCTTTTGACGTGTTCCAGATTTAAACGGGCGGCATACAGACGCGGGTTATAGCTGTCTGCCATTTGCTGGATCTGTTCGCGGGAGACGGCAAACCCGTTCAGCGTCATTCCTTCCGTACACACCGTTAACTTAATGGTTTTTGGCATGGTGGCTTCTCCGATAAGCACCTGACTTTGATAACGCTATAGTCGCAATCTCTGCCTGCGGATTCAAAGTGTTCGCCTTCTCGCAGGCGGGCGACAACGCGCCGTCGTAGCCGTCCCCGCGCGGGCTGTGGGAAAGTAGCGGCATGATGATGACAACACACGATCTCCGACAAGAAGCCAAAAGTTTGTACTGGCAGGCCTACAGCATTGCGCAAATAGCAAAACGGCTGGGCGTCAGTGTGAACACCCTTTATTCCTGGCGGCGGCGGGATAAATGGGATGACGCCAACCCCATCGAGCGGGTGAGCGATGCGCTGCATGTAAAAATTTTGCGGATGCAGGCGAAAGAGGCCCTGACGCCGCATGATTTCAAGACACTGGATTTTCTTTGCCGCCAGTTAGAACGCTTTGAACGCCATGAGGTGAAAAAAGACAAACAAACCCAAGCCAAGACACCGAAAAATCATTTCAGTGCGGAACAAATCACCGAGCTGCGCACCAGGGTGTATGAATCGCTGTTTGAATACCAGAAACGCTGGTACAAGCAGAAAGAGCAGCGCAACCGCATGATATTAAAATCGCGCCAGATTGGGGCGACCTGGTACTTTGCCCGTGAAGCGCTGATCACGGCACTGGAAACCGGCAATAACCAGATATTCCTGTCAGCCAGCCGGGCACAGGCTTTCCAGTTCAAGAAGTTTATTCAGATTGTCGCCCGTCAGGTGGGAGTAGAACTCAAAGGCGGTAACGAGATTATTCTGTCCAACGGTGCCACACTCTATTTTCTCGGCACATCAGCGGCATCCGCGCAATCCTATACCGGCGATCTCTATTTCGATGAGTTCTTCCATGTCATCAATTTTGTGAATCTACGTAGCGTGGCCGCCGGTATGGCAACCCATATGGGACTCAGACGAACGTATTTTTCCACCCCGTCCAGTGAAGAGCACGCTGCCTACCCCTTCTGGACCGGCGACTTCTTCAATAAATCCCGACCCCATAAGCAACAAATAACGATTGATACCCGTCATACCACTTTACAGCCCGGTGTGCTGTGCGGGGATAACATCTGGCGGCAGGTGGTCACCATCCATGATGCCATTGCACTGGGGCTGAACCGGGTTGACCTGGATGATATCGTGAGTGAAAACAGCCCTGCCGATTTTGATAACCTGTACCGCTGTATCTTCGTCAAAGCAGGCGAACGGGCCTTTGACTATAACGAGGTCATTAAATGCGGGGTTGACGGTTACAACGAGGATGTCTGGCCGGACTGGAAACCTTATGCCCCGCGACCGCTGGGATACAAAGGCGTGTATATCGGTGCCGACCCGACCGGCACGGGCGGTAACGGGGACGGGCTGGGGCTGGTTGTTCTGTCACCCTCCGCCGTCAGTGGTGGTAAATGGCGGGTGATTGAAGCACTGCAATTTCGCGGCATGGCGTTTGAACGACAGGCCGATGAAATCCGCAAGCTGACCGACCGTTATCAGGTGCTGGGGATTGCCATTGATGGCACCGGCGGCACGGGGGAAGCCGTGCATGAACTGGTGTGTAAGTTCTTCCCGGCGGCGACCTTACTGAAATATTCCGCGCCCCTGAAGCGAATGCTGGTGATGAAAGCCCAGATGCTGATCCGCTCTGGCCGGTTTGAATATGATGCGGGCATGAAACAGGTGGCAACCTCGTTTATGTCCATCAAGAAAATTATTACCCAGGGCGGCGTGGTGACGTATGACGCGGATCGGACACGCGGCATTGATCACGGTGACATTGCCTGGGCTGTCATGAATGTTCTGCATGGAGAGCCGATATCCAGCGACTCCGGCGGGTATACCTCTTTTGTCACGGAGTTTTAACCATGTACACCTCGTTACCGGCTGACAATCAGCCAGACACAATGCACAACCCCAACGCTAACCTGCCTGACGGTGCCACCCAATGCGCCGCGTTTACTTTCGATACCCCCACCCCGATGGCCTCCGGGGCGGATTTGCTCGACTGTATGGAGTGCGCCAAAAATGGCCGCTGGTATGAAACCCCGATTGACTTCTACGGGCTGGCGCGGGCGTTCTCGTCCGCGGTCTACCATCAGTCACCATTGTATTTTAAACGTAATGTGATCATGAGTTGCTTTCTCCCGCACCCCTGCCTGTCCCGGCAGGATATGGCCGCGTATGTGCTGGATTATCTGGTATTCGGCAATGCCTATCTGGAAAAGCGCACACACCGGCTGGGGGGCCTGTTAACGCTGAAACACGCCCCGGCCAAATACACGCGCCGGGGTGAAAAGGCCGGACAATACTGGTTTGTGGAAAGCTGGAATAAAGAATTTGAGTTTCGCCAAGATTGCCTGTTTCACCTGATGAACCCCGATATCCATCAGGAAATTTACGGCCTGCCGGAATATCTGGCCGGGCTGCTTTCCGCCAGCCTGAACCGCTCTGCCACCACGTTTCGTATGAACTATTACGAGAACGGCAGTCATGCCGGGGTGATTGTTTACCTGACCGATCCGTTGACCGACCCGAAAGGCGTCGATAATTTGCAGAACGCCCTGCAAAAATCCCGGCGGGACGGGGCTTTCAAGAACCTGTTTGTCTATGCGGCCAACGGCAAGAAAGACGGTTTGCAAATCCTGCCGTTCAGTCAGATTAGTGCCAAAGATGAGTTTACCAATATCAAGGAAGCGACCCGTGACGATTTGCTGGCCATGCACCGTGTTCCACCGCAACTGATGGGCTTCTCCCCCTCGAACGGCGGTAACTTTGGTGATGTGGAGAAAGCGGCGAAGGTGTTTGCCATCAATGAACTGACACCCATCATGGAGAGCCTGAAATCCATTAATGACTGGGCAGGACAAGAGGTGGTGCGCTTTGCGCCTTATGCGCTATTGGATGCCCTGAACAACCCGGTATAAGCCTGCCCTCAAAGAAAGTAGCCTCTCCGCCCCCGTTGCGCGCGCTTGCTCCCCCGCCTCGCCCGCACACAAAAGGGGCGTGTTTTTGTGCAATTGTGCATTGGCGGGGAGACCTTGCCCATACTGGCCTTGTTCGCGGTAGCCATGCCGGGGGAAATTGTGCAATTTTGTGAGAAATTGTGATGTTCTTTTCCCAATTGACTACACACCTTTAATTTTTCCAGCAACCTTGACTTTCGCAATCAAAAAATCTAACGGTTACAAGTTTCTTATTATGTCTTGTTCTATTATTCCTTCTAGGATGATTGATATATTTTTCAACGAAGTGTATTACATGGTTTCGATAGATAGCATTATCATCCTTTCCAAATACAGATACTGCCAGTTCTTCTATTTGTGATTCGCCAATTTGTTTTAATATGTGTATATCATGCTCTCCGAACGCCCAACCATAAATCGTCATGCATTTCCACAGGCTAGGGATAACATTTTGATAGACGGTATTTAAATAGTAACTATTTTCAATAGATTCTATTTTTTGCCTTGAGTTTCCTTCACTTACAAAAAGCGGTGAGTATTTACCTTCCTCCCAAGTATCTAATATTGTATCCAATAAATTATTTGAGTCCTCTCTGTTGCTTATCTTATATTCCTTCCCTGCTATATTTTTGATTAACATCAAATTACCATGTGGATAAAATACCAGCGTGCTTTTTTGTTGACTACCCCATGGATATGGGTTTCTGAATGTTTGCCAATCACGCCTAAACTCATGAAACTGATCAAAGCAATCTTTAAATTGGTGCTTAGACCTATCTATTTTATTTGAGTACATAGTTACCCAATACAAAATCAAGTCATAATTCAATGAAAAAATTGTCTGAAATGAGCATAGAAAAGTTGCTATTTTTTTAAAATGCCATTCTATGTTGGAGTGCTCTGAGTGAATCCCTTGAACAGCTTTAATCAAGCTAATACGTACCCCTTTATACGCTCTTATAAGTTTTCTGTTTTTACCCTTCACATCCAATATATAATTTACTTGAGCAGCCTGCCATACCAACCTAAGAATAAGCTCAAAATCATCGGTATTAAATTTTTCAAACAGAGATAAGAAATACTTTTTAAGTAATTCCCTTTCACCAATTATGTTATCAACAACATAATCCTTTAACGTCTCGTAATTAAAATTTTTATCTAAACTTATTGATGCCCCATTCCCAATCAAAAGATGCTCTACTTTAAAATAGTTCGGAATCTCTGACCATGAATATATATTATAATCATGCTCACTACTTTCTCTATGATTTACCATTAAAATAATTCCATTTTTTAATATTCACGGTTGTGTATAATAAGTACATTAATTTAATTTCACACAATTGTACATTGACCAGCACTATATGCTTTAGTTAAAAATATCAAAACGTGATTAAAGACACGTTGTTGCGGTTTTTCTCCACTCAGCCACTGTCAGCCGAAAACATGGCAGCCGAACGCGGTAAAAAATGATTGTCTCCTTCCTGTTCGATACAACTTAAGTGTCACAGAAGCTATAAAGAGTCCGCCTCAATACATAAATTTTCATTGCCCTTGCTTTATCTGAATCTGAACCAAATTATTAATCTGCGATCATCACCTATCGTGGCACGCCCCTTGCCGTTGTTCCGATTCCACCGGACTCAACAACCACCGACTAAAGTCGGTGGGTTAGTGATTAACGGACTGAAAGTCCGGATACGCATCGGCTGAACGATGCGTCAATTATCCAGCCTGAAGTTATCATTCGGGTTGGGTTCAAAATGATGTTCCAGATAGGCCTTTATCATCTCTTCCGTTAACTGGCCTACCGTTGCACAAAAATAGCCTCTACCCCAAAAATGCTGACCCCAGTAGCGCTTTTTCAGGTGAGCAAACTCTTCAAACAACTTGCTCGCTGTCCTTCCCTTTATTCGCCTCATGATTTCTGACGGCGCTAAGCTCGGAGGACAACTGACCAGTATGTGTACATGGTCTTTGCTCACGACACCTTCGACTATCCTGATTTCAAAAGCTTCACAGGTCTGACGAACTAGCTCTCGCACCCGTAGGCCAACTTCACCTATCAGTACTGGGTACCTGTATTTCGTTACCCACACGAAATGATACTCAATCTGAAATACCGTGTGGCTGCCATATCTGTAATCCATATTGCACCTCTCGTGCAACAGAGTATCGCAGCTAAAGCTGACCGACTAAAGTCGGTGGTTTTAACCTTTCACATGGAAAAATAAAACTGCCATTTGCCCAAATAATTTATTGCATCACCTACGTTATACCTGAGTTTTATTTCCAATTTATCTGCTCCCTTCGTAAAACGGTTACATGTAACCTCAAAGTAACCCATTTGTAACCTTTTTAGATTCCCTAATTAATATTAATAATCAATAAGATATAAGACTATTTTAATTTTGTAACCGTTTTCCGAACCCCTCCCATAAATTCTCAATATTTATAAAAGAGATCAAATAACAGTCAACTCAGGCTCTGTTATTGACAGGTTTACTGACTCTGCACTTATTTAGAATATTGGTGATGAGTTGATGAAAGATTATCAACAGGCAAAAGAAAGGTTGAATAAGGCAGCCGATTTCCCCCACCCCTTCGGAAAAGCGTTACAACCGTTACACCCCCCAAAAACACCCTATAACATGTTGATAATAAACAATTCTCATGTAACGTTTTAACCGTTACAAAGCATTACAAAACAGGGATCAAAACGTTACACCCTTATAAATCAATTGGTTATATTTTTGATTTGTAACCTTTCAGAAGCGTTACACGTAACGGCAAAGTAATGCTTTTGTAACGTTTTTGGGTTTCTATATTTTTATTAATAATCAATAAGATATAAGAATATTTTGATTTTGTAACGTTTGTAACGCTTTTCCGAACCCCCCCCATAAATTCTCATCATTTATAAAAGAGATTAAATAACACTCAATTCTTGCACTGTTATTTCTGTATATCTGTCTTCTCTGTCATCTTTTATGCCTGTGTTGCTATACGATGGCTGACGACGATATAGTCACAAATTAATGCTGTTTTTATCCCTGTCCCCATAGGCCGGAGCCTTAATAATGAATAAATGCAATATATTTCCTTTTGATTTTCATGAAGATAAGCTGTATCTCATTGAACATAAATGCGAACCCTATGTGGCTATGAAGTATATTGTTGAAGGCATGGGGCTGGACTGGAAAGCGCAATACAGAAGACTTAAACAGCGTTTTAATATCTGTATGGTCGAAATGACCATGCAGATCCCCGGAGATGATCAGCACCGCCTTGTTTCCTGTCTTGCCCTCCGAAAACTACCCGGCTGGCTCATGACCATCAACGCCAACAAAGTAAAACCGGAAGTCCGCGATAAGGTTATTCAGTACCAGCAGGAATGCGACGACGCACTGTACGACTACTGGACAAAAGGTGTGGCCATAAATATCAGGCTGAAGGGAAAAGACTGGCTGATGATTTTTGAGCAGTTTCACAAAGTGCTGACTGAAATCAGCCGTCAGCGTGAGTATGGTATTCGTAAGGTTCTCTATGAAGATCTCAAAAGCCTGGCGGATATTCTCGGGCGGGATGTTCCGGAGTTGGAAGATATCAGCGGCAAAGAACCGAAAATCGGCGATCCGTGTCTGGATAGTGATGCATTATTCGAGTTCTGGGATTTATTCGACATGCTTGAAACCTCCGGTACTCCGCGGTTAAATCACAGCCCCGATCCTGACATCATCGCTATTGAACCATTTGAGTTTCGCCAGTTCTGCAAAAACAAGGATCTGGAATTTCCCTGTATTAATGTTGTGCGCAGAGAGATGCATACCCGCTCACGTTACCCGTTTGAAGGGCATCGTGAGGTAAAAAGCGTTATAAACGGAAAATTGATTAAATGTTGGACATTCCGCAGGTAAGAAAAAACCGCCGGTATCGGCGGTTCTGATATTGTGTTTTATGGTTTCTTTGGCGGCGGGTTTGGCTGACTGACACTTTCACTGTTTTCCTGAAACACCCAGCACCTAACCACTTCCGGTTTCTTCAGGATACTCCCGGTCGCAATCGTACTATTATACTGAGCGTTCACAATACTTCGCACCGCCTTGATCCCCAAAAACTTACGCATTCTGCCTGTTTTAAGCAGGTTTTTAGTTTCAGTATTCAGCAATATTGACTGACGGTGTTCACTGGCAACCTGCGCAATATGGTTAAAACTCACGGCATAAACGCCCGGTTCGCTGCTGTGGTTCACGCCATACGGCTCATTATCCTGCAAGTAATCAAACATCTCCCAGAACTCCATAACGGGGGGCTGATCCAATTGGATTGCCTGAACACGTTGTCTGGCTAATTCAATAATAAAGTCCCTGCTCTGGCGTATATGCGTCGCTTTCACGGGTAAGACTAACGGCAGGGTTTCTAATAAAGCGATTAACTGTGCATGGTTTTTGGCAATACGTTCATGGTTAATGGTTTTATCCGCAAATAACTGCGCCTGTAAGGTATCCACTCTCTCCATGTATTGTTTGAGTATGGCTTCCTCTTTCATCAAGACCGTCGGTAAAAAACCTGACAGGCTTTCAATCGGGTAGCGTTCTAACGCAATGGCCGCATGGCGTGTTTCGACGCTTTGTTCAGCTTTGTCGGTGTAAAGGTGAATAATCCGTTCTAAAACCGCACGGGATGCGTTAATTTCCGCATTCTGCGCAATCACAATACTGCCTTTAAATAAGGGTTCATAAGTTTCGTTACCGCTGTTTTTCACCCCTAACGAACGTGTGGCCCGTCCGTTGTACAGTGATTTGAGTTCTTCCCAGTCAAACGCCTTCAGTTTGGCATTATCCTGAATGCGATCACTCTCAATTAAACACACCGGCAAATTACTTATCTGAGAAAAGTTTCGACCACGGGCAGCCGCACTGGATTTTGACGCATCAAATCCTTCATAGTCAGCACGGCCACACAAACGCCATAGAAACTCAATCAGGGTACTTTTACCGGAACCCGGCTCACCGCAAATTTCTAAGAAGGGGTAGCTTTTATGGGTCTTGCGGATCTGTTCAGCAAAAAATGACCCAATCCAGAAGGCCAGCACAACATACCCTTTCGCGCCGAACGCAGACCAGAGCGATTCCAGCCAACCCGTATCAAACTGGCTGAGATCGGTATTAATGGCTAATGAAGGGCTTAAACTCAACGTCTTGATATCTAACTTATTCAGTGAAAAGTAGTCTTCCTCATTCAGGGTAAAACATTTACCGCCCTGAACGGCCACATCATTAAACACATACACGCCGTATTCTTTGTTATAACCCACATAATTCTGGGTGATCACTTCCTTGATATCCGGCAAAGCCTGCTTACAAATCCGGTCTAATTGCAACGTTGTACCGGTATAAACCGCCCCTTTCGCCACATGCAATAACCTTTTCTTAAACTCACTGGCACTGGTTAACTGTGAGGCGGTAAAGGTCGCTTTAACCTGCGGCTGACGAGGAAAATCAACGCGCATGTAATACCATGATTCATCCGTTTCAACCGACTTCTGGAAATAGAGCGGAGTCGGATAACAGTTGGCGATTTCAACCACCGTTCCTGACTCTTTCACCGCTTTGTGTCGGGCATCATTTTCACTTAAATGGGGGTCAGATTCATTAATGCGCTCAATAGCTTTCATCATTTTATCGATATCCAACTTGAACCAGTACAACCGGTTATCATGCTGAAAATCGAACTCTGAACGTTCTGTCCAGTTAAACATTAAACTCGCTTTTTCAAACGCGGCGGAGGCTAACAATAACTTGCCATAATACCGATACCGCTGAATATCCCGCTCAGTTAACCGGCCTTTCATATGCAGGTCATTCCAGTCATTGCCGGTATCCGTTTCTGCCGGTCTGGCTGCCGTGGCTTTCCATCCATCCTGCTGACTACGGTCAACCCACTTTTTCATGGCCCTTTCACCAGCGGCACCATTATCCAGCGCCCAGACCAGTAGCGGCTTTTGATGATTGCCGAGGGTAGTTTTAAGCGCATTCAGGGCAATATCCGGGTAGTTATGGCAGGTCATCAGAGAAACCGCAGGAATGCCATTCTGAATAAGGCTTAAAGCATCGAATATACCTTCCGTCAGCCAGATTTCTTTGGCCTGCGTTAAATCCTGTTGCGGCAGTGACCACCAATGCCCTTTATAGGAGCCGAAAAAGTTGGCTTTGCGATCAAACCGTGACGGCCTGTCAATAATGCGTTCCCAATAAGCCCCTTCCGGTAACGCAAATTTAACGGTGGCGGCGCCCAGCCCGTTGGCATGATAACTGGACTCGGTATAAAGTCCTTTTAATGGTGCAATATCTAACCCTCTGGCATGTTGTAAATACGCATCCGCTGCCGCATGAGGGGTTTGGGGTGTTTTCGGGTAGTGAACTGACCAGTCATCAAAAATATCGGGGTAGAGTTCCTTGACAATCACCTCCGCCCCACATTTATTTTCACGGCCACAGCGCAGGACAAACGGCATTTCAATCGAGGTAAATAACTCTTTTTTCTTGCAGTCAGGACAGACGCCCTGACGCAAATAACCGTTTTTCTCTTTGAAGTGAAAATCATGGATAAGGCGCGGCAATACAGCCTGAATATGGTATGATTTCATGCGATAACCTTAGCGCACACAATAAGCCCATCGTCGCCTGTTGTGTGCTTTTTTATTTTGGATAAATGACAAACTGTCAGTCAGTTAAGAACTGCAATAATTTCACGCGCTTTTTTACGGCTGCCATTAGCGGCAATCGAGCGGTGCGCGTCGATTTCATGAATGGTGAAGCCCAGATCGGCATACAGTTCTTTGGCTTCAATCGAATTAGAAACAGTGACGGGTACACCGTTCTCATCACTGATGAGTTTCAGGGCGACGGCTAACAACTCATGATCAGCAGGGGTAAAATTCACCTCATGATATCGGGTGAAGCCTTTACCTTGGGTGAGATACGGCGGATCGCAATAAATTACATCACCGTGTTCAACCTGTATCAAGGTATCCTGCCAGTCAGCGTGGCGGATCGCCGCCTTCTGGGATTTATCCGCAAATGCCCAGATCTCGGATGCCGGAAAATACGGTTTTTTATAGTGACCAAACGCCACGTTAAATTCGCCTTTGGTGTTATAGCGGCACAGGCCATTAAAACAGTGGCGATTGAGGAATAAAAAGAGCGCAGGACGGCATAAATAATCATTAAACTGTCCGTGTTCATACCCTGAATTAAACGCATCCCTCAGTTCATAAAAATCACTTCTCTCATTACAGTAAGAGAACCAATTGATGGCTGATTGTGTAAACCGATCACAGTGAGTTTTGACGGTCTGATACAGGTCAATTAAATCTGCATTCACATCCGCCACCAAATACGCGGGGTAATCCGTATTCATCATCACCGCACAGGAACCCGCAAACGGCTCAACCAGTCGCTTACCCGCAGGTAGATGGGGCAGTAATTGATCCATAATGCGGACTTTCGAACCGGCCCATTTCAGGATGGTTTTATTTGCCATGTCACACACTCCGTTACTTTTTTTGTTTTAGTTCAAACGCTAATTAAAATTTGCTGTGTGGGCGGCGCAGTTTGGATTACGCGCCGCTACTTTTCCGACAAAACTCACGCAAAGACGCAATCCAAAGAAGACAATTCAAACGAAAGCAGGACAAATTCCCCGGCAATATTCGGATATAAATCGCAATTAATAGTGGTGACATCCGTCACTTTGACGATAATAGATTCAGACGTAAACAGTCCGTTATCATCAATTTCATATAAACCAATAAAATCTCCTTTTTTATATTCATGGTCATTCATTCTGAATTCAGCTTTTTTCTCACCGTTTCTTACCGCTGCAAAATAAATGCTTTTTATGTTTAGGTTATGTATTGTTTTCATCTTCAATTTACACACTCCGATAATGTTTTTGTTTCAGTTCGAACACTTCCTGACAGGGTGCACAACGGGTCACACCGACAATTATCTTGCGGCGCTGTTCAGGAATAGGCTGCTCACATTCTTCACAATAAAAAGCCGATACCCCGACCGGGCGGTTAACGTGTGCGGATATCTGGAATTCCAGCATTTCGTCAGCGTGTTGGCTGGCGCGGTCGATAACATCAAACATAATTCCACTCCTGCGCCTGACGCTCGATGTTGTCCGCTTCACCGGCTAACAGTTCACAAACCGCAACATAATCCAGTTGCTTTGCCCGTACATGAGATGAAAGTGAGCGAAGGCGTGAAGCGGAACGTTCGGCTAATGCCTTACGCTCATCTTCCCTGTTTATTTTTATCAGTTGTTCTATTTCCATTATGCTTTTCCTTTTTTTAGATAATAAGAAACCCTGCGCGTTGGCACATAAAAAATAATCTGGTTATTTTAATTATCTCGCTAATAACCCCGGCATAGCATCTGCCACAGTCTTATATTGAACCATCGCTTCAATAAGCGAGTTTTTTTCTTCCTTTGTGAGATCCTCATATTGCGCGTGATATTTTGATTCAGGAAATCCCGCCAAATTAAAAATAACATGCAATAACCTTTCATTATTACGCTTTTGATTATTGTCAGGATCGCGCATGTTTTTAATAAATTTCGCAATTCTTCTATCCGAGGAAGACTCGAAATGATGGGAACTACGCATCCGCCTGACATAATTAAACCGGAAATCAATTCGCCGATCCAGTGTATATACCAATGAACGATAAGACTCTGTATTCGCCATAACTTCACCTTTATAACAGGGATAATAATGGGGTTAATATTGTTGTTGCTAAACCGATTGAGACAAACGTCATCATCAATGGATTTTCTTTTTTATAACTTGCTTTTGTGACTTTGTTATTTAAAAAGTCTTCACTTCTGACTTTATATTTGTGCTGCACCCTCTTTAATTCGTTCATGAAGTTTTATCCTGTATAATTGCAGGCAATATCTTAAAGCCTGATCACGGGAATCAAATTTACCGTAGCAATATATTCCGTCTTCAACCTGATAACGTGAGAACTGAGAAACAACACTTTTACGTAACGGACGAACTAATAATGCACCGAATTTGATCCTGCCCTTATTTAATTCCACTGGTGTTGGAATAGTACTGCACATATTAATTACCTTTAATAGTTATTATATTACCGGCGCTTATCCATATCCGGATCATGGTATTGCAGTAATCTAAAATTAAAGAAAACGCTAATTACTACTGGTGCGATGAAAGTCGCACCATTCACAGGATAAATCTTCATTCACTGTTAACTTAAATATAAAAGCCTGCGGGTTTAGCTTTTCAATTGCATTAATCACATCAGTGAAAAATTGAACAAATATTTTATATGAAATAGAAGGTGATTGTTCACTCATGCCATCAATCATCAGTACCACAGTTTCCCCACTATTGCAGGCGTTATAAATTGCCCGTAAATCAGAAAGTGGAAAAATAATATTTTGCGCATAAGTATATTTATTTTCTATTTGAATAAATAAACCTGTACTGAGTGATCGACTATATTGCTTCATTTTATTACCCTCTGCTTACTGGTTAACTTACAGACCAACCCACAATAGCCAAGCATCACGCTGTTCTTTTGGGCGGTTCAGAAACGCGTCACGCATTCCTCTGTTAAATTCAGGTATATAAACCCAATTCTCACCACGTACTTTCGCAGGCATACCACCAATTTCTTTTACATCAGGATTCTGCCAAAAAACCGTTGGTAACTTACCTTTATCAACCATTCCTTTAACAGCACCATGAGTTTTACCAATTAAGTCAGCAAACTTCTGATAAGGAACTGCATCAACCGGATAGTAAACTTGCATGTAACCATCAGGATTCTTTTCTAACATTTTTCGGTTTCCTTTCTATACTTTAAACAGCGGTCGAACTTAGGAATCTCGCCTTTTTAAGGTTCGTTTGTTACTCTGCCTTACTCAAACGCTTAGAGTTGCTTATAGTGCCAGCTCTAGGCATTTTTGCGTCTCGCAAGGTTCTTATGTTGGAACTTGCGGTAATGTTAGTTCGTACATTGGAACTCGTCAATGAATATTTCTGAGAAATTGAAAGCTATTCGCATAACGGAGGGATTAACACAAATGCAACTGTGTGAAATTATGGATATATCAATAAGTACGTTTAAAAAAATTGAGGCGGGTTACAATGACCCCGCATTAGCAACCTTAATGAAAATCACAAACCATCCTAAGTTTGAAAAATATACCTTATGGCTATTAACGGACAAAATTGCACCAGAATCTGGTCAAATTAGCCCGACTCTCTCCCCTGATGGAGTAGAGACCAAAATGTCACGCCACTTAGGCCGGAAAACTGGCTAACACTACATAGGAATTTTCTTGACTGGTTAGAAACACAATCACTTTGCTACATCGGAGAGCTTAAATATGCCAATTAAGAAGCTCGATGATGGTCGATATATGGTGGACATCCGTCCTGTTGGTCGAACTGGAAATCGGATCAGGCGGAAATTTGATAAGAAAGCAGAAGCTGTTGCTTTTGAACGTTACACACTGGCTCATGCTCCAAAGCCGGGAAAATCATCTAACAGACAGAGTTTAAGCGATTTACTTAAATTATGGTGGCTGTATCACGGACAAACCGCAGAGAACGGTGCAATAGAAAATCGGCAACTGGCAAAAACAATCAAGTTGCTCAATGACCCATCTATAAACCGTCTCAACAAACATGTTTTATTGGAACACCGAAGTAATCGCCTCTCTGATGGTATCAAAGCATCAACGATAAACCGGGACATGTACCGTCTATCAGGAATGATCACAACATTGCAAAAGCTCGAAGTTTTTAGCGGTGATAATCCACTGAGTGGGTTACCGCCGCTAAAAGAGCAACAGCCTGAAATGACCTTCTTAACAAAAGAAGAGATAAGCAATCTGTTATCTGTACTTTCGGGAGATGAACGAAAAATTGCATTGTTATGTCTCAGTACCGGTGCCAGATGGGGTGAAGCCGAAACCCTGAAAAGTACTCAAGTAAAAAATGGACGGGTGACATTTTTGAAAACCAAAAATGGTAAACAAAGGACAATCCCGATCTCCAAAAAACTGGAAAAGGAAATCAAACAGAAATCAGGGGAGCTATTTGACGTTGATTACGCAAGTTTTCGCGTGAAATTGAGGTCAATAAAACCTGATTTACCAGATGGGCAAGCGACTCACGTTCTGCGTCATACATTCGCGAGTCACTTTGTGATGAAAGGTGGAAACATTGTCGCACTACAACAAATACTGGGACATGCCAACATACAACAGACGATGGCATATGCACATTTAGCACCCGATTATTTGCAGTTAGCCATTACATTGAATCCATTGAGTGAAGGTATAGAAATCTAGTAATCAGAGGCAACTGTAGATAACCAAAGTGTCCACGCGAGTGTCCACACTTGGAAAATTTCAGCTCATCTACAGTTGCTTAATGAAAAATTATCTCACTGATTTTAAAGGGGATGTAACTTTAGGCAGGGATAAAAAAAAGCCCCGAAACGGGGCTGAAAGACAGGGATGGTGTCTATGGCAAGGAAAATCGTTATTGATGCTGTTTCATATCATATTCATCACAACATCAGTTCAAACACCGGGTAGTTCGCGCCTGATAGCATCTCTGGAGCTGTTTTTCCTGTTCAGGTGTCAGCAATTGATACATCTGGTTGCGAATACGTGCGACTTCTACACCGGCATCAACATCATATTTGGCTATTTTCTCAAGCTGCGCTCTAATCGCAGCTTCATCAAAATTCTTTGCTATTAAAAGGCTGTACATCTTCTGGTGTTCTGCCTGCATATCCGCTATTGGTTGCTCATGCAAAGGCTGTTTTTTCACCAGATCCCACATCTGCTGCCTCTGCTCTTCAGTTAATGTGATTCCCCCAAAGACACAACTATAGTTATAGTTACGTTGATAATAGTCAGAATCACTGTTGTCATATGGCAGACAAAGCTGTAAAGAATCAGGCTTAGAGGCATTATACGTATCAGCAGTTTCAGCTAGCACCATTACCGTCCCAAGAACGGATATCGACACTAAAGCTAATATTGCGATTTTACGCATTTTTGGTAATTCCTCGCTTTATCGAATAGCACTATTCGATTCAGTGCGGGTAATATAGCCCCACGGCTGCAAACTAGCGTCAGAGCATGTAAAAGAACGTAAAGTCATGGAATAGCAAAATTTGTTATCGTATTTTGCTCTCGGAGGAAGAATGAATGCATAAGATATTATTAGTTGATGATGACCGCGAACTGACAGCTTTATTGAAAGAACTACTGGAGATGGAAGGGTTCAATGTGGTTATCGCCCATGATGGTGAACAGGCATTACAATTTATTGACTCTTCAATTGACCTTCTTCTACTGGATATCATGATGCCACGCAAAAACGGCATTGAGACCCTGAAAGAACTGCGTCAATATCATCAGACCCCCGTTATTATGCTAACAGCAAGAGGAAGCGACTTAGATCGCGTTCTGGGGCTGGAACTGGGTGCAGATGATTACTTACCCAAACCATTTAATGATCGTGAACTGGTGGCCCGCATACGCGCGATTTTGCGTCGTTCTAACTGGAGTGAACAACAAGCTGACAACAGCACACCTGTACTTGAAATCGATAAACTACAACTCAACCCAGGGCGTCAGGAGGCCAGTTTTGACGGTAATATTCTGGATTTAACCGGTACAGAGTTCACGCTTCTCTATTTGTTGGCTCAACATCTTGGACAAGTTGTTTCTCGTGAGCATTTAAGTCAAGAAGTATTAGGAAAACGGCTCACACCTTTTGACCGAGCTATTGATATGCATATTTCTAACCTTCGACGCAAGTTACCTAATCGGACTGATGAATTACCTTGGTTCAAAACATTACGTGGACGCGGATATTTAATGGTCTCAGAGAAATGATTAACAGCTTAACAGCTCGCATATTTGCAATTTTCTGGCTAACACTGGCACTTGTTCTGATGGTGGCACTTATGGTGCCAAAACTGGACTCCCGGCAATTAACCCCGCTGTTGGATAGTGAGTATCATCAGGGAAATCAGTTAGCCAGACATATTCAAGCTGAATTGACCCGCCATCCGCCCAGTGATCTGTTCTGGTGGCTAAGACTGGATCGAGCCATTGTCAAATGGGTTCCCCCAGATCAACGTTTATTTCTCGCTACCGGAGAAGGGCGGGTTATCAGCACAGAAAAACGCGATGCGCAGCTTGTACGTAATTTTATGGGGCAATCAGATAACTCCGACCACCCTAAAAAGAAAAAATATGGTCGTGTAGAAATCATGGGGCCATTCTCAATACGTGATGGTGAAGATTACTATCATCTTTACCTTCTCCGCCCCGCCAATAGCCCACAATCAGATTTTATCAATCTGATGTTTGATCGCCCGCTTCTGTTACCTGCCGCAACTATGCTAATCAGTGCTCCACTACTCTTATGGCTGGCATGGAGTCTGGCAAGACCCGCCCGTAAACTGAAAAATGCAGCAGATCAGGTAGCAAAGGGGAATTTAAAACAACATCCAGAACTGGAATCAGGCCCGCAGGAATTTCTGGCAGCCGGTAGCAGCTTTAACCAGATGATTAGTGCGTTAGAAAGAATGGTGACGGCCCAGCAACGTCTCATTTCCGACATTTCACATGAATTACGCACTCCCCTTACCCGTTTACAACTCGCCACAGCGCTATTACGTCGCCGTCATGGAGAAAGCAAAGAACTGGAGCGTATAGAAACAGAAGCACAGTTACTGGACAGCATGATTAACGACCTGCTGGTACTTTCCCGTAATCAGCATAAAAACGAGCTCCTGCGCGAAAACATCAAGGCTAACAAGATATGGAATGACATATTGGAGAATGCCAAATTTGAAGTCGAGCAGATGAACAAAACGCTGGATATCGTTTCACCTCCCGGCCCTTGGGTTATCTACTGTAATCCAGCAGTACTCGGCAGTGCACTGGAAAACATCGTCCGCAACGCTCTTCGCTATTCCAGAAGCCATATCGCTGTTGCGTTCAAAGCAGATAATCACGGAGTAACAATTACCGTTGATGACGATGGCCCCGGAGTCAGCCCTGAAGACCGTGAGCATATCTTCCGCCCGTTTTATAGAACAGACGAAGCACGGGATAGGGAATCAGGAGGGACAGGGTTAGGATTGGCAATAGTTGAAACGGCTGTAGAACAGCATCGGGGCTGGGTTAAGGCAGAGGATAGCCCTTTAGGTGGGCTGAGATTAGTGATTTGGTTACCATTGCATGGGAGGTGAATAGATCGTGCCCTGACTGAAATTTAATTAATAACAGACTGTAATAATTAAAGAAAAAAGGCTATTATACTTGACCTTGAAGGATTGAGGGTCTAATCTCGTCGCGGCTTAACACAAATTGTTTGTGTAATTATTTTTATTAAGAGATAAAATCATTTTATATCAATAACATATCAATATAACAATTCACACAGGCATTCTGGGAGCCGTAACCTAGTGCGGTAGCTTTAATCAAGTACAGGCGTGTATTTTCATAAAACTTCTTTCCTAATTCTAAACCAACCTAAAAAAATCAACTGAAAACTCAAAAATGAAAATTCTGGTTACTGGTGGAGCAGGTTTCATTGGCTCTGCATTAATTCGATATATTATCAACCACCAGTGATAATGCTGTTAACGTTGATAAACTCACTTATGCAGGCAATTTAGAATCACTCAAATAAATTGATAATAATCCGCGTTACTCTTTTGAAAAGACAGGTAGTTGCGATCGCAATGTTCTACATAATTAGACTAGCTTTTGATAGAGAACGTAAATAATACTGATAATTATATTTACGTTATTTACACAAACTAATAAAAATCAGTTCGTTACGAAAAATCATAACTCTTACTAATATAATTTATCAATAAAGTTAGTAAAATAAACTCGTAATAATGTGCACTGAGAGCCGTAATCTAGTGCGATATCTATGGTTGATATTTTTGGAGCCACAATGTCACGAATAATATATGTATCAGGTACTTTTGATTTATTCCATAGTAATCATTTAAAAGTTATTAATTATGGTCGAGGACTTGGTGATATACTTATTGTCGGTGTAAGTACCGATGAACTAGTTTGTTCATATAAAAAGAAACCATCAGTTCCTTTTGAAGAACGCATTGCTATTATTGAAGGATTAAAAGCACCGGATGTGGTAATACCACAACACACTCTAGATCATAGAGAAACCGTAAAGAAGCTAAATATTGATGCTTTTATTATTGGTGATGATTGGTATCCAAAATATGATTATCTGAAAGAATTTGGTGTTGAAGTATTTTATTTCCCTTATGGAAAAGGTGTCAGCTCAACTAATTTAAAACAAAAAATTTATGAGCAATATAAAAAGATGCTAGAAACTAGTGATAATCACCCAATTCCAGACCCAGTAGGTGATAAAAAATAATGAAAATATTAATAACGGCAAAGAATAGTGATCTGGCAAGATATTTGACTAATAATATAAACACAGAAGCTAATAATATAGAAACACCATCAAAAGAAGAGTTGAATGTTTCTGACATAGAAAGTGTCAAACACTACTTTTCAAAAAAAACATTTGATATTGTTATTAATTTTGCTGGATCTTTATATTCAAGCACAATAGTTGAGTCTGAGCCAGAAAAATGGATTAATGATATTAACACAAATCTTATAGGTACATATTTGGTAAATAAATTTGCATTAATTAAAAATGAAAATTGCCAAATAATTAATATATCCTCTACTGCAGCTTTCAATGCATACAGTGACTGGAGTTCATACTGTGCATCTAAAGCTGGTGTCCTTAAAGTTTCTCAAGCATTATATAAAGATGGCTATAATATAATAACACTTTGCCCCGGGGCTATACAAACGAAGCTACGAGATTCACTGTCTATAAAAAACCCGAATATAATGACTATTGAAGAAGGTTGCCAACCAATAATTAATGCGTTCAATGGCCATTATACCAATGGTTCGATTATTTTTTATCGGAAAAATGAATTTAAATTCATAGAAAAATATTAAATAGATCATGAATATTAATAGATATGTCTAGATTATCCATTAACATACTATCGCTAATAGCGGTTCAGCTAATTACTTACTTGTCACCAATTATAGCACTTCCTTATTTAAGCCGGATATTAAATATTGAATCGTTTGGATTAGTTATGTTACTGATGTCAGTAATAGTGATATCAAGTTTACTAACTGATTTTGGATTTAACTTATACTCTCCTGCATGGATAGCTAATAACAAAAATAATACCAATAAGATAAATATACATGTCAGTTCAATTTTCATCTTAAAAATAATTTTATTTTTATTAACATCAATTGGTCTAATCACATACTTTACTGTAACAAATACAATACATGAAAATAAAGTCATACTATGTAGTGTGACTTTATTAGCAATATTATCTCAAAATTTCCAGATAATGTGGTTCTTTCAAGGTATAGAAAAAATGTCAAATATTACATATTTGACACTACTTTCTAAATTAAGTTATGTAATATTTGTCATATTTTTTGTAAAAGATAGTAATGATGTATTACAAGCAATCTTAAGTTATGTTTTTAGTAACTTCATAGCAACTACCATAGGGCTATTACTGTATATTAAATTAGGTTATAGAATATTAACTCCTAAATTAATTGATATAATTAATATTATTAGATATTCTTTCCAATTTTTCTTGTCACGGGCAGCAGCATCAATTTATACTTCTGCCAGCACACTAATCATAGGTAGCCATGCTGGGCTAACTCAAGCAGCATTATATTCAAGTGCTGAAAAATTATATCAAGCAGGTCAAAGTATTTCATTTCCGATTAGCCAAGCACTATATCCTTATTTAGCCAGAACTAAAAACATATCAACATTTTACCGTTTTATACTAGTCCTCATACCCCCTTTAATAATTTCAATCAGCATTATTTATTATTTCTCATATGAAATTATCATTGTATTCTATGGACAAGATTATAGTTTAGCTATAGATATTTTCCGTATATTTTTGCTAACAACAATAATTAATTTTATTGCGGTAAACTTCGGCTATCCTGCATTCTCTATTATAGATCGGTTAGATATTGCTAATAACTCAGTTATTATTGCAGCAACTATCCAATTAGCAATGTTATTTATTTTATACTTCATGGATCATATAACTGCTATTAATATAGCTATATCTGTTTTGATAACTGAGGGTATAGTTATGGTAATCCGTGTTGTGACTTTTATATATATGTCAAAGAAGGTATTCCGTGAATTTAAATAAATTAAAAAAAGGATTGATTTTGCTAATATCATATCCAATTTATCCAATTAGTTTTTTATTTCCTTCTAGCAAAAAAAAATGGTTATTTGGTAGTTTTGGAGAATTTAATGATAATAGTCGTTATTTATTTGAATATTGTGTTAAAAATGAAAAAAAATTAAATTGCTATTGGCTTGCAAAAAATAGATCTGAATTTTCTCTTGTAAAAGAAATGGGGTATCCCGTTATATATAAATATAGCTTACTCGGATTATTTCATCTATTAACATCTAAGGTCTATATATACTCATCATATGTAAATAATTTAAGTTACTTCACATCAGGTAAGAAAACATTAGTAAATCTCTGGCATGGCATTCCTTTAAAAAAAATTGAATTTGATATTGCAACACCACCATTAAATAGTTATTTTAAAGATGCAAATCTATGTATGAAAATACTTTATCCTCATTATCATAAAAGAGAAAATTTATTACTATGCCCAGGAGAGTATCTATATAAAAATATTTTTTATTCTGCATTTAGGAAATCTAAAAATAAAATAATAGATGCAAACTATCCTCGTGTTTCCTTTTTAAAGGATAAAAAAAACAACTCAAAAAACAAAGTATTTACCATTACCTATACACCAACTTGGCGCGATGATAATCCTCACTTTATAAATGATAAAATAGATCTACTACATGAAATTGATAAATTAGCTGAATTAAAGAAATTTCAGTTCAATTTAAAATTGCATTCTAACTCTAAATTTAATCCTAAAACATTTAAGAATTTTAAAAATATCACTATTATCGATAACAAGATAGATCCAATGGACCTTTTATTAAGTACTGATTGTTTAATTACAGATTATTCTTCAATTTACTTAGATTTTTTAGTCTTAGATAGACCTATTGTATTCTTCCAATATGATAAAAATCATTATTTAAAAAATAGAGAGTTATATGAATATAAAATTAATGTATTACCTGGGTATGTATGTTTAAGTGATATAGATTTAATTAATGTATTATCTTCAAAAATATGTAAAACTACACATAAAAAAGAGAGAGCTGATTTACTTGAATTAATTAGCTCTAAAAATGACAATAGTTATATTATAAACAAAATAAAAGATAGTATCTCATGAGAATATATATTTTTAGTGAAGTATGCTATGACGACAACAAGCATATAAACCAATATCTTTTTGATTTTTTATCAAAAAAAAATATTGATTGCTATTTTGTTGAACGAGTTACAATGAATATTCCAACTGGAGGATATTTAACTAGAATTAAAAATAAATTAAAAAATATTATTTACACTAAAAAAGACAAAAACATTACTTATTGCAACACCAATACTAAAATTATAAAAACCTTTATTTTTCCACCTTTATTTATATTTGGTTTTATTAATAGAATTATTTTAAAAAAAAACAACCTAATACTAAATAAAGATGACGTAATAATTACATTTGTTCCACATAAACATATATTAAATATAAGTGGTAAGAGATCAAAATCAGTATATTACTGTGTTCATGATACCACTCAACAAAAATATCCAAATAAGAATAAAATAATAAGCTTTGAAAAAAATATCTTAGCAAAAAAATCTTTAGTATTTTGTGATAATAAAACTGTTACTGAAAAACTAGGTCTGAACACTATAGATTATATAAATAATAATGATATATACAAAAAAGGATGCAACGCATACTTAATGCCACCTCCAGTCCCCGATGAATTTTTCATAAAAAATAATAAGAAAAATATTATAAGCTATGATTTTGTTTATTATGGAAGCTTTCATAAAGATATTGATTTAGATGTTATCATTTCTATTTTAGACAATCAAAAAGTATTAATTATAAGCAATAATTGCCCTTCAGAGTTATATAGATATAATAATATTACTATAAAATCATCAATTTATTCGATGAAAGAGTTAGCTAATACTATACACTCAGCTCAATGTATTTTACTCCCTTATAAAAACAGTAAATTTATGGAAACTATTACCCCAGCGAAAATATTACAAGTAAAAGCATTTTCAATGCCTGTAGTGTGCACAAACCACTATTTAGCCGATAAATACTTATTGTCAAATAATATTAACAATCCTACAATACCTACGCCAATTAGTCCTATTTTCTCTGTAACGAATATTTGTACCTTTATTCTAAATAAAATAGATATATTACCATGATAATATCATTTCTTTTGTTTTTATCTATTTTTTTTGCATTTTTATACTCCTCAAAATCAGTTGGTATTAGTTATTTAATATCATCATATTTTTTATCTTTAACTCCTATCGGTGAGACTAACATTCATATTATAATCATATTAGTCTCTATTCTATTTTGCTTATATAAAAGAATATTTATTCTTAGTAAGAAGAGTTTTTTTATCTTATTTGCTATATTAATTACTAATATGGCACCTATATTCTTATCATTTGATTATAATATCTATAACACCATTGGCAAATTATTAAAAATATTTGTTTTTTTACTTCCATTTTCACTTATATATAATAAGTCATTTACCATTAATTTATATAAGCTGATGAGTACGTTTGCTATTATATCTATTTTATTCTCCCTTTTATGGCTATCTGTCCGTATATATGATGGCGGCTTTCTTTTTGATATCCGTATTTCAGGATTAGTATTAGATCCAAATTATTCTGTAATAGTAATCTGCTCTGTATTTTTATTAACCTATACTCTCAAAAAACCTTTAAGTAAAATAAAATTAACTACGATTTCTTTAGTTAGTATATTAATATTAACACAATCAATATCATCATTAGTCATATTCTTATTTATTATGCTATCTGTAGTAACTTTTAAAAGGCTACGACGTAATAATTTACTATACTTAACATTAACTTTTTTGGTTATAATATATATTATTGTTATTTTTTATATTGCTAATAATGTCCATTTAACCATGCTATCTGATTGGAATACAAACTATATATCTTTAAAAATAAATTCACTATTAGTACGACTATATTCTCAGATAGAAGGTATAAAAATAATTCTTCATGACCCAATTCATATTTTATATGGTTTTGGTTCACATGCTAGTGTTGAATTATTTGGAAAAGTTATGCATAGCGCCTATTTACAAACACTCTTTGATCACGGGATTTTTTTGCTTATATCAATATATTTATATATAAATATAATTAGTAAAAAACATATCTTTTATTTAGTTATTTTCTACTTACAAATTATGAATTTTTTATTTGATAATTACTTTATGGGGGTTGTTTCTATATTTTTTATTTTAGGCTTGATTTCAGAGAAAAAACCAGAAAAAAGAGTAATCTTAAATGAGATAACTAAAAACCATGAAAAACGTATCTGTCCTAATATCACTATATGATAAAGAGTCTGCTAACTATTTTAACTTATCCCTTCAAAGTTTATATGAACAAGAGTATAAACCTAAGGAAATAATATTAGTTTTAGACGGCCCTATAAATAATGAACTCAATAGCATTATAACTAAATGGTTAACACTTCTGCCAATAATTTTAGTTCCCTTAAAAGAAAATGTTGGGCTAGCAAAAGCTTTAAATGAAGGGCTGAAATATTGTCATTTTGATTATATTGCCAGAATGGATACAGATGATATATGTACTCCAGAGCGTTTTTTGGTACAAACTAATTTTTTAGAAAACAACCCTGATATTGACGTTGTCGGGACATGGATTTCTGAAATAAATGAAGATAGTATTGAAATAAAAAGTGTCGTTAAATATCCATTAACACATTGTGAATTATTTCAGTTCTTTAGCAAAAGAGATCCTTTAGCTCATCCCACAGTAATGTTTAGAAAGTGTTTCTTTGAAAAAGCAGGTAATTATCCAACTGACGTTCTATTAGGTGAAGATACTGCATTATGGTTTTCAGGCTTTAAAAATAATTGTAAATTTGCAAACGCCCCTCATGTTGGATTAAAATTCAGGCGTACATCTAATTTTTATTTACGCCGTTCAAATAAGAAAAAAACCATTTCTTTGTTAAAATATAGAATATTTAAAATAAATAAAGAATTAAGGTATGGTTTATCTGCAAATATATATGCAATCCTTTATACCTTTTTAGCTCTTTCTCCTACATTTATAAAAAAAGTAATGTATAAGTACTTACGATAAACAAATAAGGATTAAAAATGTCTTCTAAATTCCTCCCATTCTCTTTTCCTGAAATCGGTCAAGAAGAAATTCATGAAGTAGTAGATTCTCTGAAAAGTGGTTGGGTTACTACAGGACCTAAAGCAAAAAAATTTGAACAAGATTTTGCTAGTTATTTAGGTGGTGATGTTGAAGCTATTGCAGTCAATTCAGCTACTGCAGGCCTACATTTAGCTCTAGAGGCAATAGGCATTAAGCCTGAAGACGAAGTTATCGTTCCAACCTATACTTTTACAGCCACTGCGGAAGTGGTTCGCTATTTAGGAGCAAACCCTGTTTTTGTTGACTCCCTTCCTGATTCACTTAATATTGATCCTGAAGCAATTAGGAAAGCAATCACACCTAAAACTAAAGCAATTATCCCAGTACATTTTGCAGGTTTATCTTGTGATATGGATGAAATAATTTCTATCGCTAAAGAATTTAATCTTAAAATTGTTGAAGATGCCGCTCATGCATTTCCAACTATCTACAACGGAAAAAAAATAGGTACATTAGATACAGATGTTACTGTTTTTAGTTTCTATGCTAATAAAACAATGACTACCGCTGAGGGGGGGATGCTGGTTTCCCGTAATCCGGATATTATAAAAAGAGCAAAAATCATGCGCCTTCATGGAATTAGCAAAGATGCATTTGATCGATATCAATCAAAAACTCCTGCTTGGTATTATGAAGTTATAGAACCGGGTTTTAAATACAATATGCCAGATATTTGTGCGGCGATTGGAATTCATCAGTTAAAAAAAATAGATGCCTTCCAGAAAAAAAGAGCACAAATGGCAAAGCTCTATAATGAGGAACTAAAAGATTTGCCATTAATATTACCAGCGCTCCCTTCCAATCCTGATAATCAGCATGCATGGCATTTATACACCATTCGCTTGAAGAGTAATGTAAAAATCTCTAGAGATGATTTTATCATTAAAATGGCTGAAAAAAATATTGGTTGCTCTGTGCATTTTATCCCTCTTCATAAACATCCGATCTGGAGAGATACATATTCATTATGTTCTAATCAATTTCCTATCTCTGAAGAAAATTTCAATAAAATTATATCGATACCATTGTATACTAAAATGACTCATGATGACCAAATAAGAGTAATAAATGCGATAAGAGAGATTTTAGTATAAATGAAATCCATATATAAAATAACTAAAAAACTTTTTGATTTTGTTGCATCACTATTAGGATTGCTTTTTTTGTCTCCTATACTCGTTTTTATTGCTATATGGATTAAAATGGACTCGAAAGGGCCCATTTTTTTTCGTCAGCAACGAGTTGGACTATATGGAAAGCATTTCTATATTCATAAGTTTAGAAGTATGAAATTAAATTCCGAGCGATCAGGGCAACTCACGATAGGAGATGATTCACGTATTACTAATTCAGGAAAATTTATCCGAAAGTATAAATTGGATGAGTTAGCCCAACTTATTGACGTTTTCCTAGGTAAAATGAGCTTAGTTGGCCCCCGCCCTGAAGTACCTAAGTTTATAGATAAGTACCCACTAGATATAAGAAAGGAGATACTATCAGTAAAACCAGGAATAACAGATCTAGCATCTATAGAAATGATCGATGAGAATGACATTCTCTCCCAATATTCAGATCCTCATCAAGCTTATATTGATATAATCATGCCTATTAAAGCTAAATATTATTTAGACTATGTTAAAAACAAATCCTTTTTTCTTGACATTAAGATAATTTTCAAAACTATATATAAAATAATCTTCAGGTAACATTCATGAGAAAGAACTTTATTTTAAAAAGAGAAAGGTTACTAAAAACATTATTATTAATCACTGTTGATATTATCATGATAGCATCTTCATATTGGATCAGCATGTGGTTACGTTTAGATAGAGATGCACCTATTTATAGTTTGTTACATTGGTCTGTAATAAGCCTAACAATGCCTTGCACACTTTTCATATTTATTAGGTTAGGGTTTTATCGTGCTATATTAAGATATGTTAATATGGGCATTTTAAAATGGGCTATTATTGGTTCATTTTTATCAACTTTGATTTTGATCGCATTCTCTTTATATCAGCAAGCTTTCTTACCAAGGACAGTTCCAATTATATATTTTTCTTTTCTCGTTATTCTCTTATGCGGCACTAGATTTTTTTACAGAACTCTCCGTAATTATACTATGAGTAAAGGAATTCCTGTTATTATATATGGTGCAGGAGAATCAGGGCGCCAACTGTTACCTATTCTTCGGGAACATAAGGAATTTAATCCAATAGCGTTTATTGATGATAATACCAAACTACAAAATTTAGACATACATGGGGTTACAGTTTATCCATCTAGCCAAATTTCCAATTTAGTTCAAAAAAATGAGATAAAGAAAATATTACTTGCTATGCCAAGTGTGTCTGCCTATACAAGAAGAAGGATAATAGAAAATTTACAAGATACTCATTGTGAAATATTAACCATACCAAATTTCAACGAATTAGTGGATGGAACTTCCCAGATTAATACACTGAAAAGAGTATCAGTTGATGATCTTTTAGGAAGAGACCAAGTTACTCCATTATCAGACTTATTATCCAATAATATCTTGGGAAAAAATGTTCTTGTATCCGGTGCAGGTGGTTCTATTGGCTCTGAATTATGTCGCCAGATAATAAAACAAAAACCAAAAACATTAGTATTAGTGGAATTGACCGAATTTGCTCTTTATTCAATAGAAAAAGAACTTCAAATAGTTGATAAAGAGACATTTTTACATGTTAATATCGTTCCTATTCTTGGGGATATAAAAAACAAGAATAAAATGGAAAAAATATTAAACAAGTTTAATATTAATACTATTTATCATGCGGCTGCATATAAACATGTACCACTTGTAGAATTGAATATTATAGAAGGCATTCAAAATAATATATTTGGTACGTTATCTATCGCAGAAGCGGCTATATCTCAAAAAGTTGATAGGTTTGTTTTAATATCTACAGATAAAGCTGTTAGACCAACAAACATAATGGGAGCAACAAAAAGATTTGCAGAGTTAATATTGCAAGCATTAGCAACACAGAGCTATCATACTCAATTTTCGATGGTAAGGTTTGGAAATGTTCTTGGTTCTTCAGGCTCCGTTGTACCTTTGTTCGAAAAACAAATAGCTCATGGAGGCCCCATTACTCTGACTCATAAAGACATTACTCGTTATTTTATGACCATTCCAGAAGCAGCCCAATTAGTAATTCAAGCTGGTGCTATGGGAAAAAATGGTGATGTCTTTGTATTAGATATGGGTGAATCTGTCAAGATATACGACCTTGCAGTCAAAATGATAAACCTTTCAGGTCTAACAATAAAAAATGAAAAAAACCCAAATGGAGATATAGAAATAAAAGTAACAGGGCTTCGTCCTGGAGAAAAATTGTACGAAGAATTACTGGTAGGAAAAAATGTTTCTGGAACAAATCATCCTAGGATTATGACAGCGAATGAAACTTATTTAGAATGGGAAAAGCTCCATAAAGTAATTGAGCGTCTTCAATTCTCTTGTTATGAACGTGATGTAGCAACTATTCGTGAAATTTTAATGAGCTCTCCATTAGAATTTAAACCAAAAGATGAAATATGTGATTTATTAAATTAATATCAAATTTTTTCTATTGTATCCCTTAAACTGGGAAACACACCCATGCTAAATATCGTCCTATTCGAACCAGAAATTCCTCCTAACACGGGTAATATTATCCGCCTGTGTGCCAACACTGGCTGCCAGCTTCATCTCATTCAACCCTTAGGTTTCACATGGGATGATAAACGTCTGCGCCGTGCAGGGCTGGATTACCATGAGTTCGCAAATATCAAGCAACATCATGACTACCACGCATTTCTGGAAAGTGAGGGGTTAAGCCCAGTAAACTCACAATCCTCTTCTGGAGCGCGGCTGTTTGCTTTAACCACAAAAGGTACTCCTACACACAGTAATGTAAGCTACCGTGATGGTGATTATCTGATGTTTGGTCCTGAAACTCGTGGTCTGCCATCTTATGTGCTGGATAATATGCCCCCCGAACAAAAGATAAGAATCCCAATGCTACCGGAGAACCGGAGTATGAATCTTTCTAATACTGTCGCGGTGGTAGTGTTTGAAGCATGGAGGCAACTAGGTTATCAGGGCGCTTTATTGCGGGATTAATACTTAAACCTTCAGCGCCTAATCGCGCTGAAGGTTTTTAATTCTGTATGACCAAAAGGGAAAGGAATCTCAAATTCCATCTCCATTTTTAAAGCCATTATTCATTCCATTAAAGTGCTGATCCATATCCAGAGATGGTTTATCACTTTCCGGTTTACCAACAACCCGCGCGGGTACTCCTGCCACTGTTGTATGTGGTGGAACTGGTCTTAATACTACCGATCCTGCTCCAATTTTCGCCCCACGACCAATTTCGATATTGCCGAGGATCTTAGCACCGGCACCAATCATTACGCCTTCACGCACTTTAGGATGTCGATCTCCGCATGCTTTCCCTGTCCCTCCGAGCGTCACCGATTGCAGGATAGAAACATCATTCTCAACAATTGCTGTTTCACCAATGACAATACCTGTTGCATGGTCAAGCATAATGCCACAGCCAATTTTGGCGGCCGGATGAATATCTACACCAAAAGAAACGGATATCTGGTTTTGCATGTAAACAGCCAACGCCTTGCGGTCTTGCTTCCATAGCCAGTGTGCAATGCGAAACGCCTGTAACGCATGGAAACCTTTCAGGTAAAGTAATGGGGTGGAGTATTTATCTACAGCGGGGTCACGCAAGCGCACGGCTTTGATATCACGGGCTGCCGATTCGATCATTGTTGGCTCACTGCGATAAGCGTCTTCAACCACTTCTCTGACTGCAATCGCGGGCATGATTGGTGTCGCCAGTTTGTTTGCCAGCATGTAGCTTAAGGCACTACCAAGGTTTTCATGTTTAAGTAATGTTGCATGGAAAAAACTGGCTAGCATAGGTTCACAATCGGCCAGCTCTCTCGCTTCATTTTTTATATTTGCCCAAACTTCTCTCAGTTCTTCTCGAGACATGTCAATCATTCTCATGTGATTGTTTTATATCCGTCGTCTTTCAAGCCACCTCGTTGTTGGCTATACTCATTCACCACAATGCAACTAGAAATCTATTGGATATATTATGTGATTTTTGGGTAACTTAAATGTGGGAGTTTTCTCCTTCATCCCTTGTAGCTCTTCCTAATAAAGCCTGAGCTGCTTCAAGTACATTTTTATTGCGATATAAAATCTGATAAATTTGCTCTGTTATCGGCATTTCAACACCGACTCGTCTGGCTAATGCCCGAACTTCTTTGGTATTACGATAACCCTCAACAACCTGCCCTATTTCACTCTGTGCGGCGTCAACACTAACTCCCTGCCCCAGCATCATACCGAAACGGCGGTTACGGGATTGATTGTCAGTGCAGGTCAGTACTAAATCGCCCAATCCAGCCATGCCCATAAATGTGGATGGATCAGCACCTAATGCAACACCAAGGCGACTCATTTCCGCCAGGCCACGCGTTATCAACGCAGTACGGGCATTAGCGCCAAATCCCATACCATCAGAGATCCCGGCACCAATAGCGATCACGTTCTTGACTGCACCGCCAAGTTGCACACCGATAAAATCGGGATTTTTGTACACTCGGAAACTTTTGCCACAATGGAAAAGCTGCTGGAGTTCTTCGCCAAATTCAGGTGTCGTCGCAGATACTGCAATCGCGGTTGGTAAGCCCGCCGCCAGTTCTTTCGCAAATGTTGGACCAGACACCACAGCCAACGGGATTTCGTTGCCTAATATCTCACGCGCCACATCCTGTAATAAACGACCAGTTTCTGCTTCAAGGCCCTTCGTGGCCCAAACAATACGGGAATCTGGCTTTAGATGAGGTTTTATCTGCTGTAAAACATCGCCGAATACATGGCTGGGCACCACGATCAGGATATTCCGGCTGGCTGAAATAGCATTCTTCAGTTCAGCTTCAAGCTGTAAACTATCAGGGAAAGAAACATCCGGTAAAAATACCTGATTACAACGGGCTTGTTGCAAGGCATGAACATGTTCAGGGTTATGCCCCCAAAGCACAACCTCATGCCCGTTACGGGCCAGTGTAATGGCTAAAGCGGTGCCGTATGAACCGGCACCGATAACTGTCATAGAAGCAGTATTCATCAGGCTTCCTGTGTTGCCTCATCAGTCTGGGAATCAGACTGTTGCTGCAAATAGTTCATGAACAGAGCATCAAAGTTAACTGGCGCCAAGTTCAATTGTGGGAAAGTACCACGGCCTACCAGACTGGTGATGCATTCACGGGCATACGGGAACAAAATGTTCGGGCAATATGCACCTAAGCAATGCGCCAGTTGAGTTCCTTCAATGCCATCAACAGAGAAAATACCAGCCTGTTGAACTTCACACAAGAACGCAGTTTCTTCTCCCAATGTCGCCGTAACGGTGACACGCAGAACAACTTCATAAACTCCCTGAACCAGTTCACTGGAAGCAGTATCCAGATCCAGTTTAACTTCCGGTTGCCACTCTTCTTGGAAGATTTGAGGTGCTTTAGGGGCTTCGAAAGAAATGTCTTTCGTGTATACGCGTTGGATCTGGAAAGCCATTTCTGTGTTGTTTTGTTCTGACATAATAATTTTACCTTTTGTATGTCCTTATTAAGCTTTGATGATATAAGCATAGTGCTTACATTGACGTTCGTTACTTTTTGCCACGGGCTAATGGTAGGTTCTCACCTGTCCACCCGGCAATTCCCTCTTTCAGGGTATAAACTTGCTCAAAGCCTGCTTTCACCAAATTCTCTGCCGGTGTTTTGGATTCAAGCCCATTGGCTGAAACAATAATAACAGGCTGTTTTTTATGTTTTTCCAGCTCACCCAGATTGTGATCTTTAATCTCAGATGGCGTCAGGTTAACAGAACCAATGATATGCCCTCTGCGGAAATCGTCACGGGAACGTAAATCCACAACGATACCATCTTCCTTATTGATTAAATGGATAACCTGTGCACGAGTGATATCTTTACTCTTGGAGAACACACTTTTTACTGTCAGGACAATAACCGCCACTAACAGGGCAATCCAGGCAAGGCTTAGGATCGTGTTCCGGCTAATAAATTGCATGATTTCTTGCAGCATGGAGGGCAACAACTCCCATTAGTTAATAACAAAAATCTCAAGGTAACAGAGTATACCTGTGTGTTGTGTCAATTACAGCCAATTACCATCAACCGAGTGCAGTTTTTGCGGAGAGTTTCGAGAAAAAATAAAAAATTGCCATGAAATACTTGATTACCATATTCCCTTAAAATATTTCATGCCAAACTGGGCAGATAGAGGATTTTCGATAATAAATGAACTAAATTCACTAAAATTTAGATTATGATTCGGAAAGATAAAAATCGGCAGCTCTCTGGTCAGAGGCCATTTCGCATGAAATAATCGGGCACCACAGATATCTATAAGCATGTACTATAAATAATGTAACGCGTGGCAAGGTACTGAATCAAATGGCTGATAGTAAGGGTTTCAAGAGTTGTAGACTTCAAGAGAAGAAAAAACAGTGGCAACTGAGAAGCAGATCTTTATTGTTCTGTGCCCTACTGTTTGCTTTTTTCTGTTCAGGAACCTTTGCCAATCAAATTGCAGAAAATAAAAATCAGCTTAAAGATATTCAGCAGGATATTGCTGAGAAAGAAAAAAGTGTTAAGCAACAGCAAAAGCAACGCACAGAGCTCCTCAGCCAGCTCAAGGAACAAGAAAGTACGATTTCAGAAGTCGCTCGCTCGCTTCATGGCACACAGCGTCAACTGAACAAGCTGGGAAATGAAATCATATCTCTGACAAAAAGCATTAAGGATCTGCAAAGACAGCAAAAAGAACAGCGTAAACGGCTGGCCAGACAATTGGATGCAGCATTCCGGCAAGGAAATCATCAGGGGTTAGAATTGCTGCTGAATGGCCCGGAAACACAGCGAAAAGAACGCATACTGGCTTATTACAGTTATCTGAATCAGGCTCGTCAAGAGACTATCGTTGAGCTGCAAAAGACAACGGATAAACTGAATCAGCAAAAAAAGCTGCAACAAAGCAAACAAAATGAGCAGCAAACGCTACTAAGCAGTCAGAAGCAGCAAAAGCAAAAAATGGAAGTTGCTCGTACAGCCCGGCAAAAAACGCTCACAACCCTTGAATCTGCACTGAAAAAAGATCAACAGAGTCTGGCTGAACTCAAACAAAACGAAACCCGTCTGCGCAATAAAATTGCTAAAGCAGAACGGGAAGCTAAGGCCCGCGCTGAACGTGAAGCACGTGAAGCGGCTCGGGTTCGTGCGCAAGTTGCAGCTAAACAAAAGCAAGCCCAACAAAAAGGCTCCAGCTATAAGCCAACGGAAGATGAACGTGCATTAATGGCACGAACAGGTGGGCTTGGTCGTCCTGCCGGGCAGGCAATCTGGCCTGTTCGTGGTCGGGTTATCCATAGTTTCGGGGAAACCATACAGGGAGAGTTGCGCTGGAAAGGTATCGTTATATCCGCAGCGGAAGGAACTGAAGTCAAAGCAATTTCAGATGGACGGGTATTACTGGCAGACTGGCTACAGGGGTACGGTTTGGTTGTCGTAGTTGAACACGGCAAGGGAGATATGAGCATTTATGGCTACAATCAGAGTGCTCTGGTCAGTGTTGGTCAACAAGTCCGCGCCGGTCAGCCGATTGCTCTGGTAGGTAGCAGTGGTGGTCAACAACAACCCTCACTGTACTTTGAGATTCGCCGTCAGGGACGCGCTGTTAATCCATTACCGTGGTTAGGAAGATAAGAGGGAGATTATCATGCAGTATCTGTTAATAAAGTGTCTTCGTTCATTCACTCTATTATTGGGGATACTGCACTTTCGGGTAGCCGGGATTTGTTGGCTATTATTGGCCTGTATATTGCCGTTGAGCCTGAATGCCCATGCTGCACGTTTAGCGATTGTCATTGATGACGTTGGCTACCGTGTTCACAATGAAAAAAAAATATTACAAATGCCATCTGCAATTTCGATTGCAATACTGCCTAATTCTCCCTATGGCAGAGAAATGGCGCAAAAAGCTCACAAACAAGGCAGGGAAATTTTAATTCATCTGCCAATGGCACCTCTTAGCAAGCAACCGTTGGAAAAAAATACCCTGCATCCTGCTATGAATAAAGAGGAAATTGCAGCCATTATTTACGATGCCATACAGAAAGTGCCTTATGCGACAGGCATGAATAACCATATGGGCAGTGCAATGACATCCAGCCTTAATGGTATGGAAAAAGTAATGAGTATCCTCTCTCAATATCATCTCTATTTTCTGGATAGTGTCACCATCGGTAATACTCAGGTTGCGAAAGCATCAGCGGGAACAGCTGTACAGATACTCCGCCGGAATATCTTTCTGGATAATGTCCAGACAGAAGCAGAAACACTGAATCAGCTCAATCGTGCTATTGCTCTGGCTCGCAAGCAAGGCTCCGCTATCGCTATCGGACATCCTTACCCTACGACTATCCGAGCATTGCAGCAAGGATTAGCTACATTACCAGATGATATTGAACTGGTCGCTCCCAGCAGGCTGCTTAATCACACTCAGCCAGGTAAGCAAAGTAACCAACAGACTGAACAACAATGCAGAAATACTCAGAAGTCCAAAACTGAACCCGGAACAACATCAGAGCCGAAAATGGATTATCTCAAAATGGTAGGAGAAACATTAGTTCCCGGTGTCATCATCAATACCCTGAAACAGAGTTTTGAAAAATTACGGAATTCCTCACCAAAGACAGAAAAGTTACATAGTGCAGCTCAAATAAAGTCAAAAAAGGATAATGCTGAACGAGATAAAGCAAAGACCAAACAAAATAAAACAGGCGCCCATAAAGCAGTCAGCACCTGTTCTGATTCTTAACAGCTTATTTTACGAAGCTGTATGCAATTTAATCTGCTAATTCCAATTCAGAATAATCTTGCCAGATTGCCCTGAACACATGATATCAAAGCCTTTCTGGTAATCATCTATTGAGAACTGATGAGTGATAATCGGAGTCAGATCTAAGCCAGACTGAATCAATGCCGCCATTTTGTACCATGTTTCGAACATTTCCCGTCCGTAGATACCTTTAATGAACAGCCCCTTGAAAATAACCTGATTCCAGTCGATTGCCATATCTGAAGGAGGAATACCTAATAAGGCAATACGCCCACCATGATTCATAGCACTCAACAAAGTTCGAAAAGCCGGTGGTGCTCCCGACATTTCCAGACCGATATCAAAGCCTTCTGTCATGCCCAGTTCTGACATAACATCTGTTAGGTTTTCCTGACTGACATTTACAGCGCGAGTAACGCCCATTTTTCTCGCCAGATCAAGGCGATAATCATTCACATCCGTAATAACAACATGACGCGCACCAACATGTTTACACACAGCTGCTGCCATAATACCAATAGGGCCAGCACCTGATACCAGTACATCCTCTCCCACCAAATCAAAGGAAAGAGCAGTATGAACAGCGTTGCCAAAGGGATCAAAAATTGCAGCCAGTTCGTCAGAAATATTGTCGGGAATTTTGAAGGCATTGAATGCCGGAATAACCAAGTATTCCGCAAATGAACCGGGACGGTTTACCCCGACTCCCGTGGTATTGCGACAGAGATGAGTACGCCCGCCACGGCAGTTACGACAATAACCACACGTAATATGGCCTTCTCCTGATACGCGGTCACCGATCCTGAAGCCTTTGACTTCCTGACCAATCGCGACTACCTCACCGACATATTCGTGCCCGACGACCATTGGCACCGGAATAGTTTTCTGGGACCACTCGTCCCAATTATAGATATGCACATCCGTTCCACAAATCGCAGTCTTACGGATTTTAATCATCACATCATTGTGGCCCAATTCCGGTGTGGGCACTTCCGTCATCCAAATTCCTTCTTCTGGCTTTAATTTTGACAACGCTTTCATAGTGATACCTTATGCAATAATATTCAATTGCTTACCGATACGTGTAAATGCATCCACTACATGTTCAATTTGTTCTTCAGTATGAGCTGCGGAGATCTGAGTACGAATACGCGCCTGACCTTTCGGAACCACCGGATAGAAGAAGCCAATCACATAGATACCTTCTTTCAACAGTTCAGCAGCAAACTCCTGTGCCAGTTTTGCATCCCCCAACATAACAGGAATAATGGCGTGATCAGCGCCTGCCAGTGTAAAGCCAGCCGCAGTCATTTTTTCACGGAACAGATTAGCGTTTCTCCAGAGGCGCTCGCGTAGCTCGTCTCCATCTTTCAGCATATCCAGAACTTTGATAGATGCAGCAACAATCGAAGGAGCAAGGGAATTGGAGAACAAATAAGGGCGTGAACGCTGGCGCAACCACTCTACAACCTCTTTACGAGCTGCGGTATAACCACCGGATGCACCACCCAAAGCTTTACCCAGTGTACCGGTGATGATGTCAACGCGTCCCATGACATCACAGTATTCATGAGTACCACGGCCATGTTTGCCAACAAACCCTACTGCATGGGAATCATCAACCATGACCAGTGCACCAAATTCATCCGCCAAGTCACAGATGGATTTCAGATCAGCGATAACACCATCCATTGAGAACACACCGTCCGTTGCAATCAGGATATTCTCAGCACCTTCAGTTTTCGCTTTCTCAAGCTGCGCTCTCAGTTCCTGCATATCATTATTGGCATAGCGATAGCGTTTTGCTTTACACAAACGAATGCCATCAATGATGGAAGCATGGTTCAAAGCATCTGAAATAATCGCATCTTCTGGCCCGAATAATGTTTCGAACAGGCCACCGTTAGCATCAAAACATGAAGAGTAGAGAATGGCGTCTTCCATGCCTAAAAATTCGGCGATTTTGCTTTCTAACTCTTTATGCGAGTCCTGCGTACCACAAATAAAACGGACGGATGCCATACCAAAACCATGGCTGTCCATTCCTGCTTTTGCAGCCGCGATCAGGTCAGGGTGATTAGCCAACCCTAGGTAGTTATTGGCACAGAAATTAATGACATTATTACCATCAGCAACGGCAATATCTGCATCTTGGGCAGAAGTAATAATACGTTCACTTTTGAACAACCCTTCCGCATGGGCCTGTTCCAATTGCTCATTAATTTTCTGATAAAACGAAGCTGACATCTTTCTCTCCTGATTACCTGAATAAGTGAAGTAATAAAGCATGATGTATTCTACTTATAGATATCGCCAGTGACGACAGAGAGAAAAGAGATAATATCAAGTTTGTAAAGCGGATCACGGCCTGAAAACTGAGATGCTACAGGATTTCAGGATATTCCCCTATATCAGCAGCTGTCGTCAGTAGGGTTAAGTGATATGATACGCTCCAAAGTAAAGCGAACTGACTATTTAGAGGTGGGCCAAATGATTATTGTCACTGGCGGCGCAGGGTTTATTGGCAGCAATATTGTCAAAGCACTGAATGACGAGGGCTACAAGGATATTCTGGTTGTTGATAATCTGAAAGATGGCACAAAATTCGCCAATCTGGTTGATCTGGATATCGCCGACTATATGGATAAAGAAGATTTCATTGCCAGCATCGTGGCAGGTGATGATTTGGGCGATATTGATGCTGTTTTCCATGAAGGTGCCTGTTCTTCCACTACAGAGTGGGATGGAAAATATATGATGGACAATAATTATCAGTACTCTAAAGATGTACTGCATTACTGTCTTGATCGGCAGATCCCATTCCTGTATGCCTCTTCCGCCGCGACTTACGGTGGTCGCAGTGATAATTTCATTGAAGAGCGTCAGTACGAAAAGCCTCTCAATGTCTACGGTTACTCAAAATTTCTGTTTGATCAGTATGTCCGCGATATTCTGCCACATGCAGATTCTCAAATTTGTGGTTTCCGTTATTTCAATGTTTATGGACCACGGGAAGGGCATAAGGGCAGTATGGCCAGTGTCGCTTATCATCTAAATACTCAGATTAATCAGGGCCAGAATCCGAAATTATTTGCAGGCAGCGAGCATTTCCGCCGCGATTTTATTTACGTTGGTGATGTTGCTGCGGTAAATCTATGGTTCTGGAAGAACAGCGTTTCCGGCATTTTTAACTGTGGAACCGGACGTGCCGAGTCTTTCCAGGCTGTTGCTGACGCAGTTACCGAATTCCATAAAGAAAAATCTCCAGCCGTAGAATACATTGAATTTCCAGAAAAATTAAAAGGTCGTTATCAGAGTTTCACTCAGGCTGATCTGACAAAACTTCGGGCTGCGGGTTATGAAGCATCATTCAAAACCGTTGCTGAAGGTGTTACCGAATACATGCAATGGCTTAATCAGGATAATTAATCGACCTTTATGAAGATATTGGTGATAGGCCCATCCTGGGTCGGTGATATGATGATGTCACAAAGCCTCTACCGTACCTTGAAGGCTTTGTACCCCGATGCAGAAATTGATGTGATGGCACCGGAATGGTGTCGCCCATTATTGGCAAAAATGCCGGAAGTTAATCAGGCGCTGGCAATGCCGCTGGGGCATGGAGCACTTGCCCTTAGTGAGCGCCGCCGTCTTGGGCTGGCACTGCGTGAACGTCAATATGATCGCGCTTATGTCCTTCCCAATTCGTTTAAATCTGCTTTGGTGCCTTTCTTCGCCAATATCCCTCTGCGTACAGGCTGGCGTGGTGAAATGCGCTATGGTTTGCTGAATGATATCCGTACCTTGAATAAGAGCGCCTTTCCGCTCATGGTTCAGCGTTATGTGGCTCTTGCATATGACAAAAAAACTATACGCAGTGCTGAAGATCTTTCTTCTCCCCTGCTATGGCCTCAATTATCTGTTAGTGAGCAAGATATTGCAGAATCAACCGCCGCGTTTAATATCAACGATCATCGGCCGGTTATCGGTTTTTGTCCCGGCGCAGAATTTGGTCCGGCTAAACGCTGGCCGCATTATCATTACGCCGCACTTGCTGAGCAGTTGATCACGCAAAAAGGCTATCAGATATTGTTGTTTGGCTCTGCCAAGGATCATGAAGCCGGTGAAGATATTCGCACACTTCTGAGTGAAGTAGCCCGCAAACATTGCCTCAACCTTGCAGGGCAGACTTCTCTTGAACAAGCAGTAAATATTATCGCGGCCTGTGATGCTATTGTTACCAATGATTCAGGTTTAATGCATGTCGCAGCAGCACTGAACCGTCCACTAGTGGCCTTATATGGCCCGAGTAGCCCTGATTTCACCCCGCCTCTGTCAGATAAAGCTGAAGTGATCCGCCTGATTACGGGCTACCATAAAGTCAGAAAAGGCGACAGTGATGGTGGCTACCATCAGAGTCTTATTGATATTCAGCCAGAGCTGGTTTTAACCTCACTGGAGAAACTTTTACAGGCGGAGAACCAGCGTTAATGCGTGTTTTACTGGTAAAAACCTCTTCGATGGGCGATGTGTTGCATACCCTACCCGCATTAACAGATGCCGTACAGCACATACCGGATATTAAATTTGACTGGGTCGTTGAGGAGGGTTTCGCCCAAATACCCACTTGGCACAGTGCAGTTGAAAATGTCATTCCGGTTGCCATTCGTCGTTGGAGAAAAAACTGGTTCAAAAAAGATATCTGTGAAGAACGGGCACATTTCAGGAAACGATTACAACAACAGCAATATGATGTCATTATTGATGCTCAGGGTCTGTTAAAAAGTGCTTTTTGCGTGACACGATTGGCATACGGCCCAAAACATGGCTATGACAGAAAAAGCATTCGTGAGCCACTTGCCAGTTTTTTCTACGATCAGCGCCATTCAGTAAGCAAACAGCAACATGCGGTTGAACGCATCCGTGAATTATTTGCAGATAGTCTGGGGTATCAAAAACCAGTAAATTCGGGCGACTACGCTATTGCCTGTCACTTTTTGCAGCAGCAAACTGAAATCAAAGATGATTACCTTGTCTTTCTGCATGCTACCACCCGTGATGAGAAACACTGGCCGGAAGAACACTGGCGGCAACTTATTGCAGAAATTCAGCCTACGGGTATGAAAATCAAACTGCCTTGGGGAGCTGAACATGAACACCAGCGAGCACTGCGACTGGCAGATGGTTTTTCCCATGTTGAAGTGTTGCCAAAACTAACACTGGCAGAAGTCGCACAAGTTCTTGCTGATGCAAAAGCGGTGGTATCTGTTGACACCGGATTGAGCCATCTTACAGCTGCGCTTGACCGTCCGAATATCACACTGTTTGGCCCGACAGATCCCGGATTGATTGGTGGATACGGAAAAGAACAGCATTCTCTGAAGTCAGTGGATAATACGATGAAAAGTATTAAACCATCAGAGGTTATGCTGTTCTTGCAGGATGTGTTAAAATAACGAAAATGTCTCATACCAACAGTTTTTGTATTCAAATGTAAAATTCAATATTATGTCGAAATTTTAAATTGAGACGCTTTTATAAAAAAAATTAATTACTTTCTTATTCAAAATAATATGACAGTAAGTTTAATACACTAAAATCAATTTCTAAAAATAAAGTTAGGTATATATATGATTTTTTCAGATAAAAGTGATGTTACTATAGTAATCACAAGTTGTGGAAGATTTTCTCTCCTAACAAGAACTCTTCAATCATTAGATAAGCATAATACTTATCCAATTAGAAAAGTCATAATTACAGAAGATTCAGGAAATAAAAAAATTTTAGAGGTGATACCAAAACATTGGCAACCCTACTGTGAGATAATAATAAACAACCCAAAACTTGGGCAAATCAAATCTATAGATTTAGCTTATGAAAAAGTAGATACAAAATATATCTTTCACTGTGAAGACGATTGGGTTTTTTATAGAGATAACTTTATCGACGATTCACACATACTCCTTGAAAAAAGACATGATATTTTGCAAGTATGGTTACGTGATTTTGATAAAGATATAAAGATTAATTATCCTTTTCATTATCCTTCTAATCCTCAATCCATCTCTGGAGTCGATTTTTCTGTGTTAGAAAGCAATGATGAAATCTGGAAGGGATTTAGCTTTAATCCGGGATTACGCAGAAAAAGTGATTACTTAAGAATAGCTCCTTACTATGTTGGGAAAGACTTTGACGAAGCGGAAGCACATATTTCAAGACTATATTATGAAAAAGGAATGTATGCCGTTATATTAACGAATAGTGCTACAAAACATATTGGTTGGGATCAACATGTTATTAATAAAAACGATATTCTCCGTAATAGAAATAAAAAAATAAAGAAAATTAAATACTTTTCACTAGGCTTTATTTCAGGTTGCATATTAACTTTTATTACCATAACTCTTATGAAATAACCCCTCATTATAATAACCCAATCTCCTTTCAAAGGAGCTTGAGTTATTATATTATCCAAATTATAATATTATGTATATTTATCAATTGGACATTATAAATGCATGAAAAATAATATTTTGTCAATTATTATTACCGCACACAATATAGAGAAATTAATACCAAAATGCTTAGATAGCATTGAAGTACTTATTAATAATAATTATATAAAAAATATGGAAATATTATTGATTGATGATAAATCATCAGATCAAACAGGGGAATTAATGTCAGAATTTTCCAAAAAAAGCAATCACATAAATTATATACGGACTGAATTTAAAAATATAGGAAAAGTTAGAAATTACGCTATTAGTCTATGTACTGGTAAATATGTTACTTTCATAGATGGCGATGACACCATACCAAATTTTAATTTTAACTGTCTGATTAGTTTACTAAAAAATAATTCACCTGATATATTGTTGTCAAAAATACATGAAGTCCATAATAAAAATAATTTATTAGAGTCATCCAATTTTAATCCTCCGGTAAAATTAACAAAAAACAATGCAATTAAGCAATTTTTAATCCATAAGAAATTTCAAGCTCACTTATGGGGAAAGGTATTTAAAAAAAGTCTATTCAATGAGATAAAAATACCTGAAATATCATGTTATGAAGATTCTTATGTATTCCCTAAATTATTAGAGAGCAGTAATAACATATATTATACAAATTCCATCATATATAATTACATAAAAAGAGAAAACAGTTTATCTATGGTGATTGATTCAAAAAAATCTAATATAATGGCTGATGTAATCATAGAAATGGATAGTGTTTTTGGCAAAAAATATAGACATTTAGTTGCTACTCATGCTATAGACCATATATTAAAAAATGGAAATTTTATTTCTAATAAGAAAAAATTAACTTTATTTAATCTCATTAAAAAGGTAAACAAAATATCTTATTTATTAGATATAAATATCAGACTAAGCTACAAAAGAAAACTATTTAAACTTTTATTTTCAAGATCAAAACTCAACAACCACCGACTAAAGTCGGTGGGTTAGTGATTAACGGACTGAAAGTCCGGATACGCATCGGCTGAACGATGCGTCAATTATCCAGCCTGAAGTTATCATTCGGGTTGGGTTCAAAATGATGTTCCAGATAGGCCTTTATCATCTCTTCCGTTAACTGGCCTACCGTTGCACAAAAATAGCCTCTACCCCAAAAATGCTGACCCCAGTAGCGCTTTTTCAGGTGAGCAAACTCTTCAAACAACTTGCTCGCTGTCCTTCCCTTTATTCGCCTCATGATTTCTGACGGCGCTAAGCTCGGAGGACAACTGACCAGTATGTGTACATGGTCTTTGCTCACGACACCTTCGACTATCCTGATTTCAAAAGCTTCACAGGTCTGACGAACTAGCTCTCGCACCCGTAGGCCAACTTCACCTATCAGTACTGGGTACCTGTATTTCGTTACCCACACGAAATGATACTCAATCTGAAATACCGTGTGGCTGCCATATCTGTAATCCATATTGCACCTCTCGTGCAACAGAGTATCGCAGCTAAAGCTGACCGACTAAAGTCGGTGGTTTTAACCTTTCACATGGAAAAATAAAAATTACATAATGTAGCCAACAAGTTTTTTATTATTTTGAAAATTAGTTATACTAATATTTATTCTGGTGTAAAACCTAAATCATGATAATATATTTATCGTTAAAATTCACTTTATTAAGTTATTTATGAAAATATTCGTTATTAATTTAGCACAAGATGTAGAACGAAAAAAATCAATGCAAGAACAACTAAAAAAGTTAGAGCTAGATTTTGAGTTTATAAGTGCTGTTTATGGGAAAGACTTAACTGAAGAGCAAATTCAAGAAAATTGTCCCAATTTTTATGAAATGACACTGACTCTTGGTGAACTTGGATGCTCACTAAGTCATTTAAATACATACAAAAAAATAATAAAACATAAAATACCTATATCTCTCATTTTAGAAGACGATGCAAGCCTTGATGACAATTTAACAAATGTATTATCATGTCTAGAAAATCACCCTATGGCTATAAGTTCAAAGCCTTATGTGTTTTTATTAAGCCAAACCAATGAATATTTTGACTCATTTAAAAAAAATTTGGATAATACTCATCATATTGTTAGTGTAATTGATGCTGCATGCACTCATGGTTATGCCCTGAATCTAGCGGCAGCAAAAGTACTATATAACCACTTATTTCCTGTTAAATTCGTCGCTGATGAGTGGAAAATGTTACGAGAGCAAGGAATTGTTAAATTAAAAGGAATAGTTCCTCCTGTAATTACTATTTCATCTCATGGAGAATACTCCTCAATTGGGAAAAGAACATGTTTATTAACAAATCTAGATAAAATGAACAGAAAAAAAAATATACTAACTCAAATAAAATTATCTTTATGGCGAATTTTCATTCGAACTTGGTTAAAGAAAATTAGGCCTTAGTTTACTTACCAGCATTAAATGTAGGCGTTTGTAGTGTTAAAGCTAATTTAATCATGAATAAGTACTCCATCTACCAAACGCCTTCAGTAGAAAAATCCTTAATCACATACAAATATCCTAAAATTTTATTTGTATTTAAAATATAATCTCTGATTTTAATTCATAATATTCTGCCAATGTCATCCCTTGAACCAACGGTTTCAAAAAATCAAACAATACTTCTAAATCCTGATAAAGCATTTCAATTTGCTCTTCATTTTTAAAAGTCGGGCTTCCTCCGGGCATAAACTCTGATGAATGCAACATAAACTCAACATAATCATTACCAGATGCCAATGTTTGCTGGACTACTGTTTTCATCTGCTCCAAGTTACCACCTTTAGGACGCAACCAATGAACGGATGGTGAACGCTGTTTTCCTCTCAAATGATCATATTTTTGTTTAAAAAAATTCATGATCGGAGAGTGTTTATACTGAATACTCATTGGTACTTGCAGTAATGAAGAGTCACCTTCTTTGGAAATATCCTGCGAATCCATAAAATAAGCATGAGATGGAAAATGACTATAATCTGTTCCACCATTTCCATTAGGATCACCTTTAGTAAAACACCAGTTAACTTTTGGTGTAACAGAACAGTCTACCTGATAACCATATTCGACCAGCAATTGAGCATAATATTCATTAAATGCCCAACGACCTGCGCGATGACTCAGCATCTTAGTCTGAAGTTTTCCTTCAAGAAGATTTGTCATTAAATCAATTTTTGCTTTTATCTGATCTTTAGGATATTCAATCAGATAAGGTTTATAATGCATATCATCATCTGTCAAAGGCACGATGGGTGGATTATTCCAGGCGTGCAAATGCATTCCTATTTCGCCTGTGTTTCTGGCAATCACATCCTTAGCAAATTCGATATAGCTATCATCCATTGCCATTTCATAGTTAGTTAACCAGACAGGTTTGAATCCAAAGCGCTCGCAAAGGCTTTGAAATCTGGGCAGATACTGAGTGTTTTGAGTCGAAATTTTATCACTGTTTTGCCAAAGGTTATCACCTTCAGTATCAATTGTTATGATGAATGCGGGCTGAGTCATTAAATATGTACCAAAATATGAGTAAATAAAGAACAAAGAAATACTTCTTAATGAATTAAAACCTATCTACTATCTATTCAAGTTTTAATACTCTGAATCTTGCTATTGTTCAAGCAAAGATAAATATTGTTTAACAACGACTTTCTGATCAAATTTCTTATACATTTCTTTTGTAATAACAGGTGGATTAAAATAAACCAAACGCATTTTATCAGCCAATGACTCCGAAGTAAGTTCAGACTTATATTGCTCCAATTCCCCAACCAGAATCTCACTGACGCCCCCCGGGCAATTTGTACTGACGACCGGAGTATCGCAGATCAAAGCTTCGATCAAAACATTTCCCAGCCCTTCGCTGTCTGAACTCAGTACAACAGCTTTAGCTTCACGTATCACAGGCAACGGATTTTCTAAAAAACCAATTAACTGCACTCTGAGCTGTAAGCCAAGTTCCTCTATTTTTTGTTTAATTACATTTGTCGCGTTCTCATCACCCTGACCTGCAATTAGCAATTTACAGGGAAGATCTGCTTTGGCAAATGCCTCCAGCAAACGGTCATGACGCTTTACACTGTGAAAGCGACCAAGGTGGATAATATAATCCTGACCTGAATAGGGATTATTTTCTAATGAATTCAACTTAATTTCAGCAATATTGAATGGGTTATAAATCGTGACCATTCTTCGTGCTATAATTGATAGATTTTCTTTCAAATCAGAAGCAACTGCATCAGAAACACAAATCAGATTACGATCCTTATAGACACGTTTAATTTTATGTTGCTTAAACCAACGCGCCAAGCCCGTTTTACCCTCAAGATAAGATTTAGAAAATACGCCATGAATACAAAACCATACATTCATATTAGCTAATATTTTTGATCTGGCTACTATGCGATCGGTTTTATGTAAATTAGAGATTACTAACTTAGGCAGTCCTTTTTGTAGAAAGATTTTTTCCAAAACTCTATCCATAGATTTCACTCTACGGAAGATCTCAGTCTGTCTTCTAAAAGGACCGGTATATTTGTCAGCATCAATAACTAAATCAACATGGTCAGGAATAGGATATTCACATTGTTCAGATAACGATAACAAGGTGATAGTAAAACCTTTTCGTTGTAATTCTCGGCACAAGCGTACAACGACATTTTCGGCCCCTCCTCCCGGCAATCCATCAATGATGAACAGGATGTGTCCACTCATAGGGAAAGTACCTTGTTATACAGATCAGTAAGCTGTTGAGATAAATAAGCAGGTGTATAGGCCATTATCTTTTCTTTTGCCGACATAGAGATTTTACTGGTTAAATGATCTGAAGGTACTAAAAAAATAGCTTCAGACAACGCCTTAATATCCAGAGCATCACATACAAAACCATTTAATCCTGAATCAATGAACTCAGCCCCACCACAGGTTTTGCTGGTTATAACAGGTAGACCACAAGCCATAGCTTCTAAAATAACATTTGGGAAAGGATCATATAATGTTGGTAATAATAGACCATCTGCCATCTGATAAAAAGGTAATGTCTTTTTTTGAAGGCCTAGAAACAGGATGCGAGCATGACAGCCAAGAGAGTGAGCTAACTGTTTGTATTTATCCCCTTCCTTATCCTGTCCAATTACAATCAGGTAGGCATCTGTCATACTGATTGCTTCAATTGCCGCCTTCAAACCTTTTCGCTCAAAACCTGAACCAACATACACAAAACATTTAGCCTGTGCCGGGACAGCATATTGTTGCCGTAGTACAGCTCTTTCATTTTCTCCGGCAGGAAAAAATTGCGTCTGATCAATAGCATTATAAATGACAGAAATTTTCTCTTCCGGCAGATCAAAGTCTGCCATAATTTCCTGTTTGACCATCTCAGAATTACAAATAACTTTCTTCAATTCTGGTGACGAATACATGCTTTTTTCAGCATCCATCACATAGCGGTGATAACGACTGGCAAAAAGCAATTTACTCTTCCAGATTGGCAGAATTCTTGATCTTTGTTGTAACCAACGTTGATGTACACCATCACCAGCTCGGTAAATATCACAACCTGCTATTCGTTCATGGCTCTGGACAATATCAAATTGTTCCTTATGCCAAATAGCTCTCGCTGCATCAGCAAACCCCTTCTCACGACTAATACGCCCCCATTTAAAAGGGTCAGCTAAATGCACATTCCAGTTCGGATTGGTATCTCCCTGCCAGGAACGCGTAATAACATTTAGTTCCAGATTTTCATTATCCAATGCGTCTAATGCTCTGGAAATAAAACGTTCAGCACCACCATCAGGGCGATATTTTTGTCGGACAATAGCCAAGCGCACAGGTTTCATGATAAATATCTCCGAGCCGTTTCAATCACCACATTTGCCGGAATCGCGCTTAGATACCGAGCATCAGTTTTGGTATCAATATCATCAGGCTCCGGTAAGTTCCCGTAGTCTCCGGCCCAAATCACTTCCCCATTAACTTGCCATGGGCGCCAAAAGACTAACTTAGATGGGCCAAATAACGCAATACAAGGTGTTTTCAATGCAGCAGCCATATGCATAGGAACAGAGTCAACACCAATAAACAATGCCGCATGATCAATCAGGGCTCCCAATTGTGGCAATGTTATCTTGCCAGCTAAAGAAACGATATTATCCTGAGGACAGGCCGATAATACTCGTTCAACCATCTCTTTTTCCTGTGTATCAGTCCCTGACGTTACTACAATGGCATGCCCATCAGCCTGTAATGTATTAATGGTCTCACTGATTTTATCTTCATCCCAGCATTTGAAAAACCAACGGGAGGCCGGATGAATAACAACATACTTCTGATGAATCCCGCCAATATGGAGAAGGTTAAAGATTTTCTTTTTATCCTCATCACTATAACTCATAGTGACATCAAAATTAGTAACAGGAAGATTAAGTGGTTTTAATACCGATAAATTCTGCTCAACAACATGCAGAGATTCTTCCCCTTCAGTAGAAGCTAAATCCGTAAAACAAGCCTTCCACAACAGGTTCTGTCGCTTAGGAAAATCAAACCCTATACGTCGTGCCGAACCGGTAAACGAAGAGATCAAAGCGCTACTCCACTGATCTGCCAAATTGATAACGAGATCATACCTTCGATTTTTAAGTTGACTTAATAAACTCCAATAATGGGAGATTAGGGCTCTTGTACCTTCTTTTTTCCACTGCCGATCTATGGTAAAAATATTGGATACATAATTAAAATTCAATAACATAGGTTCTGTTTCTTTGTAAATCAGAACATCAATTTCCACGTCAGGATAATTATCTTTCAGAGAATTAATAACGGGAGTGATAAGTAACGTATCACCATGATGTCTGAGTTTAATGATCAGAATCTTTTCGTATTGAGTATTTTTTTTTCTCATTACATTTCCAATGATTATCATAAAGCAGATAGGCAATTAAATTATATTCCAAGGGCAACAGGCTCTGACCTTATACTCTTACATCTTAGATGTTGAAAGCTGGATATAACTCATAAATACAACAAACTGATCCCTTTATCTTTTTAAGGGAATATGGACAACATATCCGCATTTTGCACACTTTCTTCAAACCAATGTGATACTATACCCACAGTCTATTTCAGTGAATTTGATAGAATGTTGCTTCGCTTATATCAGGTACTTCTTTACCTCATCCAACCTATTATCTGGTTGCGCCTGTTACTGCGCAGCCGTAAATCTCCGGCATACCGTAAGCGCTGGAGTGAACGCTATGGTTTCTGTGCTCAGAAAGTTACCCCGGGAGGCATATTACTCCATTCTGTTTCAGTCGGAGAAACATTAGCTGCAATTCCTCTCGTCAGGATATTACGACACCATTACCCTTTTCTGCCAATCACTGTGACAACCATGACACCAACCGGTTCAGAAAGAGTGCTTTCTGCACTGGGGGCAGATGTTAATCACGTTTACCTGCCGTATGATTTGCCGGGCTCTATGGGGCGCTTCCTCGATAATATCAATCCCAAGCTGGTGATTATTATGGAAACTGAGCTATGGCCTAACCTAATCACTCAACTGCATCAGCGTGGAATACCACTGGTCATTGCTAATGCCCGTCTTTCAGCCCGTTCCGCCACCGGGTATCAGAAAATCAGCAGTTTTATCAAAACTATTCTGAATAAAATAACACTTATCGCAGCACAAAATCAGGAAGATGGTGAACGTTTTATTGAATTAGGGTTGAAACGTACCCAACTGGCAGTCACTGGCAGCCTTAAATTCGATATTTCTGTCACACCAGAATTGGCAGCCAAAGCTGTTACACTTCGCCGCCAGTGGGCTGCACACCGACCAGTCTGGATCGCAACCAGTACCCATGAGGGTGAAGAGTCGATTATACTGGATGCTCATCGCGATTTATTAAAACAACATTCTGATTTACTGTTAATTTTAGTTCCACGCCACCCTGAGCGCTTTGCCAAGGCAGAAGAGTTAACACGACAAGCAGGCCTAACGTCAGTACTAAGAAGTTCCGGTACCATACCAGATGCTAATATTCAGGTTGTTATCGGCGATACGATGGGCGAGCTGATGCTTTTATACGGTATTGCTGATTTGGCTTTTGTCGGAGGCAGTTTAATTGAACGCGGTGGCCACAATCCTCTGGAAGCAGCCGCTCATGCTATTCCTGTCATAATGGGACCACATACATTCAATTTTAAGGATATCTGTGCCAAGCTGAATAAAGCTGATGGGCTTATCACTGTTACAGATAGCCAATCCTTAAGTAGTGCAGTTAACAGCCTGCTGACAGATGAAGATTACCGCCTTTATTACGGTCGTCACGCAGCCGAAGTTTTACATGAAAATCAGGGTGCGCTGCAACGCTTGTTAAAATTACTGGAACCCTACCTTCCTCCACGGAGCCATTAATGAGCGCGAGAAAACGCCTGTCCGTTGTGATGATTGCCAAAAATGCCGCTGACTTGATTGGTGATTGCCTGCTATCTGTGGATTGGGCGGATGAGATTGTCGTTCTGGATTCTGGTAGTACCGATGCAACTTGCCAGATAGCCAGAGAAATGGGTGCGGAAGTTTACACCAATACACAATGGCCGGGCTTCGGCCGCCAAAGGCAACTGGCTCAATCCTATGCCAGCGGTGATTACATTTTCATGATTGATACAGATGAAAGGGTCACTCCTGAGTTAAGGGCTTCAATTGAGCGGGTTCTAGCCGCACCTGACGATAACAAAGTCTATGCTTGTGCGCGCCTCAATCTCTTCATGAACCGATTTATGAAACACAGTGGCTGGTATCCTGATAAGGTCTCCCGCCTTTATTGCCGTGAACGTTATCAATATAACGATAATCAGGTTCATGAATCACTTGATGCTCAGGGTGCGCCTGTCGTGACATTAAAAGGCGACTTACGCCATTTAACCTGTCGTAATCTGATGGAATTCCAGCAAAAACAACTGAATTATGCAAAATACTGGGCCAAACAGCGCTACGAACAGGGTAAAACTACACGATATTCTTCTATTATCGGCCATACTCTGGGTGCATTTTTTAAAACATGGCTACTAAGAGCGGGTTTCCTTGATGGTAAGCAGGGATTAATATTAGCTGTTGTCAATGCTCAATATACATTCAATAAATATGCAGCACTCTGGGAACTCACCCAAGCAGAGAATCAAAGGCAATGAAAAGAAAAGCAATTTATCCCGGTACTTTTGATCCTATTACCTACGGTCATATTGATATTGTGACTCGTGCAGCTAATATGTTTGACCATGTTTTGCTCGCTATCGCCAACAGTGACAGAAAAAACCCGATGTTCACTCTTGAAGAACGCGTCGCACTGGCGACAGAAGTTACTTCGCATTTAGATAATGTTGAGGTCGTCGGATTCAGTGAATTGATGGCAAATTTTGCTAAAAAACAGCAGGCGACGATTTTAATTCGTGGTGTTCGTTCAATTTCTGATTTTGAATATGAATGGCAACTTGCCAATATGAACCGGCATTTTATGTCGGAGTTGGAAAGTGTTTTCTTATTACCTTCTCAAAATTTATCCTTTGTCTCATCATCCCTGATTAAAGATGTTGCCCGTCATGATGGTGATGTTTCATCATTCCTGCCAGAGCCGGTTACACAGGCAATGTTGAAGAAGCTAGGGAATTAATCTTCTCAGGGGACTTCTGAGTCCCCCACCATTCAGCCTGAAAACACAATTAATGCTGGCACTGTCGGCAAAAAAATGTACTTCTTTGCCCCAATTTTATGCTTTCAATTTTTTCTCCGCACATTGGGCAAGGCTCACTTTTCTTACCATAAACAAATAACTCCTGCGCAAAATATCCCGGCTTTCCATCCGATTGCAGAAAATCTTTCAGTGTTGTTCCTCCCTGCTCAATGGAACGAGCTAATATCTGCTTTATTGTATCAGCCAGCAGATATGCTTCTTCCAGAGTCAGTGAATGCGCAGGACGCTCAGGTAAAATGTGCGCAACATACAAAGCTTCATTAGCATAAATATTACCGACACCAACGACCACTTTGTTATCCATGATCCAAGGCTTAATCGCCGTTCTCTTGTTGCGGGAAAGGGAATAAAGATATTCACCATCAAACACATCTGACAAAGGTTCAGGGCCTAAATGCGCCAATACAGAACATTCTTCCAGATTCTTACTCCACAACCAAGCTCCGAATCGCCGTGGGTCGGTATAGCGAAGAATTTTGCCATCTGCCATCACTAAGTCGATATGGTCATGTTTTGCAGGAGGAGAGTCATGTAGCAGAATACGTAAACTGCCGGACATCCCCAGATGAACAATAATCCACCCATCAGATAATTCGATCAGCAGGTATTTTGCCCGACGCTGCACACTGATTACACGGCTATCCGATAATTTCATAATCTGTTCAGAAACAGGCCAGCGCAAACGTGAATTTCTCACTTCAACATAATGAATCACATTTCCGGCCAGATGTGGCTCAATTCCCCTGCGACTGGTTTCAACCTCTGGTAGCTCCGGCATATTTACTCCTTGAATAAACTTTCTACAGTACCTATTTCAACAGATTATAATGGCGTTTTCATGTACTATTTGCGGTCAGATTCAGTTGAGAAAATAAACATCATTTATTCTCAAGAAAGTTTTTTCTCTATCTCCCGCATAATTAATTTTGCACGCTGATCCCAATTAAAATGCTCCTCGACTAATCTCTGGGAATTTTCTGTTTTGAGTACTATTTCATGAGGATTATCAATTAATAATTGAATCTGTTGAGCAAAACTTTCTGCATTTTCACTGTGGGCAAAACTCACTGACTGTTCGTCGACAGCGTCGCGAATGGAAGGAAAATCAGAAATAACAACCGGTTTTCCCATCGCCATATATTCAAAAAGTTTAAGAGGGGAAGTATAACGGCTACCTATGCTGGTTTTTGTCAGCGGCAGGATGCAGATATCATTGTCTGCAATAACCTGAAAACGATCTTTAGGGTGGATAAAACCCATAAAATTGACTCTGTCACTAACACCAATCTGTTGCGCTACAGATTTTAAATTTTCAATCTGCTCACTATTCCCACCAGCGACATTCAATACCGCATTATTCAGGTAGCACATTGATTTCATGGCCGTCGGTACACCTTTCCAACGGTGAAGGCTCCCCAAATACAATATCTGTGTTATTTCTCCTTGCTGATATTGTCTGCCAGAAGAGAACACTCTGGTTTCTTCCACTGCCAACATATCAACACCATCAGGTGCAATAATAATCGGCGTTTTTACACCATATTCGGTATAAATGTCATCACGCAGTAACGAAGTCAGCACAAAAACAGCTCTGGAATGTTGATAAACGTGCTGTTCAATTTTTCGCAGCTTAGAATACTTACGTTTATTAGAATATCCGTCCAAATCATGGGATTCTTTAAAAGACTGAGAAAAAATCTCATGACTCTCAAAGAAATGTGGAATATTTGGGTGCTTACGTAACAGGTAATTAGCCATCTTAATATTGCGAGTAAAAATGGCATCTACATGATTCTTTTTCAACCAACAGGAAACCTGAAGATAAAATAATTTTTGCGTATTGACAGGGAAATACCATTTACGACGGATATCATGTAAAACAATTAATTCAACGGAAGAAGGTAATTTTCTGCCGAGGATCTCCTCGACATTATTCTTGCCAGCAGGTGTAATCAGACAAACCTTATGTCCCTGACGAGCAAAGGCATCCACATTCTGCAAAATTTGCAGTGAAGCAACCCGAAAATCAGGTACAGGGTAAGGATCAATATAAGCTATCTTCATTATTTTTTTATAGTATTTAATAAGCGGTTTGCAGAATGCTCCCAGGTATACAAACTTTCTATTCTCTGACGAGCACATTTCCCCATGTCTTTTCCTTTGTCCGGTAGCGACATCAGATGATTAACTGCCTCGGCAATAGCCGCTTCATTACCCGGCGCGACCAGAATGCCAGACTGGTTCTCATTTCCCACTACTTCAGGTATGCCACCGATATAACTGGCAATAACAGGGCGTCCACATGCCATTGCCTCTGCGATAGTAATACCGAATGCTTCATCACCAATACTCGGAAATATTCCGGCATCCCCTGCAGCATAAAACTCAGGCAATTGATCATGACTCACAGGAGGATGAAAAATAACGGATTGTTCTAAACTTAACTCTGCAACTTTTCTTTCCAGCCGCTTTAGCTCTTCACCAGCACCGATAATTAATAGCTTAACATCCTTATCACGTAACAAAGCCATTGCCTTGATAGCAATTTGCATACCTTTCCAACCGACTAAACGACCGGCAAAAGTCAGCAAAAACGTATTTTCATCGATCCCCAGCCTGCCCCTGACATCAGAATGAGCGGGCTTAAATTTATCAATATCTACTCCATTGTAGATAATATCTGGAAACTGTTTGAAATGATGCTGGATCTGCCAGCCGTTAAAATGGCTACAGGCAACCCAGGCTGATATCTTTTTCCCTAATAGCCGATCGCCTTTAAAAAAGCTGGTTCCCCCACTCATATAGCAAAACTTAGTACGGGAATGAGTCGGCATCATTCTGGGCCAGAAAAAATCAAACGGCTTTGTAAGTATGACCCAATCAAAGTTTTCAGCAATCACCGTCTCACGGGCATGGCGGGCAAACGAGTAACGCTCAACAATACGCTGAAAACGGCGACCGATATTAATTACACGTTCTCTGGGGATAAAGGGAAAAGTGTGGACACGAATATTCCGATCGCCTAACTCAGGCTTAATGTTGCCTGTTCCTCCGAAAATATGGATCTCATGCCCTGCATCAGTCAAAGCCTTCGCCAGCTCCCAAACTGCAGTCTGAATACCCCCATAGGACATCGTCACAGTGACATCAATAAACCCTATTTTCATCGTTTTCATTATCCTTTTATTGGGTTTCCAATATGCTTTTCACTGATTGCCAGACCTGTTCCACTGATATATCTGACATATGATCTTCGTGAGTTTCATAATGATGAATTATAAAATTACCCATTCAATAAACTGGCTTAAAAGAGCTTTCGTCAAAGCTATTTAATTTGTATCGTTCAAATCAACTATCAGTTTTGCTTTAATATAATAATTTGTTCTGTATTTGATAAAGCAAAGATAAAAGCATAACTCCCTATTCTCTGCCACTTGCAATAAATATAGATGTCATTTTATCCAGCATATTATCCATACCAAATGCATACGTTGCCCGTTTCAGAGAAGCTTCTCCCATCTGTAAACGTTGATCAGCATTTTTCATCAGAAAATCTAATTTATCCGTTAGCTGTTCAACACTCTTAGGTTCGATAATATAACCTGTTTCATCATCAATCACAGCCTCAGAAATAGCGCCAACCGATGTAGAGATGACCGGTAAACCACACGCCATTGCCTGCATAATACCTTGTGGAACACCTTCGTTACCAAAGGAAGGCAATGCAAAAATATCCATTGAGTTTAAGCAGTCCGGTACATCCTGCCGATTACCAAGAAAAATAACACTATCTGCCAGACCTTCCTGCTTCACTCTGGGTTCCAGATTTTTTCGCTGTGGTCCGTCACCGACAAACAGTAATTGCCAGTCCGGATAGCGTTGATGAAGTATTTTCCAGCTATCCAACAGATAACGATGCCCCTTCCAGGTTCGCATTGTTGCCACAATCCCAATTGTCGGTTTATCTGCAATTCCAATACGTTGGCGGCATGTCTGTTTATTTTCTGGATGAAAACGGGCCAGATCAATGCCTGTTGGTACAGATGTCATATGGGATAACGGGTAACGGTTATTGATGTGCAGGGATTGGCGTAACTTTTCCCCGGTCGTTACGATATGCCGACAGGATTTTAAATAAAGCCAGCGGGTCGCAATAGAAGTTGAAACAGTGGTTGAAACATGTCGGGTTCGGACGATAGGCCGCATTCCCTTTAATGTGGCACTCGCCGCAGCAACCAGCCAGGAATCCGTCGAACTGTGGGTGTTAATAACATCAAATTGGCGGCCTTCAGCCTTTAACCAACGGCGCATTGCTGTAAAACATGAGAAACGTTTTTTTTCAATCGGCAACGCTACCACAGGCACACCATAATGGTGAGCCTCACGATAAAGTGTAGAGGTAGGACAACAAACGATAACAACATGATGCCCGCGACGCATCATACCTTGAGATTCCGTCAGAATACGAATCTCCTGCCCTCCCCAGCCACACGATGATTCTGTGTGTAAGATATTTAAGGTTTTTTCATTCATTTTCAGAGCGATACCTGACGGTTCATATATCAAAAAACGTTAGTATAACTGAACAGCAGCTTACGTTCACGGGTAACCGTATCTGTCTAATATATGAAGATTCCAAATACATCAGGCATAAAAAAACCCAGCAATAGCTGGGTTTTTTCAATCCACTAAAATTATTTGATTTTAGCTTCTTTGTACACTACATGCTGACGAACAACTGGATCAAATTTTTTCAGTTCCAGTTTTTCAGGCATAGTGCGCTTGTTCTTCGTAGTGGTATAGAAGTGACCAGTACCAGCAGAAGAAACCAGCTTAATTTTATCGCGAATACCTTTAGCCATTTTTCAGCTCCTTAGTATTTCTCACCGCGGGCACGCAGTTCAGCAAGAACTGTATCGATACCCTTTTTGTCGATCACACGCATACCTTTAGCAGATACACGCAGAGTTACAAAACGCTTCTCAGACTCAACCCAGAAACGGTGAGAGTGCAGGTTAGGCAGAAAACGACGCTTGGTCGCGTTTAGTGCGTGAGAGCGGTTGTTGCCACTCACAGGACGCTTGCCAGTAACTTGGCAGACTCGGGACATGTCTATTCTCCAAAAATCAATTCAGCTCGAGCTTTGTATTGGGTATGACCGCCTCGTCAGGCTTAGGAGCCCATCTCAGCAAATTTTCTTTACTGATGAAAAACGTTGCTGAAAAGACTCACATTCTCTCAGCAAAAAATGCACTGAGATAGGCTCTTCTCGCCAAACCCAAGATCCTCAAAGGTGGCGTAGTATACGCCCTCATTCGCTGATGCTCAAGTCCCGAACAGCTAAGATCTGATCGGTTCGTATAAAAACCGTATTAAATCCAACCTCTTTCTGCAAATGAAACACAATTTTGTTTGCCAATAACAATATGATCCAAAACTTTAACTCCGATTAAATCACAGGCTTCAATGATTTTTTCTGTTACCAATTTATCTGCCAGACTGGGTTCCGGATTACCGGAGGGGTGATTGTGAGCCAAGATAATTGATGCTGCATTCACTTTAACTGCCTGTTTCACAATTTCACGCGGATGGACTTCAACTTTGTTTATCGTTCCTTTAAACATTTCATCATGACAAATAACTTTATTCTGATTTGTCAAAAACAGTACGACAAAAATTTCCCGATCCTGCCAGGATAATAAATCCTGCAAATAATTTTGCGTCGCAACCGGGCTGCTCATCACATCTTCATGGATAAATTGACTGGAGAAGAAACGCTTTGCCAGTTCAGACACCGCCTGTAACTGCACGTATTTGCATAATCCCATACCTTTATGTGAACAGAAATCAGCATAATCAGCTGAAAGCAGATGATACAGGGAACCGAATGATTGCAATAAATTCTCTGCCATTTGCACAACAGGTACTCCTCTGGCGCCTGTGCGCAAAAATATCGCTAACAACTCTGCATCTGTCAGGGCAACTGCACCATATGCCAGCAGTTTCTCCCGGGGAGCAAGATCTGAATTCACTTCATCGTTTTTTTCCACCATCGTGATATCCATTCACTCCCCCTTATCTATCCATTGTCAGGCCATTGTTTGATGAACAACTATCGTGACGCATACTGCCGATACTCACATCGCCAATATCTCATGATGAAAAAACAACCGCCAGCGCCATGCTTATGCTTTGCGTAACGCTTCGCAAACTTGCCATTTGGCCATAGCAAAACAGAGCGGTTCTCAACTCCGTATTCTCAGTACCTTATTTTCTTATGATAGAATCTTGGTAATCGTAACTTACAGGTGGACAATCAGAATGGCAGGACTTTCCGGCAACGAACTTTCTGGTAAGCATATTGTGCTTGGTATCAGTGGAGGTATTGCTGCTTATAAAACAGCTGAACTGGTGCGTCGTTTACGTGATCGCGGTGCACTGGTGCGCGTAGTGATGACACCGGCAGCAGAAGCTTTTATTACCCCTCTTACATTACAGGCCGTCTCAGGCCACCCAGTTTCTGATGATCTTTTAGACCCGGCAGCAGAAGCCGCAATGGGGCATATTGAACTGGCAAAATGGGCTGACTTGATTATTCTTGCTCCTGCTACAGCCGATTTACTGGCGCGCCTGAGTGCAGGCATGGCAAACGATTTAGTAACAACTATCTGTCTGGCCTCCGCAGCACCTCTGGCGGTTGTTCCTGCCATGAACCAGCAAATGTATCGTGCACAAGCCACCCAGCATAATCTCAGCATATTAAGAGAACGTAATGTGCTGATTTGGGGCCCGGATGAAGGAAGTCAGGCCTGTGGCGATGTGGGGCCGGGAAGAATGATTGAACCGATGGAGATTGTCGAACGGGCAACACAGCACCTCAACCCTGTCAGAGATTTGATGGATCTTCAGATCACAATTACGGCTGGCCCGACGCGTGAGGCATTAGACCCTGTCCGTTTTATGACTAATCATAGCTCTGGAAAAATGGGGTTTTCTATCGCACAGGCAGCAGCCGAGCGCGGGGCGGAAGTCACATTAATTACGGGACCTGTTAATTTACCTACCCCTCTGAATGTCAAACGTATTAACGTCACCAGCGCACTGGAAATGTACGAACAAGTACAGGAAACCGCAGCATCACAGCATATTTTCATCGGTTGTGCCGCCGTTTCTGATTACCGTTTCAAACATACTGCAACTGAAAAAATCAAGAAACAGGGTGACGAGATCACCTATACATTAGTCAAAAACCCTGACATCGTAGCGAGTGTTGCAGCAATGGAAAAACATCGTCCCTTTGTCGTTGGATTTGCAGCCGAAACCCAGAATGTGGAAGAATACGCCCGCGGAAAACTCAGCCAGAAGAATCTGGATCTGATTTGCGCGAATGATGTATCGCTGGCTGAACACGGCTTTAACAGTGATACCAATGCATTACAGCTATTCTGGCATGATGGCAGCATTAATTTACCGCACAGTAGTAAATTACAACTCAGTCACCGCTTATTAGACGAGATATTCAAACGCTATGATGAAAAAAATCGACGTTAAAATCCTTGATCCCCGCATCGGGCAAGAATTTCCTTTACCGACTTACGCTACTCCTGGCTCTGCGGGTTTAGATTTACGTGCTTGTCTGGATAATGCTGTGGAACTGGCTCCCGGCCAGACCGAACTTCTGCCTACAGGAATAGCTATCCATATCGCGGATGAGCAGTTGGCAGCTATCATTCTTCCCCGCTCTGGTCTGGGCCATAAACATGGCGTAGTGCTGGGTAATCTGGTCGGGTTGATTGACTCTGATTATCAGGGGCAACTGATGGTTTCTGTCTGGAACCGTGGAGATAAAACCTTCATAATTGAACCCGGTGAGCGCATCGCACAGATGGTGATTGTTCCTGTTGTTCAGGCCGAGTTTAACTTAGTAGAAGATTTTGAAGACAGTGAGCGTGGTAGTGGTGGTTTTGGTCATTCCGGTCGTCAATAATTTTCCCAACACCTGATACCATCAACCAACTTTTATATTTTTGCCCATCTTTGTATGGGCAAAATGTATATCCCGTCAATTTCGAGTTGCGATTTAGATATTTGCTGTCTTAGCAGGGGTATTACCAGAAATGGCAGAAAAAGAACGTACAAAAAAGAAAAACAGACGTGAAGAAATCTTGCAGGCACTGGCGCATATGCTTGAATCCAGCGATGGCAGCCAGCGTATCACAACAGCAAAACTTGCTGCCAATGTCGGCGTTTCTGAAGCAGCACTTTATCGTCATTTTCCAAGCAAAACCCGGATGTTTGACAGTCTGATCGAGTTCATTGAAGACTCTTTGATTTCACGTATCAATCTCATCTTACAGGATGAAAAAGAAACGATCCCCCGACTCCGGTTAATTCTGATGCTTATTCTGGGCTTTGCCGAAAAAAACCCGGGGCTGACCCGCATAATGACAGGCCACGCCCTGATGTTCGAACAGGACAAGTTACAAAATCGCATCAACCAGTTGTTTGAACGCATTGAAGTACAGCTTCGCCAGATCTTAAAAGAGAAGAAAATGCGGGATGGTCAGGGTTTCAGTTATGATGAAACCGTGCTGGCATCACAATTACTGGCTTTTTGTGAAGGAATGCTCTCTCGCTTCGTTCGCTCCGAGTTTCGCTATCGGCCAACGAAAGAATTTGAAGTGCGCTGGCCCTTAATATTAACGCAATTACAATAAATCACGCTTACCACTTTTCATGATAGAAATATGATAACAGGCGTTTTTTTACATTAATTTGTGTTAACATGTTTCGGCTAACTGAGTTGACTACTCAATCACTCAGTAACTACTCACCCCGCCCACAATTGGGCGAGGGATTTTTTTTAGGCTGTTATTAATCGACAGAACCTATCAATCAGATGCCATACTCACTACGATAAGCTTCTACTGCTTCCAAATGAGGCTGCATTGCTGGATTTTCCCGCAGGTACGTAATCAAATCATTTAAGGTAATGATAGAGAAGACCTGACAATGGTAATCACGTTCAACTTCCTGAATTGCTGAAAGTGTTTCCCGTCCTCGCTCCTGACGATCCAGACACAAAAGAACCCCTGATAGTGTTGCACCATGTTGTTTGATGATCTCCATCGATTCACGAATCGCAGTGCCGGCTGTTATTACATCATCTACGACCACGACTCTGCCTTGCAGTGGACTACCGACCAGCGTTCCGCCTTCCCCATGATCTTTCGCTTCTTTACGGTTAAAACAATAAGGCATATCAATATCGTGATGTTCCGCCAATGCCACAGCGGTTGTCGTTGCGATTGGGATGCCTTTATAAGCTGGCCCGAACAGCAGATCACACGAGATGCCACTATCCTGCAATGCCGCAGCATAAAAACGACCAATCAATGCCAAATCGCGCCCGGTATTAAACAGACCCGCATTGAAAAAATACGGACTCTTACGACCGGATTTCAGCGTAAACTCGCCAAATTTCAGCACTTGTTTTTTCAGTGCCAGTTCAATAAATTCGCGCTGATAGGCTTTCATGGGTTTCTCCTTTTGTGCATCATTATCATTCTTATTGCCATTGTTACTGACATAAACTTTTACTGAAATAAAAAACTACAGGCATAAAAAAGGCGACTCTTCAGCCGCCTGATTTATTTACTTTTCCAGCGCTTCTCGCTGCGCTGCAAAAATAGTTTCCAATCCCCCTTTCGCGAGGGAGAGCAATGAAAGCAGTTCATCATGGCTGAATGGTTCACCTTCTGCCGTGCCCTGAACTTCAATCATCCGGCCATCATCCATCATGACGACGTTCATATCAGTTTCAGCCGCAGAGTCTTCTACATACTCTAAATCACAGCGACCTTCACCCTCAACAATACCAACAGAAACTGCTGCTACCATTGACTTCAACGGACTTTCTTTCAGCTTGCCATCAGCAACCAGTTTATTCAGTGCATCTACCAGAGCTACACATGCGCCGGAAATCGCGGCAGTTCGAGTACCTCCGTCCGCCTGAATAACATCACAATCCAACGTGATGGTGTGCTCGCCCAGCTTTTTCAAATCTACTGCCGCACGCAATGAACGGGCAATCAGCCGCTGAATTTCCATTGTGCGACCAGTCTGCTTGCCTCTTGCTGCTTCACGGGCATTACGGGTATTTGTCGCCCGCGGCAACATGCCATATTCTGCTGTGATCCAGCCCTGTCCCTGACCTTTCAGGAAACGGGGGATTCCTTCTTCAACGGAGGCATTACATAACACCTTGGTATCCCCAAACTCAACCAGAACTGAGCCTTCCGCATGTTTAGTGTAATTACGGGTAATTTTAATAGGACGAACCTGCTCTACTGCTCTTCCTGCCGGACGCATTCCTATCTGGCTCATAGTGTTCTCTCCGCTGTTAATACTTTATTGGGGGCGCATTATACGGCCTAACGTGGCGAATGCCTATCCTGCATCTGCATGGGGCGTTATAATCCTTCATTATTTTATAAATTGGGAATGAGTTATGATCCGTAGCATGACCGCTTTTGCGCGACGAGATATCAAGGGAGACTGGGGAAATGCGGCTTGGGAACTGCGTTCGGTCAATCAACGTTATCTGGAAACTTACATTCGTCTGCCGGAGCAATTCAGAGGTTTGGAACCCGTCATCCGTGAGCGTATTCGTTCCCGCCTGACTCGCGGCAAGGTGGAGTGTAACTTGCGCTTTGAACTGGATACCCGCACTCAGGGCACACTGATTCTTAATGAAAATCTGGCAAAACAGCTCGTTGAAGCTGCTGGCTGGATTAAACAGCAGAGCAACGAAGGTGAAATCAATCCTGTGGATATCCTGCGCTGGCCGGGCGTCATGTCTGCCGAAGAACAGGATCTGGATGCCATCAGCGTGAAACTGCTCGCAGAACTCGATCTGACACTGGATGCCTTTATCCAAAGCCGTGAAACTGAAGGGCAAGCACTTAAGGCGCTGATTGAGAAACGATTAGATGCAGTCACAGTAGAAGTGGTTAAAGTCCGTGAACAAATGCCAGCCATCCTACAATGGCAAAGAGAACGGTTACAAACCAAGTTGGAAGAAGCACAAATCCAGTTAGAAAACAACCGTCTTGAGCAGGAACTTATCTTGCTGGCTCAGCGTATTGACGTAGCGGAAGAGTTGGATCGTTTAGATGCACATATCAAAGAAACACGTAATATTCTGAAAAAGAAAGAAGCTGTCGGTCGTCGTCTGGATTTCATGATGCAGGAATTTAACCGCGAGTCGAATACTCTGGCATCAAAATCAATTAACTCTGATGTGACAAATTCTGCAATCGAACTAAAAGTGCTGATTGAACAGATGCGTGAGCAGATACAAAATATTGAATAACGTTTCATAGCGAATCACAACATTTCATAAAGCCAGATATACATTGTTATAGCTGGCTTTTTTACTATCAGAGCATTGCAGAGGTAATCACAGTAGCGCATGATTAGGGTGTACCCAAAGCACATTTAGAAAACCATTTCAGTACACCCCCTACTTTTTCAGTCCCTTTAAGATGGTATAGGTAAAGAAAAATTGTTTTTAATTTCACCAAGTAACAGATGGTTAAGAATTATTCGTTTGTTGTTGGGTGGAGTTGGGATTATTGGTTATAGAAAGTACACTTTTTGTGGAGATGATTATGCCGATAAACCCACCAGATCTATTTAGAGAGTATCCACCAGTGAAAAGCAGACTGAGAGTGGTTATTCCTAATAATGACATCGGTATATACCTCAATTATCTGATTAATTGCGGTTATTTAAAACAAAATAATCTTACAGCCCCCACAACACTAATCATTGAAGCTAACAACATGGAAGAATTATGTTATCGCCCCACTGTTACTTTCGCGAATGTACGAAATATACTGAGCGACCTTGGATTCACTCCAATATCTTCAATGAATAATAAAATAATGTTTATATTGAATGGATATCCAAGGGTCAGAACATTAGAAGATTATAAACGACAAGTGTTAGGTCGTTGGGCTGAATATTAGACATTGAAGCAAACTGAAAAAGCCGTCACAACGGGGCTCATGAAGGCTGGAGACTTGAAGACGTTTTACCTGAACTTAGCTCACCGCAAAGATCATATCAAATATCAAAACTGGTAGAACAGAAACTGTTAAGGCCAATATCAGACAACGCCAGAAGTTATACGATTGATATTTCTCATTCACATCTGATAAGAGGCGTAATTCAATCATTGAGAAGTGAAGGATTCGTTCCTAGCTTATAGCTGCCAATACCCATCAATCCAGTGGTACATCTCTATTTCACATATATCCAAGGGTGTACCACCGAGTAAATTTTAATCCGTGATTTTAACGCAGCACCGTTTCTTCCTGTGGAAGGGCTGATTTGGGTAACCCGAAAATTTTGTCAAATGCCCAGTTAAAAAAGAACGTATAGATAGGGATGAAGATAATCAGTGCAAAGTCCAGCAATAATGCCTGAAGCAGACTGATTGAAAGCCACCATGCAATGAGCGGAATTAAGAAGATAACCAAAGTTAGCTGAAATAAAACAGCATGTACCATTCGACGCCGGAATGTCCTGATGCGGGACTTCTGACGCGACTCCCAATATTCAAATAAAGTATTAAAGATAAAATTCCAGCTAACCGCAATGGTTGTAATAACCAAAGCCAATGGGCCTGTAACACCCGCCGAATTTCCGGATAAGAAAGCGAGTGCCAGCGATGAAATCATCCAACCGATCACTTCATAAGCAGTAATGAAAACCACTTTACGTTTAATTCCCTGCATATTTTATTCACAACCTGTTTTTGTGCTGTTATTTTGAAACTGGCAAATTAAATCAATAAACATGATAATAAAAGTTAACTCCTATCAGATTTATTGAAAGATGAGATATGCCATTCAACAGTGACAACTTAACCGTGTTCCTGACGGTATTAGATAAAGGATCATTTTCAGCCGCAGCCAGAGCACTGCATCGGGTTCCTTCTGCGATCAGCATGGCAATCGCTAATCTTGAAGCGGAGTTGGGATTTGTATTGTTTGATCGAAAGAGCCGGGAACCAGTACCGACTGAGAAAGCAAAAACATTGGCTCCTTACGCAAGGGAAATCGTCGATAATTTACGGCAGCTTAATGTTTTTTCATATGAATTGACTCAGGGCGTTGAGAGTACGCTAACTATTGGGGTCGCAACGGGGGTTAATCCGCAACAACTTTTCCGTGCCTTACACACAATTAATCAGCGTTATCCATTAATGAATGTTGAAGTTATTACCGCCCCTCAGGACGATATACTGCCATTATTGCATCAGGATCATATTCAATTGGCATTAGTTTTTGGCGGATTACATGTTAATCCACAAGAGCAAATTTATTGCATTGGTCATGAGTCGTTTATTGCAACAATCTCGTCATCCCATCCTTCTCTACCTCATCGGACTTCCCTTTATATCGAGGATTTAGTGCAAACCCGGCAGATTATTATTGCCAGTCACCAGCGAGAACCCAGTGATCTGCGTACACAGGTAGCCACTAAGTATTGGCGCACAAATAGTTTTACAACGGCACTCGGTCTGGTTGAAGCGGGTATGGGATGGGGTAATCTTCCTTATTCACTTATTAGAGAAAAATTAATTGACGGATCACTGAAACAACTGGAATTCCGTAATACAAAAAATGGATTAGTATTACCTATACATGTTGTTAGCCTAAAAGGGAATCCTCTTAAGCGTGGGGCGCAGGAATGCGTTGAATTATTACAGCAGGATTAACATCAATGGCAAAACTGACAGATATACACTTCGTCTTTCAAGCTTGCTCTTTGTTAGCTACACTCGCTCACCCCGGTCACACAGTTATCTATGCTCACGGGGATTCACTCCCTTGCCGCCGCGATGCAACTTGAAATCCATTGTGTACAAACCAATAAGTGCTGATGCTGTCACAATTAAATAAAAATAGTTAGAAAAAATGAATTATCGCCTATAAAGTACCCAACGTAATTTCACACTATTTGTACCTTCACACTATTTGTACCACAGATTAACAGGATAACTCGATGAGAATGGTTAAAGAATACACAACAGATAGATAAGCCGCAGCAACCCTCGTTTTTTCGGTTGTTGCGGCGTCCTCAAGAACCTATCAATTCTATGAGCACGTCGCCAGATCCTTCACTTTAGGAGACGGACTCGTGCACTCAAAAGATTTTTTCTGGCAATACTCTCTTACTGCCACAATATTATTTTTATCTCCGTTCAATTTACTGGCATCGATGGCTATGGATATGTATCTGCCTGTAATGCCTTTCATCACTGATGCGCTTGGTGCCGGAGCAGGCACAATCCAACTGACTCTGACGGTATACATGATCCTGCTAGGAATCGGGCAACTTCTATTTGGCCCGCTGTCAGATCGGTTTGGCCGCCGTCCTGTTTTACTCGGTGGTGGAATTATTTACACGGTGGCTTCATTTGGTCTTGCCATCACGTCATCATCAGAAGTTTTTTTAGGTCTCAGAATCATTCAGGCCTGCGGAGCTTCAGCCTGTATCGTAGCGATGTTTGCAGCTGTACGTGATATCTATTCTGGCCGCCAAGAAATCAACTTCATCTATGGCTTGCTCGGTTCTATGCTTGCCATGGTTCCGGCTATAGCGCCTTTGCTCGGAACACTGATTGATGTCTGGCTGGGTTGGCGGGCGATTTTTGTTTTATTAGGAATTTCAATGGCTGTGACGGTTATTGTGTTCTGGATATTTTGTCCGGAATCCCGGCAAAAAAGGATGGCAGATTTTCAATGGTCGCAACTGCTTCTTCCTGTAAAAAGTCTGAATTTCTGGCTGTACACATTCTGCTACAGTGCAGGTCTCGGAAGCTTCTTCGTCTTCTTTTCAACAGCTCCGTGGGTCATGATGAACCGACAAGGATTATCACAAATTACTTTCAGCTTACTGTTTGCAACTGTGGCTATCGCAATGATGGTAGCAGCACGAAGTGTAGGTAATTTGATCGCCCAATGGGGGCTTCTGAAGACGTTACGGATAGGTATGTTGTGCCTGATAGCTGGAGCATTTCTGCTGTCTGCCGGAGAAATTTTCATGCCTGACTCAGTATCCGGTTTCATTATCCCAATGTGGCTTGTCGGTATTGGGATCGCAATGGCAGTAGCAATAGCACCTAATGGTGCACTACAGGGTTTTGATCATATGGCCGGAACGGTAACAGCATTCTACTCCTGTTTGGGAGGGTTGTTATTGGGAATTGGCGGAACATTCACGATTACAATTTTATCCAATACCACAACTTGGCCGATTATCGTTTATTGTCTGGTTTTGGCAATCGTCGTACTTTGCCTTTCCTGTTTTATTAATAATCGACAATCTTAAGCAAAGTTATTAGGCTTCTTGGCCTGAACATATCACGGCACGAATGATTTCTTTCTGAAAGTTCGTGCCATATTTTCTGCTAAACTAACGAATAAATAAAATATGCCCTCTACTCCATTTGCAACAGCATTTGCTGCTGAAGATCATTTAACACTTATAGGAACAGATATTGATGCTAATGACCATAAACATACTTTCCTGCAATTACTGATTTCCTTAGATGATGCACCATTAACGATTACTGTTTCCGGCCAAACTCTACAAGCCAAGTCTATTTTAATTAATAGCAATGTCACTCATAAGGTTACGTTGAAGAATAGGTTTTATTGGCTTACTTTGATTAATCACACATCTCCTGTAGGATTGTGTTTAAAACATCAGTTAATGAATGAAAAAATCAATTATGTAGTATTGGACTACAAAAAATTAATACCCTCCTATAAAGCAATATCATCTCAATATACTTCATGGCAGGGAAAAAGAAGTATTTGCTAATAGCATACGCCATGAAATAAACCAGAACATTAAAAACATTCGTGATAACTAAGGTATCCTAAAATTAATAGTTCCCCGCCAAATGGCGGGGAAAAAATCATGATTAAAACCTGTAACCTACCCCAATATTAAATCCGTTAATAGAGCGAGTAGCTCTCTCTAATTTGAATGAAGAACCTTCATAACCCAAGTTGATCACGAAGTCATCAATGGGGTTAATTTCAACGCCAGCACCATATGCAAATGCGTTTTTCTTTCTATATGTATTGCCTTTACCGTCTTTCTGCTCGTAATCAACTTTAGCATCAGTATAAGCCAAGCCAATCAGACCATATAGGCTGACCTGAGGATGTACTCGATAAGCTGGCCCAACAAGGAATGAAGTATATTTCACATCTCCTTTATGCTTTGTCAGACTATTTGCTTTTGCGGCCTTATCAGATAAATTACCATCTCCCTTCATATAAGTAACAGACCCAATAACACCGACAGGATATTCATCCCATTCGTATCGATATTTAAGGTTCACCCCTTTAATATCTTTGAAATCTTCTACCTTACTTTGCGCATAACCAATGGAAGCGTTTTGTGAATCAGCATAAGCAAAGGAACCCACCACTAATCCTGATGTAAGCAAAGACAACAAAAAAACGTTTTTCATATCCATGCCCTTTTGTGAAAAATAAAGTGTAAAAAATTTATTTAGTCAGCCATAAAATATGACTGACTAAAAAGAACTCTTTATATTTTTTGACAGCATCGCCAAAAAAGCAAAAAAAAAGTGATTTTATCTGTTTATTTTGGCTAAGATCACAAAAAATAAAAATTTCACATCAGGCAGTAGATAAATTACAGTTATTCATCAATGATGCATACCGAACTACATGGAATCACCAACTATCTGAAGCACCATTATTATCACTCTTTCCACCACCACCGGAAAAAACTTTTTTATTATCAGTAAGTTCTATATTTTCAGAGAATATATCGGAACCAACAGTAGGTGTGCCGGAGCCTGAACCACCAAAGAGACGTTTAAATAAACCACCTACCAATGAAGCTCCTAAAAAAATCACCACTAACACCAGAATAACCGGCGAAAAGAAAATCAGCAGATAATATACGAACGGCAGAGAAGGAAAAACACCTACCAGACTGAGAACAAAAGTACAGACAGCAACGGTTGAAGCGCATTTGAGAAAACGTTTAAACCAGCCACCGGTACGGAAAACAGCCAATGGCAGAACGATCATACCAAGCAGCCAGAAGATTAACGGAGCAGAATAATCTTCAATAGAGGATATGTTATCTGAAATATCACCGCTATCATCAGTAAAGGCCGGTGTAGACTTCGATGCTTCCTGTGGTGCGTTTTTTACTAAGAACCCAATAGAATCAATGCTGGTACGAAGCCCTTCGTAATAATCATCTTCTTTGAAGGCAGGTTTTGCATCCTTACTCAGGATAGTTGCCAGCTTTGAATCCGGCAGCTGCTTTTTAAGGCCAGTGCCTACCGCAATCCGCATCTTATGGTCATCGTATGCCACCAGAAACAGAATGCCATCGTTGTGCTGTTGACTACCTAACTTCCATTCAGCAAATACGCGGGAAGCAAAGGTTTCAACGCTATCGCTTCCTATCGTTGGTATAATCAAAACAGCCATTTGCACTTTATGTTCCGAACGCAGTTTTTCCAACTGACGAGTCAGGCGCTGATGTTCATTCTTGGTCAGGATATTAGGTATATCCGTGACACTTTGGCTAAGAGCCGGAACTTCAACGAACTTCGTTCCCTGCCGAACTTCTTTTGCTGACACATTACCTATGCTTAAGAACAGCATAACGAACATCAAAATATGTTTTATTACTGAGTGATTGTATCTTTGAGGCGAGCTTTTACCGGTACTAAAACCATCCACTGGTAAGCTGGAAATCATGAACATCAAATATCCTTAGGTTTATTTTCTAAAATATCGCGGCGATATATTATATTTATCTTTCCTTTGACGTCTAATACCGTAATTATCTAAACAATTTACCGAATAATACAGAACTTAATATGGCGCTAATTTGAAATATGTTCCTCTCTTCTTGCATACATTGGCTTTCTAAAGAAAACCAATGTAACAAGCATTCAATTATCTGCTTCTATCGATTATCTGCTGTAATCTTTGCTGATTTCCATGCCGTAAATAACGCCAGCAGGGGCGCAACAGCGAAAAGTAAAAAGAGCCAATGCGAGGCTGCTGCGGCTCCCTCGATGCCACCCGGCTGATAAAATCCAAATATATTGGTAACCATTCCGGCCAGTGCTGAGCCGAATGCGGTGGCAAATAACTGAACCGTTGTTATGGATGAACCCGCGAGGTTCTTATCCGCGTCACAGGAAACCTGCAAAATTCGGGTCAGCAGATGAGGCCAACCAAAACCTATACCAAAACCAAATAGCCCCAAACCTAAAATTATCGGTAATACTATTTGCCATTCACCTGCTGATCGATAAGGCAAGATAACGAGCAGCAGCAACATACCAATAAACATGAAAACAGGGCCGCTGATAATCGCAAAGCGCATTTTCGCTCCTTGCCAACTGGCGCTCATCACTTCCCCGACCGTCCAGCCAATTGCTGCCATCGCAACCATATAACCCGAAGCCAAAGGTGACTGTTCATGCAGGATTTGTAAAAAATAGGGAACAAAAACATCCCCCGATAACCCAATCACCAACAGCATCATCGTTACGAATAACGTCAAATGAGGAGAGCCAAGACTCAGCGTATTTTGGGGCAGTAACTTCACGGAAGTTCGACGTTCATAGAGAACGAGTAAGGATACCAGCACTATTGCCGTCACAACGCCGATAATATTAATACTCACATCTTGTGACAAACTCCCGGAGGAAACGGCAAGTACAGCAACAGATAACAGAATCAGCTGTACAATGGGTAAAGCCATTTTGGTTGTACTCTGTGCCTGTTTTGGCGGCAAGATCCGATAGCTAAATAAGGCATACAACAAAATAACAGGTAACATCATGCCAAATGCATAACGCCATGCGTTCATTTCGGCAAAAATCCCGCCAATCGCCGGCCCGATTAAGGTTGCCACTCCCCAAGTACCGGAAATCAGCGCCATCGCTTTAGGCCAGAGGGCTTGTTCAAAAACCAGATTAATCATCGAATAGGAAAGGGCAAATAAAAACCCGCCCCCCAACCCCTGAACGGTTCTTCCAATCAGCATGACTTCCATTGTCGGAGCAAAAGTACAGATTAAACTGCCGATAAAAAAAACCAGTGCTGCGACCAGATAAGCATTTCTCGCACCTGATGTATTCAGTAATCTCGCTGAGAGTATCGAGCCGATAATGGATGCCACAACAAACAGCGTTGTATTCCATGCATAGAGATTTAACCCTCCGATATCCTTTACAGCAGAAGGCAGAATAGTAATCGCAATTAAGGTATTGGCAGCCATTAGCCCGACGCCAATTGAAAGAACTATTGCACTGGGTGCATTTTTACTGGAAAACAGATCTCTCCAGCGATTTTCCTCAGTTATTATCATGCTTATTATCCTGAACTCAGGTTGAGTTGTGAAATATCTTACGTTAAATTAAACAAGGTAAATCTTGGAATAAATTACTGTCAGGTTCAACGATATGTCAAGTATTGACTTGGAAAATAGTATCATTACCGTACAGTCCGTAAGTGAACGGTTACTGATGCTGTTAAAAACACAGGGTGCTATGCAAGCCTCAGATGCCGGTAAAATCTTAGGCACAACCGGGGAAGCAGCCCGTCAACAGTTTGTGAAACTGGCTAAAGAAGGGCTGGTCGAAGGGCGCTCTGAAACAAGAGGAGTCGGCCGTCCTATCCAGCTTTGGCATTTAACTGACAAAGGAAACGCCAAATTTCCTGATACACACTCAGAGCTAACTGTACAGATGATTAATATTATCCGCGAGCAATTGGGGGAATCTGCTCTGGATTTAGTGATCAATTCCCGCGAACGGGAGATTTCTGAAAATTATAAAACAATTCTGGAAGGGGCTGCCGGGCTACAGGAAAAGATTGAGCGTCTGGTTAAAATACGCTGTCAGGAAGGTTATATGGCGCAATATTTTATTCAGGAAGATGGCTCTATTTTATTTGTCGAAAACCATTGTCCTATCTGTGCTGCCGCCAGTATATGCCAGAATTTTTGTCGTACCGAACTCAAAATGTTCCGGGAAATTCTTCAGGCACAGGTTGAACGAACTGAATATATTCTGAATGACGATCGACGCTGTGCTTACCGTATTACGCCTCTGAAATAACTAAATCAGATCAAACCTATACCCTATGGATTTCAAGATGCGTCGCGGCGGCAAGGGAATGAATCCCCGGGAGCATAGGTGACTATGTGACCGGGGTGAATGAGCGCAGCCAACAAAGAGGCAGTTTGAAAGACGACGGGTATATACCTGCCTGCTTCCTGTTGCGGCGTTATTGTCTACTGACACTGTTTTATAAACAGACAGTTATCCAGAGTAAACACCAATAAGCGGGTGTAGGTTTGATCTGCTCTTTTATCTGCAAGAAAATCGTCGGGTTATTTTAGTCAGAACAACGATTACTCCTGACCGGCCACGGATAACTGCTGGTAAATATAATGCTTATAGCTTTCCACCAGCGCTTTATCCTGACAGTCGTTCAGCTCTCCCCCACACAAATGACGCATCGTCATATTTGCCTGATAGAAATCGGGAACGTTCAACCGCGCTCTTTCCAGAATCATACCGCCAAGAAAAGAGATATCTGTCAGTTTACCGGTAGTGATCGGCGCACCCTGTTTCAGGTTATCTCTCATCGTAAATTGAGTCAGATGTGCCGGATCAGAAAGCGTAGTAGAGTAATCGTTAAAATGGATATTTGGCTGATGATCACCGAATGAAAGGAAGATTGTCGGCTTGTCGCGTTTAGCCACAAACTCACTGAAATCCCTGATCGATGGGTCTGATGCCACGATCTTTTCCATATAATGACTGAACTTGCCTACAGCCGATGAATTCTCAAGTTTACCCGCCAGCCCGTAATCATCACTATGACCCTCTTCATAAGGCCCGTGTTCATACATGGTCAGGGAATAAATAAAGAGTGGTTTATCCGTCTCCTCAGCCAGAATAGTTTTCACATAAGACAACATATCCTGTGTTCTGATTTTCCACAAATTCTCATCCATACTGGCCGGATACCCCAGCTCCTGTGGCTGAATAATACGGTCAACACCCAGTGTCCGGTATGCATGCCCGGCATGATAAGCCGATTTATTGAATGGAGTCAGTACAACAGTGTAATAGCCATTCTCTTTCATCGTACGAAACAGGCTGTTTTGCAGATGATCAACCACAAAGTAAAACACCCCATTTTTACGCGATCCGAAATCATCCGTATCCAATCCTGTCAGAACAGAGAATTCAGATAACCATGTTCCACCACCAAAAGTTTGCACCCGCAGCAGGCTTTGCGCACTGACATCCGCATCATGCCGGAACATAAAGAGATCAGGTAACCGGATATCTGCCGGTAATTGATAAAGATGTGGATTGACTGTCGATTCCTGCAATAACACAACCACATCGGGTTTTAGCTCTGACTGTGGTTCAGGCAGAGAGATATTTTTTGCCTGCTGTAAAAAGTAATCGGCTGACCCGCCAAATTTGGGAGGCTGATATTGTGCATCCCAGGCTGACATCACCATATTAGTCATGGTTCCGCGCCCTTTCGGCAACTCGGCCTGCCATTCTTGATGGTAAGCACTGACCGTCATATTGATATCCCAGATACCGACAGCAACCAGTACCATGCTTAATGCACGCCATTTGATACCCTGCACCGGGTTTGCATTTTTCCAGCTCAGGAACATATTAAATATCAACCAGACCAGCATGGCTACAACCGCCAGCCCTGCCAGCCAATAATGATGCAATGTTTCCTGATTTGAGGGATCAAGCATGACATTCAAATCAGAAAACATAAGTTGGTCTTTGTAGTAATGAACTTTTATCTGATTGAGGAATTTGGTGATAATAAAGAGGGTTCCGGTAAACACCACGGAAAATAGCCAGCGTGCTGAAAGCAGAAATGTCAGGCCAAAAAAGGCACTGAATACTCCAACAGAAATCAGCGCAGGATAGATATCACTGCTTTTTTCAAACACTAACAGCAAGGATGCGATCAACAATACCCCAAAATAGCATCCTGAAATTATTTTTTTATTCATACTCTTTTTATTCCATGTATGAGTGTATAAGACCGATTTTCGGTTTGACATCAGCGGATAAAAATAGCACAAATCTCTCCGCATACCGCACACAAAGGAAAGCCACTTATTCTTTGGTTAATTTATTGCTCAGATTATAAGACTGCGCTTTGATGACAATTCACTCTGATGATTGAATCTTTAATTCTGGGATCAATAAGTTAATAATGATCAACTACCAGCTTATAAATTAGCTGAATAAATCCACGATCAATACGACAATAACGGGTATTATCAGAATGAAATTCCGCTTATTCTGAGTTCACAAACTAGATTATTAATGTTCACAAAAACGGAAGGGTGGATTTAACAGTAATCATGTTCCCTCTTTCAGTTTGTCTATCGATAGTTAAAGAGATTGATGATGAAAATAACACCTGAAAAATTATTCTCAGCAATAGAAGAATACGCCAATAAACCGGAGAAGAAACGAAAGCTAACCCCACAGCAGACAAGCTTGTTCTCTGATCCGGAGAACGTCTTTATGATGATCACTCTGGTACTGTCTATTCCTGAGGATACGATGGATGATATTGGAGAAAGTGTTAAAGACTGGCTCGAAGTAGCCATTTCAGAACTCGCTCTAATCGCTGTCCATTCTCCGAAAGAAGACAAGGAACTGTTTGAACAGGCTATTGGATTTGTTTTAGATTACGCCAAGGAAAATTTCGAGTTTAATCATAAAAATGCTCTGTTATGTATCTCTGTTCTGAAGCGATACCAGTTTCATATCAGAACTGACGTTACACAGCTGATACAACGCCCTGAATCTGAATATGATGATACTAATATCGCCTCTTTCCCTGAGAAGCCTCAGAAACTCAAGCAACTGATTAATCAGTTTAATATACAATCCAGCCTTGAATTTATTGAGCTTTTCGAGAGCGGTTTTTCTGTCGCTCCGCCTGAAATACTGCCTTATATCCTGACGGAAGTGACTCAATATCCCTGGGGTATTGATGCATTACTTCTGCTGACTCAATATTTTGAAGAGCCTATCGCGCTTGCCTGTGCTGAAGTATTGGATGCATGCCCCTCTTCGGCCTGGAAAAATTTATCCTATTTACAGCTTGTAAACCTGTGCGCCCGTTTCAACCGGCATCCTTCCGTCAAATCCTATATGAAACGATGGAAAAAACGCGCTATGGCACATCATAAAGCACGGGAAACAGCAGAAATATATGAGGTCTACGCTTCTGAGGTGGATGGTAATGACTGTGCCAGTATGCTGATGAAAATTAATCTGAATCATCAGGAGTATCAGGCCAGTATGATGATCGATTTTAAATCTGGCATCAGAGAGAGCATGCTGGATATGGCTACTGACCAGACTCTTCCTGGGTTGATAGACCAACTGAGCAGCGACATTATCTTCGCTCCGGTTTCCCCTGACTGGCTGAAACAGATATTGCCATGGATTTTTTCCGTTCAGCAAAATAAGAATACACCTATCGAACTCTATTCACTTTATTGGTTATCTCAGCTTCCTATTGACTGGACACAGCCAGAAGAGTTTGATCTTGAACAATGGAGCCGGAAACTGGGCTATGAAGCAGATCCGAAACGGCAGGAACAAACCCGTCTCGGTTACGCCAACCTCGGCCACAATATTCAATCATCACTCATGATGAGCTGGCTGCCGCCTGAAGAGTGTATCGTAAAGGCTAAAAAGCCCAGAGATTTATTGAAATCTTACTATTATGCGAACAAGGACGTATTTGCAGTACGTCTGACCTACTCTGCCGCCATCGAAAAATACAAATTGTCAGCAGAAAAACGTCTGACGAATGAATATCTGGATATGGCTCATACTCTTTACGATCCAACAATCAATCGCAAAAGATTTGGTTTATTCGACAAACTGTCTGATATGAGTTTTGAGCTATTTACCTCCGGTCTGGGTAGTCTTTCAGAGCCGCCTCTGCCGCAGGGATTGGTTGTTAAAATCAACTTAGTAGAGGCAAGCCCTGCGGTCTGGCGACGGGTTCATATCAGCAATCAGATGACGCTGAATGAAGTGCATGATGTGATACAGGCAGCCATGGGTTGGGAAAGCGCTCACATGTTCTCTTTTGAATTTGGCGGAGTACCCATCCCGGAAGAAAACTATGATCAGGTATGCATTGGTGTATTTCTGCGTGATACCGGAGATGAGATTGAATACCAATATGACTTTGGTGACAGCTGGTTCCATCAGATAACAGTGGAAAAGGTGCTTGAAAAAGACATCGCTCAACCTAAAGTCACCGCCGGAAACGGCATCTGCCCGGTTGAAGATTCCGGTGGTGTTTGGCAGTGGAATCAAATACTCAAGTTGAGAAAAAGGAAACTGCTTACAGAAGAAGAAGCAGAATACTTAGACATGATGGAGTTAGCTCCGCATCAACCACTTGAACCTTTTGATAAACAAGAAGCTAACCATAGGCTTGAAGCCTTGTTCGGTTATCTGGGTTAAGTCTGTATGCCTGAGAGGCAAATAACAGCTTCTCAGGCATTTATTAACCCGCAGTTATTTCATGACTCTTCCTGCCAGTGCCTGTGCAAACCGCATGGCACTTCCCTCAGCAAAAGGCAGATTCAGCGAAGGTTCACAGATTTCTATTTCCAGTACAATCGGATTACCATCTTTACTGCGAACAAGATCAACGCGCCCGTAGAGCAAAGCCCCCTCCAGCCCCATATGCCGGACGGCTGTATCAAGAGCAAATGAAGCAACTGCCCGTTCATCTTCACCCGCCTCGCGCGCCCTGCGAAACTCCTGTAATGGGAAATTCACTGTGCCATCTGACATCAGTAAAGCCCCTTTGCGGATAGCATGGCTATAAACACCATCGAAGTAAGTCAGATTGGTCTCTCCGTCGCTATCAACTGATTCCAGATAAGGCTGCAAGATAACGTGACACCCTTTTTCTGTCAGGTAAGTGATATGCTCAACAGACTTATTCTCTTCCTGCCGTTTGTAACGTTGAACATCCTTCGAATAAGCCCCCACTGTAGGCTTAATGACAATCTCTTCAGCTTCAGGATGTTCAGCAAGAAACTCCCGCAGACTCAGTAAAATGTTCATACCGGGGCTAATAAACCGGCTCGGTACAACCGGAACACCATACGCAGCAAGATCAGCCAGATAAAACTTATCAAGATTCCAACGTACTGCTGACAAGGGATTAAACAACTCTGTTAATGCACTAATACGTTCACACCAGGCGAGAAATTCAGGTAAATGACTGACGTAGCTCCAGGGTGAACGCAGGAGCACCGCATCAAAATGTGACCAGTCAATCGTCGGGTCCTTCCAGGAACATACCTCAGCCCCCAGCCCGATTGTTCGACAGGCCTCGAGCAACAACGGCATATCATAATCTTCTGACAAACTGGCTTCATCGGTAATCAATGCGACTGTATTCATAGCGCAACTCCCATTTATCAGCGGTCATCAGAAGCTGATGACAAAGATGCTAACCAGTCATCATCTGAACCTTCATTCATCCCTTCGAACAAGAACGTAGAAAGATAGCGTTCTCCCGTATCAGGCAACATTGCAAGTAATACCGAGTTTTCTGGTGCACTCTCAGCAACACGCAGTGCGGTTGCCAACGTTGCCCCTGCTGAAATACCGACAAATATGCCTTCTTCCGTCGCCAGACGTCGGGCCGTATCACGCGCCGACAGGTCATCCACAGTCAGAAGTTCATCAATAATGCTTTTATCCAGTATGTCAGGGACAAAATCAGGCGCCCAACCCTGAATTTGATGCACATTCCACTGTTGACCTGACAGCACAGCCGCATTTTCAGGCTCGACTGCAATAATATTTACCCCAGGTCGTGCCCGTTTTAACATCTGACCGACTCCGGTCAGAGTACCGCTGGTACCGAAACCGGTGACAAAATAATCCAGCCGCTTTCCGGCAAAATCACTGAGGATTTCTGCTGCGGTAGTTTCACGATGATATGCCGGATTAGCCGGATTTGTGAATTGATTGGCACGGAACCAGCCATATTTTTCCGCAAGCTCATCGGCGATATGATTCCCGCCGCTGCTCCCTTCATGGCTGGGGTAAAGAATCACTTTCCCGCCATACATACGTATTAATTTACGGCGTTCTACCGAATAGCTATCGGACATCACAGCCACGAATTTGTAGCCACGGGCGGCAGCTACCATTGCTAACGCAATGCCAACATTGCCGGAAGTACATTCGCAGATTGTATCGCCGGGTTTCAGTTGCCCTTTTATTTCTGCATCAAGGATAACGGAAAAAGCCAGTCTGTCCTTGACCGAACCTCCGGGATTGAAAGACTCCACCTTCACATATACCGTGGCGTGGTCAGGAGACATCCGGTTCAATTTAACGATAGGTGTGCGACCAATTGTCTCAAGAATACTGTTGTAGAGAGTCATAAAAATTGTTTCCTGTTATTTAGCTTCTGCTGCTGTTCTAAATACAGGAGCAACAATATCGAGAATAATTGAAAGCGCCTTTTCGTTCTTTTCCTCATCAGTGGAAGCATTAAATTCTGCCAGTTCGATACCCAGAATCTGCTCCAAAGGCATTGCTTCAAATATTGCCTGAATTTGTGATGGCAACATACCATCCGGTACTGAGTAATCCGCCGGTAAAAAACCGGGTTCAAGTACATCCCAGTCAATATGGAGCCAGACCGGAGAACCATTCACTGCTTTCAGAATATTTTCAGGTGTTGCCTCTGCGGGTGGAATAATCCGGACACCGTATTTCTGCAAAAGCTCATGTTCAGGTTGATCTATATCGCGGGCACCGACCAGAATAATTTGTTCAGGACGTAAACCGGAACCATGCCCGCTATCCCAGAGACCGCAGGCGGCAGCAAGCACCATACCACCAAGGTAGCCTGACTCTGTTGTCTCCGGTGTATTGAAATCACCATGTGCATCAATCCAAAGCACGACCGCTTCCGGGTGTTCCCGTGCAACAACCGGCAATGAAGCAAGACTCGCAGAACAGGTATTGGCGAGCATGAGCGTCCGTTTTTCCCCTTTAATACTTGCTTCAATTGCCTGACGCAATTCAACAAGTGTTTCATGGGCTTGAGGAAGGCTGATACTCCAGTCATCGTTCGCAGGAGGGGAGCTATTTCCAATAAAATTCCCCCGGATGCCATAGTGTTTTTTTAACGCCTCAGCGGTACGAGCAGCACCTTCAATCATTCGTGCTGCCCTGTCAGCTATGCGACCCTGAGAAACGATAAGATCAATCATGGAACAATTTCCTTTTCATTATTATCAATAAAAAACTTCAGGTTAACCTTCGGTCATAACACATAAAAAAATATGCTGGCTTCATTTTTTCTTGAACATAAACGGACACTTATCCTCTCTCTTCACATTTTCATCCAGCAGGCCGTACTGCTGCCATTCAAGAGCTTCTGTACCATAAGTACCAAGCTGCAAAGAGCGGGGAATCTCATCATATTTATCAATACGATTACGGATATTTGTGCGGATCTTACGACCATCAGGTGTATTACCGGCAACAATATCAAAGCGCTCGCGTGGATTGATGACCATAATAAAATGCTTACCAAGATTTCGGCTCCGGCGAAATTTATTCGCAGGACTACTCATATTGCAGAATAATTGCATACCATCAAAACACATACACCATGCAGGAGAATTAGGATCTGTGCTGACACCTTCCGACCAGGGTTCAGGATCTATTTCGTGTAATTTTTGAAGGACTTCCCAGCCAAAAGAGTGATAATCACTGACAGATTGAGCATTTATAGCTTCTAGTGAGAATGCAACAATCAGTGGATATGCTGTATTTAGATCGCCATTCCAGTTCTTCGAGAGTTCAACATAATCCTTAAGCCCTTCAGCTAAATGCTGAATGCCACTTGCCTCTACGTTCTCCACGAAGATAAATTTTATTAACTTTTTTTTAAAGGCTCTCTTTGAGAAGACACAGGGAAAATCAATATGATCAAGCCTAAACCCTACATCACTCAAGACTGTATGATGCCAGTCTTTTTCACTTTCATTAACTTGTGATTGTGAGATTAATTTTGTAATACCTGATTCTTTATCTAATATATTCACTTAAATCACCTTTCATTAATAGAAAGAAGAAGTGTTTGATACCGCTAAAACTATCCTTTTAAACGGACATCCAATATTATTTTCTCAATATGAATTCATTTTTATTTAAGTAGGGGTAATTTAAATTCAATTAATTACTTAAAACTATTAAATTTAAACAAAAAAACATTAAAAATCATATCATCACAACCAACAAGTATATATAATAATTATTAAAAACAATAAAATAATTATTATAAGAATAATTAAAAACAATGCATTAAAAAATATAAAAGAGAAACATAAATTATTTAATTCATAATTTACAATTTAAGTAAAATATAATTTATGTTAATCGGGATTATTTTATGACATATAAAAACACATAAAATAAAACCCCGGCATTTAATTTAATACCTGAGCTATATTTTTTATAAATGGAATTTACTTATGTATCGGCTCCATTATCAGAATGGAGTCATTCACAGAGAAATAATGTAAACTTGGCAATGGTATTATACACAATGGATTTCAAGATGCATCGCGGCGGCAAGGGAGTAAATCCTCGGGAACATAGATAACTATGTGACCGGGGTGAGCGAGCGTAGCCAACAAAGAAGCCGCTTGAAAGACGAAGTGTATAGCAGTGAAACCGATAGAGAATCAGACAAATGGATAACAAAAGGTCAGAAAATCAGCAAGCAACCAATGGTACTACCCGCATCGATGTACGACAAAAACATCATCTGCACACTCTTAAGGTGGATTGGGTCGCTGAAGAAGTACCAGTGGCTTTAGTCTATAACGGTATTTCTCATGTTGTCATGATGGCCAGCCCAAAGGATCTGGAGAATTTCGCAATCGGGTTTTCTCTCTCTGAAGGGATTATCACTTCTCCTCAGGAAATTCGTGATATTGACACAGCAACCAGTTGTCACGGTGGAATTGAACTCCATATCGAACTCTCCAGCCGCCGTTTTACTGAACTGAAAGCACGCCGACGCAGTATGGCAGGCAGAACTGGTTGTGGTATTTGCGGCACTGAACAGATATCAGAAATCTTCCGTCCAATCACTCCTCTGCCTTTTACACACACTTTTTCATTAACGTGTCTGGATCAGGCACTCTCACAATTATCCCGTTTGCAAGACATCGGCTCATTAACAGGCTGTACGCATGCCGCAGGCTGGATTGATACGGATGGGAATTTACTTGGTGGATGTGAAGACGTAGGTCGCCATGTCGCGCTGGATAAGTTGCTGGGAATGCGCTCAAAAACAGACTGGCAACAGGGTGCTGTTTTGGTTTCCAGCCGCGCCAGTTATGAAATGGTGCAAAAATCGGCTAATTGTGGCGTGGAAATATTATTTGCCGTTTCTGCCGCGACTTCATTGGCAATCGAAGTAGCAGAAAAATGTAATCTGACACTGGTGGGTTTTTGTAAACCCGGACGAGCAACAGTATATACGCATCCTCAGCGCTTAACGGATTAATCAAAATCATTTGCTCCCGTGCAGATATTTTCCATAAAAATAATTATTGAAATAAAAACAATACATATAAAAAACTAATGAATTGACTAAGTGAAATAAATACTTTTTCTTAGTCAAAAAGACACCATTAACAACACAACCAGAGTAAGTTATTAAGTTTAATCCCATCACATTTTCAAAAAAAACACAGAATTAAACCTCTCCTCATCAAAAATTAAAATCATTTTAATACAGTTAATTGAGATAATTTCGGATTAAAAACACAACAAAATAAATCACAAACAAAAATAATTATCATTTACATTATCATTTGAAGAATGTACATTCCTTTCGCGCAATAAATCAGGTCATTTTTATGATTGAGTGATGAGGGATTACTCACTCCAAATGAGGATAACAATGAAAAAAATTAATGTACTAGTCGCCGTTTTGGGCGCTTTAGGATTTATGGCACAGGCTCAGGCAGAAGTAGGATTTGGTCAGAGTCAAGTAAGCTCACCATCATACGTTCAGGTTGGCCCAACCCAAGTTGGTTCAGGCCCTCATGGTGGTGCTGGCGGTGAACCGGGTATCGGTGTTAGTTCCGTTTATAACGGACTAATCACCGGATTTTCTGGCCTGACCCGTATGGCTCCTGCTGATGGTAATGGTATTCATAATATCCCAATGGTAAGAGCTCACGGCGGCATGGGATCATTCCATTTCAGTAAAGTCGCTAATGAAGAAGTTTACTTTGGGGAGTGGTCTCAGACTGGTCAGGCAAATGACCCAACTCATACGGTTTATTACGCAGGTAAAGATATTACCACCAATATTCCAACCGATGGCACAGCCACCTATACCGTGACCGGAGTTAACCAATACAGCGGCAGTAATGCGCTATCCGGTACATTTACCGCAGACTTTGGTGAGAAAACGCTTATTGGTTCCATGGCAAATGCTGCTATGACAGTAAATATCGACGCCGACATTTATGCTGATGCAAGTTTTGAGGGTGATGCCAGTATTGGCAATCTTATCGGTACAACAGAAGGCCACTTCTTTGGTGATAATGCATCAAGTCTGGCTGGCTATGCCAGATTTGATGATGATAGCTCCAAAGACACCGCTTTCGGTGGCTCTAAACAGTAATTGCTAATTTTTCAGAGAACAGTGCTCACTTTTTTAGCACTGTTCTCTGTTTTTATTTCTAATAACGTAGGCCTTGTGGGCTGGTTTTGCGATGTCTGACAATAGAAAAACACACATATTATTAACAGCATTGATAGCCTTATGCTTTTCTCTATCCACTTACGCAAATGACGAAGATACTTCACGCAAAATCTGGCGGGAAGCACAACATAACCAACAAGAAAATGAAAACAACCTGATTACGCCTGAACCTGTTTTTCCCAACAATGAGGCTTCACTGATTATCATTAACGGGCAAAAACTTCAGGTGGATAATAATCTGGACGATATCGGTTTTGCGCTCTTTCTTGCAATCAATCATCAGCAATGGCCGGATGTCAGACGTTTTCTGGCGGCCTATCAAAAGTTGCCCGAGCATGATGGGATGCTGGTCAATTTCGCACAGGGTGGGCTGGCTCGCTTAGATGGAGAGCTTGATCTCGCAGCTTACCATTATCAACAAGTTCTGAACCAACAGCCGGATTTTCCCCGCATCAAGCTGGAGCTAGCCCGGGTCTATTTTGAAGATCATAAAAACCGGGAAGCCGAACACCTGTTTTCAGAGTTGAGTGAAAAAAAACAATTACCTGAAGCAATTTTGAAGAACAGTAACAGCTACCTGAAAGCAGTAGAGCTGAGAAATAGCTGGCGTGGTTCATTCTCTGCGGGTTACTCCTATAACGACAATGTAAATATGTCTTCTGATCAGGAAATTACCCTTCTGGGCTTTACTCCTGACGGAAGAATAGTTAAACGCCAAATACCAAAAGCCGCCAAAGCGTGGGGCATGTCTTATGACGCTACATTAAGCCGACATTATCAACTTTCCGGTCATCACGGAATTTCTGTCCGTGGACTGATTTATGGTGAAAACTACCGTAATTATCAGGATGGCAATGAAAATACTCTCCAACTAACCAGTGGTTACCGTTATAAAAGCAAGAGCCACGATATCTCCTTCAGCCCGTTGTTTGAATATAAACAGCTTGCCGGTGATCGCTTGTACCATGCAACCGGGATCAAAACAGAATGGCGATGGGATATGACGGCTCAAACTTCCCTCAATACTGAGCTTGAACATAAGCAACTACGCCATCAGCACAATGACCGCAGAAAAGACGGTGAATTGACCTCTGCATTCCTTAGTTTATCTCACGCTATCAACAAAGATTTTGCTCTGTTTGGTGGAGGTGACTGGACTTATCGGGGCAACGACCAGTACTCCGTAGATCGTTATCAACAATGGGGAGTCAAGGCTGGTTTTGGTGGACAAATCTATCACGGTGTTAACGGTTTTCTGTCTGCCACCCTGCGTGATCGGCATTTTGGTGCTTACAGCCCAATGCTTAATGCCAGACGGCAGGATCGGGAGCAAATCTACACAGCAACGATCAAAATCCCTGCCGCTGAAATATTGGGCATGACTCCTTCAATGACTTTCCGCCATCGGCGCAATCATAGCAATGTGAATTGGATGTACAGCTATAACAAAAATGAAGTGCTGCTCAGGCTAGAAACGTTTTTTTAATCAAAATCAGATGATTTTTTATTTGTGTGATGATAACTGAGGCAAGGAATATCCATGGCATCTCAAATTAAGACCGGGCTAACTCCCATCACAATAGCACTGTCACTGGCATTTGCACTGGCAGCGCCGCCTTTGTTTGCTGAACCTAAACCTACCGCTACAACACCTGACGGCAAGGCTGATTTAGGTAAAATCCGGGTGACAGATAACCGAGACAAAGATGAAGCCGGTTACGATGCGGTTTATGACAAAGATATCTCCACTATTTATATTGGTAAAAAAGAGATAGAACGCTACAAAGGTGCATCCCCTGCTGATGTACTCAAAGGTGCTGTTGGCGTATATAGTGGTGATGCTCGCAATAGTGGTGCTCTGGATGTCAATATCCGTGGTATTCAGGGGCAGGGACGAGTTCCCGTCACTATTGACGGTACAGAACAGGCCATTACCGTTGGGCGGGGTTACAATGGTGCCAATAACCGCAACTATCTTGATCCTAACTTAATCAGCAGTATTGAAATTGAGAAAGGCCCTTCCCTGAATCGCAGGATTAAAGGCTCAGTTGGTGGTGCCGTCTCCATCAAAACCTTAAATATTAATGATGTGGTGCCAGAAGGTGAAACGTTTGGCATCAATACTAAACTGGAAACCAGCAGTAATTCAGTCAAGGAACGTACCCCTTCTCTGGAGCTGGGAAAAGATTACCGCGATATCCCCAACTTTACCCATAATGGGATTGAAACTGATCCAGCGCTAACAATCACCCCACATTCTTCAAAAGATAATAAACTGTTTGGTTTCAAAGATAATGCCTTCCGCATTGCTGTAGGTACACGGCAGGAATATTTTGACCTGATGCTGGCCTATGCATACCGCCACAAAGGTAATTATTTTGCCGGCAAAGGCGGATCACACCGTTATGATGAAGCAATTACAGGAAATGATGTAAGCCTGATGACTAAGCCTAAAACGAGCTTAGATCCTTACCTGCCTTTTGCTGCCCGTATCTACCGCCCCGGTAATGAAGTTCCCAATACTTCCAGTGAAATGCAATCAATACTAATTAAAAATACCTGGCACTTCAGTGAAGATCAGGCACTACAATTTGGCTTTCGCAATACCCGTATGCAGTTCGGCGATATTATGCCTTCAAGACTGGCAATGGTGACCGTCGGTGATAACGTGGTTCCCCAATGGCCTCTGGCGAACTCCCGTCAACAGGCTGCCAATATAACTTATAAATGGCATCCCACTGAAAATCGCTATATCGATTTTGATATGAACTTATGGACGACCCGTACAACCAGCAATACCAATACAGCAGGTGGATATCCCCGCAGCCCGATTACCAGAGACTATTATTGGGAAGAGGGTAAAAGCAGAAACACTAGTATAGATGGCACTTTGATCAATACCGCCGCTACCCATTCCCAAAACAATCGCTGGGGCATAGATATCTCCAATAAATTTGAATTGACCCGCAATTTGGATCTGACCTTAATGGGAAATTTCCAACGTGAATATTTAGGTTCCAATGATGACATCAACAATATTGATAATTTGTATTTCTTTCTGTCCCCAGCCAGAAAAGGACAACGTCAAGAAGTCAACCTCGCCTTTAATTTTGACTGGCGCCCTGTTTCATGGCTGGCATTAGGTGCAGGTGCTAAACGAGTTTCCTATTGGTCACAAGATAATTTTCTCAATGAACGCCGTGCAGCAAAAGATGAGAGTTATAAAAAAACAGGAGATATAACCGGGCATGAAATGAGTTACTGGCGGACGCTGACCGAAACAGAGGCGGATATGATTCGGAAAAGAAAGGATTATATAAAGCAGCAAAAAAAACGCTCAGAAATGACCATAGCAGAGAGGAAAGAATTAATTAAGGCACTAAGAGGTTACCCTACACCAAATTCAACAAAAAGAACTTCACGTGATGGACAAAGAGTCGACATGATCGAGGAAAAGTTCACTTGGGATTATAATTCCAGCAATGGTCAGCTCAATAAAAACACAAACCCTTATTTCAATGGCCAAGTGGATATGAATGAGCGGGTTATCGACCCAGTCAGTGGTAAAGAAACTTATAAATATGAATATGGAATGGATATTAATGCGAATAGCATTCGGTCTCCTTATGACGGAGACCCTTGGGTTCCAGCTTCCAAACGCAAAGATCATGCATGGGCACCAACATTCTCTGCAACGGCCTATATCACTGATAACTTCCGTATCTATACCCGTTATGCCGAAGCGGTAAGAATGCCGAGCATTTTTGAAAATACTGTCGGTTTTTCAGGCGTTAAAGAAAATTATATCGGGTTAAAATTTAAACCCGAACGAGCCAAAACCATAGAAACAGGTTTCGTTTATGATGCCAGCCAGCTAGTGAATGCGGAACGCAATGCTGATATCAAACTTTCCTATTACAACACTGTGGTTGAAAATGTGTTCGACCGGGACAATACCTATAATTTCTCCCAACTGGATAAACAAAAACTGTCCGGTCTGGAATTACAGGCACGTTATGACAACGGTGCTTTCTTTACCGATATGGGTTTTGTCTACAATCTGAAGAACAAAGTCTGTGACAATAACTCAGTCGCACGGATGGACTCCCAAAATCGTTATGATATCCCTCAATGTATTGATGGTGGTTTTCCGGGCGGTTATTTGCGTACCTCTATCCAGCCGAAATATTCAGCTAACCTGAAGATCGGCGGACGCCTGTTTGATGAAAAACTGGAGCTGGGTAGCCGGATGCTATACCACAGCAGAGCAGAAAACAAAGATGAAAAATGGCTGATGGATGTTTTGCCGGATGCTTATAAAGGCATCTCCAACAACCCGATGCGCTGGAATTCCGTTTTCACCGTTGATGCTTATATCAGTTACCAGATCACCCCAGCCATTTCGATGGAGCTGACCGGCACTAACTTAACTGATCGCTATTACCTTGATCCGCTGACACGCTCAATGATGCCTGCTCCGGGCAGAACCTTTAAGCTCAGCCTTACCAGTCAATTTTAGAGAATAGTATGATCAACACAGCCATAACAGACAGTTCAGTGAACAGTTCTCAGAAAACACTAAATAAGCGATTTCCGGTTGGTATTCTTATCGCTGTTTTATTGCATATCAGTCTGATATGGCTGTTAAACCGACATACAGAACCTAATGATAACAGTGCCCATCATATTAACCAGAACTCTCCGCTGACCGGGCTTTCTGTCACTATGGTAGCCGCCTCATCATTGGCAGAAGAGCCAGAACCGGTTGAATTATCACAGCCAATTATCACTGTGCCTGAATCACCAACAACTCCGGCAATTGCACTGGATAAAACCGTTCAAACGGAAAAAAAGCGCGATACTCCCGTTGAACCGGTCAAAACTCAACAAACTAAAAAGCAGCCGAAAGAAAAACCCAAAGAACATGCAGAAAAGAAACTCGTCGAATCATCTCAGTCTTCCCAGGCCAGCCCAGAGGAATTCGATACAAATGGTATCGATCAGGTCAACTCACAAGGTGGAATGAGTAAAGCGACAACCCCTCAGCCTTTAGTTGGTCAGGGGAACAGTGAATCAGATAACTATCATGCGAGACTCAGGCAGGAAATTGAACGTCATAAACGTTATCCCCGCAAAGCGCGACGGATGAAGCAGGAAGGAACTGTTACCGTCAATTTTATGCTTCAGGATGATGGCTCAATTACTGCGGCCAGAATTATTCAATCCTCGGGCTACAGCATTATGGATAATGAAGCATTAAAAGCACTCAGCCTTGCTAAGTCTGTCGGGCCAAAACCAGAAAATCTGGCAGCAGATACCACACTGCAAATTAGTTTTGAACTGGATTGACTATAGGATGAGTAAACAGACCCCACAAAACCTACCTTGATTGCACAATAACCAGACAAATATCACTGAATGCAAAAATCAACATGCTAAATTCCTTTTACTCAAAAAAACACGGGAGTTTACCATGTCCAGAGAATTAAAAGGAAAAGTTGCATTAGTCACTGGAGCCGCTCAGGGGATCGGACGAAGCATTGCCCTCAAATTAGCGCAGGCGGGGGCTAATCTTGCTCTTGTCGATCTGAAAGCGGAAAAACTGGAATTAGTAAAAAGTGAGATTGAAAGTTTTGACGTGAAATCGACGATTTTCGTTGCAGATATTGCGAAAAGAGAAAACATCTATAGTGCTGTAGAACATGCAGCATCTGAATTGGGTGGTTTCGATATCATGATTAATAATGCAGGTATTGTGCAGGTAAAACCCATTGCTGACCTGCAACCAGAAGACCTGAATAAGATTATCGATATCAATATTGGTGGTGTTCTTTGGGGAATTCAGGCCGCAGCCGCTCAATTTCAGAAGTCGGGTCAAAAAGGTAAGATAATCAACGCCTCTTCTATTGCTGGTCATAATGGTTTTGCCATGCTCAGTCTTTATTCTGCAACTAAATTTGCCGTCCGGGCTCTGACTCAGGTTGCCGCTCAGGAATATGCCAGTGCTGGTATTACTGTAAATTCATATTGTCCGGGTATTGTCGGGACTGATATGTGGGTCGAAATTGATGAGCGCTTCTCGGAGCTGACGGGAGCTGCAAAAGGTGCAACTTATCAAAGATATGTCGAGCGTATCGCTTTAGGCAGATCAGAAACACCCGATGATGTTGCGAATCTAGTCTCTTTTCTGGCAAGTGATGATGCTGACTATATTACCGGACAATCAATCATTACCGACGGAGGGATGGTTTATCGGTGATATATATTATTTTCTTGTAAATCCTCAGGAATCACTCTGGGGATTTTCGCGAATATCACGATCCAGAAAAGGTTAAATTGCTTTGTCTAAATCAAAACGTTCAGGAAAAATCTGGATATAAATATTCAATATGAGGTAAACCAGCGGGTCACATATATCAATTTATTCATACCCAGAGTATGAAAATATCGTATTTTTTAAACGTTACAGTGGTTTTTTATTTGTTCTGTATCGAGTGATTGGTCACCTGATTTGACAACCTTACTTCCCAATACAGAAACTCGAAAAAATCCGTCCCAGCAAATCATCGGAAGTGAATTCTCCCGTAATTTCACTCAATACCTGTTGCGCCAGCCGAAGTTCTTCTGCTAATAACTCCCCGGAACGGGCAAATACTAACTGTTGATGGCCTTCCTGCAAATGTTCTGCGGCAGTATTCAGTGCCTGCAAATGACGGCGGCGGGCGAGGAATCCACCTTCAGTATTACTGTTGAACCCCATCGCTTCTTTGAGATGATCACGCAGTAAATTAATACCTTCACCTTCAAGAGCAGAAAGGCGGATTAACGAATAACCACCGATTTCTGACAGGCCGCTTGCTTCGCCTGTCATATCTGTTTTATTACGGATAATAGTTACAGGTAGGGATTCCGGCAGTTTCGCCATAAATTCCGGCCAGATTTGATCAGGTTCGATGGCATCGGTCGTCGTGCTATCCACCATGAATAACACACGATCTGCCTGTTCGATTTCCTGCCATGCCCGTTCAATACCAATGCGTTCCACTTCATCACTGGCTTCACGAAGCCCAGCAGTGTCAATCACATGCAAAGGCATTCCATCAATATGAATATGCTCGCGTAAAACATCACGCGTTGTACCCGCAATATCAGTCACAATCGCGGCTTCACGGCCAGCCAGTGCATTCAGTAAGCTGGATTTTCCCGCATTAGGACGACCGGCAATAACGACTTTCATGCCTTCACGCAGAAGGCTACCCTGACGAGCCTGCGAACGTACCTGTTCAAGTTCCGCAATCACTTCATCCAGTTTGGCTTCAATCTTGCCATCGGAAAGAAAATCAATCTCTTCGTCAGGGAAATCAATCGCTGCTTCAACGTAGATACGCAGGTTCGTCAGCGCTTCAACCATTTTATGAACCTGATTGGAGAATGTTCCCTGTAGGGAATTCATGGCAGAGCGCGCAGCTTGTTCAGAACTGGCATCAATCAGATCCGCAATAGCCTCTGCCTGAGCCAAATCCAGTTTATCGTTGAGGAAAGCCCGCTCAGAGAATTCACCCGGATTAGCGATTCGCACACTGGAAATAGCCAGAATACGCTTCAGCAGTAAATCAAGAATAACCGGGCCGCCGTGCCCCTGAAGTTCCAGTACGTCTTCCCCCGTAAAGGAGTTAGGGCCGGGGAAATAAAGGGCGATGCCCTGATCCAGAACGGAGCCATCGGCATCACGGAATGGCAGATAGTCGGCATAACGCGGCTTCGGGAGCTTCCCTAATACCACCTCAGCGACTGCCGCAGCTTTGGGACCAGAAATACGCAGGATACCTACACCACCTCGTCCCGGAGGGGTGGCCTGAGCAACTATCGTATCAGTGGTATTCATAGGATTCTCTCTTTTACCAATTTGCCAATGAATGGAAATAATAAAGGCGGCCAATGACCGCCTTATATCCGTCGTCTCTCAAGTTGCCTCTTTGTTGGCTGCGCTCATTCACCCCAGTCACATAGTTACCTATGCTCCCGGGGATTCATTCCCTTGCCGCCGCGACGCATCTTGAAATCCATAGGGTATACTTATTTTTTATGATCCGTTTTTAAAAGATCACTCTTTCAAAAAATTATTTCTTTGTCAGATCAATTTTCTTTTCTTTCTTTTCGCGGGTATGCAGACCGCGTTTTTCCAGACTACGGAAAATAACCTGTTGCTGGATAATGGTTACCAAGTTACTGACGATGTAGTACAGCACCAGACCAGACGGGAACCACAGGAAGAAAACAGTGAACACAACCGGCATGTAGGTCATGATCTTCTGCTGCATCGGATCAGTTACAGTCGTTGGTGACAGTTTCTGAATCACAAACATGGTCACACCCATCAGCAATGGCAGAATATAATATGGGTCCTGTGCAGACAGGTCATTAATCCAGCCGATAAATGGTGCATGACGCAGTTCAACAGAGCCCATCAGCATGTAATACAGAGCAAGGAAGATCGGCATCTGAATGACCAGAGGTAAACAACCGCCCAGCGGGTTCACTTTCTCTGTTTTATACAACGCCATCATTTCCTGACTCATGCGCTGGCGATCATCGCCATAACGCTCACGCATTGCAGTGATTTTTGGCTGCAACAGGCGCATCTTCGCCATAGAGGTGTATTGCGCTTTAGTCAGCGGGTACATGATACCGCGCACGATAAAGGTAATCGCAATGATGGAGAAGCCCCAGTTACCAATGAACTCATGCAGGAATTTCAGCAATTTGAACAGAGGCTGGGAAATAAACCACAACCAGCCGTAGTCAACGGTCAGATCCAGATGTGGTGCAACAGCAGCCATTTTGTCCTGAATTTCAGGGCCTACCCACAGGGTAGAAGCGATATTCTGTTTGCTGCTCGGTGCAATATTAATCGTTTCACCTTTGTACCCGATAATTGCCATTTTCTGGTCTTTCAGGTCAATGGTGTAGAAATTGCTGGTTTTTCCTTCTCCCGGAACCCAAGCCGTGGCGAAATATTGCTGAAGCATCGCTACCCAGCCGCCTTTTGTGGTTACGGAAAGAGGTTTACTTTCAATTTCATCAAACTTGTATTTTTCGTACTTTTCTTCATCAGATGAATAAGCAGCACCACGATAAGTATGCAGGGCAAAATTGCTGCTGCCGGTATCACGATGTTTCGGCAGTTCAACGCTCTGCTTCAACTGACCAAAAAATGCCATCTGCAATGGCTTGTCAGTCACGTTATCAATGCTGTAATCCACAGAAACAGCATAGTTACCGCGTTTTAATACGAAAGTTTTGACATACACAACACCATCCGGCGCAGTATAAGTCATAGGAATACGCAACTCATCCTGACCATCAGCCAGAACGTAACTATTCTGATCGGCAGTATAAAGAGGACGTTCAGCCTGATTATCCGGGCCATTCGTGCCTGTTAAGCCACTCTGAGCCTGATAAGTAAATTCTGGAGTCGTTTCCAGCAGTTTGAACGGCTGCTTGGAACCGAGGGTATCAGGATAGGCCAACAGGTCAGCCTCTTCGATATCACCACCACGGGTATTAATGTGCAACGAAAGCACATCCGTTTTCACGGTGATCAGTTTACCTTGCCCACTGACTACTTCATTACTCAGCGTATTGGTTTGCTGCGAGACCTGTACTGTTGGTTGTGGGTTCTGATCTTTCTCCCACTCCTGCCAGATCAGGAACGAAACAAACAGCAGAGCGATGAGAAGAAGATTGCGTTGCGAATCCATCGTTAATGTTCTCTGTTATCTTCGTTTTTTTTAGGTGGGACAGGATCATCACCACCTTCGTGTAAAGGGTGGCATTTTAATATGCGTTTCACCGTTAACCAACTGCCTTTCATCATGCCAAACCTACGCAGTGCCTCAATGCCATATTGAGAACAGGTGGGATTGAAACGACAACGAGGCCCCAGAAGTGGACTAATCACTAACTGGTAGCCTCTGATCAAAGCAATCAAGAGGCGCGAGCCAAGCGACAGTGACGACGCCATAATTTGCCCAACATTTCCGTTAGCTCACGGTTATCAAGCTCAGCGACCCCTTTCCTCACCAAAATCACAAAATCCATTGACGGTAATTTATGCTGGTTTAAACGAAAACTTTCACGGGCTAACCGCTTAATGCGATTTCGCTCATGAGCGCGTTTAACATTTTTTTTGGCGACGGTCAGACCGATGCGGGGATGCCCCAGCTGATTAAGGCGTCCAAGAATGGTTATCTCTGCGGAACTTGCCCGTTGTGGCTGCTGGAAAACATAAGTGAAATGCTCGGGAGTTAACAAACGTAACTCCCTCGGAAAAGCGAGCTTAACCACTTGGAATGGTTAGCTTTATTACTTAGAAACAGTCAGACGAGCACGGCCTTTCGCACGACGGCGAGCCAGAACCTGACGACCATTTTTAGTGGCCATACGTGCGCGGAAGCCGTGTGTACGGTTACGCTTCAGTACGGATGGTTGAAAAGTGCGTTTCATAGCGATTTCTACCTAACTTAAAATTTGTAACTGATTCAGCAAATGCGTTGGCGACCAGTGGAAATAAGTAGACACCGATGCCTCAATCGCAACATCAATATATAGAAAGAGGCAGGATTGTAATAAAATGTACTACCCTTAGTCAATTCCAAGATGACGCGAGTCTGACCGCGTTTCAGTCGGTGTCAGACTTGTTGCTACCCAAAGTTTTTGCTATCTAAGGTGTTAACCCTGACTTCCACCAGCCACAGCCGGAAAAAATCGTTTGGTAACACACACAGGGTGCAAGATTATACGGACTGTGCAATAAAGCGCAAGGATACTACACGTATCCTGCTATTTGGGCAGTAATTATACTCTTGCTTTCCCTTTGAATTTTAAACGATAGCTAAACAGAATTTGCTATATACCATGATTACACTACAGTATCTTCTATGGGCTTTCTCTATCTCCGCGTACCAAAGCGTGGTGATCTCCCTGTGGATAAAAAGCATCAAAGCTGTGTAAAAGAATGAGGATTTATGTCGTCTTTTGCGTTATGATCACCGGTCACGATTCCGATCTCGCTGTACGGATCGTTGGGAGAGCGATGAAACTAAAAATCGCCACAAGGTACTGCGAGCCTTCTCATCGAGAAATGTTCTTATCGATAATACTTTTATCGATAAAGAGTAACGCCTTGTGCCCAGAATAACGTATCTATTATTCCAGTTTCTTTTATTGGTCTTGTTTTAGGGGAGTTCGCCGTGTCACTTTCGCTTTGGCAGCAATGTCTTGCCCGATTGCAGGATGAGTTACCTGCCACAGAATTCAGTATGTGGATACGACCCCTTCAGGCAGAACTAAGTGATAACACTTTGGCTCTTTATGCACCCAACCGCTTTGTGCTGGATTGGGTCAGAGAGAAATATATAAATAATATCAATTTGTTATTAAATGATTTCTGTGGTCCTGAAGTACCGTTACTGCGTTTTGAAGTAGGTAATAAGCCTGTTTCACCGAGCCAGTCTACATCTCAGAAAATCATTGCTGATATGCCGGTGGCTGCTGCTCCATCCAGTTTATCTGTACGCCCTAGCTGGGATAATGCAAAAGCGCAGCCAGAGCTGTCTTATCGTTCGAATGTTAATCCAAAACATACATTTGATAACTTTGTCGAAGGTAAATCCAACCAACTCGCCAGAGCAGCAGCCAGACAAGTTGCCGATAATCCGGGAGGGGCTTATAACCCGCTGTTCCTGTATGGCGGCACCGGTTTAGGTAAAACCCACCTTTTACATGCTGTCGGCAACAGCATTATGGCACGCAAAGCCAATGCAAAAGTGGTATACATGCATTCTGAACGTTTTGTTCAGGATATGGTTAAAGCATTACAAAACAATGCGATAGAAGAATTTAAACGCTATTATCGTTCAGTAGATGCCCTGCTTATCGATGATATTCAATTTTTCGCCAATAAAGAGCGATCTCAGGAAGAGTTCTTTCATACGTTCAATGCCCTGCTGGAAGGTAATCAACAGATTATTCTGACATCAGACCGCTATCCCAAAGAGATAAATGGCGTTGAAGATCGGTTAAAATCCCGTTTTGGCTGGGGCTTAACCGTTGCCATAGAACCACCGGAGCTGGAAACCCGTGTTGCCATTCTGATGAAGAAAGCAGACGAAAATCAGATTCAGTTGCCGGGAGAAGTCGCTTTCTTTATCGCTAAACGCCTGCGATCTAACGTTCGTGAACTCGAAGGCGCTTTGAATCGGGTTATCGCCAATGCTAATTTTACCGGACGGGCGATTACTATTGATTTTGTACGCGAAGCATTACGTGACTTATTGGCTCTACAGGAAAAACTGGTAACGATTGATAACATTCAGAAAACTGTTGCTGAATATTACAAAATCAAGGTTGCCGATCTGCTTTCCAAGCGCCGTTCACGCTCCGTTGCCCGTCCAAGACAGATGGCAATGGCGCTGGCAAAAGAGCTGACAAACCACAGCCTGCCTGAAATCGGGGATGCCTTTGGTGGTCGTGACCATACCACAGTACTTCACGCATGTCGTAAAATCGAACAACTGCGTGAGGAGAGTCATGATATCAAAGAAGATTTTTCTAACTTAATCAGAACATTGTCGTCCTAGCGCTATGAAATTTATCATTGAACGTGAGCAATTATTAAAACCTCTGCAACAGGTCAGCAGCCCCTTAGGTGGTCGCCCTACTCTGCCTATTTTAGGTAATTTATTGTTGCAGGTGACAGAAGGCGCCCTGCTACTGACAGGCACAGATTTAGAGATGGAAATGAAGGCTAGAGTGACACTCACTCAGCCACATGAGCAGGGTGCAACGACCATTCCCGCGCGTAAATTCTTTGATATCTGGCGCGGGTTGCCTGACGGAGCAGAAATCAGTGTTGAGCTGGATGGTGACCGCATTCTGGTTCGTTCCGGCCGCAGCCGCTTTTCACTCTCCACCCTGCCAGCTTCTGATTTTCCTAATCTGGATGACTGGCAAAGTGAAGTTGAATTCTCACTGCCACAGGCAACACTGAAACGTCTGATTGAGTCTACTCAGTTTTCAATGGCTCATCAGGATGTCCGCTATTATCTGAACGGGATGTTGTTCGAAACCGAAGGGGAAGAACTGCGTACTGTTTCCACCGATGGTCACCGTCTGGCGGTCTGTTCCATGAATATCGGCCAGAGTCTGCCTTCACACTCAGTGATTGTTCCACGCAAAGGCGTTATTGAATTGATGCGATTACTGGATGGCGGAGATAACCCACTTCAATTGCAGATAGGCAGCAACAATATCCGCGCCCACGTCGGTGACTTCATATTTACATCAAAATTAGTTGATGGACGTTTTCCTGACTACCGCCGTGTCCTGCCTAAAAATCCGGATAAAATACTGGAAGCAAATTGTGACACGCTTAAGCAGGCATTTTCACGGGCAGCGATTTTATCCAACGAAAAATTTCGTGGTGTCCGCATCTACCTGAGCGAAAATCAGCTCAGAATTACTGCCAATAATCCAGAACAGGAAGAAGCTGAAGAAATTGTCGATGTCAGCTATCAGGGTACGGAAATGGAAATCGGCTTTAATGTGAGTTACGTACTGGATGTTCTCAACGCATTGAAATGCGAGCAGGTGAGTTTACTGCTGACGGATGCCACATCCAGTGTCAAAATAGAGAATTCAGCCAGTCAGGCAGCGACGTACGTCGTGATGCCGATGCGCCTGTAAATAATACGCCTGTTATTAATTCATTGAATATGATTCTCTCGCGTTTATTGATCCGCGATTTTCGTAATATCGCCAATGCCGACCTGCCATTGGCGACGGGTTTTAATTTTCTGGTCGGCCCGAATGGCAGCGGCAAAACCAGTGTACTGGAGTCTATTTACACATTGGGACACGGGCGCGCTTTTCGCAGTATTCAGGCGGGAAGGGTCATCCGCCATGAGAGTGAGGAATTCATCCTTCATGGCAGGCTGGAGCCACAATCCCACGAGCGAACGTTGTCAGTCGGGCTGAGCAAAAATCGTCAGGGTGACAGCAAAGTCAGAATAGATGGCAGCGATGGGCATAAGATTGCAGAGCTGGCAAAAATGCTGCCGATGCAGCTTATCACGCCAGAAGGTTTTACGCTGTTGAATGGTGGCCCCAAATACCGCCGTGCGTTTATCGACTGGGGCTGTTTTCATAATGAACCGCGTTTTTTTGCCGGCTGGGCCAACCTGAAAAGGCTGCTCAAACAACGAAATGCGGCCTTACGGCAAGTCACCCGCTATAGCCAGATCCAACACTGGGATCATGAGCTGGCACCACTTGCAACGCAGATAAGCCAGTGGCGGGCTGAATATATTGCAGGTATTGCAGAAGATATTGAGAAAACCTGCAAACAGTTTTTACCTGAATTCACTCTTAATATCTCTTTTCAGCAGGGCTGGGACAAAGAGAGTGAATATGCAGAACTACTTGCGCGGCAGTTTGAGCGCGATAAAGCATTAACCTATACCGCATCCGGCCCCCACAAAGCCGATCTGCGGATCAGGGCAGACGGCACATCTGTAGAAGATATGCTCTCACGTGGTCAGCTGAAATTGCTGATGTGTGCTCTGAGGTTAGCGCAGGGTGAATATTTCACCCGACAGAGCGGGCAAAAATGCCTGTATCTGCTTGATGATTTTGCCTCTGAATTAGATGCCGGCCGTCGTAAATTGTTAGCCGAGCGTCTGAAATCTACGCAGGCTCAGGTGTTTGTCAGTGCTATTACACCAGAGCAGGTTGCAGACATGATTGACGTAAATAGCAGGATGTTTAGCGTAGAACATGGCAAAATATGCCCAATGGATTTCGAGTACAGCAACTTGAAAGACGAAGGGTAAGAGGTTCAACCACAGGATTAAGATAAGCGAGAAACGTTGATGTCGAATACATATGATTCCTCAAGTATCAAGGTATTAAAAGGGCTGGATGCTGTTCGTAAACGTCCGGGCATGTATATCGGCGATACCGATGATGGTACTGGCCTGCACCACATGGTCTTCGAGGTTGTTGACAACGCTATCGACGAAGCCCTCGCAGGTCATTGTGACAAAATAGTTGTTACTATCCATGCAGATAACTCAGTTTCTGTACAGGACGATGGCCGCGGTATTCCTACCGGTATACACGAAGAAGAAGGTGTTTCAGCAGCGGAAGTCATTATGACCGTGCTGCATGCGGGGGGAAAATTCGATGATAACTCCTATAAAGTCTCCGGCGGCCTGCATGGCGTAGGGGTTTCTGTTGTTAACGCCTTATCTGAAAAACTGGAACTGACTATCCGTCGTGACGGTAAAGTGCATGAACAGACTTACCAGCATGGGGTTCCCCAGTCACCACTGAAAATAGTTGGTGATACAGAGCAAACGGGAACAACCGTGCGTTTCTGGCCAAGTATGGATACGTTCAAAATTACTACCGAATTCGAATATGACATTCTGGCAAAACGTCTGCGCGAATTGTCATTCCTGAATTCCGGTGTTTCCATCCGATTAGTCGACAAACGCACCAGTGCCGAAGACCTCTTCCATTACGAAGGTGGGATCAAAGCATTTGTTGAATACCTGAGCCGCAATAAAAACCCGATTCACCAGAATGTCTTCTATTTCTCCACGGAGAAAGACGGCATCGGTGTTGAAATTTCCATGCAATGGAATGACGGTTTTCAGGAAAATATTTACTGCTTTACCAACAACATTCCTCAGCGCGATGGAGGAACTCACTTAGTGGGCTTTCGTACCGCGATGACCCGTACCCTCAACAGTTACATGGATAAAGAGGGTTACAACAAAAAATCCAAAGTCAGCGCGACCGGTGACGATGCCCGTGAAGGTCTGATTGCGGTTATCTCCGTTAAAGTTCCTGATCCTAAGTTCTCTTCTCAGACGAAAGACAAACTGGTTTCTTCAGAGGTGAAAACCGCCGTCGAAACGCTGATGAATGAGAAGCTGGTAGAATACCTGCTGGAAAACCCGAACGATGCCAAAACAGTTGTCGGCAAAATCATCGATGCAGCCCGTGCCCGTGAAGCAGCACGTAAAGCGCGTGAAATGACCCGTCGTAAAGGTGCATTGGATCTGGCCGGTCTGCCGGGCAAGCTGGCTGACTGTCAGGAGCGTGATCCTGCCCAGTCTGAACTCTACTTAGTGGAGGGTGATTCTGCGGGTGGTTCTGCAAAACAGGGGCGTAACCGTAAGAATCAGGCCATTCTGCCACTGAAAGGTAAGATCCTGAACGTTGAAAAAGCGCGTTTTGATAAAATGCTCTCTTCACAGGAAGTTGCGACACTGATTACCGCACTGGGTTGTGGTATCGGCCGCGATGAGTACAACCCGGATAAACTGCGTTACCACAGCATTATCATCATGACCGATGCCGACGTTGATGGTTCCCACATCCGTACTCTGCTGCTGACATTCTTCTACCGCCAGATGCCTGAAATCATCGAACGTGGTTATGTCTATATTGCCCAGCCACCACTGTACAAAGTGAAGAAAGGCAAACAAGAACAATACATCAAAGATGATGATGCAATGGAAGCGTATCAGATGTCTATCGCACTGGATGGGGCATCCCTGTACACCAATCCACATGCGCCTGCGCTCAAAGGTGAAGCACTGGAACAACTGGTAACTGAATTCAATGCGGCGCAAAAAACAATCAAACGTATGGAACGTTTGTATCCTCAGGCGTTACTGAACAACCTGATCTATCATCCGAAACTGACAGAAGATACCTTAACCGATCAGATCAAAGTGGAAGAGTGGGTCAGTGCCCTGACTATCCGTCTGAATGACAAAGAGCAGCATGGCAGCACTTACAGCTACCAAATCCATGAAAACCGCGAACGTCAGGTTTATGAGCCGATTCTGTGTATCCGCACACACGGTGTTGATACCAACTACAATCTGGATTTCGACTTCATCCACGGTGGCGAATACCGTCGTATCAGCAAACTGGGTGAACTGATCGGCAATCTGATTGAAGAAGGAGCCTATATTGAACGTGGTGAACGCCGTCAGCCAGTGAGTAACTTTGAGCAGGCACTGGAATGGTTGGCTAAAGAGTCCCGCCGTGGTCTTTCCATCCAGCGTTATAAAGGGCTGGGAGAAATGAATCCGGAACAATTGTGGGAAACCACCATGAATCCGGAAACCCGCCGTATGATGCGCGTGACAGTGAAAGATGCCATTGCAACAGATCAACTGTTCACCACCCTGATGGGCGATGCTGTTGAACCTCGTCGCGCATTTATCGAAGAGAATGCCCTGAAAGCGGCGAATATTGATATCTGATATTATTGACTTTATTCAGGTATTCTATATCTTATTTCAAGTTGCAGATAATTAATCTGCAACTTGAAAACACCATTTTATATCCAACAAAAAATATTAATCATAAATATGCGGATAAATACTTACTAAAACTTACATGAGAAATTTCATTAAATTAACCCGATTTTTATAAAAAAAATTCAGAAATGATCCCGCTAAAATATATTAAAACCCAACCAAAAAACAATAAATAAAATATCAAAAAAACCCAATAAGTTATTGATAAAAAGATATATATAAATCGCTAAAAATCGCATAAAATAAAAAACAAAAGAAAAAAATACATATAAATTAATTGAAAATAATTTTATACCATCATACATTAGTAATATCACTCAGATAAAACATGGTGTGATATAAAATTTAAAATAATATTTTAGGATAATACATTCTGTAAAAATAGTAATTATGCTCAGTGAAAGACATCTACATATATAACAATACCACTTAGGAAAATATCATGCAGAAATTTACTGACCAAACATCTACTTTACCTCATATCATGACTGCCGCTATGGTGAAACAAAGTGATCTCCGACGCATCTCAGACAATGCCGATGCGCTTCGGGCTAAAGCGATGGAACTGACTGATTCATGGGAAGGTGTCATGTTCGCTTTACCTCCCGAATATATTGAAAAGATTGCCCTGACTCTTGGTTTCATTCCGGAAGTCGCAAGTCAGATTCACCATGAAATTAAATCGCTTAACTATGCGACCATCCAATCCCAAGCAGGTTCAGAGTCACTGGCTACCGAACATAATATGGATGCCAGTTTTCTCGCGCTTCGGGGTGTAACAGATTTTGATCATGCACTATCCCACGTTAATGACGCTAATGTGGAAAAAATTCTGGATGAAAACCAAGATATATTTCAGAAAATCCGCCATGCGCTTCCTGATTATAAGGCGCTGATGAATTTCAGACCTGAAACAGCTTCTGCCATACTTAAATCTTTGGGAGCAGATATATCCCCTGAACTACTTTATAAAATTTGTCCAAAATATCAAACGACATCGGTAGTCGATCTTGAAAATCGCAAAGGGGTCAGTACCGCATTTATTCGTTGTGTTACATTAACATTAGGAACAACGGTTTCTTAAAGCACTAATATATTTCCAGCCCCTTATTTTTAATATATTTATTCATTAATTACCGCCAATATTATTACTTATCGATTCTACTGGCGGTTTTCTCGAACTATCTCATTATTTCTATAGCTGAATGTTTTCTATAATAATATACGCAACATCCTGCGCAATGGCTCTGCCGCCCCCCACAGCAACTGATCACCCACCGTAAAGGCAGACAGATATTCCGGCCCCATATTCAGCTTACGCAGGCGTCCAACAGGTGTATTCAACGTTCCAGTCACCGCAGCCGGAGTTAATTCACGCATCGTCAGTTCGCGGTCATTCGGAATAACGCGAACCCACTCATTGTGGGATGCCAGCAGAGTTTCAATTTCATGAATCGGGATATTTTTTTTCAATTTCAGGGTAAATGCCTGACTGTGGCAGCGCAATGCCCCAACACGAACACACAGACCATCAATAGGAATAATATTATTGCCAGTATTCAGAATTTTGTTGGTTTCGGCCTGACCTTTCCACTCTTCACGGCTCTGACCATTTTCCAACTGCTTATCAATCCACGGGATCAGACTGCCCGCCAGAGGAACACCGAATTGGTCAGTCGGCAAAGTACCGCTGCGGGTAAAATCGGTTACACGCTTTTCGATATCTAAAATAGCAGACGCCGGATTTTGTAGTTCGCCTGCAACTTGATTATGTAACATCCCCATCTGCACCAACAATTCACGCATATGGCGAGCACCACCACCAGAAGCGGCCTGATAGGTTGAGACTGATGCCCACTCGATCAAATCATTGGCAAACAATCCTCCCAGCGACATCAGCATCAGACTGACGGTACAGTTACCGCCAACAAACGTCTTAATACCGTTATTCAGGCTGTTCTGAATATGTTGATTATTAACAGGATCGAGAATAATGACAGCATCATCATTCATACGCAGTGAAGAAGCCGCATCAATCCAATAGCCCTGCCAGCCCGCGGCTTTCAGTTTGGGGTAAATTTCGTTGGTATAATCCCCTCCCTGACAGCTTATAATAATATCCAGTGCGCTGAGTGCTTCAATATCAAAAGCATCCTGCAATACGCCTGATTTACCTGTAAATTCCGGAGCTGATTGCCCGTGTTGGGAAGTCGTAAAGAAAACGGGATTGATCTCACTAAAATCCTGCTCTTCCACCATCCGCTGCATCAATACTGAGCCGACCATACCACGCCAGCCGATAAAACCTACACTTTTCATCATGTTTACCCTGCCTTAAAAAAAGTCGTGTCAGCACCCCTGACACTCCTAAAGCTGACAAAATATGTGAAAAGGTGCAAGTAAATTTATACTCTACAGAGTTAACGGCTTTGTGGCTCTCACATGCCATTTTACCCTGAATTATGGTCTTCTCTTAGCAAAGAGAATCAATCATAGGTAATAGTTAATTAATTTATTATACCATCCATAAATTATATCATTTAATTTTTATCAATGAATTTATATCTTAAATACTCTTATATACACATATATTTCAATATATAATAACAACCAATCAAGAAAATAAATCATTTTATTTCACCAGCAAGAAATAAAGGAACAACTATTTTTAATAGTTGGATTAAGATTTGAAAAAAACATTTCCTCCTCTATTCAGTTATTTTTAAAACTGTTTTAATTAAGTATTATTAAAAATTATTCTCATCCTGAGACAACACGCTGATGGAGCTTTTCCTGTTGTCATATTCAGCGGGCTATTGTGCGCTGTTTTGTTTTATTGGATTTGCGCCTGCTTTGGTTGAGAGTGTTAAAACACTAGACTAATTACAAAGAAGTTATAAAGGAAATAAAATGGAAATAGTGATTGTTGTTATGGTGATTTTCTTCCTGATTATTGGGATTACAGGCTTAGGGACCTCACTATATAACCGACTGATTTTACTGCGTAACAATGTAGACAATGCTTTTGCCAATATAGACGTGATTCTGAAACAACGGGCTGATCAGATCCCTGCGTTAGTTTCTATCGTTAACAAAGTAATGGCGCATGAAACCGAAGTTTTCACCGCTCTAAGTAATGCCCGCCAAAATTATATAACTGCGGGTTCATTGCCAGAAAAAATCGCTTCCTCCAATCAAATGTCCCAAGCGTTAAAAACCGTATTCGCTCTTTCGGAAAATTATCCTACGTTGATTTCAGGTAACAACTTTCTAGAACTCCAAAAAGAGGTCAGCAATATTGAAGACAAAATTGCCCGTCGCCGTGAATCCTTCAATGATGCTGTAACAACATACAATATTGGTATTCAAGTTTTTCCTGCTGTTATTCTGGCAAATATTCTGAAATACCAACATCTCCCTTTGCTGGAAATTTCAGCAGGAGAAATAAAGTACAACGGTATTAAATTCGAATAAATAGACTAAAAAGCAGGTAATAAATGTCTTCTATAATAATAATGTTAATTTTTAGTGCTGTATTTATTGGCATTACCGTATTCATATTATCACTGATTTTTAACTTTCAGATTAAGCTAAAATGGATGACTATAACAATAGCAATCAGCAGCTTATTAGCAGGTATTTTTACGTATTTTAATCAGGATGACTTCACATATATACTTGTTTTTTTCTTCACCTTACCTATTTTTACCATATTTTTTGCCAAAATATGGGAATTTCTCTGTATTATTGTTAGCTTGAGGAATGATATAAAGCTAGGTAAGAAAACGGTCTTAACAGTCATTATTCAGTTAATATTAACTATTTTAATTTCTATTATTGGGTATTTTTTAAACTCATTAGATTCTATCGTCTCTTTCGGGTTCTTTGCCGTATTTTTTGCTACTGCCTTAATTTTGCTATGGCGAGAAAAAACACCTAAAAAAAATTTTTTCAAGCTCCAAAAAATACTCCCTACTTCCAAGATAGGCTCAATGGCAATGGGATTAGTTGAAGTACAAGGGAAAGCAATTGCAGAAAAACAGCGATTAGGAACTGCACCACTCAGTAAAAAGAAATGTATTGCTTATCTCTATACAGAACATAAAAAAACTAAAGATAGAGAAGGGAAAACGTATTATAAAATAATTGCTGATAAAACTTACTGTGCACCGTTTAAAATTCAGGATGAAACAGGTTCAGTAGCTGTAATGACTAAGGATTTATCATTAGTTTCCCTACCCCCAACTCACAAGTATGAAAAAAATAATATTCGCTATGAAGAACGGGCGATATTCAACCATGATACTATCATGCTGATTGGTGCTGCCGCAGAGAAAAATATTTCCGGAAAAGGTAACCAGATAGTTATTCAAAAAGATATCGAGAATAACATTCTGGCCGCCTCACCAGTAGAGTCTGTTGCAGACTGGAATAAACGGCACCCACTGGTTAAATCTGCTCTGACGTTCGCTTTTTCGGCTGTATTTTTAATAGCAATTATTTTAACAATCCCTTATGAATACCACGATAGAACTCTGACTATTATGTTTAATAAATCACCTTTATTCAGTTGGTTATTTTAAAATGAATTATTTAATTTTCGCTTTTATCATTATTATTCTGACAGTTATTCTATTTTACTGTCTCATGGATATTTACAATAAAGTTGTCACATTAAAAAACTATACTGAAAAAGCATTTGCCAATATTGATGTACTATTAAAACAACGGGCAGACGAAATTCCGGAGTTAGTGAATATTGCCGAAAAAGCCATGTTACATCAGAATTCACTACTGCTGAAACTCGTTCAATCTCGTGAACTCTACTTCAACTATCACCAAACCAATCAGAAAGTTGAGGCTAATAATCAGATTACTGATTACTTACAACAAACTATGTCAGTGATAGAAAATTATCCTGAGTTACAGGCATTAAATAGCCTGAGTAAACTGCAAAAACGTATTACTTTACTGGAAGAAAAAATCGCTGATCGCCGTGAGTTTTTCAATGAAAGTGTAGCCTTGTACAATACGGGAATACAGACATTTCCCAATCTGATTTTTGCTAAAATCCTGGGCTACAAACCACGCATAATGCTGGGTTCCGGTATAATCAGTGAATAAGGAAATATTATGCTAACTATACCCTTCAATCTGTTTGGATTTGCCGATAGTATTGTTAAAGAACCGGGATATGTCATTTTCCTTTCTACTTTTGGTATGATTGTTCCTTTAATTATATTAGGTATCCTGAAAAGAATTCCTTTCTTAAGCGTTTTATCCAATATTACTGCGGGTACAATCGGATTGGCATTTTTTCCAAACTTTACTATATTGATTATCCTTTTCTTCCTTAATATCAGTGGAGTACATTTATTTTTCGTCAGCACAATTATCTTTCTGAGCTGTTTTTTATTCATTGTTTTCAATTATCAAAAGTTGGCAGATTATATAAATAGACTTTCTCCTGCCGATAATCCAAAAATAACAGATAGAAACCCCAGAAAGAAACGGCGAAAAAAATAGCATAATCCTTCCTAAAACGGGACAAAGACTTATTCTTCACCATTATTGTACTTATCTATCATGGTGATATCGCAAGTAATCTATTTCCCTGGCATGTCTATATTTCAACAGAAGGTCATATTTGGGGAGCCATTTCTGGGTTGACCTTCTCTTGATTGACTAACTCACTGAATCAGTGTCGAGCAGATTAAAGTCCATTTTCATAACAGGATACGCATGGTTATGTCCATTTTAGTGCTGAATCGTCCACTGGCTGGCTTAATACCTGTTTATCAACTTTATAATCATGGGGCACATGCCAGTTCTGGCTACGTCCCTGACGAAGAAGAGCATGATCTCCACGTTTTAAATAGCCTGAATTCAACTCGCCAAACACATTGCTGTGTTTTAACATTTCATTTGACTGAGCCTGTGGAAATACAGATTTAGCGCCGCGACGATCCATCTCTTTCAATAAGCGGCAAATATAATCCGCAGACAGATCAACTTTCAATGTCCAAGAACTGTTGTTATACCCAAACAAATAGGCAAAATTAGGAATATCCTGCATCAGTGTGCCTTTATAGAGCATACGCTCATTACCTTCTATTTTTTTCTCATCAATCGACAGAGTTATTCCTCCCAGAGCCAATAATTTCAATCCGGTCGCTGAAACGATAATATCCGCAGGTAATTCCTCACCAGATTCCAGCAAAATACCTTTCTCAGTAAAACGCTCGATCTGATTAGTCACAATAGATGCTTTACCTTGTTCCAGTGCCCGTAAAAAATTGCCTCTCGGGATTACACATAACCGTTCGTCCCAAGGCATGTATCTGGGCATCAGATGATCCATATTAAAATTCACTCCGACTCTTTTACGAGCGGATGACAGCAAAAATGATTTTAATACAGTCGGTAAATGACGACTGGTTTTATAAAGCAGGCGGTGGACAAAAATATTACGATTTCTGCTGATATTATATACCCATCGCTTTGGCATGAATTTACTCAGATATATTGATATTTTATCTATCTCTGGAACTGAAAGGTAATAACTGGGAGAGCGTTGTAGCATAGTAATATGTTCAACATCATTTGCCATTGCCGGAACGATAGTCGCTGCTGTAGCCCCACTGCCAATAACGACAACTTTTTTCCCTTTATAATCCAATTCTTCAGGCCAATACTGAGGGTGAATAACTGGGCCTTTGAAATCATTTACCCCTTTAAAATCAGGTAAATATGCTTCATCGTAATTAAAATATCCCGTTGCAGCGATCAGATAATTGCAAGTGAAGGTTTGAGTTTCCCCACTCGTTTCCTCAACAACAGTGATAACCCATTGGCTGGCCGCACTAGACCAGTTTGCATTCATAATTTTTAACCCAAACCGGATTTTTTTATCAACGCCATATTCCTTTGCTGTTTCATTAACATAATTTTTAATTGAAGGCCCATCAGCAAAAATGCTGGTTTCAGTCCAGGGCCTGAATTTGTATCCAAAAGTCATCATATCTGAATCAGAACGAATACCCGGATAACGATATAAATCCCAAGTACCGCCAATAGACTGGCGACGTTCTAAAATAATCACTTTTTTAGCCGGGCATTCTCTTGTTAAATGGCATGCCATACCAATACCAGAAACGCCTGCCCCCATAATCAAAACATCGCAATGGTTATCCATTATTACCTCCGATAAAACACTCTTTTTGACACGAACAATTTTCCACCATCACAACATGTTATTTTTTATTCAATAAAACAACCATTTGTATTTATGAGGGGGGACTATCATTAATCGAGACAGAGGAATGGATATTATTTGGATAGCAACAAAGGTAAGCGAGTACAGCCAGCAGAAATAACCTGAAAGGCGAAGAGTACAGAGCTACTGAATACTTCACGTAGCTCCAAAATTTTTTCACTATAAATCAATCACCAGCCGTTTACCTTTCGCTCTGGAACAACAAAGCAGCAGGGATGCCTGGCTTTCCCTTTCTTCATCACTAAAATATTGGTCACGATGATCTGCTTCACCTTCTAAAATCACAGTTTCGCAAGTTCCGCAGATACCTTCACGACATAAACTTTCAACACATGCTGCATTATTTCTTTCAATAACTTGCAGAATTGTTGATTCGCTATCGACCTCCAGTTCAATACCCGATCTGGCAAGCACAAGAGTAAACGCATCGCCGGTTTTATCTTCAACAGCAAACTGCTCAAAGTGTAACTGATGTTGAGGAACCCCGGTTTTTTGTGCTGCTTGTTTTACTCCTTCACTTAATGAAGTTGAGCCACATGTATAAATGTGACTTCCTTCAGGCAATTGAGCAATGAAAGTATCCAGATCAATACGGGAGCCTTCGGATGAAACATGGCAAACGACTTTGTCTTTAAAGGGGGATGCCATTAATTCCTGCCTGAATGCATTTTCACCAGCATTCCGGTAGCAATAATGAAGTTCATAATCGGCACTCTGCTGTTCCAGCTGATGTAAATGGGACATAAATGGTGTGATCCCGATACCACCCGCAATTAATATATGTTTTTTCGCGTCAGGTACTATTGAGAATAAGTTATTGGGTTGAGAAATAAGCAGTTTATCGCCAATAGTGACTTTTTCATGCATAAATGCCGAGCCACCGCGTGAATTCGCCTCCCGCTTAATCGCAATTTGATAACGTTGTTCATCAAAAGGAGAGTTAAGCAACGAATAGGCATTACTGTAATGGCTGCTACCATCCTGCATTTGCACAAAAATATGACTGCCAGCAGTAAAAGAAGGCAAATACGTATTTTGATCAGGTATTAACGTAAATCGTTTAATTGTTGGCGTTATAATTTCAATATCACTGACAATAACGCCAAGCATTTGATAAGTAGCCATAAATTACGCCTCATAATTCATGGTAGATTTGAGCGATAAGATTATGAAAATAAGCTATGCCATGCTCACTCATACCACTTCCTGTGCTATCAGCCATGATTCTCCCCTGACCACGATAACCACGGGATTTCAGCCCTTTTTGTACGCTTTCAACCAAACGCAGATCTTCCGGGCGAAAAACATCGCGATACCATTCGATCAACTCTTTTTGCTCCTGAGTCAGATCCTCATTAGTAAAGTAAATATCGTAATGTTGTAGTGTTGTTTCCGCATCAACCGGGAATTCATAAATCACCGTCATCATGCCTTTAATGGGCGTGACGTTATACATGGTACAAGGCCATAACCAAAAACCGTGGAATGAGGATTCGCCTTCAAATCGGAAAGATTGCTCAGAAGGAATTGCATAGCCAAATTGCAGTGACCAATTATCATGCATCGTATGCCAGTAGCGATCAACCTGAACAGACGTAGAAAAACCCGGATGTGCGGGAGCACAGTGATAACATTCCAGATAGTTATCAACAATACTTTTCCAGTTAGCCGGAGTTACTGTCGTAAAACGAGCCGCCAGTTTTAAATCGTACACGTCAGGGCAGGCTTCCAGCACTTTCTCACCTAACCCCGGTAGCTGTTGCTCAACAGTACCGGCATTCATGTCCATATTAATAAAGATAAATCCGGCATATTCTTCCAGCTTAACCGGTGTCAGAGTCGCTAAACTTTTATCAAAATTAGCGACATTTTCACAATTACGCGCATGCGCTAAGGTGCCATCAAGTTTAAAGGCCCACGCATGATAAGGGCAGGTAATCACATTTTTTGCTTTACCTTCCCCTTTTAATAACTGGTGCCCACGGTGAGGACAAACATTGAAAAATGCACGTAATACTTTGTCACGCCCACGAACAATAACAATATTCTCACCAATAATTTCACGCGTGACATAATCATTCGGATTAGCCAACTCGCTGATGTGTGCAACACAAATCCAGCTCTTAGCGAAAATCGTTTCTTTCTCATAATCAAATACATTCTGAGAAGTATAGAAACGGGCTGGCATGGTATAGGCTTCTAGCGGATTTGCACAAAAGTCTCTTGGCAATGTGAAATCAGGATGTTGGATACTCATATCAATTCCTTAATCTTTTTATGACGTTTATATACTGTGTTGTTAATTATTGCTGTCGTGGATGAAGGTAGTGTGAGTGTTTTCTGCTTTTATAGGCACCGGAATAACAATATTTTCCTGCTGATTGGAAGTATCAATAAGGTGGGCTGGAACATGAGCATAATCCTGTTTTATCCAGCGAATAAAACCATAGACCTTAAACAACAGAATCACCAGAAACGGCAATGCGGTAAGCACGACGGTTGTTTTCATTGTCTCCAGAGAAGCTTGTGTAAACAGAATCGAAAGAGGAATAAGTGTAATCACCACACACCAGAAAAGACGCAAATTCCGGCTGGGGTCCTGACCTTCTCTTAAATTTCGGGTACTGGTTGCAGCCATCGTATAGGCAACAGCATCCATGTGTGAGGCCAGAAAAATAATCATAATGAAGAGATAGGCAACAAGGAAAAACTGACCGAATGGTAATGCATTCAAGAGTTGATGAACCGCAGTTTCACCACCTAATGTATTTAATATTTCAGGAACATTAATCGTTCCGGTAATAAATTGGTGCATCGCATAACTTTCCAGAACACCAAAGAAAAACCAGCAGCCAAAAGTGCTGCCTAATAACAACGCCCAAATAACTTCTTTGATTTTACGCCCGTGAGAAACTCTCGTCACAAACATAGCCACACCGGGAGTGTATGAAATCCACCACAACCAATAGAAAACTGTCCAGCTACGGGTAAATTGCCCATCCCCCATTGGATCAGTAAACAGGCTCATTTGCAGGAAATTCTGCATCGTCAGACCAATGGTATGAATAATATTATTAGTGATAAATTCTGTCGGCCCTGCTATCAGAACCAGAGCAGCAAACCCCAGTGCTCCCCAGCCCACCATCTGGCTTAAACGCCGCATACCATTATCGATACCAATATAAGAGCTTAAGCTGAAAATTAATGCCGCTAATAATATTATTCCGGCCTGAACCATAAAATTATTCGGTATACCTGTTAACACCGAAAGGCCGCCACTTAATGTCGATGCAGTAACAACTAACGAAATCGTTAATGCACCTACCGTGGCAATTAAGAATGTCATATCAACAAGCCGTCCCCAGAAACCCTGAGGGTTGATTTTAATAATGGCAGAAATGATCCCGGACAGGCTCAGACCTTGATTTTTTCTGACATGAAAATGGTAAGCCATCACCAGCGAAGCCAAAGCATAAGTCGCCCATGCACTGACTCCCCAATGGAAAAAAGAGTAACTGATACTGTATTCCAGTGCCTTCGGAGTATGGGGAGTAATATTCAGCCCGGGAGTTTGATAATAATATGCCCACTCCATCACCCCCCAATATAATGTCGATGAACCAAGCCCCGCGCAGATAAACATACATAGCCACGGCGCTGTGGCATATTCTGGCTTTCCTGTTCCAAGACGAATATTACCGTATTTACTGAGAGCCAGATAAAGCACAAACATCAAAGCAACAAGGACTAAAACCTGAATGGTTGATCCGAGTAAACGAGTCAGACCATTAAAAATTGTATTAGCAATAACACTTGTTTTTTCAGGGAACGTACCGAGTGTTATTGCTATCACAATAATACAGGCCAGACTGATGACAATTAGCGGGATATCTTTTTTGGGGTTGCTCAGCATAAAACCTCCGTTGCCACCTTGGGTATATCCCTGCTCTTCAATAGATATATACAAAGTGCCTGTTATCGTTTTGAAATCCGTTGGGTATATGTTGATATCGATACGACAAAAGGAAAACGTGTAACTAAGCCAGCACAACACTTACCGTTTCTTTTTGTTAACAACAAAAATATAGTATCGCTACACTATTTAAACAATTAGCCAAACAGTAAATAGATAAAACACATATCGTAATTAATGTTTTGTGATGCGCATTAAGAATCAGAAGACAATATTTGCCACTGGCAATAAAAAAAATCACACTCAAAATTCAAAGTGTGATTTTTATAAAAACAAAAGATAGTTAGGCTCTTAATAGTGTAAACAACTAATAATAGCCGCACCAACCTGTTGTGTTGATGCATTACCATTCATATCAGGAGTCACAACGCCTTTCATTATTACGGCTTCAATAGCCGCTAAAATATCATTATGAGCGTCCTGATAGCGCTGCTCACCTTCCCCCAGAAACTGTAACATCATGGCTCCGGCCCAGATCATAGCAATTGGGTTAGCAATATTTTTGCCATAAATATCCGGTGCAGAGCCATGAACAGGCTCAAATAAAGAAGGGAAATTCCTTTCTGGATTCAGATTGGCAGAAGGCGAAAGCCCGATAGTTCCGGTACATGCAGGCCCAAGATCTGAGAGAATATCGCCGAACAGGTTGGAAGCGACAACAACATCAAACCGCTCTGGATTCAACACAAAACGGGCGCAAAGAATATCAATATGCTGCTTATCCCATTTAATATCGGGGTACTGTTTTGCCATCTCTTCAACACGTTCATCCCAATAAGGCATACTTATCGATAACCCATTGGATTTCGTGGCAGAAGTTAATAACTTACGGGGACGGCTCTGCGCTAATTCAAACGCATATTTCAGAATGCGATCAACCCCACGGCGGGTAAAAACCGACTCCTGAATCACTACTTCATGCTCAGTACCTTCATTAAACCGACCACCAATAGAAGAATATTCCCCTTCCGTATTCTCCCTGACCACATAAAAATCGATATCTTCCGGTTTTTTGTTCGCTAACGGACAAGGTACTCCCGGCAACAAACGCACAGGACGCAAATTAACATACTGCTGAAAATCACGGCGAAACTTCAGTAATGAACCCCAAAGTGAGATATGATCAGGCACGGTTTCCGGCCAGCCAACCGCACCAAAATAAATAGCATCAAACTGCATTAATTGATTAAACCAATCATCCGGCATCATTTTGCCGTGCTTGAGATAATAATCGCAACTGGCCCATTCAATATGTTCAAACGATAAATGAAGATCCCATTTTTCAGCGACAGCCTGCAAAACCCGAATACCTTCAGGAAGCACTTCATGACCAATTCCATCTCCCGGAATTGCTGCAATTTTAAACGTTTTTTTCATCAAGTATATCTCATTTATCTGGGTACAGAATTGACTTTTCAGATATCTTATAATTGACTGATTTGTATTCAATACTAAAAATGTAGAAACATAATTTACAATCTATGAATAATCTTCCCTTTTTACAGGATCTGCGTGTTTTTCTTTTGGTAGCAAAAAGAGCCAGTTTTGCCGCTGCTGCGGAAGAAATAGGTGCCTCTCCAGCTTTTATCAGTAAGCGCATTGCAGTATTAGAGAATGTATTGAATGTCAGTCTGTTGCACAGAACCACACGTCGGGTATCCATTACGGAAGATGGTGAGCGCATTTATGAGTGGGCTCAACATATCCTGAATGATGTTAACCAGATGATGGATGAACTTTCCGAACTTCGGCAGGAACCACAGGGAAAGATCAGAATTACCAGCAGCTTTGGCTTTGGCCGGAAATTCGTTGCACCAGCTTTATCAGCATTGATCCAGACTTATCCACAGCTCGATCTTCGCTTTGACGTAGAAGATCGTCTTGTTGATCTGGCGACTGAAGGGATTGATCTGGATATCCGCATTGGTGACGAGATTGATGACAATCTTATTGCCCGCAAGCTGGCATCCAACCACCGGATCCTGTGTGCATCTCCCGATTACCTTGCCCGTAATTCAGTACCAAAATCAATTAATGAACTCCCTTCTCACGCCTGTCTGGTGATCAAAGAGCGGGATCATCCTTTCGGGATCTGGAAACTACAAAACAGCTCAGGAACCCAATCGGTAAAAGTCACAGGGCCGATGTCATCCAATCATGGAGAGATCATTCATCAGTGGTGTCTGGATGGGCACGGTATTATCCTGCGATCATATTGGGATGTCAGAGAGAGTATTCAGTCTGGTACCTTAGTGCACATTCTGCCGGACTATTACCAGCCAGCAAATATCTGGGCGGTTTATGTTACACGTTTGGCTATGTCCGCCCGTATCAGAGTAACCGTTGAATTTTTAGAACAGTATTTTAAGAAGCATTATTTGGAGTAAATGAAACCAAATTCATAGATAAACATTCCCTCATCACTTAAAATGAGTCTCCATTTAATATTATGGAAATCACATCTTGAATAATTACAAATTACTCCCGGCTCTGGTCTCAATCTTGCAAACACTTAACCTGACAGAGTCTGCAAAGCAATTGAATGTTACCCAGTCTGCAATAAGTAAAACGCTAAATCAGTTACGTGATGATTTTCATGACAAGATTATTGTGCGGGAAGCTAATCAGTTCATTCTGACAAAAAAAGGTGAAAAACTGAAAGAACAGCTTCCGGCCTTACTCCAACAGTTAAATAACCTGTATGCGCCAGAATTAATGGAACCAACCCTTTGCACCAGAAAATTTACCTTAGCCTCCAGCGATTATGTTGCTCAGGCTATTTTACCCTCTATATTTAGTTGTATTACAAAAGAAGCGCCTAACGTAAGTATTGAATACCAACTATGGCATAAAGATAATCTGTATAAATTAGCTGATCAGGAAGTGGATTTGGTCGCAACGATTGCTGATTCAGTGCCCGATAATTTATACGGAAATTTAATGGCGGAAGATCCTCTCGTAGTGATATTCAGGAATACTCATCCTTATTCTGAACACGCTATAACACTCAACGACTATATTAGTGGCCGACACATTCTTATCAGTGGCGGTGGAGATAAAAACAGCCCAGTTGATCAACAATTATCGATGATGAACCTGAGACGCCATATTTCTGCAACAGTTCCTTTTTTTCAGCCAGCTATTGGCTGTTATTAAAAACGGACACCATACTGACCATGCCACTGCATATTGCGGCTGATTTTTCTCAAAAATATGATTTAAAAATAAAAACTTTACCTATAGATATCAAACCACAGCCATACTATTTACTCTGGCATGCTAAACACCATGAAGACCCAGAACACAAATGGTTCAGAGAACTTTGCTTACCTTTCATCAAAAACCATCTTGAAAGAACGATAAAAGACGGTATGAAATTAATTCATACCCATCAGTAGATTTATCATATTTACACTCAGCTAAAGGGAATTAATATAACACTGATAAATTCAACATCAGGGATATAAAAAAATGCCATCCATAGAAACACTCATTACATTTATCGGGATATCTACCTTTTTATGTTTCTTGCCGGGGCCGGATAATATTTTGGTTTTAAGCCAATCAGCTCTGAATGGATGTAAGACAGGAATGTCTATTACTATAGGATTATGTATCGGTTTAATAATACATACTTCTTTAATCTCACTCGGTGTTTCCGCAATAATACGGGAAAATACTATCGCGTTTGAAGTCATCCGGGGGCTAGGTGTACTTTACTTAACCTATCTGGCATGGAGAGCTTTCAACGCCAAGCCTGTGAAGCTTGAAGATAATTCAAAGATTTTAAATGAAAGCAGCAAGCTGATTAAAAAAGGAATAATAATGAATTTATCAAACCCGAAAATTATTATTTTCTTTTTAGCTTTTCTCCCTCAGTTTATCAGTAATCATAAAGAAGCAATGCCTGTTTCACTGCAATTATTATACTTAGGGTTTATCTTTGTTGGCATTGCATTTGTTTCATTTACTCTTATCTCTTATTTATCTGGATTTTTACATAAAATTATAGTGAATAACTTAACAGTACAAACCATTTTAAATAAAATAACAGGTTTAATATTTATCGCTTTAGCCATTAACTTAGTAATGAGTCAGATTTAAATTCATATGACTCATTGAACATAACCAAGATAAATTGTTTATTTATGTAAATAAAAACAGAAAGATAAAAATCATGACCACAAAAATTGCCAATATGGCAAAACCACCAACAATAGGCATTAACAAATACGTAATACCAGAAATAATTATCAAAAAAATTATAATCTCGATAATGTTATTAATAACAAACTCAATTAAAAAATCCGAGATGAACTCTTTAAACCATCCTTTACCCGATTTTTTATCGCTCATTCTTAAATTTCCTTTTTCATAAAAACAAATAAATTTAATTATTGTAGCTAAAGGGTATGTATTTACCATACTCTTTAGCTAATTAATAGTTATATGATACCGCCAATATATTATTAAGCGCATGCAGTACCATCGGCACAATAAGAGAACGGGTATGAATCCTGACGTGGCACAGGATAACAGAAAACACGAATAATACGACAAAAGTAGTGGGTGATGAATACTGCATATGCCCGGCAGAGAATAACAACGATGTCATTATAATGGCTATCTGTTTTCCCTTTTCCCCATATCCCATTCCTGCATTGAGTAAAAAACCACGAAATATAATCTCTTCAACTATCGGAGCCACAATACAAATAACAATTATGTGTAGAAAAACAGTAAAGGCGGGTAGATAAACAAGATTTGAAGTCCAGGATTCTTCTATCCCAAGAACTCCATCTATCCAAATCAAAGCACTTATTGCCAATACCGGCAATATAAGATCTGCCAGTCGTAATTTACCCAGAGGCATTAAATTAAATTTTTTCTGGTAACTACGCCAGCAAAGTAATGAATAAGGCAACCAGAAAAGGAGACCTAATACAGGCCCAGCTAAGTCAGAACGATAAAGCTCTACCGTATTAGGAAAGAAAATCAGCACAAAAGGTAAGGCAAACCAGCCAATGTAGACTGCTATACAAATTAATGAGTGGGTAACTCGGTCTGTGTATTGCGTCATGCTTTAGGATAACTTCCATTTAAATAATGATGTTATACCACAAAGATAGCTAAATTATAGTCATAAAATCCCATTAGTATTTGGTCTAATTATTCGGATTCACAGGAAATTAAAATTAGCCTGACAGAAATTTAAATCCATCGATTTTATCTGATCCGCCAATATCCGCCTTTTTTCGCACCAACCCGAATTAAATACCCACATTCCTGCAATATTTTGATATTTCGTTCTATTGTTCGAGGAGTAACTCTCAAATTATCAGCTAATTGAGCTATTGTTATCGCTGGGTCGCTGGCAATCATAGACAGGATTTTTTTCGCAGTCGCATTCAGTACAGGGGAATTTTCTTCCGATATTTCTTCCGATATTTCTTCCGACATTGCAGTCATATCTGGATTTACGGTATCAATACTTTCCTGAAAGACTTCGACTAATTTGTCCAGCATAAAATCAATAAATGCCGTGCAGTCACTGACCTGATCGCATTCCCTCAGCACCTGATAATAGTTCAGCTAAAAAAGTAAGCAGCCACCATAGATAGGCTCTTAAGAATTAAGCCGTTCAAAACACGCATCCAATGTTTTGTTTTTACATGATTTTCTTTGTGGTGTTTTGAACGCGTTCTGGCATAAATATGCTTGTGCTTTTTCCAGCCAAAA
>NZ_NIBU01000199.1 GCF_002632485.1 Xenorhabdus innexi | reverse complement strand
CCCGGCTGATGGGGTTCACCGCCGCTGCTGCACTCGGCAGACTGCGTGCAGGTCCGGATGGCCCGGTCACCCAGTACGCTGACCACGGCGTCGGCGGCTTCCCGCGCCGTGCTGAATTTACGGCAGGCACTGCCTTCACACTTAAAGGGGCTGACGGACGCCTGACTCAGTACCGGCAGCTGATTCATCATATTAAAACCGGCGCTGACCAAATCGCGGGTCGGCCGGATGGCAGCCTGTCCCTTCCCGCCCTGCCGTTGCCCGCCAATCCACGGATGCCCGCCGGCACCGGTGGTTTTGCTGCCGGCATTATTCACCCGCACGGCATCCCCGTCCCCGCCGTTCACCAGCGTTTTGTATTCCTGCAAAGTCGCCGACTGCGTCCATTTGCTGTTCTGCGCAAAATCCATCATCTTATTGGCCATCGCCCGGCAGTTGAACTGGGCTTTATCAAAGGCCACACTGGCCTGCAACACCCCGTTGGTCAGCATGTCATACAGTCCCGGATTAGCCCGCTGGATAATCATCGCCGGCAGACTGGCAACGGCGCCTGTCGCCCCCTGAATGACATCACTCATCAGGTTCTTAAATCCGGCCGTTATGCCGTTCAGCTGATTGCTGACGGTGGTTTTCAGGTCAAAATTGCCGCACATCAAATCCGAGCGCCAGCCCAGCTCTAATCCACCGAGTGTGGCGGAACCACTGCGGCTGGCCGGCTCTGAAATCACCGAGCCGCCCCCTAAGGTATAAAACAGCGTATCAGACACCGCCCCGCTGGTCTCTGCGCCATAACCCAGCGCACTCCGGTTTACCTGCGGTAAGGTGAGGGACAGCCCGGCAGCACCGGCCTGCACCGACGTAAGCAGAATAGACCCCGTCACCAGCCAGAAGGCCTTGCTTTTCTTCATCATGAC
>NZ_NIBU01000198.1 GCF_002632485.1 Xenorhabdus innexi | reverse complement strand
CTGACACAGGCGGCGGTCGCCACCATTCCCTGCCGGCCGGATTTGCGGCAGCTGCGTTTTGAGGTGCAGCATACCCGCATCAGCAACCCGGCGCTGGCGGCGGAGTTGCAGGATTTTACCCACGATTGTTATGCACTGGCCCTGTATCAGTGGAAACAACGTGATCCGGAGCACACCACAGACCCGGTTATTCTGCATGATATCGGCTGGCTGGGCAGCCGCACGTTTTTAGCCGGCGATTACCGGACACTGCAATCGCGCACACCGAGAGCTGACTTTCCGTGGCAGGAGCACCGGGACAACGGGCGGCCGTATACCGGGCAGGGCGGGTATCCGACCTGTCAGGTCTGGTGGTCAGCCGCTGACACCGGCCTGAAAGACCGGGTGCTGGCGCAGGCCGATCCGGGGCTGTGGCTACGTTTGTCCGCTACCCTGAAAATGCTGGGTAAAAACACGCCCGCTTATCAGGAAGCGGTGATCCGCCGGCTGGTCAGCCCGGTGAACCTGACCGTTTCCCAGGAAGGCGTGGTGTATGGCGGCTACGGCGGCAGTGCCGATCCCCGTCTGCTGGATGGCGCGAACCGGATCGGGGCTTCCGCCGGTGCACTGTTGGGCGGGTTACTCAGCATGCCGGTGTTCGATGCGGTGCGCCAGGCCCTGCCGATGATGCAGGCGGTGATTCTGATGGCGCTGTATATTCTGATCCCCCTGATTGTGTTGTTTGCGGCGTATGAATTTAACACCGTCTTTATCCTGACCTTTGCGATTTTCGCGCTGAATTTCCTGACCTTCTGGTGGGAGCTGGCACGCTGGCTGGACAGCCATTTGCTGGATGCCCTGTACGGCTCAGACACCCACAGTCTGTTTAATCTGGCGGGCATGCAGAACACCTCGGATGATTTAATCATGGGACTGGTGACGGGGAC
>NZ_NIBU01000197.1 GCF_002632485.1 Xenorhabdus innexi | reverse complement strand
AAACTCGTCCACCGATAAATTTGTTAGCCAAAGACAGAAACGTTTTTCTTCGGCAAACCAGCGGCGGACAAGACGAAACTCATAACCCTTACGCCGACATATCAGATCCAGCACTTCTGAGCGGTTGGTTCTGCGTGTGATGGATTTCAACGGTTTACCAGACAGTTTGGACAATAATTTTCCTTGCCCATTGCGGGCTGTCATTATCTGGGGATTGAGCGATTTGCTTCCCCGGACAATAAATGAGCCGCCGGAAGAGGAGACTTGCTCAAAATATTCAAAATCAACATAGCCTGCATCTGCCAGTAGTAATTGCTTATGCAGCGTCTCAGGAGCGGGGAGGTAAGCCCGTTCTGACGCGGTATCCGCGGTCACCGTCATCTTAACCGGAGATTGGGTGAAGAGTGACAGCGTCATGTGGCATTCAACGGCCGCATCGGTTGATCTGAATCGATAAGGAAACACATCAGACAGTGCCGAATGGATTTTGAATGAGCTGCCATCCTGCAAAATAACATTTTGAAATTTTGTAAGTTTCGTGGGTATGGCAACGGATTTATCGACCCATTGCGCCATCGCAAATCTCACCAATATTTTGACGAATTCGACAAAAGCCGCTTTGCGTAACTGATTATAAAAGGGGCGGTAGCTAACCTGCTGTTTTTTATTGGGACACAGCCCATTAAATTTTTGGTGTAACTGAGCAATAGACGTGATTTTTCCCGAACTCAGTGCAGCGATAAGACTGAGGATGAATACATGAGGTTCGATGTTTCTCACGCGCTGAATAAATCCACATCGAAAGGCAATCTTTTTCAGAGAAGCTTCATTGAAGAATTGCATTAACTGGTGTTTTATAGCGATAATCATTACAGGCTTCATCCGTGGTTTTGATTTATTGTTTGGCGACGATTATCAGATCATAAATGAAGCCTTTTTTCTATCTAAAAATAAACGGTTATTGCTTAAGATCCTGTCTATG
>NZ_NIBU01000196.1 GCF_002632485.1 Xenorhabdus innexi | reverse complement strand
CCCTGAAACAGGCGCTGTCCCGCAATGCCATCCTGACCATTATTGAACGGGATACGCAGCGCATTAACGCCCATCCGCAAAAACAGGTGCCGGACAGCCAGGATGCGCGGTTTTCTCAGCTGGAAGCCCCTCACCGGTCAGGTCAATGATGGAAAAAAAACGTTCAGGATTAAGAAAAGGTCTTCGGTTATGCGGGATTATCGTCCTGGTGATGACCGTGACGTTAGCCCTCGGCCAGGCCGGCATGCAGTCTCCCGACACCCTGTCTGCGCTGCGTCGCGGGCTGGCCGATTATCCGTCGCTCTGGCTGTTATGGCGGTTAAGCCTTTATATGTTACTGATTTTGGGTGGCCGGAAAATCTGGACGATGACGGAACACAAACCGGCAACCCGTGCCGTGTTAATACGCATGATGGCAGCGAATGTGCTGTTTATCCTGTTGTGTGAATATGTGCTGTCAGCCAGTCCGGGAAGGGGATTATGACGACTAATAGCTATCTGGAATATTTCCTGACCCTGCTGGGCTGGGTGGTGAACAATGGCCTGTGGCACCTGCTGATGGCGACCGGGGTGTTTACCCTGCCGTTGGTGGTGAAAGTGATTACGGTCTGGTTGCAGGTACGGGAGGGGGGTGAAGAAGACGGCGCCGGCGGTTTGCAGTCACTGGCCCGGCTTGAGACTACGCTCTACGGGGCGTTTTTTGTGATGGTGTTCTGCTGTGTGCCGCTGGTCAGCGTCAGCCTGACCACCCTTCAGTATGACCCCTCCCGGGCCAAAAGTTGTGGCACCTGGACACCGGCCGCTCCTGAGAAAAGTGGTTATGCGCCGGTGATGTCCAGCCTGAATAACCAGACTGCGGCGGTGCCGGTCTGGTGGGCCGTAGTGCACCGGTTATCCAAAGGGCTGACACAGGCGGCGGTCGCCACCATTCCCTGCCGGCCGGATTTGCGGCAGCTGCGTTTTGAGGTGCAGCATACCCGCATCAGCAATCCGGCGCTGGCG
>NZ_NIBU01000195.1 GCF_002632485.1 Xenorhabdus innexi | reverse complement strand
GAAACCAATAGCGATACCTTCATTGCGCAACTGTACGGCCTGACGGTCAACAGCCCGGCGTTGCTGACCAAGAATCTGCCGTTCGTCATCTTAATGAGTGACGGCGCTGGGTTGGGGATCAACTCCGTCCGGCGTGAGGAATTAGGCAACCGGCTGAAACTCTATTTTGTCGATAAGGAAACGTGGCATGAGGCAATTCGGACGACAAGTTAAACTGAATATCGGTAACAGCAAAGAATCTGTCGAAATCACTAACCTGAGAGTCGCTTTCGACATCACTAAAACAATAGACAGTGAACCTAACCCCGCCACTATCCGTATTTACAACCTCAATCCCTCACACCGTAATCTCATCACCAGCAAAACTTATAACCGCGTCAGTCTGGCCGTTGGTTATGAGGAATTACGGGTAATTTATATGGGGGACATCATTGAAGCGATCACACTGCGGGACGAACTGGATTTTATTATCCAGTTAACCTGCGGGGATGGGTATACGGCGTACACCGGGGCACTGGTGAATAAGACACTGGCAGCAGGCGCGACAGACAGCAGTATTCTGGCGGAGGCCACGAAAGCAATGCGAGTCGGTCACAGTGTGATTGATCTGCCCAAAGACCGGGCATTACCCCGTGGCAAAGTGTTAACCGGCAATGCACGCGATGTCATGCACAAAGTCGCCCGGAATAATGGCGCTGACTGGTCAGTGCAGGACGGCAACATGACCGTACTGCCGAAAGATAAAGTGCTGGCGGATAACGAGGGCTTTGTCCTCTCACAGGAGACCGGCATGATTGACAGCCCGGAGAAAACGGATGACGGTTTATCTGTGACTTGCCTGCTGAATCCGGTGATGCGTATTGGCGGGCTGGTTCGGGTGCAGTCGATTATTCCTGAATATAACGGGGATTACAAAATCACGGAACTGGAGCACTCCGGCGATTTGATGGGGGATAACTGGGCGACAAAAATCACCTGCATTGGCGGGCGATATCAGAAAGTGGAGAAGAAAAAGGA
>NZ_NIBU01000194.1 GCF_002632485.1 Xenorhabdus innexi | reverse complement strand
GCCACTAACGCCGCTCTGAATGCCGTCAACGACAACGCCAACAGTCGTCTGGAAAAAGCAAAGAACGGGGCGGATATCCAGAGCAAGCCGGAGTTTGTGAAGAATCTGGGCTTTATTGAGCAACAGACAGGAAGTTCAGCTACCACAGTGATGAGCCAAAGGGGGGCAACGCAGGCATTTGCCCTGAAACAATCAAGAGAGGCGTTTAAATCCGGCAATCACACCATCGTTAGTGATGATGAATATGCCTATACGGAGTTAATCAACAGCGCAGGAGAGCGACTGTCGTTGGAAACCCTGCCGGAAAATGAAGCGTTTTCGGGGAATATCATTCTGCGCAATGCAGATAGTAAAGTGGTCTCTATCATTAAGATCCCCCGTAAATTTGATACCACCTTTGCCACGCTGGCGGATTTAACCGAATATCAGCCCTCCGGTAACTATGCCACTCAAGCAGAACTGGCTACTGTTGAAAAGAAATCCGTTCAGGCTTTCCGTTACAGCTCAATGCGCGTCATTAAAACTGCCGTGAATAACTGGAGTCCTGCGGTAGAGGGTGAGTTCGTTATTGGAATAAGGACATCCTTTGATGGTGCAGGGACATGGATTATTACAGAAGTCAAAGTGGTAAAACTGCAAACATTTGCTGATGGAAAATGGGTGAATATACAAAATGCGTAACGATAAAAACTTTACGATTTATGTGCCGGATGAAAAACCTTACGGCGAGGTCATGTATCTGATATCTGAGGCGGGTGAGGACTGGTATCAGGTGCAGGATTACTATCAGGAAAATACAGTGAAGCTGGAGTATGAGCCAGACGGCACGATTATCAGACACAACACGGATGTATCCAAGCTAGTACCCGTGGGACGAAGCATTGTTGAAGTGGAATCCTTACCGGATGGTTTTGAAAACAACGAGTGGGTCTTTGACGGTCAGGCGGTCAGGAAAAAGGTGAAATTACCGGAGCAACACCTGACTGAAGCCGAAGCGAAAAAAAAGTTTCTGATTGCGCA
>NZ_NIBU01000193.1 GCF_002632485.1 Xenorhabdus innexi | reverse complement strand
AAAGCCGCTTCAATACCTTGTCGGTCATCATGATTATTAATGGAGTGTGACCGCATAAACCGCAGCAGAAAATTACCGTCGGTCTCTTCCTCGTTACCGATGTCGGCTTCTTTTGTGGTGACGGCTTTATCCACGCCCACAATCACTGTTTCCAGTTGCAACTCCTTATGGGATTGCAGGGCAAATGCGCCCAGCTCCTGACTCTGTAATTGAACCTGAGCCGAACCGTTGTGGTTGAGGGTAGTCTCTGTCAGCGTCACCCATCGGATACGGTTCTCATCGGTTAACACTGTTCCCGCCGGAATGGTAATGCCCGCCTGACCGGTAATGATCACCGCGTTGAGGTAACTGAATTCCGCCCCCCGGCGAACCAGTCCCGCATACATGGCCCGTTGCTCCAGCCATGAGCCGGTGGCGTGATAGGGGTCTAACATCTGTGCGATAAAGGCGATAACCTGATTGATGTTGGCTAACTCTTGTGAGAACAAGCCAATAATCTGCCCGTCCGGGGAATCGGCATCCAGATTAATATCTTCACCATAAATACGCCTGAAGCCGTCTTCCAGCCGTTGATGAATGGCAGAAAGTTGCTCAATGACAATGCCGGTATCAGTGATCTGGAGCATAGAGACTGACCTCACTTTGATTGTCATGAATATCGATGTAGGTGACTTCAACCAACGACTTACGGCTATCGGCTTCCAGGCGGATATCAAAATGGGTGATTTCCTGTACGCCCTGTGTGTTCAATACGGTTTCTTTCAATTCAGCCTCCATCGTCATCAGATTAGGATTTTTACGCAGGTAATCGAACCACGACACCCCGTGCTCAGGATCAAGGAACCAGTCATTAAACAGGGACAGCAGACGTGTTTTCACGGATTGCGCGATAGCGTCTGATTTTGTGGCGTAATCACTGCGCCCGTTACCGAATGTCCAGTCGTGGTGATTATCCAGTCGTCGTACTCTCATTTATTCGGCCTCCCGGTATTGCCGCCGTGTGAATCAGGGTGGGTGTGGTTTTCAAG
>NZ_NIBU01000192.1 GCF_002632485.1 Xenorhabdus innexi | reverse complement strand
GGTATGCCTTTAAATAACTCATTCGGTGTTTGATAACCTCGCGTTTTTCGAGGACGTTTATTTAATCGATTTGCCACGAGATTTATCTCCAACTCTGAGACTTTATTAAAATCAGTCCCTTTAGGGAAGTAATCTCTGATTAATCCATTTGTATTCTCATTTATCCCTCTTTCCCAAGGCGAGTACGGATGTGCAAAATAAATTTTTGCCTCTAAATTTTGACTCAGACGTTCATGGTCGGCAAACTCCAAACCATTATCAAACGTGATCGTTTTCACTTTATCTTTTATCGAGGATAAATGCCTTATGGCTGCTTTCGAAACCGCTTCCGCCGTTCTATTTTCCAGTTTAATCATGATAGTAAAGAGTGACTTGCGTTCTACCAACGTCAATAACGCACTTTTATGATCTTTTCCAACAATAGTATCCCCTTCCCAATCACCAATACGTTGTTTTTTATCTACTATCTTTGGGCGCTCATCAATACTGACTCTGTTTTTGATTTTCCCTCTACGCTCATAGCTCCCGTAGCGTTTACGATACGGCTTTTTCGCTATCCTGAGATGTTGCCACAAATCACCGCCCTGATTTTTATCTTTATAAATAAGACGGTAAACCGTTTCATGATGTAAAGAGAGGGCCTTTTCTCGATGAAGATAGCCCACCGTTTGTTCAGGGCTTAAATCTTGCCAGATTAATTCTTTGATCCACGTTGTGACCTCAGGCGTCACTTTGACGGCTTTTAGGGCCGAACGACGGCGCTCTGATGCCTTAAATTGCGCTTGTCTAGGGCAGTATTTCTGTGCCGCCTGATTTCTCCTCAATTCCCGGCTAATCGTTGATGGCGCTCGACTGAGCGACGTTGCAATAAAACGTTGTGTAAAACCCGCTTCTTTTAAACTAAAAATCTGATATCTTTCTATTTCGGTCAGTTGTGTATAGGTCATAGTGCATTTTCCTTTGGCGAGAAAGATGCCTACTATAGCAACTGACCGCCTTTCTTAGAAATTGCACTTATTAGTCGAATCCAAG
>NZ_NIBU01000191.1 GCF_002632485.1 Xenorhabdus innexi | reverse complement strand
CCGCACGTTAACGTTGGTACTATCGGCCACGTTGACCACGGTAAAACTACCCTGACTGCTGCAATCACCACCGTTCTGGCAAAAACCTACGGCGGTAGCGCACGTGCATTCGATCAGATCGATAACGCACCAGAAGAAAAAGCACGTGGTATCACCATCTCTACTTCTCACGTAGAGTACGATACTCCAACTCGCCACTACGCGCACGTTGACTGCCCAGGCCACGCCGACTATGTGAAAAACATGATCACCGGTGCGGCTCAGATGGACGGTGCAATTCTGGTTGTTGCTGCAACTGATGGCCCAATGCCACAGACTCGTGAGCACATCCTGCTGGGTCGTCAGGTAGGCGTTCCTTACATCATCGTGTTCCTGAACAAATGTGACATGGTTGATGACGAAGAGCTGCTGGAACTGGTAGAAATGGAAGTACGTGAGCTGCTGTCTCAGTACGACTTCCCAGGCGATGACACACCAATCATCCGTGGTTCTGCTCTGAAAGCGCTGGAAGGCGACGCAGAGTGGGAAGCGAAGGTTGTGGAACTGGCTGATGCGCTGGATTCTTACATCCCAGAACCAGAGCGTGACATTGACAAGCCATTCCTGCTGCCAATCGAAGACGTATTCTCCATCTCCGGCCGTGGTACTGTAGTAACAGGTCGTGTAGAGCGTGGTATCGTTAAAGTCGGCGACGAAGTTGAAATCGTTGGTATCAAAGAAACCACGAAAACAACATGTACTGGCGTTGAAATGTTCCGCAAACTGCTGGACGAAGGCCGTGCGGGTGAGAACGTTGGTGTTCTGCTGCGTGGTACTAAGCGTGATGACGTTGAGCGTGGTCAGGTTCTGGCGAAGCCAGGTTCTATCCACCCACACACTCAGTTCGAATCTGAAGTGTATATCCTGAGCAAAGATGAAGGTGGCCGTCATACTCCATTCTTCAAAGGTTACCGTCCACAGTTCTACTTCCGTACAACTGACGTAACCGGTACTATCGAACTGCCAGAAGGCGTAGAGATGGTAATGCCAGGTGACAACATCAACATGGTAGTTAA
>NZ_NIBU01000190.1 GCF_002632485.1 Xenorhabdus innexi | reverse complement strand
ACCACCAATAATCCACAGAAGGGGAAGCAGGTATGACGATGATCCACACTCAGAAAGACTGGCACCCAGCCGAAATTATTTGTGCATTACGCAAACGTGGTACGACACTCGCCGCTTTATCCCGCGAATCGGGATTAAGTTCTTCCACCCTGGCAAATACCTTATCCCGCCCATGGCCCAAAGGGGAACAGATCATCGCTGCCCGTTTAGGAATGGAGCCTGCTGAAATCTGGCCCAGCCGCTACTTTGATGATTACGGTAATTTTATTGAGCGCAAAATCCGTCAGCCGGCGGATGAAAGCCGGCCAGTGGCGGAATAACACACTGATATAAATCATAATGTGATAATGCCGGCTCCGGCAGATTAATTTCCAGCAGACACAGTTGAGTTGTTCATTGAATACATTATCGGGTTCCCTGCATAGTCGGTGCTATTGATGACTGAGCAGGAGCCTGACCGGAATGAAAAATCGTGTGTTAATCAGCCTGATGGCGGTCATACTGACCGGCTGCACGACTTGTGTAAAACAATCTCCACCCGCAAACGCATCCCCGCCTTCCGTGACTCAGAGACAAAACAGCCCGTCTGTGTCACCGGATATATATGGGCAAGCCCCCGAAGTCGCCCGCGCCGGTCGTTATATCCTGGTCAGTACCGACCCGACAACCGCCCAGCGTGACCCACTTTCTCAGCTGATTGAGGTGCATATTCCGGCATCCGGGCAGCCCACGGTGGGCGATGCCCTGCGTGACGTGCTACGTCAGTCGGGTTACCGGTTATGTGCGCCTGAAAAAACCAATGACATTTTATATCGTCAGCCGCTGCCGTCGGTACATACGCAGTTAGGCCCCGTGCGGCTGCGCACGGCGTTGCAGTTTATGGCCGGTCCGGCCTGGCAACTGGAGGTGGATGAAGTCCGGCGTGTGGTGTGCCACCATCTGCGACCGGGGTATCAGCTCCCACAACCCCGACAAGGAAAGCAGCCATGAGATGGCATCGAATCGGTCTGGTGGCATGGATAGCACTCAGCAGCCCGGCATGGGCAGACACTCCGGCACCCTTAACCGCGCAGCAGA
>NZ_NIBU01000019.1 GCF_002632485.1 Xenorhabdus innexi | reverse complement strand
GTGGAAGAACTGCGAGGGAGATTTGAATACCAGTCTCCAGTTCGTCAATCTGGCATTCCTTGTCTTACTGCTGCGCAGAAAAAATACTGAATAGCCTCTAACACCATAATGGCTAAACGCACTTCATCCGTATATTTCGCTTGATAGGCAGACGCATTAACAAGGCGTCCTATCTGAGACGCCGACATATTGGGTAAGAGGTAACCCAACGTTTTATTATTGATACCCAGCTTGACGGCCAATTCGGTCAGTTCTAAAGATAATGTAGCCTCTGACATTTTCCTCTCCTTAATGCCATTATTGAGTCATTGATACCACTATTCATTATTTTTTAACAACGCTGCGTCCAAAGCCGCCGCCATTTCAGGGGTTAATACGCCGTCTTTACCTCTCTTCTTGGGTTGTTCATCATCCGGCGCTTCTGCCGCTTGTTGTTGTGCCGCCCGTAAGTTCTCTGGAATATTCGAAAAAGTTTCTTCAGCTTCGGGCGCTTTGACGACAGAAGCACGCCGACTGACACGTTGCTGTGCGGGAGGGGGCACGGCAGCAGAATGTTGTGCTGTGGGTGCTGACGCGACGGCCGCACCCCGTGTCCGTGTCGCTCCGGTTGCAGGAGTTTGTGTCGGTGCGGCATGACGACGACGGCCTAATACGGCTGAGGCATCGGCGGCGGTATTTCGGGTACGTGTCTGAGTTGGCTCATCTTGATGTGAAACGGCATCCTGTAATATGGATTCGTTACGCCCACTGCGTGTACGTACAGTATTATCTTGTGTTGTTGATGTATTCTGTAGTGTATTCGCCGCATTTCGGCTACGCGTGCGTACACCTCTTTCCTGAACGTCTCCAGACGTGTTTTGTCTTTCTATCACTGATGTTCTGTTACGTGTACGACCTGCGATAGCGCCATTTACCTGCCGATTGGCTTCCGCCGCACGTCTTGCCTGGGCCTCTGACTGACGGCGTTCTTCGGCTAAACGTTGTTCTTCTGCGCGACGTTGCGCTTCGGCGCGACGACGTTCTTCCGCTAATCGCGCTTCATACTGTTGATAATCGGCTAACGTGACTTCTTCTATGCCCTGTGTGTCAACGGGTAAGTTTGTCCCCGGTTGTAACATGACAACAGTTTTCGTCTCAGTATTCTGCCAGTATGTAGGGATGTCATCAGTGATGGGAGTGTCATAGTAAAGAATTTCACCGGTAAAGGGATCGACGGTTTCCTGTCCGGTATTCACCGATTCGGTATTGCGTACCGGTGCATGAGCGGCGGGTGTTTGCAGATGATCAGGCATCTGTCCGAATCCTTCGGCATTCATCTGTTCTGCCTGTTCCGTATCTAACACACCCAATCGCAGTACACGGTCTAGTTCGTCAGATTCAATCAGTTTTCGTACCTGTTGATACTCTTCGGGATCGTTGATGTACCCTTCGGGTTTCATCACAATACGTTTATGTTCTGAGTAAGGATCGACAGCAAGCTGAATCCAGGCTTTCGAGGGGTCTAATTTTTGTCGCCTAAACCAGTTTACCAGGGCATTCAGTCCCATATAACCATCTGGATTCGGTTTATCGCCAAAGATAGCGGTGGACGATAAATTTACCTGAAAAATGGTATCCCACGTGCTGTCACCTTCTCCTGGTGTCCAGACGGCAATAGATTGTCGATAACGACAGGCCCGTGATTCGCCATTGATGCCAGAACCGGGTAGATTCTGTGGACATAAATCACAGCGGGTACACTGCTTATCTTTTGCATCGGCAGCGGGTGTAATATTGTCGTTAGAATAACAATCGGGGGCTTCTTTGCTGCCTTCAACATAGATGCCATGATAAAAGGTGCGTCCGACCTTTGATGGCCGTAACATGACGACGGTCATAGGTTGCAGCGGTTGTGACTGTGCAACCAGTTCCGGCCCAATAAACGCCTGTAAGCTGTTTCCTTTCATTTTGATACGGGCAAAGCTGGACAGACCCACCTCATCCCAGTAAGCACTCAGACCGTCCTGCTCATCGCGCAAATGCGCCGGTAAATTATGATCAAAGGTCACGATAGAATTATTCATCAGGAATTCCTTATTTCACGGGTTTGAATTGTATGTGTTGTCGTGTAAATGCCTTTAATCCCGGTGGCAACGCATCACCATGTTGTTTTCTGTACGCTTCCACGCGTGGTTTTGAAATGCTCTTACTGAAAAAAGATAAGTCCTGACTGGTGACAATAAAATCGCCCCAGGCATTCAAATCCTGCACATTGTATTCTACAGTTGTTTTTAAGAGAACCTTACCGACATTTGTATCTAATGCATGAATTTTCTCTTGTTGCATCCGTTTTTGTATTTCGTAATACAGGACGCGTAACTGATCCGCAATGCCTTTTGTTTCTTCCTCCATTGCGGCCTTGTGGACAGCTTCAATCGTTTCTTTCTGCTGCATCAATTGAATATGCGCGGCGGCCAATTGCGCGGTTGAGATACCGATAAAAGGATCACTCATTATTGCCCCCTAGTTGTCTTTTGCGAGACTCCTGTAAATATCTAATAAAGTTAATTGCGCTTCGGCGCGTCCTGCGATGATGTCATAAAGTTGTTTTTCCCGTTGATCGCCCCACATTTCGGTGACTGTCATATGGTGTTTTTGTCCGTTACGTTCCATGCGGGCTGTTGCCTGTAAATACACTTCGGTACTGGCAAACGGTGCGTACCAAATAGCATGACTTGCTGCCGTTAACGTGACACCGTGTGCAAATGCCGAGGGCACACCCACAATCACTTGCATCTGTCCCTTTAGGTCATTTTGAAAACTGTCGAAGATTTTTTGACGTGCTTTCTTACTCGTGATGCCACCATGTATAACCCCCACGGCGATATTTTTTGAACGTAGATAACGGGTAATCATTTCGACGGCGGCACGGAATGGGGCAAAAATAAGTACTTTCCCCTCTTCACTGTGAATAATTTCCAGACACTCATTCAACCGCTTTGTGGGCTTCATTTCGACTACTTCTCCACTTTCAGAAAGGACTGCACCACAGCAAATCTGTACAACTTTATCCAATAAGATGGCCCGGTTATCACCCATGATATTTTCGCCCGCCAAATTAACCATCTTCTGAGTACGTAACATTTGAATCGCTGCTTTCTGTACCGCTGTTAACGGCAAATAACGTGATTCATACACAATCGGTGGTAAATCGATACAATCCCGTGTACGAATGCGGAGCGCTGGTTTCATGTACTTGGCGACGGTAGCTTGCCACCCCTTGAGGGGGAATCGTTTGAAAGCGTCTTTTTTCTTCCATGTCGTTAAATTTTCCCACCAGTAGATATTCGGCACCGTATTGCCAAAACCATCAAACATACAAATCTGGCCGAACGCATCTTTTGGCCCCATTGGTGTGGGCGTCCCAGTCATTTGCCATGCATACGTGGCCTTACGCACAAGGGGATAAACGAGTGACCATATATCGGTTTCTCTGTTCTTTATTTTCGTACTTTCATCCAGAATAATCAGGTCATAATGATTTTGACTAAATTTTTTATGAAGTCCTTTCAATGCTTCGTAATTCGTAATATGAAACGGCGCAGCAGAGGCGACCTGCTCTTGTTTCTGTTTTACGGTTCCCTCAATGACCGTAAAATCGGCCTCACCAAACAACAATTTTGCGGCGGTAGGCTGCCACGCATCCAATAATACGGAAGATGGACACAGTATCAGGATCTTTTTGACCAAGCCGAGGGTATACAGATAATGCGCGGCCCATAGGCCAATAGCGGTTTTACCGGTTCCCGTCCCCGCAAAACAATAGGCTTTTTTCCTGAGACATAAAAAATCCGCACAAATAATCTGGTGCTGGTACGGACGAAAATCACTGGGGCCGGGCCAATGATAATCCCGATAAATCGGACTCACTGCGGGTAAATCGGCAACCGCCAGAAGTGCCGCGTTATAATAGTCCCACTTATAGGCCACCGTATTGTCGCCCAGGTCAATCAGTCCGCCCGGATTCAACACGCGTGCCCGTGCCAGCTCTTGTTCTGTTCCTTGAATGACGAGCGCCCGTTGCTGGTAGAGTTGCAACGTCGCCATCATTGCGCCTTATGAATATACGTCATTTAATAATGTTTCCTGCCATAAACCTAATTCTTTGAGTTTATTATCACGAGCCACGCGAGCTTCTTGAATAGTTTTAAATCCCCCTTGCTGATCGAGACTTTTTCCCTGATAAATGCGCCAGTAAAAGGTTTTTTCTTCACGGTTACGGTAAATACCCGCACGAGGATTACGAAAGAGCTGTGCGATATGCGGGGAAAGACACACAATATTGTCCACGGTACGCGCACAATTCGTATCCAGTAACCGAACAAGGCCATAGGGTTCTTTGCCTGTCACGACAACCCAAATCAGATCCAGAATGTTTTTTCGGATGTTTCCTGCACCACTGCCAATCGCGATCCGAACATACGTGTTATTGCCATTCATTGTAATACCCACGTGTTCACCCGCGTAGCGTTGGTTAAACCAGGTACAGGAACGTTCCGCCATTCCCTGACTTGCCTGACTGTATTTCCGATAGAGTTCCGGTGTCCGTGCTTTCCAAAAAAGGCCACCCGTATCCGGATTATAGGTCATTAATGCCCGCAAATCTTTCGCCTTAAGAATGTGTTTCATTCCATTGTCCTCCGACAAGTTTCATTATCTCTTCTTCAGATAGCCCTGCGGTTTCTTTGGGTTTTAGCTGTTTAAGGATGCTGACCAATCTGGCATTCGCATTTGTGGCACCTTCTCCGGCAATCTGAACACTGCTATCCAATGCGTCCATCATTGACAGAATGGTCTCCAGCATGGCCTGTTCTTCTTTTCGTCGCTCGTATAAATTGCGAATTAATACCAATAAGGCGTCACCCCTTATTGTTAGAAACGTGACATCCGGATTCTCTTTCATTGTCATGAGTATATCTGCTTATATGTCAACAGTCGTCATTTCTGATCCGTGGCATTAAAGGGACAGCTCATCACCGGGCAATAGGCACACAACGGCGATGTCTGTTCAGGCCAATAATCCCGTTCATAAGAATCAATAATACGTAAAGATTCCCGCAAAAATTTCCGCATTTGTATCTCATGCCCTTCGTCATGAAGATGTGTCGTATGCGTTTTAACACTACCTGCTTCTAAGAATATCAGGGCACTATCAAATTGCGTATAACGTTGCATTGTCGGCTGCGCTTTTGCCATGACACTCATTAAATCCAACTGATCGGTTTTCGGGTAACGATCTTTTCCTGTTTTATAATCATACAGGTAAATTTTTTTGAGACTCCCCATGCCTAAATCGGTTTTTCCCCGCATAAAAACGGTGGATGTATCAAACCAACTGGCAACCTGACCATTGGCTTTAATCGCCCATTCCTGTTCACCAAAAAGCGGAATACCCACACGCTGTTCAGTCACTAAGATATTAAATTTTTTCTTTAACATATCAGCCACACCCGTTCCGATTTTTTCCTTTACGACGGCATTCATGGGTTGGCCTTTTAGCACATAATCTTCATGTGCCTGGTGTACCTGTGTGCCCCACAAGGTGGCTGGCGTATCCGTATAGGGAATATTATGTGTCAGGTGTTGTTCATAAAAGCGCCTGGGGCATTGCTGATACTGACTCAGTTTTGAAAAGGATAAGGCCAGCGACAACAGTTTACCGCCGCCAACCGGTTTATGGATTTTATTCGGCCACTCAACATCATGATCCAGTGGGTGTGCAATTAAGTCGTCTTTTTCTTTTTCTGAAAATATTATCTTACCCATCGGTCTTCGCTCCGGGAACCTGTATCAGTGGCTGGTCATCGGCCTGTTTTCTGGCTTCCGAATCCAACATCCATCCCGTGATAAATTGCGTGATGATAATACTGAACTGTTGCGCATCCGTTAGCTTTTCTGCCTCGGCAGCCGATTGGGGGCCAATAAAATCGTCGCCAAAATTATAATGGATATCAATTTGACCATTCGGTAAATCGGTCACGGTAATAATGACTTGTGCCATTTTACATCCTCTCTTTTTTACAGCGCGGACAATGACAGCTCATGAGGTGCACACACGGTTCACCGTTGGATTTTGCAAACACGCCATGACAATCCGGGCAGTTTTGATGTAAGCAGGGTTCATCAGTATATTGATACGTATCCGGTAAAGAGGTACTGTCAGTTCTATCGGATTTCGCATACAGCGTGAGAGGATTGTCGGTATCGTTCGTCAGAATACTGCCTAATGGGGTGAGTTCTGTGTGTAGAGAGGATGTCGCCTGCTTGTCCATCTGATAACACGCCGCATTAATCTGACTCGCAAACTGCCAGTACACGGCGAGCTGTTGTGATAAACATTGCGCTTCCCATAGGGCATCATGTTCCGCCCAATGTGCTGTGCCGGTGTGAGCTGCGCGTATCGGGAAAATCATTTCAAAAGTACGCAGACACGCGCCATTATAGAATAGCCACGGTAGGGGGGCAGGTTCACTATGCACTTCACGGTATAGCACTTCCATAATCGGACAGTCAAACGCTGCACCCCGGCCCAATAAGTACAGATTACGAACAGGAAAAAAAATTTCTCCCTTATTCATCTGCGTACTGAGGGTGGTTTTAATCCAGTCGGTCATTTCGTGTATGACATCAATGAGTGTTGGTGTGTCAGATTCACACGCAAGTTGAAACCGGGCACGAACATCGGTGTCTTGGCTCATAAGCCATCCCAGCGTACTGGGTGTCTGTTTAAACCCCCGTGCCATCATATCCTGCACATTGACCAGTGACCCCCACGATCCCAGTATCAGGCCGTCACCCCGCACTAAGGCCAGACCCACCTCCCACACTAAAGGTTTATCCCCGGCCAGATTCGATAATGTCTCTACATCCGCAATGAGAAATAAGGTATCGCGTTTTATTTTGGGCTGCATGTTTGTCCTTATTGCGTTTGGTTGCGTTCTTTCAAAAGGGCTTCGGCATTAATCTGATTAAAGCCAGACGCCATCCAGATATCTTCGTCATATTGATCACCATAATTGGGGCCAACCGTCAGCTCACAATCTATTGGTGTCCGTTGTGCCCAATCGGGGCGTTCTCTCATCCTGTATTGGATTTGTGCACAACAATCAGAAAGGTCTTCGTTTGGCACGAGAAAAGCTAATTCATCGTGGACGGTTAAACACCAGAAAAGGCCGTCATTTCGCAGGTTCATCATCATCCCCTGCAAAATCCGTGTCGAGCTGCCTTGTGTGACATTGTTCGCAATGATGCCGCGATAAATTTTACGGGTTTCCCGTTTCTCGGCATCGGTATATAAAATAATGTCGCGGTTCAGTTCATCTTTACCGGCGATGCGAAGATCGTCATAACGTAATACCCAACCATCCGGCAAGATAAGTCTGTTTTTCATGGCGGTATAGTTATTTTCATAACCAAAAGAATAGGAACCGCCATAAAGCATGACGTCTAAGGCATTCTGGCACTCTGTCCAGAACTGAACGATATTTGTATAACGGTCACGATACAGTAAAACAGCGTCATGACAGAACTCTTTGGTTACATCCAGATCGTAAGCCGTGCGAAGTCGTAAATAGAAGGATTCAAACCACGAACCATATTGCAGGGACAGAATGCCCTCTTTACCTACGTTACGTTCCTTTTTTCGCCCATTCGTTTTTGACACTTCATAACCGTACAATGTCGTGGCAAAGTCAGAATAAGGATCTTCATTGCGGGCAAACTGTAGCAGCAAATCGTTTTGTCCTGCATGGTCTGCCATACGTCGGGCTTCAATTTGTGCTAAGTCACAGGTCACGACCGAATAGCCTTTGGGTGCCCGCACAGATCTTCGCAAGGTCAGATCACCCCCACGTTTGGGAAAGTTTTGGACATTAATATCCTGATAGCCAACCCACCGTCCCGTCGTCGCACCAAAGGCTTTCAGGGGGATCGGCATCTTACCCCGATGCGCAATATCTAATAGATTTTTGGCCCGTGTAATGCCAATCGTGGACTTCTCGCCCATGCGTGCTTCACAGACTGCTTCCAGAAAGGGATCGCCTGACGTTAACAGTGCCTTAAACCCCATATCCGTTTTGGCAAAAGCATACGTCCTTTTGGGTGATCCGTCCGGATTCTTGGCAGTCTTACTGTCTTTCATCGGCACTTCTACACCCAATTGCATCAGTACCTCAGCAAATTGGGGATTTGACGATAAGCGTTGACGAAACGTCTCAACATCTTGTGAAAAAGCCGCCGAAATTTTTGCCAGTTTATCTTCCTGTAACTGTATCAGGCGCGGAATATACTCACGTAATAATGCTTTATCCAAATCAAACTGACAGACACAACCCGCCCGTATCGTGTCGGACATCGTGACCATATCCATTTCAGAATAGTGCCACCGAAACAAACCGTAGAGGGGCGGTAAAATATCGACATCTCGTAGACCATACTCCCCGTACCGCTGCAAGCCCGCTGCGGTGAAATGCTCCAGACGCATTCCCATTACATGGTGAACGTCGTCTTTTTTCTCCGGCAACGAATACCCTTTGGCTAATCGGGCCAGACTGTTTGCTGCTTTTGCACCGTGTAATGGCCGAGCCATCGTCAGGGTACAGGTAAATTCACGGGGTTCGATACCGTAGTAATCTGACAGAATAAAACCATCAAAGGGAGTATTGTGTGCGAGGACATTACAGTCATGTAATTGGAGGGATTCCAGTTCTTTTCTCACGGCACCTTTATGATTGGGTATCCAGTACCGTTCGCCCGTATCCGGAATGATAATGGAGCACAGTATGACCTGAAAGCGGGGATCACGAACATACTTTTCATAGGTCATGCCTTTTGCGGATAACGAGTATTTATTGGCGGGATCATAAAACGTTTCAAAATCCAAAAAGACTTTCGGAATACGGTCAAAATCAGACGCGAGCGCATTGGCTAAGTTGTTGCAGGCGTGCTGCTTTTCCTTATCATTGAATATGCCCTGCTGCCTGATCCCATAATCGTATGCGTATAACATGATGTTATATTCCAATGCCCAGTAGTGGCCTGATAATCAGATAAAGCATCCCGATAAGGCAGAACATCAACACCCAATCACCGGTCTTTGACATAAAGGGGAGGCTTACGGTGTCTTGACGGCGGTCATGAAGCTCTTTTAAACATTGCAAATGATGCTCTGCCATTTGTAGCTTTTCTTTATCGTAATGTGCGGGCGGACGCTTATAATGGTGTTCTATTTTTTTCTGTAAATCAGTAATATAACGAATGAGTTGTTCCTCATTCAAATCCTCCTCGGCATCATATGACCATTCTTGTTCTTCGCAGGAAAGAGTGACACGCACGTATTTCATTAAACCCCCTCGATTTATTTCATGGCGGCTATCCCTAACACGCTATATCTCATCTTCCGACTTTTGTATTAACAGACAGCGTAATCCCTTTCGGTAACAGGTATCGTGGCCCGTCAAGCGTACCGTTATGAATAGTATCTAACCAGGTTTGAAATACAGACAGATTGGTTTCATTCACGACGGCGGCATAGGCACCGGCATTCAGTGCGGAAAGTAAGCGTCTGCATTGAAGTGCCGTGGGTTTATTTTTTCCCGCTTTGACCTCAACGGCCAAAAATGATCCCTGTCCACCCTGTTTATCTGGTACACAACATATTTTGTCAGCATGACCACTACGCCCGAAGCCACCTGTCGTGGGGGTAAGAACATAGGCACCGACATGCGCTAGTAAACTATCGACTTGTTCCTTAACTTTTGATTCGGGAGTACGTGCCATGATTCCTCCTGCGTTATACCAACTGGTGGTTTCCAGAGCGCGTCATAAATCAACGCCGCGTTATACATCTTTGTTTTCAGCATATCCCAATCTTTATCCGCAAGAACGATAAAGACACGAAAACCGACAGAACGGTATAAAACCTGATCTGTCAGGTAACGTCGTAAATAATACGTTACTTCTTTTGCCGTATTATCCTCGTCTGTCCGTGATATCACTAACAGGCTTCCTTGTGATAATAAATAGACTAGCGTATAAAGCGGGACGGCAGTAATCAGGTTGTCCACAAGCATATAATACTTTCCTGCATACAAACTGACATAATGTACTGTAGGAATGTCGGTTCGTTTCCAGTACGTATAAATCGGATGCTTACGCCGGAATTCTTTTACTGACGGAATGATTGGCCTGTGTCCGTACAAATTTACTGCGCCACTGACAAACCATTTATGCTTGCGATGATAAATCCAAATGGGTACGCCCGCTGCACTTGCCATTCTTTGTGCAACATGACGTGCCTCTTCCTGTGTGGTATAGGCTTCTTTTAATACGTGTTGCATAACAATACACCTTTACATAGGCTAACCAAAATAGAATATGTTCGGGACGTCTTAATGCCCATTAACCATATACTTTTATGTGACTGCTGAAAAGGTTTTAATGGTTATGCGTTTTCCCGTATTCTGTTCTTGTTTTATGATTATTCAATATGGCTGCTATGTAAAATAAACGAATAGGAAAACATTATTCACCCTGTGAAAAATCCAGCTCCGTTACTATTTTTTTAAGGGCAGTATCAATGTGATCGTCATTCAAATAAGAATGCAATATCCCGCCAAATCCACAGCGTCCATTTTCATAGTGGTCAGAGTAAATTCCTTTCCTATTGATTGCCATGAAATAAAAATGCCAGCGTAAACGAAGATTCTTACGTTGCTCATTAGATATCTCGATGTATTCTAAACAACGATTATACGTGTCGGATAAATTTTTTTCATGAGGTAAAGAAACGGTTTTTATTGTCTTAATATATAGGCGTTTTAATTCTTGATAATGTTCGGGTTTAATTTTCATTTATAAATACCTACTGATTATAAATCCAATACTCCACCCCGTTTGATAAAGAAATAGAAATGTAATCGGATTGTATCGTATCCTTTAATTTTTCCCGGTCAATGAATTGCTCTAACCATGATGATTTTATAATATTTGCATTTCGATAGGAAAGGTATCCCAATTCATATAACTCTTCGATACAATAATCATCAAAGTAATCATCTCGGATTATCCGACGTTCCTCACACCATACTTCACCCATATCACACGCTGTGCGCAGGTCAATTAAAAGGTAGCATTCCTCTATGGCTTCTTTTGCGGGTAATACCTCTTTATTTATCCGCCACCATGTCCCAATATCGGAATGGGGTATATTGTCATTAATATCTGCTCTGATCTCTTTTTTTAATTGCCACATAAATTCGTCAAGGGGGTACTTTTCTAAAGATGAGACTTTTATTCCACTTTGTATAACCTTCTTAATTTTTTTACAGATAGTCTGAATATAGCTATCCACATCAGACGTGCTGAATACGGTCTTTGCGAGTACAGAGACAGATTCGTTATTGTAAGTTAATTCAGAAAGTAAACCTGTTTCATTGCAAATAAAACAGCCGTGCCCTTTACAAACAAGACAACGCGGTCTTGAGTCATGATAATTACCTGACATATCTTTCTCCTCTTGAAAATATATCTTTATTTTCTCAAGTACGGTATGTATGTCAAATAACAGATAAAAAAATAGCTCCATTATAATGGAGCCGAACTGTCTGATTAAGAATGAGTAATTAATCATTCAATATTTTGTACTACCAATCAAATTCGATTAAACCGGAAACTAAGAAGGCATCTTGGTCAAAAACGATAGAATAAAGATCAGGGTAATTCTCTTTTATTCGTTGCAGATTATTGAGAAAACCATCTGATAAGTCAAGAGTATTTGCTATCTCCTCCATACACTCTAAATGTTCGTCTGTTGCCAGACAGATTTCGATACCTTCCTTATAAAGACGTATTACTTTCTCAGGCATACGTACAACCATATCCCCTTCATCGTGGAAACGCTCAGTGTACTGTGTGAGTAATTCCATATCTGACTGTGATAAGTGTGCTGTAGAAATAACAGCAGACGTTCTCGTTTCGAGTTGAAGCTCTGGCATAAGAATTATTCCTAGTCGGTAGTTAATTGCGAGACAATACTATTTCGAATGCTCTCAGCGGATTGTTCAGATGTCGTATTCTGTCCGAATACCCAAATATGATAATCGATCATGTTTATGCGAAACGCATACAGTGCCTGCTCTGGTATATTCTCAATCTCTTCAGGAGTCATTGCGAGAATATGACTCGATGGGCCTTTCCGCACTTTCAGGACATTCGTTATATACACAATATTTGTCGGATTCACCACCTGTCCGGCTGGCAAAGTAATAAATTTTGCCATCGTTTTTCTCCTGTTATCCATCTGCGTGAATTATCTGTTATAAAAGATATGTTTTTCATAACATATATAGGTATCAGTAAACCGATCCTGTGTATAGGCATCCCAATCAAAATAAAGTCGGCATATCTCAGGGATCGCCTTATCATCTAAAAAATCACCTTCATACTCTATAACAAAATCGGACTCTGATTCCCCTTGAGCCAGAGTGGTAATATAGGCATTTTCAAAGGTCGCTTTATCGACAATATAAAGAAGATTCGTACAATACGCATAATAGGCATTGTGACGATCATCATTTAACTGAGAGAGTACGTCGATATATTCCCAGTTCACATGCCCTTCTTTGTTCAGTGCCTCTTTAGGAATGTCTATCCAATCGGGAAAAAAATAAGTATCGTCCTCATCTAGCTTTCCACAAGTTGCCTTTACGTCCTCTAAAAATTCCTCTTCATCGTAATAGTCCAATAAATCGAACCACTCTCCGTTACCTGGATCGCGCTCGAAACGTTTTTTTGTCGTGACAAAAATAGAAGGTGTCATATTTATACCTCACATATAAATCCTATTTCTTTCTCGATGAATATTATTTTCTTCCTGTATGCACCTATGTCAAATAAGCGTGGAATATCCTCCATGAACTTAATGACATAGATGCTATTTTGGTTTCATAACCGGGAAGTGTTGTCAGGCAGGGAAATTAATCAATTAAGGCTCGTATGGGTGTCCAGATTTCTTGTCCTAATCCTGCACCGTAATCGAGTAATCCTTCGTATTTACGACTAAAGTCCTCCGCCATTCTCTGTTCTTGTTCATAGGTTTTAAACATGAAATGATTCAGTAAAAAGAGTGTTACTGTAATACCCACTTGTTCTGATGATAAATCGTCAAAAGATTCACCATTAGGTGACCATAACGAATAACGCTTAGCAGGACAGATTAATATTCCACCGTTAGACAATTCATAATATGAATAATAATCGCCATTATAATCCGTAGCATATTTGTCCATCCAGTTATAAAGGTATGTCTCAGCGTTCATAAAATAACGCCCAAAGTGATGTGGCAAAAACTGCATTCTTTTGGCGTCGCTGACTTCTTTTTTCGTAATGGGTTCTCTCTCTGAAGACATAATTAATTCCTCAATGAAGGGTGTGATTAAAGATAAATAGCTGTCGTTAAAAATAGTGCTATTTAATTAATTTAATGAGGTTATTTTCTCAGGTAGGGTTTATATGTCAAATGAGGGAGGTGAAAACAACCCATGCGATAATTAACATGGGCTATTTATTCATTTTTGATGGGAAGTATAATCACCCAATGTCATATCGACATAAGCAGGCTCTGTAAGGGAACATTCTTCAGCAGAAATAATTGACGAAACAATCAATCGCATCGGCTTTTTTTGATTATCAATGTAGGGAACAGAGACTTCAATTGTCTGCGTGTACAATTGTCCCCATTCACCGAGTTGGATCGCATTCTTTCCACTGACTAATTTCGTTCTATTAATCAAAGAAGCGGTAGCTTTCTCACGATCCAATTCTTTCCCTTTTCGCAATTCGGCATCAATGACTTTTTGTGCCGCCCAGGAATCAACGGTTGCACAATAATCTAACGCTTTTTGAGAGGGTGTTTTAGTGGCAGAGAGGGCTATGCCGGGAAAACATAATAATGTTAACAGGATAAACTTTTTCATACTCATTCCACAATTAATTCTCTATCGACAGAACTAATGATAAATCCAAGCCATTTAAAACTCTTTTTTATATTTCGATGAATATTAAATAACATTAAAACTTCAACTTTATATTTTAAGTTTACATTAAAGCGATGGAAAGAGAGGTTATATTATTTTATCCCGAATAATATTGGTTATTTTTATCTACCTAATGGCAGCATCAATGTATAGGGTTCTAGCGGTGATTGGGTAAAACCAAGACGGGAATAAAACATGCGGGCATTCTCATCAAGAGCATGGACAATTATCGCTGAGATACCAATTTGTTCCGCAGTACTGGCGACACGCTTACAGGCATCCTGTAGCAGCAATGCGCCCAGTTTTTGCCCCTGATATTTTATATCGACAGCCAAGCGGCCGAGAAGAATAACGGGAATAGGATTCGGCATATTACGTTTAAGCGCGGGGATTGCATCAATATGATGAATTGATCCTGCGCTCAGGCAATAATAACCGATAACGTCTTTTGTCCCCTTTTTACAAATAACAAAGGTACGGCTTGCACCGAGCTTATTATTCTTTAAAGCCCGGCGTGCAAGCCATTCATTTAATGTTTCGTGCTGACAATAAAAATCACTGAGATTGTGGTCAGCCGTGAGTAATTCCGGTGCGCTTATTCCCACGGTGCTTTATACTCCATCAGTTTTTTAAAGCCTTCATTTTCAGAAAGGGGTTTCTCCAGCATCTGCATGAACGCTTGATATTTTTCCTCGTCAACGAAAAAATGACGTTGCTCAAGGATGGACTCTTCGGCTGCGCGACAAGCGGCATCCAAGATAAAATCAGTCCGCGTCTTTGAATTCAGACTGGCTGCGTGGTCAATCAGATCCCGTTGAAAGGCTTTTGCCCGGATATTAATTGGCGTTTCTTTCGGTTGTGTTTTCATACATCACCTGTATAGCTAATAGATATACAAAGAGTATAACAGGTTGTGTAGCTAATAGCTACACAGCGCGAATTCTTTCAATCATACAGAAAAATATGCGTCATGTAAGACGTCACCCATCGGGGTTCCGGGCTGAGTCGTGCGTGACCATGCTTTTGCCGCCGGGAAAATTTGTATCCATTTTGATAGCGTTTCGCGGCCATCTATCGTGCGGGGTTCGGGCAACCGGACATCGATATAGGAAAGAATACCCTCTGCACCCTCAAATTGTTCCGGTTTTGCCTCAATGCCATCGGGATTACCAAAAAAGGAGGAGATCAGACGACTGAATGTGAATGACCCTTTCAGCTCGATCACATCAAAGCGTGCTTCGTAGAATTGTGCGCGGTCAAAGAAGCCATTGAGTAAGATTTGTGTCCCCTGACACTGGTAAAACTCGGCATCATAGAATTGCCCCACCAACTTGGTTTGATTAAAGATACAATTCACGAACACCGTTTCATTGTACATGCCGTCTAATGTCGCGCCGGTAAAATCCTCATCGACAATCACATGTCGTGAGTAATCCTTGTTCAAACGGCGTTTATCAGCGGCTTCCATCCGATACACTTCCCGCGTTGGCCGCACTTTTCTAGCCGCACTTTTATCGTCCGACCCCGCTACATTACCGGGATCTGATAAACTCATGGGATATTGCGGACACATTGTCGCAATGGCGGCCTCTCGGAGCTGATCAATCACTTCGGGTTTGGCACCATGTTTCTTCGCGTTCACAATGGTATACCATATCTTGTCCAGCTCACCCTTTTTAACCATCTCATCCAGTAAGCCCATCGCCGCATAATACTGAGGCGCATCGGGATGGTGTTTAAAATACCCCGTTAGCAACCCCGCCCGCAGTAAACGCGGTGCCGTCATACCCACCTGCTTCTCCAAATCCGGTTTCAGGTAGTTCGTCGCAACGCTTGTCCGCTGTACCCCTAATAAACGCGCAATACCCACCGTATTCAGATCCAGTATTTCCATCCATCCGCGCACATCGGACGCTCGTGGACACGCAGCATTACTCGGTGCTAAACGTAATAGCTCCCGTGTGTGCGCCAGACTGCCCTTTATATAAAACCACAGTGTTTCTTTTAGCTTCGGGTGCATCTCTTCTGTGGGTTCTTTTAAATAACTGTTCTCGACGAATCTTGCCCCTTGTGACATTTGTCCCCCTTCTAGACACTTATGTCTTATCACTGTTGTAGAATTCTATGCCTAAACCGTCAGAAATTCTGTTATTCCGTTGGCGGCCATTGTTGCGCAGCATGAAGAATACGTAAAACCATCAGGATATCCCGTTCAACACGGTATATGAGTATATAGTGCGGTCTGACCACGATCTCCCGCGTCCCTTTCAGCCTGCCACGCTTGTACATCTCAGGTTGCAGACAAGCCCGCTCTGCCGATGCTTCAAACTCATCATCAAGCACAATCGCGGCCTGTGGATTATCCTGAGCGATATAATCCATGATCTGCTCCCTGTCCGCCAAAGCCATAGGTTTCCACTCAAGGCGCATTATAATCCCTTACGTAGACTGTCTTTTTTGGACGCAAAATGACGTTTAGCATCCTCGTGGGCTATCGCAGGACGCGGATCGTCAATGGACGCTTGCACCTGTGCCTTGAACCACTCGTCATAGGCAGCCGCTTCATGTGCACGTTTTAACGCGACGGCTCTATCGGGACGCGCATTCTTGCTCTGGTGTTCTGCGCTGTAGTTGGAGGCGTCAACATTAAACTGGGCAATCCCGATGCTTTGCAGATAATTCACCAGCGTTTCCAATTTTTTAAACAGACGTACCTGACCACTGCGCTGGGCGGCTAGCGCACACTCTGCGATGCCATACTTTACGGTCACTATCCAGCCATCAAGTGTACTCACAACCTGTGCATCACGCACCACACCCGCGTCAACCAAGCGGTAGAGGGTAGAATGATCTATCGTTTCTGTTGTCATAAGTTACCTCGAAAAGTTGCTGTGCAAGTTACAACATTAAGTATTGCAACTAATTGTAGCTCGCACAATAAAAAGAATAAAAAAGCACTGTGATTGTGTTTGTGTATATTTACGTGTAATCTGCACGATATGTTAATGGAGGAAATCAATCATGACAGTAAAACAAAGAAATACCCAAAGTGTCACAATGACCATAGAAAGAGGTTTACTGAGTCGGGCACGTGAGGCAGGCATCAATTTCAGCGCAACCTTTTCCGCTGCTCTGGATGCAGAATTACGTCATTATGAGGCGAAGAAATGGCAGGAAGAAAACGCAGAAGCTCTGGAAGCATTAAACCGTTTTCATGATGAACACGGCTGTTTCAGTGATGAATACAGGACATTTTAATTATGCAATTCACCGTTTATTGTAATACTGGAAGAACCTCTGTTTATCCTCTGTTACTGGATGTCACCAGCGACATTATTGGGCAATTAAACCGAAGAATTGTTATTCCATTGCTGCCTATTGAAAAATATCCCGATAACGCTCGCCCGGAGCGAATGATCCCGCTTGTCAGACTGATAGACGACAAAGAATATGCGGTCATGACGCATGAATTGGCAAGTGTACCTGTTCGCGCTTTGGGTGCGGAATTTTGTGATGCAACTCAGTACCGTGACAGAATTAAGGCAGCAATGGATTTTATCTTTGATGGTATTTAGAAATTTGTAAAGGAGTGTGCTCTATGACTGAGACTGCTGCGATAGTCATTTCTTTAACGCGGATAAGATCCCTTCAACAACAAGGAGGATCGCAGTAAACTTCATCGTCTCAGGCCACTCCAGCACAATATGCTCGATCACCGTTTCATTATGCCTAATGCCTACCTGCTCGTAATATTTTTTCACGGCATCCGATACTGCATCCGGCGTATCCCTACTACCACGATAATAACTTGCACTCGGTGCATCACGACAGCGTACTTCGATGCATGGCGGGTGTATATCAGTTGCCGGTATAAATTCCCCCTCGAGTACATATACTCTCGACAACGTTCCCTCTTTCGATAAATCCAGTAAAACATATTCTGGTAGCATCTTTTCAATCACTTTTGTTATATTCATTTTTAAATTCTCCGCTTAATCGGGTAAAGAAATAAAAAGAACGTCCACTGTGGGTTCATTGATAAATTCAAAATCTAATGACCATTTTGTCACAACCAATTCTTCCTGTTTTGGTCGCCCGGCCATATCCTCCGGCCAAATTACATCACACAAAATTGCAATGGATCTGAATGTGGGATGGTCTACTAATATTTGGCGTGCGGTAATGACATCATTGTTGTCATACGTCACCGTACAATAACCATGATTTGGAAATATCACATTCACTATAAATGAATCACTGGTTTCAAAATCATTAACATCAAATGTCACAGAACGCGTATCATTTTTCATGCGTGTCTCCGATATTACGTGAATTATTTTTACTATAACGTCGCTTGAACCTGATGATTTATGCAATCAGTTTTCGTAATTCGCCATCTTGATTTATTCCCGTTATTGTCGCTTCTATATCCCAACGTAGTGCTTTTATACTGCGACTCAATTCCTGATAATCCAGTACGAGGCTTCGAATAATGCTGTCTCTGCGTGATATGCTCTCGTCATATTGCGTAGGAAACGTTGTCGGCTCTGCACCTTTTAATAACAGCATATGATGTGTAATGGCCTCACGGACAAATAGAGATTTGTCGATATTCTTCTCCCGCAGGAATATATCTAATTCGCCGATCAATGATTCGGGAAGTTGTATATTGAGTTCATTGTATTTCATGAAATTAACCTTTTTAGAGTGCATAGGAATAATCTATTTTTTCAAGCAATGAATGTATGTCAAATAAAAAGGTTTCTATTTTGGTTTTGCATAAAAATGAAATAAAAGAATAAAGCGTACTATTTGATTTTGCTCTAACGCTTTCTAAAAATATTTAATTAAATCAATGTCTTATAAGACGCATCTTTAAGAGTGGTAGCATTTTTTGTTGTTTAAAATCAATGTATTGCATTGAAAAACTGCACACTACATGACACTTGCCAAAAATTGAAAAAAAGATCTCCTTAAAAATAGAAATGCAAAAAAGGGGAAAACAGAAAAAATGATTTTTGACACTTCAATTTTTTCATAGATGTTTTTTGCAAAAAACAGGGAAAAAATAGCACGTTAGGTAAATCAATACACGATACACTTATATATATATTTATAATTAATTAATGATATTATATATATACATCTTTTTTCTTTCTCTATGCCAATTATATTACGATTTTGATATGAAAAAATCGCTCTGTACAAAGCGCAGGCAGAGATAGTACGTGACATGCCGTGCGCCAGTACAGATAGCAAACGTTAGCACAGTTTTTATTTGCTGCGCACCCTTTAAAAACAATGAGTTACTGGCGACGCGACATAACAGCATCCGGTGCGCCTGTTATGTCGTATGATTAAGTACTTGATAATAAAAGAAATAAATAAAGCCAGTTGTTAACCGATTGTTAAAATATGTTAATAAAATGTTAAGCGTGCTTCCGGCTTGTACAGAGCGGCGTGCTCCTCGGCGCGTACAGAAAGAATCGCATTACAGGCTGCGCACAGCATGATTCTGCGTACAGACGGAACTGCTCTATGTCATAGAACATAGTTGCCCCACGCGATTTATACAGCGATTTGATAAAAATTTGAAGTGGAGTAGTAGCATTTCAAAATAATACTAGTGACTTCTTATTCATTAATAATGAATTATTATGCAATTTTATTGCGTATCACATACCCGCATTTTCTGTCGCTCAATAACGGCACCTTACCTATGTGATCGTAAAAAAGAAAAAGAGGTTAAAAAAATAAAGGAACATGATTGCGTTTTTGAAATTGAATTTTTAGAAAATGAGATCGTTTTATCTTGTCTTATTGGTCGCATGGTGTTTTTATATACAGTGTTTATATGTTGTTTAATAGTATCTTAGGTTTGACATAGGCGAATAAATGACCTATATTGATTACATGCTAGGCAATATTGCCACTTATAGAAGAGGTTTATCATGTTAACCAATACCGTTAAGACTCAAAAGAAAACAGCAGCAACGGCAACGATTGCCGCCGCCGCGATTGCCGAGATGAAAAAAGCGAAAGAGACAGTAGAAAAACATGACCAGTATAAACTTACTGGACTTACAGAGCGTAAGACGTTAATTAATGAAGTCTATCGCGTTGCAAAAGCTGACCATAAATTAAAAGCGGAAGTTTTTATTTTTTATGTCACGCAAATTGTGAAGAAAGGATCTGTCTTAGAAACGGTTCTACCCTTCTTTAAACAAGAAATTAAGGATATGTTTGATAGGGGTGAGCTGAAAGTAACCGCGATAGATAACAATACAGACGAATGCGTTAATGCAGAGGTGGTATTTAATAATCTAAGGCGATTATTTAATGCGGCGAAAAGTCGCTATGATACGGCGAAAAGTAGTAGTAAAGGTACGGATACGCGCGACGACGAGATCAAAGCGAAATCGTTTCTTGCCGTAACAAAGATGAGTGATATTGCGGAGGGGTTTACGATGCTCCCTCAAGCCCGCCAATATAAATTGATAAAGTCACTCTTTTTGCAGCTTGATCAAACTAACCGCATGGCCTTACTGCTAGAACTGGAAGCAATGAAAGAGCAACCGATCCCCGAAATTGACGACATTAAGTAATAATCAATAGACGGTATTAACTGCCTCGCACTAGCGGGGCTTTTTTGTGTCTATAAGTCAGCGTTAAAAGGCACAATGCTATCAATATCTTTAAGGCTATTTGATAAATCACATATAATAGGACTTTTGATAGAGTAAATTTGCGCATCTCAAAAAGTATACTTTTTGATAGATTAAAAATGCGTCAGTTATTATCAGCCTCGCACTATGCGGGGTTTTTTTGTGTCTGATAGCAAAGGGAACATTCGAGTGAAATAAGGGTAATAGAAGCTGTCACGCGGCGTTATGTTGTCATGTGATTATAATATTAAACTATAATATCAAGGGCTTATTTCGCGTTTTGTCTGGCGTCCAGAATACCTTTTAGCCGCGTGGGAAGCCCCCCTTATGGGAAATTCGGTGGCCGGTACGCCCGTCGCGCGGTGGGGCAACCTCACAAGATCCTCATCGTTTTTCTAAATATACCGATGCCCCCTATGTCAACCAACATGTCCCGATGTCAAAAGCACTCCCCTCCCCCTATTTTTATAATGAAAAACGAACATTTCCGATGAACGTTTAGACTGTTATACTTGTGTTAGTGATAAACGTATTAAGGAATGTCAATGAGACACTATACTATTGAAACTATTCTGGACGATATGGAAAAAGCATTGGCTTCAGTGCCAAAAATAAAGTACTTGCCTATTCCTTTGTCTATAGAAATGCATAGAGGAACACGGGGGCTGGAACGGTCTTACCCACTTGATGAGGTGAAACACCTGACAGATCACGACTGGGAAAAACTGATTATTGAAGCCCGTAAAAAAGAGATTGTTGTTATCGGGAAGAAAGATGAAACACAGCAATCTATTCAGTTTTGTCGCGGTGAATTCCAAATGACAATGCAGGATATTTATCTTGAAGCATTAGGTAAAATACCTTATGACGAGGGTGATCAAAGTTTTTATGAGTGGCAAAGAATCAACGTACCCGCCACGGAGTTAGGAAAATTACTCGGTGTCAGCGTGTTCTATGCCTGTTGTGCACCGGGGGGCGCTCTTGAGGGAACAGAGATTCCCCAACATATCGGGGAGCAAGCGCAACAAGCGTATCTGATCATAACGTTTCGACATCATCTTCGGGCGATCAATCACCGGAACCATGAACAGACGGAAGAAAAATAAAACGTCACTATTTTTCTCACCGGTGATTTTACCCCTGATAACAAATCGACTATCAGGGGCGTTTATTTAGAACTTTCCTGCCAGATTATTATAAACGGTGGATGTCTCAACGGTTTCCGTTATTTCAGGAGAAGCTGACGTGGACTCCGTTTCAGGTATCATGCTTGTCACTGTATTGATCGGAGCATTATCCGGTTTCCAGCCAGTCGTTTGACAAAGCAACGTATAAAGTTGTTCTGGAGTGAGTTTGCCATCATAAAGTGTGGTGATTAATATCGGTAAGCGAGGGTCAATTTGATGAAGCGCGGACATTAAAATAAGCGCATTGCGTTGAAATGTTCCCCGTTCCCGCTGTGGGATAGAACTCATCACCTGACTAGCATGACGATCTGCCGTATGGTCAAGTTGCAAGTAGCTGATAACTTTTTGTCGTGTGGGTGTTTGAGTGGTCATAGCATTATGATCCTTTTTGTCTCATGTACATCGCAATTTCTCTGGCTTGTGCGGTCTGTGCATTAGGAACGACAATGATTTTTTCCTTTGGAATCGGCCAGTTTTTCCGAATGGATGGTTCAATCACTTCCGCTGCTCCCCCCACGATCCAGACACGATTAACATCACGAAAATCGGATAATTCGTTGATAACAAGTTTGTTTAACTGTTCTATCGCTTGCTTCATGGTATCTAAAACGAACGGAATTTTGGCATGGTTATTGATAACCTGTTTTAAAAAATCGGTGTTATTGTGTTGGCGAATAACTTCATCAACCATATATTCACTCATATTACTATCTGCCATTTGTAACGCGGACATAACAGGCTTTGTGACAAGATTCATACCGATATTGGAATTGCCGTGAATATTGGTAATTTCTTCAAACTGTCCGAGAATAATGGCGTTATCTATAGTTGTACCGCCTAAATCAATCACCAGCGATTTTTCCATTGGGCCAACATTATATTTCGCTACCGCAGAAAAAATCGCAGTCAGTGATTCCGGCATGACGTCAACGTTGCGGATAGGAAAGCATTCACCGTTATTCAGCTTAATCGGACGAAGCACATTGGCGATTTTACGTTCGATGTTCAATGTGTTTTTCTGACAGTCTGCATTGTAGTACTCACTGATAGGCAGTGTGACGGTGAGATCAACGGGTTGTAGTGGAATGCCACTGGTTAGTAATGCATGGTGTATCGCCAGCAGATTCAGATCATTGTATTGGTATTCAATATTGGTACTGCTTAACGAGCGGCTATCAGCGTACCCAAAGGTATAGTTGGTATTCGCAATTTCAAAATTAAATAGTTGTCGTTTACCTATTCCGCTATTGACGGCCCATCCTTTACGAAAAGAATGCAGTGACGTAAACGTCTCTAATTTATCGTCTTCAAACCAGGCTAATTTAACGGCGGTAGAGCCATCATCACAAGCAACATGCATTTCAATACCCCTTTTTAATTTCTCAATTTGAGTCATACAAAAGTTAAAATTATAGCGTACAAAATCCATAAGTGCAAAATCGAACACACAAAGATATTTATTGAGTCTTTCAATGACTCAATTTGAGAAATATTCGTATGTTCACAAATAAGCGCACCGATAAAATCTCATATTGAGTCATACAAAGTTATTTATTGAGTCTTTATTGATATAGAAAGACAGAACATTAAAAGTTGTTGGTTAAGAGGTATACTGTTAAAAAATTGGTCTATTAAGGGTGATAAAATGAACGGCTGTGAAAATGATCGCACATTAGGTAATCGTCCCATGCGCCGTGGTAAACCCGGAGAATCTGCGTATGAATTTTGGAAAGAGCACCAGCCTTCGGGTTCGGATACATCGGAGTGTGCCTTTGAAAAATACATGGAAGGGAAGACCGGAGAATCTGCGTATGAATTCTGGAAAGAGCAGCAATCTCGGGGTTCGGATACATCGAAAAAAGCCTTTGAAAAATACATGGAAGGGAAGACTGGAGAATCGGCATATGAATTCTGGAAGTCGAAACAACCTGTCGGAGCCGATACATCAGAAAAAGCCTTTGAGAAATATATGGAAGGGAAGACTGGAGAATCGGCATATGAATTCTGGAAGTCGAAACAACCTGTCGGAGCCGATACATCAGAAAAAGCCTTTGAAGATTCGATGAAAGGAAAGGTAGGCCCTACGATAGAGGATAAAATCAGCGCAAAAGATGCATCAATTATCACTACGCAGACCACGGTTGATGAAACACATAAAACAACGACAATTGGCGTTCAACTGTCCAATCAAAAAGGGAATGCACTGACTTTGGAAAAGGATGGGCTCTTTAGTGCAGGAGGAACAGGAAAGGGGGCTTCCGTTAGTGCTAAAGAAGATAATGTACTATTTAGCGAAGATGATGGCCTTTATGTGCCAAAGCAATCTTTTCTTTACACACAGTTTCAGGTGAAGACAGATAGTCAAAAACCCGATGATCCTACCAAAGTCAGTTTATTCATTGCTAATGACGTTTCCAACGGGCTGACATATTCAGAAAAGGGATTGTATGTCGTGGGGATTACGAAAGAGGTGGCTCGCTATTTGTCTGTTGCGGCGGATTCTGAGGTGGGCGATCTGAGTGCTAATACGACTGCGCCTCATGGGGGGATCGCGCTAGGGGTAAATGCAACGGGAACAGGTGCGCAAGCTATTGCTCTTGGTATAAGTGCACAGGCCATATACGATCAGACTATTGCCATCGGACTCAGTGCACAATCAACAGAAAAAGGCGCAATTGCGATTGGTAAAAAGAGCAGTGCATTTGAAAACGCGATAGCGGTCGGCAATGAAGCACAAGTGACTGCGAAAGGAAGTGTCGCTATTGGATATCAAAGTAGCGTGACCACTCCGGATACCGTATCGATAGGCAACGTTGGTGCAAATTTGCAGAGAACACTCACCAATGTCGCAGCAGGAACATTGCCTTATGATGCGGTGAATGTGGAACAGTTACAAAAAGTGGTGAATGTAAAGGAATTACCTTCAACAAAAGAAAATCCGGTGGATTTTAATACGTTGTCGGGGCCAATGACCTACATTATTTGGGAAGGTGACTACGATGCAACAACGAATCCGACACCGAATACCATAAAAAATGGGCCAACCTCTGATCCTTCTGCCAAAATAAGAGTGATAGTCAGTGGTAATGGTTCGTATCAAATCGCACTCATACCAAACGGTGTTGTTGTAAGAGATTTTATGAGTGCTAGTATTGACTTCACTCAGTGGGCAGATCTTTTAAACAGTAATATGGCTCAAATTTATATACAGGATATTGCAGGGTCGTATTGGCTGGCTTCGAATAATATTTTCAGTAAGGATCAAGAAGATAAAGTTTTCACAGAAGGTAAACCTGATGTTATTTTTTCTGGCTTTAAAAAAGTCAATCCGCAGGACAAAATGGGGGAGTATAGAGGAGGCGTAATAGGCTTTGCCCATGATGGTCGTGTAAAGCTCTATCTTGATACGACGATTTTAGGAGATACATTGCCACCGCAGGATCTATACAGTTTGGCGACTATTTCTGATGCGTATAAAAATAATAAAGATAATATTGTCTCACTTCTTCCCGCAGACGCATCACTGGGGGATGTGATAAAGACCTTAAATCAGGTGATTCAGTTGTTGTCGAACGCAAATATGTTGACTCTTACGTCGAATAAATAGGATCATTTTTTGTGCGCCCCTGATAGGTGACCGGTGGTTTATAGGATTTACCATCATAGTCGGATTGATAAGATTGTGTATTATTCGTTTGATTTTTATTGGTAGCACAATCTGTTACGCGGACAGAAAGGGCTTCGCTGTCTTTTAATTGGATTCTGTTGTCGTCTAATTGATTCATGTTATCCCCCAGGAGGTATCTTTGACTTTGGCGGTATCGTGAGTAAAGCCATCGGGTTGTGAAGCGTCTTTCCAATTCTGACTTACACGGCAATCTGAAATAACCTGTCCTTTTGTGTACGTAATAGTACTGGATATTTGACATGAATTATTGTGATTATGTCCATCACCAACGATGGTGCCAAGACCTTGTGAGACAGGTTGATACATGGCCGGATTGCGTATTACATTAGCCGTACCCACAATAACATACATAAGGGTACAATTTTCTGCAAAAACATTGCCCTCACCCGTTTCATGAGGGGGATGAGGCTTATTATCAGGGACAAAATTAAGTGCACACCCTTTTTGAAAGAGACAGCCTTTACCAAAATAACAGGGATTTGAAAAGGAACAGCCAGGTGCGAAAATACAGCCATTACCAAATCGGGTGTAACGGGGAAAATTTTGGGCTGATTTAATAATAGTACCATTAGGATAGGACATATGACCTCTGAGGAATCGCGTATGTTCGGTGATAAGCCATTACATCTTATGCTGGGGCCAGATGATTTTCCTTTTTCGTTATTTGATGAAGAACAGCATGATCCGCTTTCCGCAATTAGTCAATTAGCAGAAACAACGTGGAGTGACACGGAAAAACTCTGGTCTGATGAGCGTACATTTCCGGATAGTGAACGGTCAAGCCAGGTGATCCATGATCGATTGCGCAGTGAATTGCAGACGATGTTGGCGACAGACGTGACATTGGCGCGAGATATTGCCTACTTTGGTGATAATAAAATTAGTCTTATTTGTAAAGCATATAGTCTGTCGGATGATGATGTGCTTTTAAAACTGAAAGAAGACGATTTTGCTTTATTGGTCAAAACGTTCCGAAAAGACATGGAAAAAGACGTGAACGGGATGTTACGTGCCAGGGCGAAGTTAATGGTGGATGCACAACTTGATGCCATCCACGATTTAGTGATGAATAAGAATACAAAAGATTCAGATCGTGTACGCGCCTTTACTGCAATGGCACAGGTGGCTGATGCCATACCGCGTAATGAGAAAAGCGATATGATAAATCCCGGCTCGGCGGCGAATATCGTGTTTAATTTTGGTGACCAGAGTCCCTTTTCACCGAAGTTAAAAGCCGTATCGGAACAGGAGATTGTGATTGATATGGAGGCGGATTAATGGCGCGTCTCGAAGTAGATTTAAGTTTTGATAAACATCAAACGCTATTACAGATGCACCGAAGTAATGCTTATATCCGGGGCGTCATTGGGCCAGCGGGATCGGCAAAAACGACGAAGGCATTTAAAGATTTGATCATCCGTTCTCTCATTCAGTCTCCGGCCAACGCAGACCGCACGCGTTATACCCGTTGGGTCGTCATTCGAAATACCAACAAGCAGTTAAAACGTAACACATTAGAAACGTTCAAACTGGCAATGGGTGGCCTTATGAATTACAGCCATGTGGTGGAAAGCCCCAATATTCTGGCGACGTGGCAGATGGATTTACCGGATGGAACGCGCATTCACAGTGAATGGCAATTTGCCGCAATGGACAGTGAAGCGGCATTAGGGGACGCGCTGGGTGCCGAAATGACGGGGGTGATGATTGATGAAGCCTCAGAGATACCTGAAGAAATTGTCGAAGTGATTTCAACACGTATCGGGCGTTATCCGTCAGCGGTGCGGGGCACTCCTACCTGGACAGGTATGTTATTTACCACCAACGGCCCCAAAGAAAGCCATTGGCTTTATACCTGGTCATTACAGAAAAAGCCTATCTGGGAAAAAATCGAACGCGAAATTGGTCGCCCGTATTTTGAATTATTCAAACAACCGCCTGCCTTGTTACGGCCGAAAGATCCCGGCGGAGAATGGATACCCAATCCAAAAGCCGAAAACATTCATAATCTGGCTGACGGCTATAATTATTATTATAAGATGCTGGGAAATTCCGATGACTATATCCGGGCTTATGTTGAAGGAATGTTTTCCCCCCTGAAAACAGGCAAGGTGGTGTTCCCGGAGTTTCGTGTTCCGCTTCATGTTATTCCCCGCAATAGTGTTCGTATTCCTGATGGTGCCCCGGTTTATCTTGCTTTTGACTTCGGACGAACCCCCGTCATGCTGATAGGCATTGGGACGAAGACAGGGCGTATTGTGATCACGGATGAAGTGATGGGGGAGGCGATGGCCGTCTCCACCTTGTTTGACGGTTATTGTCGTCCGGTTCTCATGCAGAAGTATACGCGTAATGTTATTGCGGGCGCGTGGGGTGATCCGGCGGGGGCCGATAAAGGACAAGCCGTAGAGCTGTCTCCTTTTGGTGTATTGCGACAGCGAAAAATTCCCATCTCCGTACCGTGGGATACCCGAAATAAACTGGAGCCGCGTATTGAAGCGGTCAGTCGTCGTCTCCGAACATTAGACAGCGAGGGAGTACCTATGCTGCAAATATGTGACAACTGTGTCATGACCATTAAAGCCATCGATGATAAATATATTTATGAAAATATCAAAGGTAAGACGGATACCGTCATGGAGACGCCGACAAAATCCCATATTGGTTGGGTGTCGGATCTGATGGACGCATTACAGTACTTATGTTTGGGTTATGATGTGGTGAACAGTCGCAGCGACAATGCCCCCGATGAACGGGTAAAACCACGCACCCGGTATCATTTTGTCCGGAGGAAAAGAGTATGATTAAGGGGTTAGATATTGATGGAACACGTGTTCTTCTGAACAGAATTCAATCAAATGTTAATGACTTACTGCAAATATGCGATACTATTGAGGGCAGTCCGACGAATGGGACAGAACTGCCCGAAGCCGTTACGACGCTTTGTCAGACGTTAATTCCGATAGAAACGCAGATGGCAACCGTATGGACATTACTGTTTGGATCGGCATCGGACATTGTGAAGAGTTATTTCCTTGCGACGAAAGAACCCGATATGGCAGTTGTTTATAACTTTATCTTAGTCACTGCACCACACTTAACATCACGTTTAAGATAGGAGGTTATATGTATTACGCGCGTTGTGGTAATCGTAAAACGGGTTGTCCTGCCCGTAGCAAAAAATACAGGGTGTAAATACGATGGCGAAGCTGTCACGCAGTAAGGAAAAGATGAATGCGACACTGGGAAATTTGATTGTTGCACGTTATACGCAAGCAGCATCGTCAAACAGTGATGCACATCGCCGCTGTCAGCGTAGCCTTGACCTGATGAAAGGACAGATTGACTCGGTGCCGGTAGATCCAGACGATGATGAGATTGAAGTTGCCATGAATATTACCGGCCCGATCACCCGAAATGTCCATGCACAGATTGAAGAAGTCCTTGACCCTATTCTTGAACAGCCTTTTGTTTTAGAAACCGATCCTGTTGCTCAGTTACCTGCGCCTGTACAGGATGAATTAATGAGTGCCATTGAAACCAATATCCAACGTATCATTGAAATGACGGGAGGCGATGAATCGTTATTCTCGAACCTGTTAAAGAATATGACGCAAACGGCGCTGACGTTTTATAACGAGGCAGCGAAGACAGCGGCAGATAATTTGTATCCGGTTGTTTTACAAAAGCTGAAAATGGCAAATTTCAAAACAGAATTCAGTCAATGGCTGTATAACTATGTTGCGTATCCGTTAGCCATTCTGAAAGGCCCCGTTTATGAAACCCGGAAGATGAAAGAATGGGACGGTATGGCAATGGTCTATCAGGATAAGATGGTTCATCGCGTCTATAATATTTCGCCCTTTAATATTTTCCCCTCCCCGAATGCCAAAGATGTACAGTCCTGTGAATATGTTATCGAACGTCAGCGACTCACGTCGAGTGAACTTCTCGATATGTCAGGCACCGTGGGTTTTGATGCCGAATCGATATTTTATGTCTTGCAGGATCATGAAAAGTACATTTTACCTTATGAAGCCACCGGTAGCGAAATAGAGCCGGATGCATTGGGTGATTCCGGCATTGCCAGTGTCTCTGACTTATCGTGGATAGGTATCTATGATGTCTTGATCCATTATGGCCGAATACAGGGTGCAAAATTAAAAGAGTACGGGGTTGATATCAGTAATGAATACCGACTTTATGAATCTGAAATATGGGTGTTGGCCGGTACAATTATTAAATGTGTTCTGAACCCTGATCCACTGGGGCGTCGGCCATTTTATACAGCGGCCTTTTACCATTTACCGGGCGAACTGTGGGGAAGCAGCATTCCGGAAACGATTGAAGATGTTCAAATCCAATGTACGACGGCGGGGCGCGCACTCGTGAACAATATGGATTTTTCTGCTGGCCCATTAGGTGAAGTGGATACGGCTCGTGTGAAAGGGGAAGGTGACCCGACTGAAATTTATCCCCGTAAGATTACGCCGGTTAAACAAGATCCGTTCAGCCAGAATGCACCGGCTTACCGGTTTTATACTATTCCCAGTCTTGCCGGAGAGCTGTGGAGTATTTTTGATAAAGCCCATGCGTCTGCTTACGAATTAATCGGGATACCCCGGTTGGCGTTCGGACAAACAGAAGGTGCGGCTACGCTTGGCCGAACATCGGGGGGCGTCTCTATGATGTTAAATCAGGCGAGTAAGGCGATTAAGCAACCCTTACTGTATGCAGAAAATCATGTGATTGAACCCATCATACAACGCTTTGTGGACATAGAATTACAGTTTAATCCGAACCCTTCGCTGAAAGGGGATGTGAATGTCCGGGCCAGTGGTGTTCGTGGAATGCAAGAAAAAGAAAAACAACAAGGGAATCTGACTTGGGTGTTGCAGTCTCTTGCACCGTTTGCCAAAGGATTTGAAGTGCCTCCGGCATTTGTTATGCGTATTCTGGAGCAGCTTCTATCACAGATGGGCGTTGATACAAAAGGATTACCCAATATCGCACTACAGGATGCCATGAATCAGGATCAGGGTATTATCGCGTCACTGACAGGCATGGCGGACAATGTGGGCGCGGGGCAAAGTGGGACAATCGAGGGGGCACCCGCGATGAATAACAGTGATTATACACAACCGCTGGATGGGCGGAGTGCGCAGGCGATCCAAACGATTAACCAGATGAATCATTCTTTGGGGAGATAGTATGGCGCAGGTAAAATGCCAGTACTTTGATTTTTCAATCACCACATTTTTTGAACCCGAAGTTTGCGAACCGCCTGCAAAGAATAAAAACGTCTGCTGTCCGGTCACTCAGCTTAGAAACATGAAGTATTCCGGGACACCGAGTGATACGGATGATAAACCGAATGGATTATCGCAATACCGTTTTATTACCAATACGATGATTCAGGTTCATCTGATTTGTGAGGATGTACCATTTTGCGAATCAGCAATCATGCTACGTGTGCAGAGAGTACTGGCCTGTCAGATAGGGTGTGAGACAGATTATAACGCCATTCTGGAACATTGGCGTGGCAGTGGCATGATGCTGCCACCGGGCGAATATATCATTGATATTCCGGTTGGCATCGCTTACGGCGCAGATCCGTGTGGCTTTCATATTGAAAAAACACCGGCAGGCCATGTTACCGTCGTAATAGAACCGGTAACGACGGAACATGTCTGGGCGATGTTGTATAACAACGCGAAGTGTTAGGAGAAGAAAAATGTCTAATTGTTGTTCCCCTATATTAACGCTTGAGCAGGTCAGTAATTATATTCAGTCGGTGATTAATCAGAAGATAATCTGTAATGAAATACAAGCGGGCCTATTGGATTGTCAGGGAAATGTCCTCGCGCCCGCAACCCACGTCATAAAATGTGATCAACTGAATAAATTGGCGCAAGATGCCATTCATAACGGCGATATTGCTATTCCGGGGATTGTGGCTTTCTCGTTTGACGGCGAACGTATCACGTTAGTAGATCAGAGGGGGACAACTCACGGAGTGAATCTCGCGTCAATCGTGCCACAAAGTGTAACGACGATGGGCATGACGGTAACGCTGACCCTGAAAGACGGTACACAGCTAACGGCGGATTTCACAAAAGCGGTGACAGAGGCCATTGCTGGTAAAACGCTCAAAAGTGCGGTTTTAACGAAAGATAATCACCTTGAACTGACGTTAGGTGATGGCAGTAAAGTCACTACGGATTTAGGTCAATTACTGAATGATGCAACGGTAACCAGTGGCAATATTGATACGAACGGGGATATCGAATTAGTCTTAGGCAATGGTAAGGTGATTAAAGTACTGGCAGCCGCTTTACGACGCGTTAAGATTGACCGGGATAGCCCACTGACCGGAAACGGTGACGATGTGCCTTTGAATATCGACTTCACGCGTGTCTGCTGGAAAGTGATTGATTCCATCACAATGGACGATACCGGGTTGCATATCAAGATTGATAACCAGTGCGATGCCATAACCTTATCGATGGATGAGATAAAAAAAGCCTTAGTCAATAAAGTCAAAGTGTGTGTTGCAAATACGGGTTTTATCACGGGGGATGGGACGGAAGGCCATTGTTTGGATCTGGATTTGCAAAAGGTGATTAACGCGTTTGTTGCCAATCAGAATGTCATGACGACACTGATTAATAGCCTGAACAATAAAATTAAAGTCAGTGTCAATAATTCTTTGACTGGTTCGGGTATAGCTGCTGATCCATTAGGGGTTAAACTTTCAGCCGATGGCGGTAATTTACTGACGATCCGCAACAACGGATTGTATTATGGCGTAGAGGCCACTAAAGATGTCTCGAAATTATTTGTCGACTCTGTAGCCGGGGATGATACCCATGCAGGGAACGACCCAAAGCAACCATTGAAAACATTACAAGAGGCACTTAAGCGTATTCCGGCAGATCAAAGTAATACTATTTTTTTACGTTGTGGTGGCGAATATATCTGGCCTGGTTTTGCTGTGACCAATGGGGCACAAAGAAATATTCAAGCCTATGGTGATCCCTTAATTGACGGTGATAAAGTGCCTAAATTGACACCGGAAAGACCCTCATACAATTGGTGGGCACACAGTGGTTTTACTCGGCCAAAAATATATTACCTGGCATATTACACACCCTCTATACAGGTTTACGACATATACAGTTGTTCACCACAAGGCGGCGGACAATTAGTGTGTACCGGATTACAGTTTATGTGTGAGGCGGTGAATGAGCCGGGCACCTCTGGCGCACCGAAAGAGTATACCGCCGACTGGGTACGGTGGGATACCTACGGGGTGTACGGTATGAGTGATGGAAAAGTGATCTATTATGGCTGTATCTTTCAAAACAAACATGCTCCTGCTGCTGCTCAGAAGAATCCTTCTGAGGGTAAGACAGAAACCTGGTGGGGTATCACTGGAAAAAATTCCGTACTTGAAGGGGCACAACAGACCTTCGTTGCCTGTTCTTATGCCAATTTGTCTCAAAATCCACATGAAACAAAATTTCCGGGCGATTTAATCGGGGAAAGTTCCGGCATGTCTCAGCTTTCAGTCACCAATTATACTGATAATTATGGTGATTTACCCGGTTATGAATATATAGACCAGAATATGGCAGCCGCTTTAAAGCTAGACGGACTTGTAACGGGGATTGTATTCGATAGTGAAGGTAAACCGAGAAACCTGATTTCTAACGTTATTTTGGGGAAACCATGAAGGAATTACAGGAAGCTATTGCCACCTTTCGCAGTATGCCCGAAGCCGAAGCGATTTATGAGTTACTGCGGGAGCGTTTAGAAATACCGGAAAATTATGCCGAGTTAGAACAGCAAGGAAAACTGCCCGAAGAACATCGGGAATCCCTAATCGTGTATCGCGCAATTTCACAGGAGGCACTATGATTACGGATGAACAGTATCGAGGAATTAACAGGTTACGTAATCATGTGATTGGGCGACATATCCGCTGGTTTTTAGAAGCCCAATTGGCACAGGCCCGTGAACAGTATGAAACCCATCCGGCAACGGAAGAACGTAGGCGATTATTACAAGCCTATAAAACAGTATTGAGAGTTCTATTTATAACACCAATGGAGAAATTGTAATGGCAAAAGGTTGCTATGCAAAAGTCCTCACCATTGGTGAGAATGATAAACCACAGACATTGATTGCCAGCGTGGCACAGGCCAGCAATCCTAAATACGGTTATCTGGTCTACTATGCCCCCAAAAAGAGTGATACGGTCAAAGACGTTGATTATCAACCATTTAATGTTGACGATAAACAGGTTAAAATATCAGCAAGTAGCCCGCAATTTGTCAGTACGTTACCGGGGACATATGCGTTTGCCTTAGATCAACAGCAGGATGTGGATTTAAATCTGCTTGTGGTGGATTATCTCGTGACCGTGAGAGGGACAATATGATCGATAATCGTGACGTACCGATAAGCGTTTTAAAACAGCATCGCGGTTTTCAGCAGTTCATAAAATGTCTGCAACAGGCATTAGCGGATGCCCGTGAAGCGTATGAAAATACGGATGCGAACGATTTTAACCGGGGACGTGTTGCTGTCCTGAAAGAGATATTAAACGATTTGAACGAATAAGGTGCCATTATGCCAGGTTTATTTAACGATGATACGAATCAGCCGGTATGGGAACAGCCTCCTGCGACACAGAACAATACAGCAACATGGACGCCCTCAACAGCGCAGCCCGCACAAAACGGTTTTCAGGGACAGCCGCAAGAGCCACGGAATGCACAAGGCCAGAACGACTATGATGTTATCAGTCTTTTTGATGATCAGGGCAATATTAAAGGGCTGTCCTCCACAGCAGGTACACCCCCCGCAGGGCAAGCCAATACATCAGGAGTGATAACCGATCCGAATTTGAGTGCGTTGCTGACCCAGATGCAACACAATCAACAGCAGCAACAGCTTTTTGAAGCACAACGGCTCCAGTTAGAGAACCAGCGTTTGCAACACCAACAACAACAGGATTTACAGATCAGACAGCAACAACTGGCCGAACAACAACAGAAAGAGCAAGAGCAATTTTTGCAGTCGCTGATACCCCAGGTCAATCTTGATGATATTAAGATCTCAGCCGAGGAAGAAAAAATCTACGGTGACTCTGCGCAATATATTCGGAAACAAGCCGCCGAGCAGACACAAAAGATACTTAAGAGTATGGCTCCGAATCTACAACGTATTGCACAGGAACAATTTCGGTTACAAGGTGAACTTAATCAACTGAAAGCATCACAGAATACGCCAGCTTCGCAAGGTATGACACCGGAGCAGGAAATGAACATTATCATCCGTTCTCAGGTGCCCGATGTCGAAACCTTAACAGCACATCCGGCATTTACGACATTTCGCAATTCGGAAGCCGCCGGAGGATATTCATACGGAAAACTCGTGGATATGGCTTGGAAACAGGGTGATGCACAACGGTTGATCAGTTTATTACAGACCTTTCGCAGTGGTCTAAATCAGGGCAGTCAGGGACAACTCCATCAGCCGGTCAATTATCAGGGCACGGCGCTGGGGAATACACCGCCTGTTCAACGCAAACAGGTGTTGAGTCAGCGCGAATACGATAAGGCTTACGCAGCATTTATGTCGGGACAAATGGACGCAGAACGCTATCAGAAGATAGAAGATCAGTTCCAGTTGGCAATGTTGCAAGGGCGTGTTGTTGATTAATGGCATAGCATAAATTGAGGAGTTCATATGCGACAGATGGGTGTAGTGCCAGCCGCGTCAGGGTATCCGAATTACAGTTTCCTGACGAATCCGATTATCGGAAAAGCGCTGATTGCACGATTTAAGATGAAAGGCATAACCGCACAAATCACGACAAGTCAGGCGGCGGATATTCCGAAAGAAATTAGTACCACGGGTAATGAAGTCATTTTACGCCGTGAGCCGGAGGCGGAAATCTTCGATTATCAGAAGAATCAGCCGTTAACACACAGTAAGTTAGCAACGGATATCTTCCGTATGACGATTGACCGGGCGAAATACTGGTCATTGAAAGTCAATTACATTGATACGCGACAAATCGAGAATATTAATACCTGGGTGAATTCCTGGAAAGACGACGCTGCGAACAAAATGGACTTGTCGATATCCCGCGAAATTCTTATTCAGACGCCTTGGCAGGTTTCACCGTTTAATAAGGGACAATGCGCAGGCAAACGGACGGGACAGTATAACTTAGGGACGCTCGGCCATCCGATCACGGTATCCGCTACGAATATCGGTGAGCAGCTTGCCAATGGGCGTGCGGTACTGGCAGAGCAGGGTGTGAGTGGCCCTTTTATTATTGTCACACCGTATGCGCTACAGCCGTTGATGTATCAAGCGAATTCTGTTTTGTACGATGCGTCAAAATCCGGTCAGGCGAAATCGATTGTCTTAATGAACGGCGAAGTTTGGCCGGATATGGTGGGATTTACCTTTGTGTTTACGCATGAATCCCCGACTTATATTGATCCTGAAACCGGAGATCGGTGTTATACCGTCCTGTTTGGCCGTAAAGATGCCATCTTGATGATCACGCAAATCAATTACAACCGTGTGATAGATTCGGATGCCACGGATTTTGCGACCTATTGGCAGGGGCTACAGGTTTATGGGTTTAAACTCATGCGCCCTGAAGCGATGGCCGTCATGTACATTACCCTGAAGAAATAAGGAGGAAAAATGTCAGCGAAACGCTTTGGCTTATTCGACGGGGGCAACGTACTTCGCCGGATTGATGATACGCTGTTTTCAGCCTTCAATGATGTTCTGCCCGTTCAACCGGCAGGGCATCAGAAAAAACGAAATCATCAGCTAGAAAACCATATTGATACCCAAGACTTTGCCTATACGGGTGCCTATGAAGTACCGGGATTGAGTGAGAAAACGGACTTTAAAATGCCCGATGGGGCAGAAATTGCCACGCACCTATTAGGAACAGGCTGGTTAATTAATGCCATAGTCTATCACGTCAAGCGCGTAGGCGCGGGCACCCTGACACCGTTTGTCGAGCTGTCTGTGTATGATGCGAAAACAGGAAAAGTCACCGGTGCGGATAAACTCCCTGTGGTGGATGGCGGCGGTAAACAGTTAGTGGTTGATTTAGGGAAACCCGGCTTTTACCTGGGGTACGTGCCAACCACCAGTACATTGCCTGAGCCACGAACGAAATTACCGAATGAGAAGTTGGAAAAACAAGATACAGGCAACACGACACCCGTCGATGTGGTTATTCCAGCACAGACGATTACGGTAAGTGATTTTAAGACAACCGATGGCACCGGGGTTACGGGAACGGTTACGGTGCCGTCACAAACGGTGACGATACAGATTCCACGCGGCGCTTCGGCAGACGGCACAGGAAGTGGTTTACCGGTGCCCGTACTGACGACCACCAACGGTTATCTGGTCAATACCTTTACAGCGGGAAAAGATAAGACAACGAAAGAAGCCTTACCGTTTGATGCGTGTGTGGGAATTTATGCGGATATTACGGAGTTTTTTGATGAACATCCGTGTAACTGTGCACCCGCACCGTGTGAAACAGTCTTCCCTGACCCAGAGTGTCAGCCACTGAATTAAGGTGTAGCATGAGGGGAAAATAATACGCCCCTTTATTTTAGGAGAGGAGCATGGCAGAAAAAGTCACACGCCGTACCCGGCGACAGACCGCCGGTAATGCATCGACGGCTTTAGCCTATGAAACACCCCAAACGCGGCAGCAAAAAGCGACTGAGGAATTGGAAGTTGCGTCTTCTGTAAACTCTCATAATACGCTTGTAGAATCCAAAGCCCCGCGTAAGCGCGTTCATTTTCAACGAGGGGGCACGGCATTACAGCCACGTCATAACCCGAATCAATTATTACAGGTACGTGGATATGATGAAAACGTGACGGCACTTCGTGAACGCATGAAGCCTCCCGTATCGCCAGGGGCAACACCGTTAGCTATCATTGATGCATATGGTCATATTATGCCTTTTGATGCAGAAAGCCCGATTGACCGAGTGGTTTTAGCCAGTGTCCCGGATATTTCCTATATCTATACGCATGATGATTTACAGGAAGCATTACGGATTAATCAAGAGAAAATACGGCAGCGACGATTCCATGAAACCGTACAGGGCGCAAGATTGTTCGTTGAACCGATAATGCCAACGCATGGATTTAGAAACGGAAACGAAGTCGTGTCGGCATTCTATGATGAAACGCGCATGGGAAATGATGCGGTTGTAATACAAGATCTTAACGACATGTCAAAAGACGTTTTTTAGTTTTCGGAGGGATTATGGCGACAACGAATAGCGTGATTGAACGTGTATCCCGTCGCCTTGAAGACCAAGAGCCGGGATATGCTTACACGCATTGGCAGGAGGTGGATCTGCTTATTGCTGTTAATTACGGCCTGCGGGTTATCGGGCGTTATCATCCACGGCAGTTTGGTGAAATGGTCATGTATGATTTGCCGCCCGATGGCCTGTTGCACACGTCATGTACGGCTTTCGTGCCCCCCTATACACTCACGAACCGTGCAGGACGACGTATCCGGTATCTGGCATCGCTGGAAGAAACACCCTCCGCATGGGATATGGATTTATGCAATGGAGAGGGCGGCCCACTATATTTAGTGAATCGTGCCGAGGGCGAATATGAAGCCTATCCAGTCAATCCACATGAACATTATAAAGTGCGGGGATTGTGTATCCAGATCCCAACCGTGACCAAAGATGAAAATGTCCCATTGACCGATGATCTGCTTCCCGCACTGGAAGAGATTATGATGTTTTATGCGTATTCTTACGATAAAACGTCCACAGTCTATACGGAAAAAGGACACGTACACTGGCAGAATGCGCTCTTATTATTGGGGGTGACCAATGGCAGTCGTCAATGATTTAGTGGCACCGTTGCAGTTGATGTGTCGAAGTGTCGGCCCAGCACAAGCGCAACTGGCGTTAGTGGAAGCCATGAAAACATTCATGCTCGAAACGGAAATTTTTACGGATACGTTACAGATACCTTATCAGACAGGGGTGTGTGAGTACTGGCTGGATGTGCCCGCATATCAACTTATCAGTAGTATTATTAACGTTTCCGTTAATGGCGAATCAACGACACAGTGGACACGTGACGGCCAGTATCAGGTAGTGCGGTTATTTGATGATTATCATGAAGGTGCCTGTGTTTCCGTGCATTATGCCTGGGCGATAACCGGTATTGATAATTGCCAGATCCCGGAAGAATTTTTAACACGTTTTCGGATGCCGATACTGGATGGTGCCAGACAATACTTACACAGTATGTATGGTTCTCAAATGGTTGATTACGACGTGGCACAGTTGGCCGCCCGTCAGTTCCATGATGCGATTGCGGATACGAAGGCGTCCCGGATCATGAACTTTTCTAATTCCCGACCCAAAATGCACTCAGGGAGAGTACGTCGTCATACCAGAGCGTCCGCCAGGAGATTACTATGAAATCGTACACGATTAACCAGACAGGAACACATTTGGACAGTGCGTGTGGTATCGACTGTGACCCCTGTGTCTTACCTGTTTATGATCCGGGCTGTGAATCGACAGGGCCAGTCTGTCCGGAACAAATGTGTAGACCGGAACCCTGCTATACGTTCAGCGCGCGTCAGGCGATACGTATTCAACAAGGGGAAATAGAACGACTCTTTGATTTTCGTTTTTATACGCAGGAACGTAATGATGTTTGGGTACGTCAGTCGATGATTATGCGTTTGCGACGAATAAATCATTGCCAGTGGCAATGGGCGATGTGTGCTATTTCGGTGACACCGAAAGGCGAAGTCCGTTTCCGGTGGCCCGATCTGTTTCTCAAAGCGCCACCGGGATATTACGAAAGTGAATTGATTGTGAATCATATAGCAGTCAATAAACGGCTTTATTTTTATAAACCCTTTATGACGGCCAATGTAAATGCGACAACGGCGGTGATGCAGGAATGCACCAGTGAGTGTAACCAATATGAAACGCAGTGTTGTGTGCCGGATTTAGAAGTATGGCCCGAAGATACTACGCCGATTATCGCCTGTGGAGATTGCCATGATCGATAAAACGAAGTATGCCCTAAGTACCACCCTGTCCATGAATATTGGGCCTACAGATCAGTTTCTCATGGTAGCGTTGGGATTAGCCGGTGCCATGACCCCGGCAGCGGGCACCCATTATTATTTGACCATGAAGGGTGTCGGCAGTAAGCGTGAAGTCGTTTTGGTGAATGGGGCGTCAGGTAATAAATTGCATGTAGAACGAGGCACAGACAGTACAACAGCACAATCATGGCCCGCAGGCACCTGTCTTTATTTTGACTGGAATCCGGCCCAGCTTTGCGAAATGATCGCACAGTGCACCGATAAAGGGATGGGAGGGTGTATAACACCGGGCTGTTATGCGTTGTCTTGTGACACCATTATTACGCTAGATGCAGCAGGCCATATCACCCATATTGATGGAGAGGCGAAGCCATGTACAGGGCAATCGTGACGTTTTCGGGCACCCTCGATCATTATATTACGGCGTCAGAAAACACCCTGAGTATCGCTAATGGACGCGCACGTGAGCTTGATGCCGTGGGTGTCGGCAATTATACGTATTTGATACTGAAAGGCCCAGGACGCGCGGAAGTCGTAAAATATCACCATACGACGAATTACGATGAGAAACCGTATCCGGATACTATTGTGGTTGAACGGGGTATTGAGGGAGGGAAACTCCCTTATTGTGCCGGGGACTGCATTACGTTTGTCTGGACAGAAACGGGGATTCTTGAAGTATTGAAACAGCAAACCAATTAGGAGTTGCGATGCCGTCATGTCCGAATAAGTATCTGGCGCTCCCATGTGATCTGTTAGGAAGTGGGACGTTGAGTGAATCCTTTTGTCAGTCAGGAAACGTCAAACTCCGTAGCGGACAAGGACGACACTTTCCTGAAATGCAGGCAGGCCAGATGTTTCATGCCTTGATGAGTCCACCGTGTGATCCGGGGTGTGAGGAAGTGATTGTGACAGGCCGAAACGGTGATACGTTGACCATATCCCGTTTTCAAAATCGTCAGGGGTGTTTTCCGGTAGGAAGCCGAATTGTTTATACCGCCTGTTCCGTCGATGCCATTCGGGCGATTGCACGGGAGTCGCGCCCGAACTATGCGCATCCGTTAGTTTATGATTGTGAAACAGACACGGTGTCTATTGATTGTGCGGGTATCAAAGAATTAGTCAGTAAGCCCTGTGGAGGCCCCCATGAAAATTAATAAGTTTCAGGGCGTCATTCCTAAAATCCGATCAGATAAACTGGGTGCGGGTTTTGCCGCTTTTGCTGAAAATTGCTTACTTCATTCGGGGGGAATTGTGCCCTTACGTGCCCCACGTCCCCTGTACAATGCGGTAGATATCAACGGAAAACCGATGAGTGGTGAGGTAAAAGCACTCTATAAAATTGGGGGAGCATGGCTCGGTTTCGAACACGTAACCCCCATTGCCGAAGATCCCATTCATATCGCGGGGCCGCAATCATTTCTTTTTGTCAGCGACAATCAGGTGTGGCGAAGCGGCTATGCATGGATAACCGATAAAGAAGGGCCGGTGGCATTAGGGATACCACGTCCAATTAAGGCACCGGATGTGAAAGTGACCGGGCAGAAATGTCCGGATGATATCCCTATTCCTGATGATTGTTGGCAAAAAAGTTTGCCGACGGAACAGGATTGTCCAAATCAGGAACTGCCCCCGCTGGTACTGACCTTTTGTTATACCTGGGTGACCGATTGCCAAGAAGAATCAGGGCCAAGTGATTATTCGGAACCGATCCTCGTTCCTTATACGGAGTCGGTCATGTTGGTGCCAACAGAAAAAGCGCCCGTTAATGCGGCAACTATCCGTTGGTATATGCTTTTGGTGGGCGATAAAGACGCCGAAATGGCACAGGTAGGTGAACAAGCAGCAACAAAACTGGCGTTTGTTTTTTGTCCCGGTCTGTTTGCCGGTGGCAATCCATTGATGACACAGACCTGGTATCCGGTGCCCTGTGCGGAAGGTGTCGCCAATATTGGCTATGGGGCGATTCTGGTTTGGTCTGGATGTCATATTTATGTTTCCGCACACAAACAACCTCATGCGTTTCCCGAAGCCAATACGTTGGTTGTGGATGATGAGATTGTTCGTATTGTTTCTTTCCGAACAAAGACCGGCGCGTATCAGGCAGTGGTATTGACCAAAGGCGTACCTTTTGTGATTACCGGGGAATTACCCGATAAATTGACCATCACTCGTATTAATCGGCGAATGCCTTGTCTGAGTGTGAAAGGGGTAATGTGTATAGGGGAGTCTGTCTATTATTGTAGTGAAGAGGGAATAGCAGTTGTCACCGGTGCGGGTGTGGGTTTGTTAACAGCAAACTGGATGGATAAAGAATGGTGGCTCAAAATGGCACCCCAGCATTATGTTCTGGGTTTTTATGACCAACGTATTTTTGCGTTCACGGATAACGCACAGAGTCTGTCGATTATGTTTCCCCTGCGAACGAATGATCAGGCGTATGCCGAAACTGATTTAGTGTATCTTAGCCATCGGACACACGCCTTATACTTTGGTGATGAAACCAGTATGGCGGTGGCATTCGGTTCGATGGTGTTTGGCTGGGAACAAAATGATTATGCGATGCAGGCTACCTGGAAATCAGCCCTTTTTTCCGCGACAAATCCGGAATCCATCGGCGTTGGTGTCGTTCATAGTGACGCCGAAGATGTCCCTTCTGATTATAGAGATTGGGTGTCATTGGTTTGGCGGCAATATAGACGTTTGTTGACACCTGCCGATACGGGTGAATTCTTGCAGAAGTATCCTGATGCCTCTATCGCACTCCCGTATATTGTTGCCCCTAAAGTGGCGTTAACTCTGATGGGAAATGAACGGATAAGGATAGATCGCCCTGTTTGGAGCGATAAACCCTTTAGGGTTAATGGACAGGGTTTAGTACGTCGTTGGCAGATTGAAGTGAAATCAACAGCGGTTGTATCTGAACTGGCGTTAGCGGCAAACATGACCGAACTTTAGGAGGTGTTATGGCAACCGATCCGGGCAAGCAAGCCGAATCTGTACAGCAGGTTACGGTAGATAAAAATACGGTAGACGGTACAAATAATACAGCTAACTCCACCAATACGATTATTCAGGTTCCTCGTCCTCCCCGCCGCGATGATGGAAAGTGGATGGCAATAGGTTCGCTCGTGGGTACGTTGACGGGGATGTTAACGAACAAAGATCTGATTAGCAAAGCAAAAGATGCAGAAAATAATTGGGAAGATTTAACGAAATTTTTCCGCGATAAAGGCTATGACCTGAATACCTGGGCGGATAAATTGCGCCCGTGTGACGATAAGTTACATGACGCGTTATGTGCCTTTGCGTTATGTGGGTATAAAGCAGATTACGAAGGTATCCTGCGCCGTGCGCGAGCCAATGCAAAAATATTGGCGAATAAAGCGTATATGGAGGCCCAGCAAACGGCGGATCGTTATCACTACGGTCTGAACTGTGATGTTTGGGCAGGTATTAAGCGTGCCGAAATCATAGCGACGACACTGGCAACGACACAGGCATTTGAAGAAGAACGGACGAAAGCCTTTGATCGAACCTTTGAAGTACTGGAGCGCACGACAACGCTTTTTGAACGGGATGTCATGAATCGCAAACAACTTTCTGCGGACTATTTAGCGGGCGCGGGCCAGAACTATGGTTTTCTTGCACAATCCTTACGGGCTACGGCAAAAGCGGATATGGGTGATATGCAAATGTTAGCAGCGGCACTCTCTGTCGTTTTACCGATGCTCTTTGGCTTTTGTGGTACATCTGCCTGTGATGATGGGGGAGAATCCCTATCAATGAAAGAGGACGCCGTATGAAAAAAATGCACCGGCATTTTGGAGAACTTCCTACCGTAACGTATACCCGTAGCCCACGTATGAGTGCGTATTTATCGCAGCATCCTAAGTCCGACGCGGAAGAAACGTCGCCCGCTGATGCGTTGATACAGACCATGCAGAAGACAGTGAAAGACGGGGTACTCGATGATACGACATCAACCGCATTCCAGAGCGATCAGTTTGATGGCGTTGCACAAATATTAGGGGGTTAACATGGTTTACGGATTCGTACCAAGAGGCGACAGTTGGGGCGGTTCGCTGGGTGGTTATGGTTCTTTGGGGATGGGGGCGGGACTTGCGAATGCATTAGGGGTGGGGCTTAACCTCGCTGACGGTTTTCGCCGTTATCAGAATAATGTGTATCTTGATCCCATGCGGTTGCGTAGTCAGGAAGCGGGTTTTGAAGCGGATTACGCGGGAAATAAATTTCAGCAAGGGCGTTACTTAAGCGGACTCAGTACGTTAATTGACCGAGATGGTATGTCGGCAGACCCTGGGCCGTGGAGTGACCCCGAACTGCAACGGCAATATCTGGAATTGCACAGGCAACTCACGCAATCAGATCAACCAATGGGCTTACAAATGCGACAACCGGCAAATCAAAATAATGCCCCCGCTTACGGAAGCGCAATTCCCGGTTTGCTCGGCACGTATCAGGAGCCATCAGGGGGGATGCCGCATCCATTCCAGCCATATGTTGGTAATAAGCCATTACGGTAGGGGGATATATGGCAAACACAACACCCATTGCGCCTTATATTAGCCCTGATGATAAAGACCTGTTTGATCAAGCAAAGGCACTCGGATTTGTCTATGACCCAAAAAGACCTTATTACGAAAATAAAGGTTATGCGCAGTATGCGGTCGGGCAGTCCCAGCTTCCCGATAATCATAAGCCGTTTAAAGACAGTCTTTTTGGACAAGGTTTAACCGCGTTGGGTAATGCGTTGCAGCGTCATGGGTTTACCGATACTGCGGTCAATCCTCCTTCGTCTGCGGATGCGCAAGCATTGAGCCGGTTGTTAGACCCCATAATTCAGGAGCACGGGATTCCTTCCGTATCGTCCGCCGTTACACGGCAAGCCCCACAAGCATCTTCCCGCATTATGCCGCAACGGGAATATCCGGGGATTAATACGCCATTACCGCCAAAAGAAACCACCAATCCGGGGATTAATACACCATTACCTCAACAGGAAACGACAACACCAGCCTATCAGCCGAGTGCGGATCATATGGCTCGCGCATTAGGCGTCCGTGCGCTGACAGACGTGGCTTATAACCCAACGACAAATTATGGTGGCCACCCTGTTTATATGACGGCGAACGGCATTTATGGGGTGCCTCAGAACAGTATTGGCGGCTTAGAAAGTTATGCCCATCTGATGGGAACCACACCCACACAATTGGTTAAGCAAGAAGATTTGCTAAAAGCCAGAGGAATGCAGGAATCCCCTTACTGGCAGCAGCAATATGGTGACACATTACGAAAGACGCAAAATCCGTATCTGGCGCGGGCAGATGCAAATTTGGCGGCAACGGAGGCATCGAAAAATGCGTATGGCGTGTTTGACCGCGTGTTAGCTGATCCGACGATGAAAGCCAGTGTGTTGGGTAATAATCAGATTAACGGACAGCTCTACCTGGATTCTGATGCGGGCAATGTCAACCGGGGTTTACTGTCTACCACGCCGCAAGCGTATGGATCGGGCACGGAGGGGCACACCCTTATCCGATTACCCAATGGTTCGGTGGTTGCGGCAAGAATATCAGCCAATATGCCGCCGATGCTGACGGCAACCGGTATTGGCGCAGACGCGGCCTATAAGCAGGATATGACTTACGCCCAGCAGATGGCGGCGTTAGAGGCGTTGAGGGCGAAAGCGGCAGGAAATCCTGCGCTGGCAAACGACCCTTTGTACCACCTCAAAATAATGAAAATGCTAATGGAGATTAATAAAGCACAACTGGAGTTAAATCATGGCGGAAAGTCACAGTCCATCAAATTGCCACAGGTGCCTTTTGAGCAAGTCCCTTCTGAGATGCAACAACAAATTTTAGAAAAATTGCAGAACGAATACGGGCTGGGCGGTAATGATCCCAATAAGGTGGGACTCGGTTAAGGGGACAGCGATGGCGTTTACAGACGGGTACTGGAAAGACAATCCACAATACGTTTCACGTATGGAACATTATGCACCTTATGTTAAACAGGCGGTACAGCAGTATGGTCTGGAACCCGAAGGTGATGCTAAAAATTTAATTCAGAGTATGTTGGGCGTTGAGTCGAAGTGGGGATTAGCGAAGGGGTTAAACACGCCGGGCGCCGCCGGAGAGCTGGGCATTGCACAACTGACGCCCGCCTACCGTCAAGAATATCACGTTCAAGATCCCCTCGATGCGCAACAATCGATTAATGGGATAGCGGCGTACATACAGGATGCACGTCGTCGTGGAGTCCCGTGGGACTTAATCCCGGTGGGTTACAATGCCGGGGATGGGCGTCTCAGACAATTGATGAGTGGTCAACGCTCATTTGCCAGTCTGCCCCAAATCACGCGAAATTATGTGGCAAGAGTTCGGCAGTTTATGGGAATGCCAACAAACCCGAATTTGGGGCTGGCGAACTATTCCCCGGCGATCACGCGAACATTGCAACAGTATGGTTTATCAACGGCCCAACCGACGACCGCGCAAAGCGGGTTAGATTTAGAGCTTTCTGGTTTGGGCGATATGTCAAAAATGCTCGGTGTCGGGTATGAATTACCCAAAGACACATCGCCATTTATGCTGTCCGACGGGAACCCAAAGGGTATGACACCGGCTGTACCGAATGTTAACCATTCTGACTATGATAATGGACAACCACCGGTGCCCTTAGCGGGACTTTTTGGTACGCGTCCCGCGACAGCAGCAGATATTGATCGCTTATTACAAGGGGTAACGTGATGGCAATAAATCCATTAAAAGTGCCTTTAGTCAATGACAGTGGGGATATTGGCCTTATCAAGCGAAATGTTCTGGCAACGCCGTCGCCGCAAACAATAACCAATCCATTGGCGCGACAGTTGAGTGAAGAAAATAATGCGCTGATAGCGACACTTCTGGCGCAAAAAGAGGGTCTCGGCAACACGCCGAAGAGTTCTGTGCCAAAGCCGAATTATGCGAACGATCCGAACCTTTTTCCGACAGATAACTTCGTTAATGTGACCGGCTACTTACGGGCAAAAAACTTTGGTGATAAATCTCAGGAAACACAACGTGAAATGTTAAACAGTCTTTATAAGGACGTGAATGAACGTTTCCCTGGAAAATTTACCGAAGCACAGCTCGCGCAACCGGCCAGTAGAATTAACGGGGCACTTTTTACCGTTAGTAACGATAAGATCAAAAACAGCGAACTACCATCAGGGTTCTGGCAGGGGATAGGTTCCACGGCGGCACAGGCGATTACGGGAACAGTCGATGCCGGTGCGGGATTATTAAACGTCCTTGTGCCGTCAACCACATCATCACAGATAGCGAAAAGTGTGCATGAGTTTGACAAAGAGACGCGTGAAAAGACGGAAACGCCCTCACGCCGAAATTATGTGAAACGACGTGATGAACTGCTTGAACAAAGTCGTTACGCGGAAGCGGTAGCCCATATGGCAAGCAATCCGACGGGATTGGTGGAAGATGCAGCTATTCTGGTTCTACCCTCATTAGGCGGTGGTTTTCTATTACGAGCCGGTGCCAAAGGCGGCGCGAAACTGTTAGGAAAGGAAGTTATTGAACAGACGGCAAAGCAGCGTGCCAAAACGCTGTTACGTTCACAGGTGGCAGCAGATGCTTCTTTAGGTACAGGCCATACCGCACAAAATACGGGGGAGAAGAGCGATTATAAACTCTCCGGGGAACAACGTGCCGCCGTCTTTGGCAAAGGTTTGGTGGATGCCGCGTTATCCAAGTTTGGTTATACCTACGGTATTAACCCGGAAAATTTACTCTTACGATTTGGGAAAGCTGCCGATCTCAACGGGGCGAAAGGCATCTTAAAATCCTATTTTGGATCAGCAGCGGTTGATGCAGCCAGTAATATGCCGTCGTCAGGTTTAGATGCTGCGCTCACAATGGGGTTCGATAAAAACGGACAGTTTGATGCCAATCGGGTGGACTGGGGAAAAGTCACCCAGGCAATGGCCTCTGCGGGGGTCTATGCACCTTTTACGGGGGGGATTCCCGGTGCACTCCATGCCCGTGAACAAAATGCAAATCTGGCTCGTATCGCACGGGATGATACAGTCTTTAATAATGCGACCGAATCGAAAACCCAACTGGCCGAAGCGTGGCCGTTAGCCGATGAAGCGGGAAGAAAAGAGATTGCACAGCAGGAACGGGCATTGAATGCCTCGCTGGAAGAGAATCTACAGGCCCGTCTTGCGGCAATGGATGCCACCGGTGCACGTCTGTTTCGTAAAGTGAAGAAAGAACAGCAGGCCACGGAACGCGCGAGCCTGGAAGAACGCTATCGTCACTTGATAGACAACAATCCGATTGCGGAGAGAGAACAGTATGGGCCGACTGCCGATGATGATGCAGTCATCCTGCAGAAAGAATTCGGCAATAAGCCATTGGATATGCACCCCGCCTATCTGGAACGCTATCATAAAATTTTTGCTGTCGATAATGATCCATTGTACAAGCGTCAAAATGAAACGGCGTCCACGACGGAGTTAATGCCGCCTCCCTTGTTATTGGAAGATAAAGGACAGCGGACGACACCACTAACCAGGGCAGAATATGATGGCAGCTTTATTGACTGGCTAAAGAACCGTACTCCCGAAGAACGGGCGAATACCCTGTATCACTTAGAGCAGACAGACCGCATTAAACGCGCGTCGGAAGAAGCGTTATTGGAGCGCTTACGTACTGAGCAGGACGTGGAACGCATCAAAGAATGGGATGATAAATTAGCGCAAATTCGTACTGAACGCATTGCAGCCAATACGGCATTACAGAAAATGCTTGCGGTGATGCCTGTGGATGATCCCGCACTGGGACTGGCTGATCATTTACGTCAGGAACAGGCACAGATACAAGACAACGTGCTTCGTGATATTGAACTGGCGACTATCGCACGGCAAAAAGTAACGGCCTCGGAACTGGCAAAAGCAGACAGTGATAAACTGGCTCGTCTGGCAGCAGAGCAGACTCTTCTTGCGGATGCCATTGACCAGCAGATTGCCGTAATGCCTGAAACCGTCAATACCATCAAAGCACAAAAACGGGTCACCCAGTTGCGGACAAACGCCAATGAATATCTGGCACAAGCCTATGAGAAAGCGACAGGGGAGAAAAAAAGTCCCTCGTTGGAGTTGGCGCGTTTTTTACCCGCCTATGAACAACGTTTGAAGGAAGCCAGTCGGACAGCACGTGCTGCGCAGTTACAGGAGGAACGGAGTTTACGGGACAGGCAAGATGAAGTATTGGCCCATCTGGACGCGATGCGCGTGCCGGAAAATTTAGGGCCACGTGAAAGTCACAGTTTCAATCATCTGCGACGAACAGAAGGACGTCTGCAACGTGAAGAAGACGCATTTATTAATACGGATGAAAGCCTTGCGCAGACAGAGAAAAGACAGCTAAATCAACGCAAGCGGAAAACCCTGCGTAGTCTCGCCGACGAGCAATCAACCGCCGCTGCCAATAATCTCATGCGTCAGGAACGCAGGCAAAATCCCTTAATCGCACAGACGCGTTCTGATGCAACGCATACCGCGACTACCGCTTTATCCCAACGCGCACAGCTCTTTGCAGAAACCTTGCGTAAGGAACCGAATGCACGTGATCCGTTAAATGTGGGGGCATTGGTCAATGACCGTGATACACGACTGGCGTTGCCGAGTGTGAATGATGCTACCGGTATGGTAGCTCTGTTGGCCGAACGAAAGGCAAAAGCCGAGGGTATGACGTCAGGAATACTGTATCGCAACCGGGCAATACTCAATGATATTTTGGCAGCTTATGAAACGGTGCACCCGAAAGCCTATCGGGCCGGAATGCGGCTTGCTGAAAAGGTACTCAAAGCCGAAGCATTGGGGAGATCGTTACCAGCGGGGGAGATTAAAGTCGGGTCATACTTAAGTCAGCCGAATATTGACATGCTGACTCGACTGAAAATGGGCGATATTCTCGGCGCACTGGAAGCGGTTAAAATCGACGGACATACCAGTCCGATTGTCCAGCAATTAATTAACATGCTGAAAGCCGCACGCAAAACGTATCCGGTTAATATTGAGCTGACGGCAGAACCTATCGTTGTCCGTAATGCGGAAGTGAATGCCACTTACGATCCTGTTAATGCCACCATCTATATTCGGGATCAGGTTGCAGACCAACCTTATTATCTGGTTCACGAGGCCACTCACCATGCACTTTATCAGGTCTTAAATGATGAAACGCGCTTACTCGAACTCAGTGCGGATCAAGCGAAAGCGCGTTCGAATCTCATCATGATGTACAGTGAGTTTGCGAAGAAACGGAATTTACCCGATGGCTTGCAATATGCACAGCGATCCATTGATGAATTTATTTCCGAAGCCTTTTCCAACCCGCAACTACAGGCTTATTTGCGCACTAACCCACTGGCTACCCACGCGATGCCGAAATTTCGCAGAGCGTTTGGTTCATTGGTTGATGCCGTGCGCCGTTTCTTGAACCTCAAACCCAAAGAATTCGATAACTTGTCCGATATTATTGGCCTCACTCGTTTGATTGTGGGGGCGGATATTATGCCGGTATCAGGGCAACTTACCGGCGAATTTAAGAATTTCGGTATTGCAAGCAGTAAGAATTTTCACTCCGGGATTTTGCGAATACCGCTCGAAAATTCAGGTGACTGGCAAACCATAGGACGTATCGATATGTTACCCAGTGGCCGCTATAAGGTCACGATTGATGGTGAAGATATGCCGTTTCATGAACATATCGTTGATACGGCGAACGAAGCATCAGAATGGGCAGCAGATAATTATGGTGCCCGTGTGGGGGATGTCAGTGAAAATCCAACTGCGCCACTTGTGGGTGAAATTCGTCAGGCGGATCTTTATGGTCAGGCATTTGTTGATATGAACAATAAGGTGCTGGATTCTATCGGCAAACGCAATGCAGTGGCCCAGGCAGTTGCCAAAGAAGTCACTACCCGGTTATCCAGTCTGTGGAGTTATTTTTGGGCAACCAACGTGGATGTGTTCAGTCCGGCGAAAGCCATAGACCGCATTGCTGACCGACTCGGTTATCGGGGAACCGATGGAAAGCCGCTTAATTTGTATGAAAAACTGACGGAAGGAATGGCGGGTGCGCGTGCCGTGACGGGCCGTCCGGGCGCGGACTTGAATCGGGTTGAACAAGGTATCATTGATGGCTTGCACGCGATTGGTATTCCGTATAACGTTTTCCATGATTATGCTTATGCGCAACGGGCCATCGAAATGGATCAGATAAAAAAGGAAATGGTCTTAATGGGGGTGCCAACCCGCATTCATGAAAACCCCACGGCATTTCACTGGACAGACAATAAAGGAAAAGTGCACTCAGGACTTGAGGGTGCTTATGAATTTTTGTCTACAGTGCCGGAAGAGAAACAAGCCCAAATCGAATCTATCCTTAAACCCATGCGGGATATCAATCAGATGTTATTGGATGAGGAACGTAAATCCGGCTTAATTTCTACGGAAAGTTATTACCGCATGAAACAGGCTTATCATTACGTTCCCCTGTTATCTACCGGAGAAAAGCGCCCGTCAATCCATAAAACCTTTCAGGGGCGTTATACCAAAGCCGCCGATCCGGTGGCGAATATGCTGTATCAAATGCAAACCCGTTATGCCAACGTTGCCCGTAATAATGCGTTGCGGGCACTCTACGAAATGGTGAACAGTATCGGGATGGCTGATCTGTTTAAACTGGAAACACACAAGCTGGAGCGGGATGATGCAGGCAATGTGATTGCAGTGGCAAACCAGAAATGGAATGATAAAAATGGCGTGTGGGTATTTTTAGGTGACAAGAAAGCCAAAATTGTCGTCGATACCCAAACACGCTTTGGCAAAGACTTGCTGCGGGCTATCCAGAAACCCGAAATGATGCCTTTACTGACCATGCTGCGTACCACGACAGGTTATATGGCCTCCAATATGACCACCTACAGTCCGTCGTTTTTATTAAAAGTGCCGGTCTGGAACACGGTTCTAACCTTACTGAATTTCTCCGGGGCATTTGACCGGAATATGTCCGCCAATGACCATTTCAGGCTTGCCACGCGATCACTTGTCGATGTTGTGCGTCTGCTACCGGAAATTGTACGGGATCAGGCATCCATGAAAACGGATAACCCGATGCGAAAACTCTTTGCAAAGGCAGGAGGGGGAAATAATGCGGGGGCGTATTATGGTTTGGATGCAGTCAGTCGGCGTTTAAATGCGGGAACAGCGACTGGCCCCATCGATATTATCCAACAACAAGGTATGAAGGGATTAGGCAGTGCCGCCTTAAATATGCATCACCGTTTTGTTCGTGCGGTTCATGCCAGTGATGAAGTTTTCCGTTATTCCGCTTTTTTGAATTTCTTAGAAGACAGGTCAGGCCGTGACCTTCGGAATATGACACAAAAAGAGCTGGATGCGTGGGCGGCAAATAATCAGGGCTTGATTACACAAGCGGCCAAAGGTTCACGTGAGCTGGCGGGTAACTTTACCCGACACGGTTCAGGTAAAGTCTTACCGGCATTTTTTGCTTTCTGGAATGCGGGAATGCAATCGTTGCCCTTAGTCGCCAGTATCATGTCCACACAAGCGGGCCGTTTCGGACTGATGGGACTGAGCATTCTGGCGGCGGCGGCCACACAGTCGGCGCTGGATGATCCTGATGATGAAGATACGGATGGAGGGTCAAAATTTGCCCGTAGTCCATCGCGCAAGAAATCGATTTGTTTCGGTGATGTCTGCGGAGAAATGCCCTATGAAGTGCGTCCCTTTATGATTGCGATGCAAAACCTCATCTTGCTGGGTCATGGCAAAATAGACATGGGAGAAGCCACCGGCTCGATCATCCGTTCAGCAGCGGAAACCTTTATGCCCGTTCAACCTGCCGGTGATATGGACAGTTACACTGTCACGCGTATGATGATACCCACCGCAGCACAGCCGTTGATCACGATAGGCATGGGAACGAACGAGTTCGGGCAAGAAGTGGATAATAAATATCCCGTAGACTGGGCGGGCAAACAAATCACCAATCCGGCGAACGTAGAACGGGGTAAGACGACAACGCCAGAGTTCCTTAAAGATATGACGCGTTTCTTCTATGAAAAATCGAATGGCATGGTTGATATTTCCCCGGCCAGAACGGATGCGTTGCTCTCCTCGTTATTCAGTGGCGTTTATAACATGGTACGCAATACCACGACGCCACCCCTTAAACCCGTTGGTTGGGGCGATAATGCCATTCTGCAAACAGCGACGAGTGCCTATCGCTACAAAACGAATGACTATGCGGTCACACAAAAATACCGCGAACTTATTACTCAGGCTAGTGCATCTGGCCGTCTTAATAATCTGAGTGATGATGGCTCGTATAATGTGCTGATGAAAAACGATCCGGTTGCTAAGATTGAAAACCAACGGGCAAAGGCCATGCGTAATCTACACATTGAGGGAATGACACTATCACAACTTAATGGGGCATTGGACAAAGCCTTTTATGACGGCGATGAAGTAGCAATTGCCCATTATCAGGAACTGATGCGTCAGTATTACGACCAGAGCAGTCTTATTTATGGTAATGCGCTGATTCAATTACAGGACATTGTTAATGAACACTAAAATCCCTTTACTGAAACGTATTCTATGTGGATGGTATTCCCCGCTCGGATATGTCTATTCGTTCTTTGTCGGTTCTGCCTATACCTGTCCGTGTTGTGCCTTTTGGCGAGGCATCTTGTGGGGCGCGATGATTATTGGCAGTCTTCATTATGCCCTTAATTGACATTCATTATATTTTTTTTCCTTAATCGTATAATCGAATAGTGATCTATCAAAAATAGCACCCTGTTCAGATTAAAAAATCACATAAGGAATCCTTTGCCAATTATTTATTTTAGTATTGAAGGTTTTCAATTAAACTTTTAATCTGATAATGTAGAAATACAAATAGGGCTAATATTGTTTCTCATTTAAATTATCAGCATAAGAATGAATTTTTAATCAAGAAAACATTCAAAAGGTAAAATATGAATAGGTCAGTAGAAGATTTAATTAAGCCGTTAATTAGGTTTTGGGAAAACAGTAATGATCCGTGGGGAGCAAAAGATAACAATTCACGATTTATCTATGCCAATGAAAAACATAATGAGATGCTTTGCCTACCTAAAGGGTATAATATAGAAGGGCGTTTTGATGGTGAAATTCCATCATGTACAGCAAATTTTCAGGAAGAATTCCAAAGACAGGACAGGAGGGTTGAAGCAATATTAGATAGGGTAACTTCAATTGAAATACATCCTTTTCAAAAAATGACTTATCTTCAACCGTGGTATTGTGATAAGTACCCCATACTCGATGAAAACGGGGTATGTCACGGCACCATCTTTCATGGAAGACCAGTAGATACAATAACACTCGAAAGACTAACCAAAATCAATGTGCCAACATCGTTAGTGTTTACGCAACCATCTGACTTTTTCAGTAAAAGAGAATGGGAAATCGTGTTTTATATTCTGCAAGGGTTTTTAACTAAGGAGATTGCTGAACGCTTATTTTTATCTCAACGAACCGTTGAGAATAATCTCCAACATATCTATCAAAAAATAGGTGGTAAACGTAAGCGAGATTTAGTTGAATATTGTTATGAAAATAACATAGCTAACTATATTCCCGAAAGTTTTTTCAAAGGATCAGTGTCTTACACTGTTTGAAAGATAGACATAAATGCAAATACAAATTGATGTGCTGTATTTTTTTAATATAAAAAATATTTTTCTGATTAAATAACTTTTTTGGGCATCGTGAACTTTATTATCTAATATTTCACCTGTCCAAATTTTTATTTAACTATAAAGTGTTATATGCGCCTCTTTTCCGCGATAGTGGTTATTGCCTTCAATTTTCTTCTCTGTATTGATTAGCGTAAATTTTCATCACAATACGTTTAAACAATATAATCTTTTAAGAACATAGGACGTATAAAAAATAATAACTTTATCACAATTGTATATCTTTATTTTTATTAAGAGTAGTTTCTACTCTGTTAGTCAGAATAATAATACTTAACATTAATGCATATACGGGAAAAGATATTCCTGTGGCTATCATAATATTGTCTCGTTTGTTTTCAAATATTAAGATTTTTCTTAACCAGGGAAAATCGTAAATTAAAATTCCGGAGATAATCAACGGTACTCCACGTTTTTTATCCGCTGTAACACACGCTGTTTCTGTGGTTTTCCTTAATCCACTGTGATGAAGGTACGGGTTTTTAATGTATTATTTGATGTTCAACAATCTATTAAAAAGTACCAAATACTTTTAATATCCCGTGAAGTATGGTCGCAAAAAGACTATCATAAGTAATCAAATGTCTTTAGAGCGATGATTAATTATGGCAAAGATCGGGTATGCACGAGTCAGTTCAACAGGTCAAAGTTTAGATATACAACTTGATAAATTAAGGCAGGCTGACTGCAAACGAATTTATCAGGAGAAACGTAGTGGTCGTACCGCACAGCGTCCACAGTTCCACGCATGTATGAATTATTTACGTGAGGGGGATACGTTGATTGTGACTAAACTAGACCGTCTCGCCCGTTCTGTGACGCACCTGTCACAAATTGCTACTCGCTTTCAACAAGAAGATATTAATCTCGTTGTGCTGGATCAGAATATTGATACCCGAACTTCGACAGGGCGTTTGATGTTCAATATGTTAGCGTCTATTGCCGAATTCGAAAATGATTTACGCAGCGAACGTCAGGCTGAAGGGATAGCCAAAGCGCAAGAAAACGGGGTTAAATTTGGGCGTCCCGCAAAATTAAATGATACTATACGAAACGACATTTATGCACGCCGTCAGGCTGGAGCGACAATCAGTGAAATCGCAAAGGAATTTGACTTCGGGGTTGCTACTATCTATCGGGTACTGAGAGAGTTTAAAACCCGTGATGGCGCAGAGCAGTCACAAAGTGTATAAAATGGGCACGCCTGATGAGGATAAATTGATCCTTATGCGTTAGAGTGCTAAAGTTAATGGCAGTTAATGTATGGTTTTGAATCAAAATTTCTGGTCAGTCACGCCGAAAGGTGACTAAACCCAGTCAGTAGTGTGTGAAATTATCTGACTGATAAAAAGCAGAAACCCCATAATCTGGACTTATCTTGGCGGACGGTTTCAGAGTTACGGGGTATCATGGAGCAGAAATCATTTGGTTTCTGCTTAGGAGTATAGAACGATGAGACTTCTATTGCAACTTTTTGATCCCCGCCATAAGTGCAGGGGTTGTGTATAAAGTTCAACACACCCCATCAGCTTCTGATAACCTTGTTCGTACCCGGCGTGGCGAGTCCAATGCCCTGCGAAAAGGGCAGTCTAAAATCCATCGGCGCAATACACCGAATCAGGATATTCCGGTTCCGAGAGGGACGCCTGCGCGTCTTTCGCGTACCCTGAAAGTTCACAACTGGTGGCTCGACAGGGATTTAATTGCCCTGCGTCAACAGGGCTATGTTCCCTATTCAGAGCGTAATAATACCCATTTTACGCGCAAGCCAATGCGTGTGCGTGCCCGGTCTGAAAGCCGTGAGGCCATGACATCACTCGCGCTGGCATTGGTGGCTCATGCGGATTTTTTCCCCAGCCATGATTATCTGTTTGAAGTGATGGTGCCTTTTGAATTTATTGCGAAAGCAATGGGGGTGCTGCATCAATACGAGAATGGGCGTAAAGCCTATGATACGGCGTTACATGCCTTATCCGTCTTTGAGCAAATGAAACATCTGGTGGTGCACAGAGATAAAGACAGTGACACGGGGCAGAATAAACCGGTACGTATTTGGCTGACACCGGACTTTTTTATCTCCAAAGGGATTCCGCATCAGGAAATCCGGCAAAGCCTGATCGACTTTCAAAATTGGGCGATTAAGAGTGGTCAGTTAGAAAATCTGGATAAGAAATATCAGCGCCATTTGTTACGCATGGAAAGGATGGGCATTGATATCCAGAATAAACATGGCCTGCGTAAACTGTTGAAGAATATCAAACGTTCCGTTGTCGCACCTGATTTACAGGAACAAAAAGAGAAAGCGATTAACGATATCAAAGACCAGATTGACGTGCTGGATAAGCAGGGTGCAGAAAATCTGGAAGCGGAACTGGAGAAGACGCAGCAGGCTGTATCACGCCTGCGCGGGAAAAAGAAATCCACGCGGCCTTACTGGGACTTATTTGTCCAGTGGGAACGCACAACAACAACCGTGGCGAGTTACCTTGCTCGGACTAAAGTAAAAGCCCAGCACCCCCATATCACGGAAAACTCAGAACAGTTTTACCGACTCTTGCTGGAGCAGGAAGGGGTCGTAGTCACGTAACCTGATTGGCGTCATCGCTTTATCAAATGAAACCGTGCCCATGCGCGGTTTTCCTGTTGCTCTCACCCTGGAATTAGCGCATTTTTTGTTCGTTTTACATAGGCGCGTTCCCATTGGTTATGTCATTTTTTCTGCTAAAAAAGGAGTTCCTGCCTTAAAACGTGCGGATTGGATAATAAAGCACCATTTAATTTCGAATAGTTATCCGTAAATACAGTTAATTTCGAAACTTATTTCTGAACAAAAAGCCTTTTAAAAAAAGGGATGGCATTGCGTTGGGCCTCTAAGAAAGGCCCCAACGCTATATGCTAGTCCTTTTCACTTTGTTCAAAGGAAAAACAGTGACAATAGAAATTCAGGAAAACATCAATAAAAAAGAAAGGACTTCGCTTGCAGCGGCTAACGCCGCGCCGCTCAGAAAAAATCAGAAGACAATAAAACCTTACAGCACTTCAATCTCAAAACCCGCGCGGTCAGATCTCATCAAAGACACTATGCTATCGAGTACAAGCATGTTCCGTGCAGAAAAGTTCGCTCCGCTCACGGCTTAGCAGGGAGGGGGCTGGATATTGCGCCCAATGATATTTCATAACTTATTGTTAAATAATTTATTTTTCGTTTAAATTTATACGCTATTTTATAATAGAAAGATTTTCTCAACGCGATGTCATCATAGTGATCACTGGAGGTAGATAAATAATGTCAAAGAGTAATAATTTAATGGATGATTTCAAATTTGGATTAATTTCTGCCGTGTTATTTTTTATTTCCGGATACTTACCTTACTTTTTAATTGGATTAGCGATTGGCCACTTTGGACATTTTGGACATTTTGGACATTTTGGACATTTTGGACATTTTGGACATTTTGGACATTTTGATAGAAAAAGCTCAGCGGTGTTGGTTGGTAGCGTTGGGATTTTCCTTACTGGAGTCATACGGATTCAACCATTCTCAATGATTGGGAGTATGTGTGCAATATATTCAGGCATCTATTTTTTTTAAGCTATTTATTACTTCTATAAAGGGGATTTTCGCCCTTTCCCTCGGAAAGTTCACTGTGCAGAATTAAATCATTTAGCGTGGGATATTTTCCGTTTTCCAAGCGAACCCCATTTTGACTATTTGTTAGGGATCACGGTTATGTAATCACTAACAAGATCTATCAGCTTTCTATCACTTGTGATCAGTGGAATTTTGATATACTTAGCCTGGGCGACAATTAACCGATCAAACGGGTCTTTATGTAGTTTTTCAGGTAAATCGTTCACAACAAGCACATGCGCGCTTTTTATAGGAATTTCAATCAAACCAGCCTCAAACAGTCCGTCCCGGAACTGTTCGGGATCGACGGAAAAATCAGCTTTGTTCAGATTGCTTTTAATGACGACTTCCCATATAGACGCCGCACTAAAGCAAAGCGTTTTGTCTGTATCTTCAAGAATATCAACAATATCGCTTTGCAATTTTTCCGGTTCATATACCATAAACAGCAAAATATTGGTATCTAACAGCAAATCCATTAAGAGTCTTTTCCTTCAAACATATCAACAAGTTCGGGGGCATTCATATCGTCAAAATTGGCGGGAATGATACCTTTACCTTTGAGGAATCCCAGTTTACGCTTCGGTTTATCTTCTCTGTATGCAATGATTTTAACCAGGGTATGACCATTCTTGGCAATCATCACGGGTTCACCCGTGCGAGCGACTTCCTGAACAATTCTGGACAAGTTAGTTTTCGCATCATATATATTAATCTTTTCCATAGAATGACCTCTCTTATGAATTCACACTTTTAAGTATACTACTTTCATTGGTCTGGTCAATTTGGTTAGACTAACTATTGATATTGACTATAAGGTCAGTTTGGATATCGAAAATTATTGTACATTAAGCCTGTTTTTTGAACAGGACTTGCTATAGCTATAGAGTGTACTCCCGCGCTATACACTGTTTATCGTGGAATTTGTTTAAAGGCACTAGAAAGTATAATGGATAAAGTTCTCAATAATGCAGAAAAACTAAAGAAAAAATAGCTAAATCCGATAAAATATAAATGTAATTAAAATAATAAAAAGGAATTAAAGGTAAGATATGAATAATAAAGATAAAAAAATCCACATAAGTATATTTAATAGAATTTTCTGTATTGTGATGTCAGTTTTTTTCTTGTTTATCACAACACTATATTTATATTTTTCTTGGGTTGATTTTTTATCATTAATTAAAATGAATAGTAAAATATATTTTTCTTGGAGGGTTTTTTTTGCATGTTTCGGGCTACCAATAGTCTATTATATGTTTATATCAGCAATAAAAAATCTATTAGTTAATAAACCATCTCCTTTTAGTGGTTTGTTTTTGAATTTTTGCATACTTATTTTTGCTTTATCTTTTGTATCTAGTTTTCCTGTATCTATATATGTTGATCATAAATTAAAGAAATCTGGATACGTTAAATGTAGCAGAACATCTTTAATTGCACCTAATAAATATGTCAAGAATATGGATGAATGTAACTAAGCATATGTAATATATGCTTAGTTTATATTTTTACAATACTCTATCTTCCCATATGCTATAGGCTGATGTGCCTGCTGTTATATGATTCCATGCGATGGCTTTGTAATTTACCTTTCATGTGGGATGGCATCGAAGTTATTGATAGAGTGAGGATATACATAAGAAACATCAGTGATAGTATCATCGGTTATTTTAACTTCATAAAATAACTCTAAAGGCACTGGAAAGTAAAATGGATAAAGTTCTCAATAATGCAGAAAAACTAAAGAAAAAATATCTGAATCCGATAAAATATAAATGTAATTAAAATGATATAAATAATAAAAAGGAGTTATAAAATGAAATATGATCCAAGATTAAGAACATGGGTTGAAGATGATTTCAACTATGAAGCGAATTTTAAAAAGCAAATGGATCACATTAATTATAAAGACCTAAAAAAACAATTAAATGAAAACATAGATTACCACGCTATATTAGATCAAGATGAAGCTATACTTTTTTTGAAAGAGTTAGAAGGTAATATGAAATCTATTCGGGATAATGTTTATCCAACCACTGATGTCCTTTCAAATTTTGCAGGGAACATTAGAGATATTCCAGGAGTTTTAAAAGTAGCATCAAATTTTAAACCTATAGATATTGGTATAATGACTCATATAGTAAATGAATTAAAAGGTAAAGGCGTAAAGGCTATAGAATATTTAGGAAAAAATGGAGTGAGGTATATAAAATTAACAGACACTCCTGGGGTAAGAAAATATTTAAATTCAACAAGATATCTTATAAAAAATAAAAAAATAATGGAGGTTGGTGTAGGTTCTGTCGCTATGGAAAGTAGTCTTGTTTCAGGTGTTAAATTTTGTATTGTATTCTCCGCTGCATATAGAGCAGTAGAACTATTACTTAAGGATGAATATGAATTAACAGATTTTTTTGTTAATTTATCAATGGATATGGCAAAGTTGATTATAGGAACCACAATAGCTAGGTTGGCAATTACAGGAGCAACTTCGCTCGTTATTACCACAGCTTTGAGTGCTACTGCTATAGCGTTTGGTGTTTTTGTAGTTGGAGCTATTGTCGTTTGGGGATTAATGGAGTTAGATAATGAATTAAAAATCAGTGAATCTATAATTAAAAAATTGAAAGAAAAAAGAACAGCGAAGCCTCCTACACCTTATCATCCCGATCAATTTTTCAATATGTGGGGGAGATCTCTACGTGGATAATATAAATTCTCCTTCGAAAGTGAAGATTTCTGTTTCGGCACTCATATTTATGGGTGCATCTATATTGGGGGCTTTAGCCTCTATAATTGATTATGTAGGTCTTTTAACTGGAAGTGATATTATTACATTCTCAATAAGAAGCGCTTGGTTTATTTGGTTTAGTCCACTATGTATGTATATATCTTTACTTCTTTTTAAGTCTATTTTAAGTAAAAAAAATATAGCGTTAATTAATAAAAAAAAGGTTAATTCGAGTAATAAATTGGGCGGATTATTTACCTTTATGGTTGTAATTGGTTTTGTTTTTACTTTGGTTTTTTCTTTTTATGTTGAATTTAAATTGAAAAGTGAAAATTATTTCTTATGTGATAAAACATCATGGATGGAAACTAATAAGTATGTGAAAAACATATCGTTATGTAAATAAGCATAGCAAAATGCTATGCTTACTCTATTAATAATTTCTATCTTCCCATATGCTATATGCTGATGTACCAGCGGTTATATGATTCCATGCGATGGATTTGTAATTTAGGAAAACCCTTTCATGTGGGATGGCATCGAAGTTATTGATAGAGTGAGGGTATACACAAGAAACATCAGTGATAGTAGCGTCAGTTATTTTAATCTCATAAAACAACTCTAATTGCCCAGACTGAGAAGTTCTGTAAAAAATAAATTTACCGTCTAGCGATTCGTTGGAGTCTATAGCCATTGCCAATAGTGGTGATGACTTATCTACGGGTTTAATAAACTGTATAGGTTGATGGCTGACATTTTGTTCTCGTGTAATAGTATGATTTAGGCTAAGTACCTGTATTTGATCCTCATGTCCTTTTTGATATCGATTTCCGATGGAATCGAGAGTTGAGCATCCAGAAGATATCAGACCTTGTTTTTTACCGTTTAACGATAGATAAATCATATATGACATAAAATCACCATCCTAGTTATTTTAATGATTTAATAAGAGGTGGTTAACTTAACATATAAGTCAAAATTGAAATAGACTTGCCAGTGTATTATTTTTTATTTTGAAAATTTTGATTAAGGGGTATTTCGCCCGATGCATCCAAAAGTTCCATAACGTTAAAATAAATAATATATTTCATATTGTTGAGTGTACAACGCATCAATTTTAAAACCAACGCGACTAAATCTCATCAAAGACATTATGCTGTCGAGTACGAACGCGTTCCGTGCAGAAGGTTCGCTTCGCTCATGGCTTAGCAGGGAGGGGGGATCATCCTATCAGAAGACTTTTACTCAAATAAAACCAAACCACACTCCGAACCCTCTCAGTACCCCCAAAGGAAACGTAGTAATATCAACGATAACCCACCAAATTAGTTTATGATAAGCATCTGATATTATCGAGGTTAGCCACCCCAATAAAGCCAGTCCCATAACCAAAAAACCTAATAATTCGAAAAATTCGTCGTTCATGTACTCTACCTTCAGTTTAGGAACGGAATAGCTTATTTACAATCATATTTGTTCACCATAACGATGGCTTGTGTGTTCCCAGACCCCTTGTAAAAAAAAGAAATCATTGGTGAATAAAGCGAATTATTAAACCAGCTTTCTTTGCACCAGGAGGACTTAATCGTACTAAGCATAGCGGCATTAATTTCATTTTTTATTTCTTTCGTGATAGGCATTAATACTGTTAAGATATAAACCAGTCCTATATTATCTGCTTCCACTTTTTCCAGTATCACATATTCATTAATCCTTTTTGGTAGATTCGTATTGAGTTCCATAACTTTCTCTTGCGTTTCTTTCAATGCTTTCTGAATTGTTTGTGCCTTATTGAATGTTTCTGCATAGGATACGCTCACATAAGTTGCCATACTGACAAAAATAAGAACAAGTGTACTAAGAGAACGAGTCATAATAATTTTATATTTCAAAATATTATCCTTTTTTATCTGGCAACAAGTAAGGTGTCTATGCTAACTATAGTGTGTTCAGAGGATTAGAAAGGAAATGATTCAGAATATTTATCTTTTGTTTAGTGAAATCAATTGTTTTTAACGCTGTTTTATTTATATAAAAAGCATATTTATCTAACAACATCATTTAAATTGATAAGCATTTCTGTATTCGGTGATGAGATCGAAATATGGATAACCGGCTCTGAAACCAAATGCACCGCATCAAATTTTTTACTGACACAACAGGCATCTTCTATGGCCTCTTTTGGCAACATACCATGATCAAGATTGCTGTATACCCGTGAGGTTATTTGTGGATCACCAATCACTATCCGTTGTTTTGGTACGGGGAAAAAGGGGGCAGAAAGTCCCGACGTTACCCACATATACGGCTGTTTTTCAGGGATAATCAATATATTTCCGGTATCCCCTTCCTCAGAATCTCGGAAATGCGTCAGCAATTCTGTGCGGGTTTGTTCGCAGAAATTCATCCCGCCGCACCGATAGGCATGAATAAGCGCATAACCTATTGAGGGGTCACCAACAAAACCCGCTAATCCGCGTTCATCATCATTTGTACGATCCAGGTGGTAAGTAAACACTTTTTGAACCGTCATGCGATGATAGTTATCGACACAAATGGAATCCGCATACAAACAATTTTCTTGGGCATCGTAGAGCACAACACTCATCGTGATTTTTCCTTTTTAATGGGCCACTCCTCAGCATTGGTGGTCAGAAGTGGCATGAAGGTATCCGTACTAACGGGGCCAGAGTTCCGTAAATTCCTGATAAATATGCATAGCCAGTGTCATATTTTGCAGGCGTTTGGCATTTTCACTCCGGGCACTCGCACGAGCCTGTAACATGGCATGGAGATCATCCAGTTTTTGATCAAACTCAACTGCATCAATATCTTTCAGTACGTGCATATAGTTCACGACGCCAGAGGTCACAAGACGCGGTGTCTTTAATGGCTGCTGTTGCGCTAACGCCGCCACGAGTTGTGACATAAGCTGGGTATCAAACGCGGGTTCAGATTGAACGATGGGTGCCGCTGTCACCGACGGTTTTATCAATGCTTCTGGTACGGGTGGTGCCGGATGGTTTACCGCAACCGCAACGTCTTCCGTGGCAGAACGTAAGAGAGCTGCCTGTGTTTCTAATTGTGCGGACTTCTGCAACGTATCCGGTGAAACATACGGTTGTTTATTCCGGGGCGCTTTGCTTTGTTTCGGCTCAATGGGGATCTCCTGCAAGGTATCGGCAGACGGGATCACCGATTTTTTTCGTGTCGAGGGTTTAGTCATGGGTTTCTCCTCTCAGATCAAGTTCCCAAACATTGGGCCTTTTTGATTTTGACGGAATACTGGTAACGCCTTCCAGCATGTGTTTACGGGTATCACGTGCACGCAGTATCTTCATGTGCTCTTTAAACAGGTCAAAAGGATAGTTATTACTTTCACACCAACGCCGTGCGAAACCTTTATTAATAAATAATTTATGGCTGTAATTTTCCTGACGTAAACCGAGTTCTTTCGAGGGGAGCTGGTTCGACAGGATCGGGGTGTTTGCTGCCCGGATTTCCAGCCGGTTCTCAAAGGTGGCCGAAATAAAGTGCTCAAAGATACTTGCCGGTGTAATTTTATCTTGCTCGACGTTGACTCGTATCCGCTCTAACTGGGCTTTGACTGCGGTCATCACCCGCCCTACATCAAAATCCCATATACCCAGCTCTTTACCGATAATTAATCCGGCGATCCCCAGTGAGACTGTCCATGTCCAGTAACGTTCTTTTTGTGTAAAATCAAAGAACTCCTGACATTCCCGACTTACGTCCTCACAGAGTTTTTTCACCAAATCCATATTCCGCATGAGGTTTCGTAACCAGAATCGCCCTGCGGCCCCTGCATGAAGGGTACGGGCTAACATAAACGTTTGTTCAACGAATTCTTTGTTCTCGTTGTTGCGTCCCCACAGGCTTGGTAGATTGCTCATGTCCAGTTCAATGACACGCGCGTTAAGCGCCTCAGACAGTGCGTTCATGTTTACCAGTTGTTGTGTCAGTGATAAGTTTCCTGTTGATAAAACCGCCATTGTCCAGGAACCATTATTCTCCTGCAAACGATTCGTATTCGGTAACCCTCTGTCCTTGTCGCGTCCTTGTGTGATGGAATAGACAAAATCCGTGAGTTCTTTGCCCTTACGTTCCGTGATTTCGTCAATGCACATGGCGATGGCGTTTAATTCGCCGAGTCGTCGATACAGGGCAACTGCGGTATCACGTGTCAGACCTTCAATGCCACTGCCGCCATCGACTTGGGGACGACCCCAAATCGATATCGCCAGACGTGCGGACGTTGTTTTTCCGACACCAGATCGCGTTGCATAACTATGGACAAGGCATCCCTGAACGCCCATGAGTTTAAATAAGGGAGCGGCAAAACTGACACCCATTAAAAATTGTGTCAGCTCCATATCCGGCACATTAATTAAATCCATCGCTTTACGAAAACCGGCGACTGACGCATCCTCACTCATGCGAAAGGCTTTATCCATACTGCCCCCATTATTCGCCAGTATCATTGGGCGTACCGAACCATCCCCACGAAACTCGGTATTGCCCAACAAAAACGCAGACATATCGTCTGTCCAGCCATAATGTTGGTGCTGCTTATCCGCCGCGCGGATATCGGCTGCCTGCTCTGCGGTTCGACGTAAAAAGGTCATAAGATTTTCCCACTGTCCTTTTGAAGTGACGGTGACCCCATGTTTACTTAATAAGCCCTGTAAACTATAGTCTTTGGGTAATTCTGATACGGGTAATTCAAAGACCCGTGCCGGATCGTGTGGCATGGAAACCTGCATCACAAATGACTCGCCGTTTTGTGGTGAATAGACCCGGTTAAGAAACAAAAGCGGGTATTTATAGATTAATGTTTCTTTTTCCTCTGTGCCTTTTGCCCGTTTCCAGATCCCCGATCCCATCTCGCTTGACGCAATTTTATAATCACGATGAAAGGGTAACGGTTGCTCGGTTATCTCCGCGACTTGTCTGCTCAGTAAAGTAATTGAGGGAAGTTGCCCTTCGTGTATCGTGACCGGGCGTGCTTGTGGGATATGGTTAATAATGGCCTTTAATTCTTCTTCGGAGGCTTCTTCGACTATCTTACCCAATACAATGGGGGAACGAATTTTACCCCAGTGAGGACAACCACCGCACACATCGGGATTAAGACGGCTGAACATGTCACAGGTGTAAGGTTTATCTATCACGGATTGTGCTTTAAATTCCGTCTCGGTGAAGGAGTAAGTCGGATATTGGTCGGAAATTTTATGTATCCATTCTTCCCCATCAAAACAATTTACCGCAATAGATAACGCCCCGCGCCATGTTGGTTCGTCGGTGGTACTTTGTTGTTCATAACACAAGGCGAGCTGGTCACAGCCGCCCGGTTTCGGTTTTTCACTGCCGATATCACAGCGAGCCATAATCTGAGCAAACGAAAATGACTTTTTTTGGACGCCCCAAATAGCCTCCTGAAAACCTATCTCATCTTGAAGAAAATCGGGAACTGCGCCCAACTCACCCGATTGCAGAGGAACATAGGGCAAAACTTCCTGCATTTCGGCAAGCGAATACGGTTGTGGCTCTGAGGCGATAATACGAACAGTATTCCCACTTTTGGTATGCAGGGTGCCCGGAACGCGTAAAATACCGCTGATCCGCATACTGGCCCCCGCATCCATTTTTAAACCGTGGGTACGGACGAGCTGTCCTAAACCCCCATGAAGCACCCGCCATTGTTCCGGTGATACGGGTTTATCCAACACCCAATAGATATGTAATCCTTCACCACTGGCAATAACGTAGTTCGGTTGCCACATATCTGCGTCAACCAGCCATTGGGAAAATGCTGTATGGGCCATTTCAAAGCTGGGATAGGCCCACTTTGGGTGTTTCTCAAACTTTTCTTTCCCAGCATCAATATCGAGCCATAGGGATTTAACGTCCTGTACCTGATCATCCCGACGCCCAGCATATTCCGTCCCTTTTGTGTTAAAGGAAGACATGGCAAAGTATAAGTCCGTCTCTCCTGACTCATGCTGCTGAATAAATCGGGCAGCATTACCATTTCGGATATTGACCCAGTAGTTACGAACTTCTTTACCTGTCGCTGTCCGGGGGTTTTTTTTAATGGTGACAAGAACTGTTTCACCCTCCGGAGGCACAACCGACGTTAAGAAGTCCATACGGTGCCTTATAGGTTGATACTATTTTTAATCGATGATTGAATATTTTTTAACCCGATAATATCCCAGTCCCGTTTTGAATCATTGAAAGGAAGCTCCCCGTCGTCACTGAGATCATGAACCCAGGCGCTGTCATTTTTCAGTTCTTCTAACGTGTACTGGTATTTCAATGCGGTCTGTACTTTTTCCGCAAACGCCAAAAGAATATGGGGATAAACCGTTTTAGGGCTGCACGGTAATGCGCCAATGGCATCGATTTCCTTTAAGAGGCTATTCAGAATCTTTTTCACCCTGAACAGTTTTTCATGTAACCTACTGGAATGAGAAAAGTTTATGCCAGTGATATCAGTCGAGAAGTCTTTCA
>NZ_NIBU01000189.1 GCF_002632485.1 Xenorhabdus innexi | reverse complement strand
CGGTAACGAGGAAGAGACCGACGGTAATTTTCTGCTGCGGTTTATGCGGTCACACTCCATTAATAATCATGATGACCGACAAGGTATTGAAGCGGCTTTGCTGGATTTACCGGATGTCAGACAGGCTAGGGTGTATGAGAACTTTACCAGCCAGACGGATAACAATGGTGTGCCTGCTCATTCCATGAATGCTGTGGTAATTGGCGGCAAGAATGAAGATATTGCACGCGCCATCCTGAGAAAGAAAGTCGGTGGCTGCGGGCTGATGGGAAAAATTGAGTGTACCTTTGATTATTCCGGCGCGCAACGCACTGTCCGGTTTGACCGTGCTGAGCGGGTGGATATCCGGGTAAAAGTGATTATCGAGCGCATCAACGGTTTTCAGGATATTGATACCGAGGGGATTAAGCAATCACTGGCTGACACCGGGTTTGCGATTGGTGAATCGGTTTATGCCATGCGCCTGACGTGTCGGGTGAATACCGTGTCCGGGTTCTACATTAAATCCATCACGGTCAATGAGGCCGATTCCGCCAGAATCGGTGTCCGCCAGTGTGCCCAAATCCAACCTGAACAGGTGGAGGTGCTGATTGAGTAAACGCGAAGACTTTTTAATCTGGCAATACCGAGGAAAACCCAAAGCCCGGCAAACCGTCGGGCTTTTGCTTTCTGAGACGAAAACACTTTTTGAGACAGCATTACAACTGCCTGAAGTTCTCGATATCAATACATCAGTAGGATACGGGTTAGATTTGATAGGCCGTCATGTCGGGATCAGCCGGACGATGAAGTCCTTTATCCCGAAAGACTATTTCGGCTGGTTGGGGATAGAGGGTGCGCTGGGGTTCAATAACGGCCTGTTTTACCGATACGGCGACTCCCTGCAAAAGTCGGTCAATCTGGATGACTCGGATTACCGGTTCTTTATCCGGGCGAAAATCATTAAAAACTTTCAGCATCCGACGCTTGAGGGGATCACCCATTCATTCCAGCACCTGCTGGGCAACCAGTCATTCGTGATTGATAACTACGACATGACCATGAACGTGGTGGTGCCTGCGGCTTATCTCACCCCCTTTCGATTAC
>NZ_NIBU01000188.1 GCF_002632485.1 Xenorhabdus innexi | reverse complement strand
CGGTAACGAGGAAGAGACCGACGGTAATTTTCTGCTGCGGTTTATGCGGTCACACTCCATTAATAATCATGATGACCGACAAGGTATTGAAGCGGCTTTACTGGATTTACCGGATGTCAGACAGGCGCGGGTGTATGAAAACTTCACGAACCAGACGGATAACAATGGTGTGCCTGCTCATTCCATGAATGCCGTGGTGATTGGCGGTAAGAATGAAGATATTGCACGCACCATCCTGAGAAAGAAAGTCGGCGGCTGCGGACTGATGGGAAATATCGAATGCACCTGTGATTATTCCGGCGCGCAACGCACTGTTCGGTTTGACCGTGCTGAGCGGGTGGATATCCGGGTAAAAGTGATTATCGAGCGCATCAACGGTTTTCAGGATATTGACACCGAGGGGATTAAGCAATCACTGGCTGACACCGGGTTTGCGATTGGTGAATCGGTTTATGCCATGCGCCTGACGTGTCGGGTGAATTCCGTGTCAGGGTTCTACATTAAATCCATCACGGTCAATGAGGCCGACTCCGCCAGAATAGGTGTCCGTCAGTGCGCCCAAATCAAACCTGAACAGGTGGAGGTGCTGATTGAGTAAGCGCGAAGACTTTTTAATCTGGCAATACAGAGGAAAACTCAAAGCCCGGCAAACCGTCGGGCTTTTGCTTTCTGAGACAAAAACACTTTTTGAGACGGCATTACAACTGCCTGAAGTTCTCGATATCAATACATCAGTAGGATACGGGTTAGATTTGATTGGGCGTCATGTCGGAATAAGCCGGACGATGAAGTCCTTTATCCCGAAAGATTATTTCGGCTGGCTGGGAATAGACGGCGCACTGGGGTTCAATAACGGCCTGTTCTACCGATACGGCGACTCCCTGCAAAAATCCGTCAATCTGGATGACTCGGATTACCGGTTCTTTATCCGGGCGAAAATCATTAAAAACTTTCAGCATCCCACGCTTGAGGGGATCACCCATTCACTCCAGCACCTGCTGGGCAACCAGTCATTCGTGATTGATAACTACGACATGACCATGAACGTGGTGGTGCCTGCGGCTTATCTCACCCCCTTTCGATTAC
>NZ_NIBU01000187.1 GCF_002632485.1 Xenorhabdus innexi | reverse complement strand
CGAGCTTGAAAACCATTAAGTTTTATGGTTAATTAGCACACCGTTTCAATGACCATCAGATACCCCTAATTTTTTATGTGGAAAGCGCCAGCAGTCAATTTAAGTGCCCAACAACAACACGCCTTAGAGCACATCGTTAAGTCTCGAACCGGTCGCAGTGATCACCGCCAACGCGCGCAGCTGATTTTACTTTTTGGGTCCGGCGCCTCTAATAACCGGGCGGCAAAACAAGTCGGATTGGGCAGTAAACAGGCCGGATGCTGGCGAAAACGCTGGCTGGACAATCAAGATAAACTGAGCGCTATCGAGTCCACAGAAACTGCAGGCTTAAATAGCCTGATAAAAGCCCTTGAAACGTTGTTCAGCGATTTACACCGGAGCGGAAGCAAACCGAAATTCACGGCTGAGCAGGTGGCACAGATATTGACGGTCGCGTGTGAGGCCCCGCAGAAGAGCGAATGCCCACTCAGTCACTGGACATTACCGTCTTTGCGGCGGGAAGTGATTAAACGGGGCATTGTTGACAATATTTCGATCAGCCGGTTGCATGCTTTTTTAAAATACCGGGGCGCTGAAACCGCATAAAGTGGAAGAGTGGATTCATACACGCAAAGACCAGAAGGACTATGAGCAACGGGTAGAGGAGATTTGCACACTTTACCGACAGGCACCGGCATTACAGGCGCAAAATATCCATGTTATTAGTGTGGATGAAAAAACCGGTATTCAGGCACGGGAACGAATAGCGCTGACCCCGATGAAAGCCCATCAGGTGGCCCGGCAGGATTGCGAATATATTCGGCATGGCACGCAATGCCTGATAGCGAATTTGGACATTGCCAGCGGAAAAATCCTGCAACCCACCGTTCAGGACAGACGAACAGAGCAGGATTTTGTGGCTCATATTCGCCAAACCGTGGCACTCGATCCTTCAGGACACTGGATTTTTATCGTTGATCAACTCAACACACACAAGTCGGCCAGCCTGGTTGAATTCATTGCCGAAGCCTGTGGTCTTAATGAGGGACTGGGAGTGAAAGGCCAGTGGGGAACGCTTCAATCCATGGAGACACGCATGCAGTTTCTATCAGA
>NZ_NIBU01000186.1 GCF_002632485.1 Xenorhabdus innexi | reverse complement strand
CGGACGCCGTCAGTCAGTACCGGGTCCGGTTGCCGGACTCAGTCAGCAGGCCCCCTCAGAGACACCGGATTCGGAAACCGAACTCAGTCTTAAATCAACAGGTTATAGTCAAACCACTAAACCGAACTGTTATGTACGTTCTTTCACACAGAGTGTGAATAAAAAAACATACGTAGAGCCGCAATCTGCCCTTTTGCTTCCTGAAGGGCTGTGCCGGCAACTGGAGTCGGACGATGTGACCATGCTGACCAGTCAGTTGCAGGCGCTGCCCGCTGAACAGGCGCAAACGGTACTGCGCAGTCTGGATAACGCCCTGCGGACAGGCAGCATCGGCAATCCGGTGGGCTGGCTGCTGACCGTGATGAAACGGGCACGGGAAGGGAAATTATTTGTACAGCCGGGGCAGACCGGTGTTCCTGCCACGGTGGCAGCCCCCGCAAGACGACCGACTGAGCCTGAACAGCCTGTTTCATATCCGGTGCAACCCGCTTCGCCGGCGCATGTCCGCAACATGGTGAGCGAGATCCGTCAGCAGCTGAATCTGGCGAAATATCACCGTGATGGTATCAGCTAAAAACCGTGTTGCTCAGAATTGAACTGATTGAAAATTATACGGGTGTGCCCGGGGCACACAAGGCTAAAAACTGTACTACCCTGTTCGAATCCGGTCAGTCTGAAAGTCTGTCATCGTGCCGGAGATAGAAGTGATTAAAAATCATACGGGTGTGCCCGGGGCACACAAGGTTAAAAATTGCACTGTCCTGTCCGAATCCGGTCAGTCTGAAAACCTGTCATCGTGCCGGAGATAGAAGTGATTAAAAATCATACGGGTGTGCCCGGGGCACACAAGGTTAAAAATTGCACTGTCCTGTCCGAATCCGGTCAGTCTGAAAACCTGTCCTATTGTCGGAGATAGGCGTGGTCGAAAATTATACGGGCATGACCGAAACACAAGCAGCTGAAAATTGTCCCTGATGAGTCAGGTAACAAAGAGATAAAAATAATCTTCTCTGAGAGGCTATTCAGAATCTTTTTCACCCTGAACAGTTTTTCATGTAACCTACTGGAATGAGAAAAGTTTATGCCAGTGATATCAGTCGAGAAGTCTTTCA
>NZ_NIBU01000185.1 GCF_002632485.1 Xenorhabdus innexi | reverse complement strand
TCGCTGTACCAGTGGCGGATTTCACAGTCAAATATCGCGGACAGCTCCCCCATCAGTTCAGGTGAAGGCGGTGCCCAGGGCGAATCAAACCGCACGGTTAAACTGCTGACATTCCGGCGCTCCCAGCGCACATGGTGACCAAACGGCCATTCCAGCCCGTACTGCTCCTCATAAAACTGTCCGGTGGCGGGAATGTCTTTCAGTAAGCCGCTGCTGCCGCTGATTTCCGTAGCCAGATTTGTTGCCATAATCATCAGCATGTCACAGGGCTGCGCCGCCTGCGGATACACATTCAGTTTATCCCAGCACGCCCCGATATCCGGTGTATCCGACCAGCCCACCAGACCAAACCAGTCGGTATACTGGTGGGTCAGCAGACGGGCGATAACATCACGCGCCGCTTCCGGTACAGTGTCCCACTGCATCAGGCCAAGACCGGACTGCCGGTACAGGTTATCAATGCGTTTGATATTGTCCGTATTCAGCGACACATTATGCTGCAACAACAGCAGCCACTGCTCAAAGGCCAGATGCTGCGCCGTGGGTGCCGCCGTGCCGCGCACTAACGCCGGATATGGCGTATACGTCTGCGGTTTGGTGGGTTTCAGTATTCCTGCACAGCCGGCCAGAAACAGGCGCAGGCTTTGTAGCACCGCCTGGCGGTAACGGGGAACTTCTTCCCCGCAGACCCACTGTTGCATCACATCGATACAGACGGATTTGCCGGTGATTTCCAGTTGATTGGTGCACCATTCTGCCATGGTTAAGTTCCTCACTCAGATGATAAAAAATAAACAGGCGGAACCGTCCCGTCAGGGAAAGCGGTTCCCCCGATGGGTAGATTGAAAAAAAAGAATTACGGGTCGGTTTGCCTGAACAGCCTGTCAGCCAGACCGCTGTCAAAAATCACCGTCAGTTCATCGTGGATATCCAGATAAGGCGTACTGCGCGGGATAACCTGCGTATTCAGCCGGGTTAAGTCGTATTTATCCACCAGTTCGTTAATGGCTTCTGAAGGCCGGACACCGCTGTCTATCAGTGCTGCCACCGTATCGGTTTCACACAGGGCCGTATCGGTCAGGCTCAGGCCAAAATGCCGTTTCAGCAAGGCAGC
>NZ_NIBU01000184.1 GCF_002632485.1 Xenorhabdus innexi | reverse complement strand
ATTCATTGCCGAAGCCTGTGGTCTTAATGAGGGACTGGGAGTGAAAGGCCAGTGGGGAACGCTTCAATCCATGGAGACACGCATGCAGTTTCTATCAGACCCGACACATCGGATCCGATTCGTTTATACCCCCAAACACGCTTCCTGGTTAAATCAAATTGAATGTTGGTTCAGTCTGGTCTCCCGACATTTGCTCAGGCGGCTTTCCGTCAGCAGCAAAGCGATATTACGGACATGCATTTTAAAATATATCGAATATTACAACCGGGTATTAGCTAAACCTTTTAAGTGGCTTTACCGTGGGAATACAAAGTGATGTCATTAATTGCAGAATACACCACTAGATAATTAATCCTATTTATTGCTGATTTAATGAATTAAAAAAATAAATCTATACCCGATAGATTTCAGGTAGTTGACTGCTGGAACTCATTCAGTAATTCAACTATCTGAAATACTAAGGGGATATATATTGTGAATTTTAAGGATACTCAATGAAACCGAATGCAATTCTATTTGTTGATATTGATGAAGCGGATGTAACACGTTACTACTATCGTGAGCCGCACTTCGCAGCAGCAAAAAAAATGGGAATATCTTGTCTTACTGTAGCGCATAAAGATCGTCGGAATACAGAACGGCTTTTTGCTGACAGCGATGAAGTTTTTTTATTAGATTCGTTGTCGGCTGAATCCTTGCAGGGTTTTATTATTAGATTGCAACAAACTTACAATCTGTGCGCTATTCTTTGTTATGTGGGGCAGGCCTCTGCTTATGGGCAAATGGGATGTATTATTGCCGAAATATGCCAAAAAATCGGCATACCTCACGCATCTTCTGCTTCTATTGCTGCCTGTAATAATAAATTCCTTATGCGTCAGGCACTACAAAAAAACGGTATCAGGTCAATAAAATATGCATTATGTAACAGTGAAGAGGAATTATATGAGCAAGCAGAAATAATTGGTTATCCTGTTATCATAGACAGGATCTTAAGAATTAAGCCTTTCAAAACACGCATCCAATGTTTTGTTTTTACATGATTTTCTTTGTGGTGTTTTGAACGCGTTCTGGCATAAATATTCTTGTGCTTTTTCCAGCCAAAAATACGTTTCCGACCACGCCTTTTGGAGCAGGT
>NZ_NIBU01000183.1 GCF_002632485.1 Xenorhabdus innexi | reverse complement strand
AATCTCAGTCTGGGCAATGCTCTGTTACAACAAGGCCGACAGGCCGTCGCCACTCTCAATGACAACCCGCCGATGGCCGAAATGCCGATGGTCCTGACGTTGGATCAACTGCGTCCCAATCCGGATAACCCCCGTACCGGGCGGAATCCGCGTTACGACGATATCAAAGCCTCCATCAAAGCGCGCGGGCTGGATACGGTACCGAAAGTGACCCGGGATCCGCAGGGTGAGGATGTCTATATTTTCAGCGATGGCGGTAACACCCGCTATCAGGTTTTATCTGAACTGTGGCAGGAAACCGGCGATGCGCGTTTCTACCGCATTCACTGCCTGTTTAAACCGTGGCCGGGCCGCTTGCAGTGTGTCATCGGACATCTGGCAGAAAATGAACTGCGGGGCGAGCTGAGTTTTATTGAAAAAGCACTGGGCGTCTGTAAAGCCAGAATGCTTTTTGAAGCACAGAACCAGCAGAAAATCACGCAGGGTGAGCTGTCTGCATTACTGGGGGAAGCCGGTTTTCCTGTCAGCCGCAGTTATATCAGCCGGATGGAAGATACGGTGGAATACCTGTATCCCTGGATGCCGAACCTGCTTAACGCAGGACTGAAGGTACCACAAATCCGTTTGTTACTGGCCTTGCGGCAGGATGCGGAGGCCGTGTGGCTGCAACATGTTGTCAGTGCAACATCAGAGCCTGTCTGTTCCTTTGGTGCGATTTTTGGTGCCTGTTGCCGCAGATTTGATGCACCGGAAACCTGGTCGCCGGAGATGTTCCGGGATGAACTGATTGGCGATTTATTACAGGCATTGTCGCACCCGCAGCTGAATTATGACCGCTGGATACTGGAACTCGATCCGAAGGAAAGTAACCGGCGGCAACTTTTTGGTGAACAGGCAACGGCAGTTAACGCGGTGTCGGAGCAACCTGAAAAGGCAGCACCTGAGAGGGATGATAACGCGGAGAGAACCCGGGCTTCAGACAGGGGATCGGAGCCGGGGATAATTCCGCCCTCCGTGACCCGGTCGGTACAGACACCGGAGACCGTCACTTCCGTACCTGATGAGAAACCGGTGTCGTCTGTGTTTTCCGGGAAAAAACCGGTGCTCCCCGCTCATCAGCCGGATGACTCACCGGAACCGG
>NZ_NIBU01000182.1 GCF_002632485.1 Xenorhabdus innexi | reverse complement strand
AATCTCAGTCTGGGCAGTGCCCTGTTACAACAAGGCCGACAGGCCGTCGCCACTCTCAATGACAACCCGCCGATGGCCGAAATGCCGATGGTCCTGACGCTGGATCAACTGCGTCCCAATCCGGATAACCCCCGTACCGGACGGAATCCGCGTTACGACGATATCAAAGCCTCCATTCAGGCGCGCGGGCTGGATACGGTGCCGAAAGTGACCCGGGATCCGCAGGGTGAGGATGTCTATATTTTCAGCGATGGCGGCAACACCCGCTATCAGGTTTTATCTGAACTGTGACAGGAAACCGGCGATGCGCGTTTCTACCGGATTCACTGCCTGTTTAAACCGTGGCCGGGCCGGTTGCAGTGTGTCATCGGGCATCTGGCAGAAAATGAACTGCGCGGGGAACTCAGCTTTATTGAAAAGGCACTGGGCGTCTGTAAGGCCAGAACGCTTTTTGAAGCACAGAACCAGCAGAAAATCACACAGGGTGAGCTGTCTGCCCTGCTGGGGGAGGCGGGTTTTCCTGTCAGCCGCAGTTATATCAGCCGGATGGAAGATACCGTGGAATACCTGTATCCCTGGATGCCGAACCTGCTTAACGCAGGACTGAAGGTACCACAAATCCGTTTGTTACTGGCCTTGCGGCAGGATGCGGAGGCTGTCTGGCTGCAACATGTTGTCAGTGCAACATCAGAGCCGGTCTGTTCCTTTGGTGCGATTTTTGGTGCCTGTTGCCGCAGATTTGATGCACCGGAAACCTGGTCGCCGGAGATGTTCCGGGATGAGCTGATTGGCGATTTATTGCAGGCACTGCCGCACCCGCAGCTGAATTATGACCGCTGGATACTGGAACTCGATCCGAAGGAAAGTAACCGCCGGCAACTTTTTGGTGAACAGGCAACGGCAGTTAACGCGGTGTCGGAGCAACCTGAAAAGGCAGCACCTGAGAGAGATGATAACGCGGAGAGAACCCGGGCTTCAGACAGGGGATCGGAACCGGGGATAATTCCTCCCTCCGTGACCCGGTCGGTACAGACACCGGAGTCCGTCACTTCCGTACCTGATGAGAAACCGGTGTCGTCTGTGTTTTCCGGGAAAAAACCGGTGCTCCCCGCTCATCAGCCGGATGACTCACCGGAACCGG
>NZ_NIBU01000181.1 GCF_002632485.1 Xenorhabdus innexi | reverse complement strand
GCTTGGATTTCCTGATACTGAGCCGCATAAAGCGAAAAAGTGCCCGTTTGTTTTGCTGTCAGCACCGGATTATTGGGGCATACCCACTTACCGTTGTCATTTACTTTGGTCTGGCAAATCAGCGAACCAGATGAAAGGGGCAGGGTTGTTTGTTCCGGTGGCAGCAAATATTTTGAACTGGCGATAAGAATAAACTGCCCGGGGGTTCCCTCTCCCTGAATAGAAATATCGCTATTTATCCAGTAGCGAGCATTTTTTTTCGGCTCGGTAATCCGCATCGGCATAGTAAAATGCCATTCGATAGGTGTACCAATTTTGCTTCCGTCTTTGGTTTGCTGTATCACTAATGTGTAAGCTTCTCCCCCCCTCAACTTACTTCCGTCAATATTCAGCCCCCAATGAGGAACAGCAAGCCCAGCTATGACAGAAACGGCACCGATAACAGCCCCAGAAGCCGCTCCGGCCAGCCCGGTGGCAAGCCCAGCACCGGCTCCCGCCGCCGCCGCAGCAGCACTGAATAACCCTAGCAGGGTTATAGTTCCTCCATCTGGATTAATAGACGGGGAACTGGAAGAGTTATCAATTTCAGGTTCATCCTCATCATCATCCTGTTTTTTTTCTTCCACCGTCACCTCTTCCTTATCGGTGGCAATCACTTTGTCATTCTTCATTAATTCAGCGGTCAGTTCATAAGTTCCTTTGTCGAGAAGGACAGGTATACCACACCCCCAACCGCCGTTATCACTGACTACAGCACCCTTACAAATTGTGTCCGGGAGGATGTGTGATATATCCGCCCCTGATGCTGTCTGAGAAGGGCTGAGTTTACGCTTTCTGACGTTAACTGTTTCACCGGGCGTATTGGCATGCCCTGATACAGTAGTGACTGTGCCTGAGGTACTTTCTGGGGTTGTAATGTCAATGTCAGGGGTTGTAATCTGAAAATATGTTTTCCTAGAAATATCTGACCAAACTTTAGGAGGAATATCTAATCCTAATGGAATAAATCTGTCCATTATTTCGATATAATAAAGCCCATCTTTCAATTCAGGAGGAAGAGAAATTTTCCAATTCGGGAAGTTATGTATTCCATTATAATCACTATATTGTATTGGTATTTCTGAAAAATATGTATTCTCTTTTAATGGAATTCTGACATAGATATCTCGATCTTCA
>NZ_NIBU01000180.1 GCF_002632485.1 Xenorhabdus innexi | reverse complement strand
TGAAAGACTTCTCGACTGATATCACTGGCATAAACTTTTCTCATTCCAGTAGGTTACATGAAAAACTGTTCAGGGTGAAAAAGATTCTGAATAGCCTCTCAGAATATAACACCGCCACCAAGACATTCTGCATGTGTACAATCATTTGTGCTGAAAATGACGCTTATGCCAAAACGCTTGCCCAATTTTATCGTCAGGGATTGGATGTGGAAGCAGTCAAAAACATGATGCACAGTTTCGGTGTTGATATGGATGGTAAAAACAATGCAATGGTGGAAAGATCTCAGAATGCGTTCATGACTCATACCGCGATTGGTTCGCCTGAAACCTGCTACCGGCAATTGTCTGATTTACTGCGCTCCTGTGAACTGGATGGCGTAATGTTAATATTCCCTGATTATATTAAAGGGCTGAAAATATTCGGTGATGAGATCCTGCCTAAATTAAGAGCCGAATTCGGTTAGCTAACACATTAAAATATACACAATGGGTTTCAATATGTATCGCGGCAGCAAGGGAGTAAATCCCTGGGAACATAGATAACTATGTGTCCGGGGGTGAACGAGCATAGCCAACAAAGAAGCAGCTTGAAAGACGAAGTGTATATCAGGAAACCGTGACTTCTCACCACCCTATCGGGCGATGCTTCTTATTTCGTTAGCCGTTGCTCGATAGTATCGAGACTTACGCAGCTTCCATAAGCAGAAACGACCGTCCAGCCGCCTTTAATTCCAGAATGCCTTTATCACGGATATTGAGAGCCGCGTTTATACGCAATTAACTTGAAGATGCAGGTTTTAATCGCTGGAAATGATCAGTCAGTCGGGTAGCCAATTCCTGTGCTTTTGTTGGCAAGGTGACATGATAAAAATGTCGAAGTGTTCCCCGAAACGTTTTTGCATCCGGGAAATAGACATTGTTGCGTATTTGCTCATTCGTGTACTTCCATAATCGTTCAATGGGGTTGAGATTAGGGCTGTAGGGGGGCAAATAATGTAATTGAATATTCAGCTCTTGAGCCGCTGATTTTACTAATTCAGCGCGGTGATAACCTGCACCATCCAAAATAATATGCACTTTTTGTTGGAAGGGATAGGTTTCCCTAATGGCATGGAAAAAAAGGACGACATTTTCCGCGTTAATCGTCGGATATTCACGAATAACCGTCTCTTCAATCCGGTGTAAATTGAGTGCCCCCATGA
>NZ_NIBU01000018.1 GCF_002632485.1 Xenorhabdus innexi | reverse complement strand
ATTGACTGCTGGCGCTTTCCACATAAAAAATTAGGGGTATCTGATGGTCATTGAAACGGTGTGCTAATTAACCATAAAACTTAATGGTTTTCAAGCTCGTTTGATGAGGTTATCAAATGCAGAATGTACCACTAGATTATCAGCAATTACACGGAACATTGCTTCAAGCTCTTCAAGTGAAACAGCATGGCAAAAGAGCCAGGATGCATTAATGATGTCAAATTTACCAAATGATTCCATCTTGCAGACATCTCTGACATGATATTCGATATCATCACCATATTGTTGAGATTTGCTTTTGGCAATTTCAAGCATATTAACTGATATATCAACGCCTATAACCTTTGATGCGCCATGCTTTTTGTAAAGCCGACTAAAAAGACCTTGACCACAGGCTAAATCTAATACGGATTTTCCCTGTATATCACCTGCCAGAGCAAAGACTGTTCTGATTCCTACCTTAATCTGAGGTGCTGTATCTGAAAAAAGCCCGTAAGCATCAGCGATAGGGTCATATAACTTTTTATCATTCATTACTTTCTGTCCTTCATTACCGTTAAAAGTAGGGTTAAATTATTTTTTATTTTATTTACATTAATATATAAACATTGCGTTTGATATAATTACTTTTATATTAGGCGTGTTACTTTAATGAATATAAGAATGAATTTGAGGTTATTTTAAGTGAGTTATTTTTGATAATAACATTGAATGTTTTAACAGGAAATATCAACCCACATATTATTAAAGCAGGTTGATATATATCTTATTTTTTATTCAGTACCTAAAAATCGATGAATTGCCCGGAGTACGGCTTCCGGTTTTTCTGCATGAACCCAATGCCCGGCTCCGGCAACAACCCAAGCGGTGGCTTGCGGAAATTGGCTAATAATATTCTGACGGTATTCTTCCGTAATGTAATCGGAATTCCCACCACGAATAAACAGGGCTGGTTTATGCCATGCAGGAATAGTTTCCCAGCCAATGATTTTTTCATATTCTTTTTTCAGTACTGGCAGGTTGAATTTCCATTCCCCCTGGCGGAATGATTTCAGTAGAAACTGGATCACTCCCTCTTCCTTAATCTCTTCAAGCATGATGCTTGTAGCGGCTTGCCGTGTCTGTACACCGGCTTCAGTCACGTTATGCAGCGCTGCAAAAATACTGTCATGACGCCTTGCCTGATAAGCAACCGGAGCCATATCAATAACCACTATTTTTTCAATGCGCTCCGGAGCAATTGCCGTCATGCTCATGGCGATTTTTCCCCCCATAGAATGCCCTATAAGGACGGCTTTGGGGATATCGAGTTCATCCAAAAGAGCCAGCACATCCTGTGCCATATCACGATAGTCCATATTTTCCATCCGGGGAGAAATACCGTGATTTCGTACATCAATTTGAATCACCGGATAATATTGCTGTAAATCCCGCCCTAATATCCCTAAGTTATTTAAATCACCAAAAAGCCCATGGATAAGGATAACGGGAATGGAAGACAGCGGATTTTCTGGTTTGTGTAAATGATAATTTAATTGATTGTTTGACTTCATAATTTGCCTGAGTTTAATGACGTTCATACAATGTTTAATATTGTAGAGTTTAATATCATGACACATTAGCAGAGACAAACAAAATGAGGCGATAATGGCTGTAACTAATTGATTTATTTTAGGGGACAAGCCACTTTTTTTTCAATTCTCAATTTCAGAAAGAATCACTTTAAGTTATTGAAAGTTTAATTGTTTTGTTTTGTTGCATTATATCTTATAATCTGAGGATAATTTTTTCATTAAGAACAGTACTGGATAGAAATGAAAACGATAGAAGTTGATGAAGACCTTTACCGCTTTATTGCAAGCCAAACCCTGCATATCGGTGAAAGTGCATCTGATATTTTACGGCGCATACTGAAATTGGACGCCGGGCAGCCAGTACAAACGACACAGCCTGCCAATGAACCTGTACCCGTCAATAAAATACCAGCTGTACGTACCCGAGATACTGTCCGCGTTATACGTGAATTACTGCTTTCCGATGAATATGCTGAAAAGAAAAAATCCGTTGAGCGTTTCATGTTAGTGCTGTCGACGTTGTATAGTCTGGACAGCGAAAATTTTGCCAGAACAACAGAAGCAATGCATGGGCGTACCCGTACTTATTTTGCAGGTGATGAACATACGTTGCTGGTCAGCGGCAAACAGACCAACCCCCGCCATATCCCCGGAACGCCTTTTTGGGTGATCACCAACACTAATACTGACCGTAAACGCAGTATGATTGAACAGGTGATGCAGGATATGAGTTTACCGGCCAATTTGATTGAAAAAGTGTGTGGCACTATTTAGTTATTTAGGTTAGGTGGTTAGGTTTAGTCGGCAGTCTGCTATTAATCAATTAACTTTCTAAATCCTTTCAGCATATCTGTTTTATACTGCATCAACGGCTGTTGGTGCAGTTTTTCAGGAGAAATAAAGTGGCGATTCATCCTAGGGCAGGGCAACTGGCCCAGCAGCATGATCTTATCAATGTTGCACTCCTCACATCACAATATTACGCCTTACAACCTCACCCCGAAAATCCGGCACATAAAGTTAAATTTGGAACTTCCGGTCATCGTGGCAGTGCCGAGCGCAATAGCTTTAACGAAGCGCACATTCTGGCTATTTCTCAGGCTATCGCAGAAGTCCGTAAGCAACATGGTATTACTGGCCCGTGTTATGTCGGTAAAGATACACATGCACTTTCTGAAGCCGCTTTTATTTCCGTCCTGGAAGTACTGACAGCAAATGGTGTTGATGTGATCGTGCAGGAGAATAATGGCTTTACGCCAACACCTGCCATTTCTCATGCTATTTTGTCTTATAACCGTCAGGGGAAAAATCTGGCGGATGGTATTGTCATTACCCCTTCCCATAATCCACCGGAAGATGGCGGGATCAAATATAACCCGCCTAATGGTGGTCCGGCTGATACTGATCTGACTTCAGTTATTGAAAATCGGGCTAATGAATTATTGGCAGGTAATCTGAAAGGGGTTAAATGTCAGCCTTACGAACAGACATTGAAAAGTGAATATCTGCATCCACAGGATCTGGTTGAACCTTATGTCACCGCTTTGGGCGAAGTTGTCGATATGGCTGCCATTCAGAAAGCAGGTCTGAAAATTGGCATTGATCCATTGGGAGGCGCGGGTATTGCTTACTGGCAGCGTATCGGGGAGTACTATAATCTCGATCTGACGCTGGTGAATGATAACATTGATCAGACTTTCCGCTTTATGACACTGGATCGCGATGGTGTGATCCGGATGGATTGCTCATCCCGCTGGGCGATGGCCGGATTACTGGAACTGCGTGATAAATTTGACTTGGCGTTTGCCAATGATCCTGATTATGACCGTCACGGCATAATTACTCCGGCAGGCCTGATGAACCCGAACCATTATCTGGCGACAGCGGTGGATTATCTGTTCCGTCATCGTCCGCAATGGTCTGAGAACGTTGCTGTGGGTAAGACTCTGGTTTCCAGCGCCATGATTGATCGGGTTGTGGCTGATCTGGGGCGTGAACTGGTAGAAGTGCCTGTTGGTTTTAAATGGTTTGTTGACGGGTTATATAAAGGTGAACTGGGCTTTGGCGGAGAAGAAAGTGCTGGTGCATCTTTCCTGCGTTTTGATGGTACGCCGTGGTCAACGGATAAAGACGGGATTATTCTTTGTCTGCTTGCGGCTGAAATGATGGCAGTGACCGGTGAAAATCCACAACAACGTTATGACAAACTGGCTGTCCGTTTTGGCACTCCGAGTTATAGCCGCCTTCAGGCTCCGGCAAGTCATCAGCAGAAAGCACAGTTGTCTAAGTTATCACCGGAGATGGTTAAAGCTGACACTTTGGCAGGTGATCCGATTACGGCGCGTCTGACGACTGCTTCCGGTAATGGTGCTTCTATTGGTGGTTTAAAGGTGATGAGTGATAACGGCTGGTTTGCCGCTCGTCCTTCCGGCACGGAAGAAGCTTATAAAATTTATTGCGAGAGTTTTCTGGGGGCGGAACATCGTGAAAAAATTGAGCAGGAAGCGCAGGAAATTGTCAATCAGGTGTTTGCTGCGGGTTAACTGACATTTAAGATTGATGAAGAAAAGCCGTAGCGGTTGCTGCGGCTTTTTGTTGAATAAAATACTATTGGCGTATACATGTGTTATAGATCTCTTTAAGACAAAATTTATATTTTTTAGGGTGTTTAATATGTTTTTTGCAAATGTTATTTGCACGTTCATGGCATTGTTCAGGCATATTATATGACCTTGATGGTATTGCATATGTATTGCCTGATATTAATAGCAAAGTGTTAACGCATAGAAATAGTATTAACAGTGTCTTCATAATTATCATTGCCTTATAAAGGATAATAAATTTTCAGGGTATTTCTCATTTCTATTTATTCATTATCAGTGGAACAAAGCGGCAGAGAAAAATAGAAACTAGCCCCGCCGTTCTCATTATTTTCTGCCCATATTTTCCCCCCCTTGTGAATTTCAATGATGCTATAACAGATTGTCAGCCCTAACCCAGCGTTAGGAACAGCGGATTTGCGTTGGTTACGCGAGAATTTATCAAAGAGAGATTTTTTCTGTTCGGTCGGAAGCCCTGCTCCTGTATCCCAGACTTCAATATTGACCTGTTTTTTTACAATTGTTGCCCTGATGCCCATATTTGAGCCTTTATCAGAGTGTTGCATGGCATTTTCCAGCAAATTGACAAAAACCCGCTCTAATAAAGACGCATCACACTGTAGCGATAAATCAGAAGGCAGAGAAATATCTACTTTATAATGAGTTAAGGCATAATCTAGTGAGCGCAGAGCGTTATCGACGATTTCTTTCAGCAAATAACAGCCAAAATTGGGTTGAAGGCTACCCGATTGGATACGCACGATATCCAGCATGTTATTCACCAGATGTGAAATATTAAGGATTTGCTGATGAATTTGCTGAAACTGGCTGGCATGTTGAGAGTTTGTTATGGATAAATCTTGTTTCAGCATTTCTGTTTGCTCAGACAGACCAGTCAGTGGCATCAGCAAATCATGCGACAAAGCAGTCATAAATGAGCTGCGTAACTGTTCCCATTCACTTTCCAGTTTGGCTGATTCTGCACCACGAGTCAGATGTAAGCGTTCCAGCGCGTTAGCGATAATTCCGGTAAAAATATGCAGTAATCGCTGTTGTTCAGGTACCAGTAACTGACGGGGGTTGGGAGACTCAATCGCAAGGACAGCAAAGGTTTGCAGTGAAGTTGCGATAGGAATTAACTGATAAGGTACGCCCGGCAGAGTATCCGTTCCTGCTCCTGCGGGTTGTTTTTTGTCAAAACACCATTTGGCGATAGCTTCATCAATTAACATCTGTCCGCCATTATAGGATTTCACCTGATAAAGATGATTATTATCATCCGGCAGTAATAACCCGGTTTTTGCCTGAAAACTATTTGATAAAAAGTGGTAACTGATACGGGCGACATCTTCTTCATTCAGTGCCCGGCCGAGTTCACGGGTGATTTCATATAAGTGCCGTGTCCGCTGTTCCCGATAGCGGGCAACTCTGGCCTGATAGCGTATACCGGCTGTCAGGTTTCCCACGACAACCCCGACGATCAGCATGACCGTAAAGGTCAGCAGATATTGCATATCATTAACTGCCAGTGACAGGTGTGGCTTCACAAAAAAGATATCGAAACTGGCAACGTTGATAAAAGCGGCAAAGACTGAAGGCCAGCGCCCGTAAAACAGAGCGATGACAACGACGCCGAGCAGATAAAGGGTTATCAGATTGGCTTTATCAAGAGGAAATAAAAGGGTGCGGGAAAATAAGGTAATAAAGATGCACAGCACAATTGAGATCAGGAAACCCTGAATCGGGTTCACCCATTTTTCATTAAATGAACGCTGTTCCGTGTGTTCTTTGTTCCAGTGCTTCTTATCTTCAAGGGCAATAATGATGATATCTAGATCGGGGCCAAGTTTGCCTAAGCGTCCGACAAAATCAGAACGCCAACGATGGCTGAAGAGTGTCGAATATAAACTGTGGTAACGCCCGACGATGATTTTTCCGAGGTTATGCTCTCTGGCGTAGCGGAGGATAGCTTTTTCTTTATGAGGATCAGAGAGGGTGGCGGTTTCTGCCCCCAGTTCTTGTGCCAGCCTAAGTGCTTTTAAGATAGTGCGCCGTTTCATTTCCGGCAATCGATGTAATTTAGGTGTTTCAACATAAACAGCGTGCCAGGTACAGTCTAATTTCGCGGCAAGTTGAGCCGCTTTGCGGATCAGTTTTTCATTACCATGATTATCCCCGATGCATAACAGCAGGTTATCCCGAGTATGCCAGACAGGATCTTTTCCTCGCGTATCGCGGAAAGCACGCATCTGATCATCTACACGATCGGCGGTACGGCGCAAGGCCAGCTCACGCAGGGCGATTAAGTTTCCTTTACGGAAGAAATGTTCAATAGCCCGCTCAGCCTGAGCCGGAATATAAACCTTTCCTTCGTGAAGCCGCTGGCGCAGATCATCGGGGGGGAGATCAACCAAAACAACATCGTCAGCATTATCAAATATATGGTCAGGAATAGTTTCTCTCACCCGAATACCGGTAATACCGCCGACAACATCATTCAGGCTTTCCAGATGCTGTACGTTAATGGTAGTCAGGACATCAATACCAGCTTCCAGCAATTCTTCCACATCTTGCCAGCGTTTAGGATGCCGACAACCTTGCGGATTACTGTAGGCTAATTCATCCATCAGAATAATGGCCGGATGACGGGCGATAGCAGCATCAATATCGAATGCCGCTACTCTGCGTTTAGCTGAGTAGATATACTTTGGTGGCAGTTGAGGCAGTCCCTTTAATAGTGCTGCGGTTTCCTGTCGTTCGTGAGTTTCAACGACACCGATAATGACATCCAGCCCCTGAGCCAGTAAGCGTTGAGCTTCCTGTAACATGGCGTAGGTTTTTCCTACCCCGGCACAGGCTCCGAAGAATATTTTCAGTTTTCCCCGTGGTTTCTCATTCGCCAGTGTTAGCAGATTGTCAGGATCGGGACGCAGTGGTTCTGTTTCATCCATTACTATCGCCTTGTGCTCGCTGATTATCTAGTGCCAGATTGAGTTTCAATACGTTGACAACCGGCTGGCCTAAGTAGTTTATTGGCGGAAACTCGGTGTTTTCCTCAATCAGCTTATTGATGAGTTCTATCGGCAGGGGCCGGGCTGTGGCAATACGCTGAGCCTGAAATTCAGCAGCTTCAGGTGAAATATGGGGATCAAGACCACTGCCGGATGCTGTCACTAAATCGACAGGAATAGGCAGGTTTTGCGGATGGTTAAATAAACGTATTGTAATAATGTGTTGTTGTATTTTCTGGAGTAAAAGCGGATTAGTTGGCGAAAGATTACTCCCCCCTGATGACAACGCGTTATAAGGTTGTTCCGCAGTCATTGAAGGCCGCCCATGAAAATAGTTCTCTTTGGCAAACTCCTGACCAATTAATTCTGAGCCGATCAATTCACCATTCTGTTCAATGAGAGAACCTGTTGCCTGACGGTGAAATAATGTTGTGGATAATCCAGTGATCAACAGCGGATATGCGATCCCGGTGATCAGGGTAAGAAATATCAACAGAACGATGGAAGAACGTAACCAAGTCATTTTTGTCACCTTACCTGATAGTTGAATCTTCAGAACAGGATGGTCTGAAAGTGGTCTTATTCAAACTCCGGGTTATTTAAAGCCTAATAGAGTAAGTAGCATATCGATCAGTTTGATAGCGGCAAAAGGCATCAGCAAACCACCCAGACCATATATCCATAAGTTACGTCTCAGAAGCGACAGAGCATTCATAGGACGATAGCTAATACCTTTCAGAGCGAGCGGCAGTAAAAAAATAATGATAATGGCATTGAAAATAACGGCTGACAGCACGGCGGATTTTGGCGAGTGGAGATGCATGATATTCAGGGCATTAAGCTGCGGATAAGTGACAGCAAATGCAGCAGGGATAATGGCAAAATACTTGGCAATGTCATTGGCAATGCTGAATGTGGTCAAAGAACCTCTGGTCATCAGCATCTGCTTACCAATACGTACCACTTCAATTAATTTAGTGGGGTTTGAATCCAGATCCACCATATTTCCGGCCTCTTTTGCTGCCTGAGTTCCTGAGTTCATAGCAACGGCCACATCAGCCTGAGCCAGTGCGGGAGCATCGTTTGTCCCATCGCCGGTCATTGCAACCAGACGCCCTTCAGACTGATACTGGCGAATCAGCGTCAGTTTTGCTTCGGGCGTAGCTTCTGCCAGAAAATCATCGACACCTGCTTCAGCAGCAATGGCAGCAGCAGTCAGGTGATTATCACCGGTGATCATGACCGTTTTTATCCCCATTCTGCGCATTTCACTGAAACGCTCTTTAATACCGCCTTTAATAATGTCTTTCAGAGCAACGACACCCAAAACCCGCTGATTTTCAGCCACAACCAGCGGTGTACCCCCCTTATTCGCAACCTGTTGTACCAGCAGATTAATGGCTTCCGGGAATTGGCTGCGATTGGCTTCAATGTGACGCCGGATGGCATCAACAGCACCTTTACGGATCATCCGCTCGTTGATATTGATGCCGCTCATGCGGGTCATGGCAGAAAAAGGAACAAATGTAGCATTTAGCGCGCGTAGATCACGCTCACGCATATTAAAACGCTGTTTTGCCAGAATGACGATACTACGTCCTTCCGGTGTTTCATCTGCCAGAGAAGAAAGTTGTGCTGCATCAGCCAGTTGCCGTTCTGTAACGCCGGGAGCGGGCAGAAACTGAGATGCCTGACGATTACCTAAAGTTATTGTTCCGGTTTTATCCAGTAACAGCACATCGACATCACCAGCGGCTTCAATGGCACGTCCGCTGGTGGCGATGACATTGGCTTCCAGCATACGGCTCATCCCTGCAACACCAATAGCAGAAAGCAGCCCTCCGATAGTGGTGGGAATTAAACAAACCAGAAGCGCAATCAGAACAGTCACTGTGATAGGTGTGCCGGAGTGATTGACTTCCACGCTGAATAGGGAAAAGGGGAGTAAACTGGCACAGGTCAGCAGGAAAATGATGGTGAGCGCCGTAAGTAAAATCGTCAGAGCAATTTCATTCGGTGTTTTCCGTCGTTTGGCTCCTTCGACCATTGAGATCATCCTGTCGAGAAAAGTTTCTCCCGGATTAACGGAACATTCTACGATTAACCAGTCTGACAGCACTTGCGTGCCTCCTGTCACGGAAGAAAAATCACCACCGGCTTCCCGTATTACCGGTGCTGATTCCCCGGTAATGGCACTTTCGTTAACAGAAGCCCCACCTTCAACAACTTCGCCATCGCAGGGGATAATTTCACCGGCTTCTATCAGTACAATATCGCCTTTGCGTAAACAATCGGAAGTGACTTTTTCTTTTGTGGCATCCCGGCAGGGTGATGAAAGTTTGGTCGCCCATGTGGCTTTTTTGACACCTTTCAGGCTGGATGCCTGAGCCTGACTCCGTCCTTCTGCCAGCGCTTCTGCAAAATTGGCAAACAGTACAGTGAACCATAACCATAAAGCAATGGAGCCGGTAAAGAGGGCATCACCCGTTGTTTGGCCAATCAGTATAGTGAGCCATAATAACGTGGTCAGACAGCTACCGAGGTAAACAACAAACATAACCGGATTATGCCATTGGACGGCAGGGTGACATTTTTTTACTGAATCGATAATTGCCTGCCGAATTAGGCCGGATTCAAATAATGCCTGTTTTTTATTTCTCATCACTTATCTCACAATTTATTTCACAACCTCACTTATCGTGATAGTTGCCAAAGTTGTAAATGCTCAGCAATAGGGCCAAGAGCCAGTGCTGGGATGAAAGTGAGTGCTCCAATCAATAAAATGACTAAAATCAGTAAGCCAATGAATAGTGTTGTGTGAGTGGGTAGTGTGCCGTTGCTGATAGGCTGCCGTTTTTTGCTACTCATCGATCCGGCGATAGACAGTACGGGCAGAATGACACCGAATCGACCGAGCAACATCACGATGCCTAACAGCAGATTGTAAAAGACATTGTTGGCTGACAAACCAGCAAAAGCGCTGCCATTATTATTAGCGGCAGATGTAACCGCATAGAGTATTTCTGTGAAACCATGTGCCCCTGGGTTTGTCACGGCTGCTCGTCCTGCTTCAAATGAAACTGAGAGAGCGGTTCCCAGTAGAATAAGTGAAGGAGTAACCAGAATCGCCACTGCAACCATTTTCATCTCATGAACATCGATTTTTTTACCCAGATACTCGGGAGCTCGGCCAATCATCAGACCTGCAATAAAGACTGCCAGAAGGACAAATAACAATATGCCATAAAGCCCTGCACCCACACCGCCAAATACCACTTCGCCGATTTGCATTAGCCAGAGAGGAATCATGCCGCCCAATGCTGTAAAGGAGTCATGCATGGAGTTGACCGCGCCACAGGAGGCTGAGGTTGTGACCACACCATAAAGAGAAGAGGCCAGAACACCAAAGCGGGACTCCTTTCCTTCCATATTGATATTGCTGTTAATGCCTGCTTGTATGAAATGGGGATTACCCATAGCTTCAGCATACATCACGATGGCAGCAGAAATCACAAAGATAATCCCCATAGCCCACAATAGGGAGTACCCTTGCCGCTTGTCTCCGACAGCCAGCCCAAAAGCGAAACACAGTGCACTGGGGATCAGAAAAATTGTAATCATCTGTACAAAATTACTAATAGTATTTGGATTTTCAAAAGGATGGGCCGAATTTGCTCCAAATACACCTCCGCCATTTGTTCCTAATACTTTGATGGCCTCCTGAGAAGCAACAGGCCCCATCGGAAGTAATTGTTGATGCCCTTCAAGGGTGTGAACAGAAATATACGGGGAGAAATTCTGGATAACGCCCTGACTGGCAAAGATCAACGCGATAATGATCGCCAGAGGAAGTAGCAGATAGAGCGTAATACGGGTGATATCAACCCATGCATTTCCCAGTGTTTTTATACCTTGTCGGGAAAATGCCCGTATTAATGCAAAAGCGATGGCAATGCCGGTTGCGGCAGACAGGAAATTTTGTACGGATAACCCAGCCATCTGGCTCAGGTAACTAAGGGTATTTTCGCCACTGTAAGCCTGCCAGTTAGTGTTGGTAACAAAGCTGATTGCGGTATTGAGAGCTAAATCCCATTTCATGCCAGCAAAATGCTGGGGGTTAAGAGGCAGATGTTTTTGGCTTATCAGCAGGATAAATAACAATAATAATCCTGTAATGTTAAAGGCAATAATTGCAAATGAATATTGCCACCAGTTCATTTCTTTAAGGTTGTTACCCGGCTTTTTTAAGCCACAGCAACGCCATAAAATCATTTCTGTCTTTGTGACCCGGTGAGGTAATTTGCCCTCGATGAGATTTGCGATTAAATTTCCAAGAGGTTTACTTAATATAAATAGTAATAATAAGAAAGTAGCAACAAGTAGAAAAGCTGAGGTTTCCATCTAGAAATCCTCCGCATTCAATAATGCATAAATCAGATAGAAAAGTAATAACACTACCAGAATAGCGCCAATAATAAGTAAGTTATTCACTGTTTAGCTCCTCGTTACTTCTTAATAACACATCGGTTTAGAATAAAAATGACCAATCAAGAAGTGATAAAAAGAGAACCTGAAAACACAAAGTAAATATAATTAATACTAATTAATTGGACTTTGTGAAGAGTAAGTTTAGCAAAACCTGACAGGTTAATTTTATGTTTTTAAAATGTTGGTTTTGTTTCTGTTTAGGTCGGTTGTTTGTAATAAAATTACGCTCTCATAAAAAAACAGTGATTCTGAGCGCTAAAAAAGTGGTCTGATCAGTAGTAAATTTTCATTTTATCGAGTAAAATTTATCAAGTCTTACAGTTATTGAGCTATTGCCCATTTGAGGAGGGTCTCTATGTATCGTGAATATTCCCGGCATCAGGTTCTCTTGCGGCGTATTGGTGCCGTCGCATTAGGCGTTGTTGCACTTCCTTTCATGTTATTTAGGCGGGATCGTGCCCGTTTTTACAGCTATTTACATAAAGTATGGGCAAAAACCAGTGACAAGCCTGTATGGCTGGAACGTACAGAAGTTGCTTCAGATACGCTAAATCCCTAAATTCGCCTATTTGGCAGTGCCCGGCTTTTCATTTTTCTGCCTGATATAGTTTTCCGAATATAGTATTCTTTCACCCTGCCCGCTTAAGCTGGCAGGGTGTTTTACTTTATCGCTTATTGCTGCTGATATGTCATTACTACTAACAGACAATATCACTATATGCAAGCGAATTGGTGCGAGTTATATTGTGAAAATGCTAAATAATTGGGGGTATGTAATGAATAATGTTGAATTAGAACATGTAATTAATACGGAATTGAATGTTCGGGAGTTTCAGGATTATGCCCCTAATGGGTTACAGGTAGAAGGACGTCCCCATATTCAGCGTATTATAACGGGAGTGACTGCTTGTCAGGCTTTGCTGGATGAAGCTGTTCGTCTGGAAGCGGATGCCATCATCGTACATCATGGATACTTCTGGAAAAATGAATCACCGGTCATCCGCGGCATGAAACGCCGCCGTTTACAGACGTTACTCTGTAATGATATTAACTTGTATGGTTATCATCTCCCGCTGGATGCGCATCCCACTCTGGGCAATAATGTTCAGCTAGCCCGTCAGATGGGTGTGAAAATCATAGGAAACATCGACCCTTTATTACCTCATGGCGCCTTTGATCAACCGATTACTCCGGCAGAATTAACTGAACGTCTTGAGAAAAGGCTGGAGCGTAAGGTTCTGCATTGCGGTGATAATGCACGGGAAGAGATCCGGACTATTGCATGGTGTACCGGAGGAGGCCAAAGTTTTATTGAGCAGGCTGCTGAATTTGGAGTTGATGCTTTTGTGACCGGAGAAGTATCAGAAAAGACTATCCATGTGGCTCGTGAAATGGGTATACATTTTTACTCCGCAGGGCACCATGCGACTGAGCGTTATGGCATCAAAACGCTCGGTGAATGGTTGGCTAATCATCACGGGCTGGATGTCACTTTCATTGATATACCTAATCCGGCGTGAGTTATGTTTAATTAAAGAGGCTATTTAATCGATAGCCTCGGTTTGTTTATTTACAGCGTGATAAAAATACAATCGTCAATCCACTACAAATAAGAGTACTACCCAACGCCTGACACCAGCCTGCAACTGCCAAGCCGATCGCCAACAGCATGTAGTAAAATAACCCCAATAAAGCGCCAGCCGTGCCCAGTCTGTCTGTATAGTGATTTAATGCAGATGCCAGAATATTCGGGATGGCAATGCCGTATGCGATAACGATTCCCAGCATGGGAAAAATAAACAACCAACTATTTTCGAGTAGATAAACACAAATTCCACTGAATAGTGTAAGACATGCTGCAAGGGAAATGAGCTTTTCAGTTCTCCATTTCTTTTTCAATAACAGTTTATTCAAGACAGAGCCTGACATGACACCAAATGCAAGAAGCAGACCAGTGTAACCGAAAAGCGTTGGTGATATTTCAAGCTGTTCAAAGCGGAAAGGTGCCAGTTGATAGTAGCTGAATAAGCAAATATTGAATAAAGCGATAAGAAAAGCATTTCGCCAGATTGAGCGATCTTTCAGCATCATGCAGGCTGTTTCTGATAACGCGATTTTGCTGACAATGACTGGACGTGTTTCTGGTAAACGCGCGATAGACCATACAGTAAGGATAACGGCTAAAACCGCCAGACCTGCAAATACCGCCTGATAACTACCAAAATAGTTCAATGTGGAACCGCTGATCATACCGATGGCAGGGCTGGCAGCCAGAGCGATGCCCATAATAGAAAAAATCCGTGCCAATTCTTCACCACGATAGCTATCGCGCATAATAGTTTGTGTCCCGATTGATCCCACAGCCGCGCCAAAAGCAGATAACATTCTGGCAAGGAGTAACAGCCAGAAATGGCTGGTTAATAGCGCCAGCAAACAGGCACAACCATAAAGTAATAATCCGGTAATAATGGTAGGGCGTCTGCCAATGACATCACACAGGCGACCCCATACCACTACGCCAATGGCAAAGGCAAAAAAGTAGAGTGACAGTGTTTGAGAAGCCTGCTCTACACTGACGGAAAATCCACGGGAGATATTGGCTAATGCCGGGCTATAGATGGTTTCTACAATTTGAGGAAACATCATCAAGGTAATGGCTAACCAAAGTGGTGGCTTGATTTGCATAGTTTTTTCTTCTGACAGCGAATGATTTGTGGGCAGAAGGCTAACATTTCAGAAGATGTCCATTTATGATAATAAAGACAATATATTTATATAATCGGACATTTACCTACGAGAGTTGGATATGGCATGGCTGAAGCAGAGCGATCACTTTGATCCAGATAATCTGAATGTACCTGTGGCGGGGATTGCGGCAGAGATGGGGCAGCATGATTCCGGTTTTCATCAACATAAAATGGGGCAACTGTTGTTTACTCAGCGTGGCTGTATCAAAATCACGCTGGCCAGCCAGATATCTATTCTGCCGCCAACCAGAGTGGCATGGATACCACCAAAGACATTACATCGGGCAGAAATGCGTGGTTCTGTCGGGTATCGATCAATTTATCTGGATATTTCTGAAACACAATATCTGCCGGAGCAAAGTGAAATACTGGAAGCAACTCCGTTGCTACAGGCTGTTTTGGAACGCATTGCGGTATCGCCGTTTGATACTGACTGGAAGCAGGGAAAACACTCCCATTTGCTGGCAGTATTTCTTGATGAAATTTGCGAAGCACGGCGTGAACCCACCTTATTACCATTACCTTCGGATCGCCGTTTTACTGGTTTATCGTTTGAGCTGTTGCCGCCTTCATTACAAACGATTGCGACTTATATCGGAGCCAGTGAAAAAACCATTACCCGTATATTTCAGCGTGAAACGGGGATGAATTATCAACAATGGCGTCAGCAATGGCGGTTGGTTAAGGCAATAGAATTATTGGCACAAGGCAAAACATTATCTTATGTGGCTCAGGAGCTGGGATTTGCCAGTGACAGCGCTTTTGTGACTTTTTTCCGTAAAATTATGGGAAAACCGCCACGGGAATATATGGCGGGTTCAGAAAGGAAAATATATTGAAATAAGCAATAAATTTGTATTCTGAATCATTTGAGAATAGTTAATTTAAACAACATGCTTCAGGCAGATAAACGGACTCTGAGTCAAAATCGACAACAATGTCAACGCCAAGAGGCATAGTAAGCATTGGGTGTGTATGGCAACAATCGAAATCAGCCAGAACAGGAACTTCTTTGCCATTCAGGACTTCTTTCAGCACATCGAGTGAATTTCTTCCTGTTCCTTTGTCATTAAATTGTTCGTGTTTTCCAAGAATAATTGCCGAAACTTTATCAAAGACCCCGCATAACAGAAGATGAGAAAATGCGCGCTCAACTGTCTCTATTCCATGAAAACAATCTTCAATCAGTAAAATATCACCTGCTTTAATTTCGGGCATATATTCACTTCCCCAAATCCCGCAAAGTGTATTTAAGTTACCTCCAATTAATCTTCCCCGAAATTTTCCTTTTCCATCAAAAAACCATTTATTAGGAAATGTATTTTTAGGGCCTGTTTGAGTTTCCCACTCGATATATTCATCAGTCCAATGTTCAGGAGGCTCATATATAAAAGGAAGAGAATGATTATTATTTACTATTTTAGAAAAGTGATTGAATGTCTCATCAACTAAAGGTGAAAATTCACCAAATGAAGCAACTAATGCCGGGCCATAAAAAGTTACTACATTGGTTTTTTGATATATTCCAAGTAAAAGGGCTGTAATGTCAGAATAACCAATAATAATTTTAGGATCTTGCCTGATAGCATCATAATCAATGTAAGGCAGTATTGAGTTTGAATTATCACCACCTATGGTAGATATAACACACCTTATTTCCGGATCACGGAGCAGGGTATTAAACTCTTCCACTCACTGCATAATGGTTCCTGAACGGTAAAAATCGCTCTTACCGGTGAGTATTCCGGCCTTTACTTTATAACCTTTATTTTCTAAATAACTTACACTTCTGGCAAAACGAGTCGGAGCAAAAGCAGTAGCAGGCGCTGAGGATGAAAAAAAGCCGATAGTGTCACCAACAGATAGTTTTTTAGGTAGGATCATGGTTTACCTTTTATTTAAAAAATAATGGGTACCACATGCCAAATACTGCACCTCACTGCCAGCCAGAAAGCCAATAATAGTGGCTGGGCCGACAGGTAAGATGCAGTAGAACAACGCTTCAGCGTGTGAAGTGTATCAGCGGATTTATCCGGTTATTTTTTTAACTGGCTATGTTTTAACTGACTATGAAAGTCGCGTTCGTTATGGCCAGTGTAAAGCTGACGAGGGCGGGCGATCTTCAGGCCTTCATCGTGCATTTCATTCCAATGTGCAATCCAGCCGATTGTACGGGCAATCGCAAAGATTACAGTAAACATCGAAGATGGAATTCCCATTGCTTTCAGGATGATTCCTGAGTAGAAATCAACATTCGGGTACAGTTTCTTCTCTATGAAGTATGGGTCGTTCAGGGCGATGCGTTCCAGCTCCATGGCAACTTCCAGTAAGCTGTCATTCAGACCTAATTCATCCAGCACTTCATGGCAGGTTTCACGCATTACGGTTGCGCGTGGGTCGTAGTTTTTATAAACACGATGACCAAAGCCCATCAGACGGAAAGCATCGTTTTTATCTTTAGCGCGGGCAATAAATTCAGGAATGTGATCGACAGTCTGAATCTCTTCCAGCATACGCAGGCAGGCTTCATTCGCTCCGCCATGTGCAGGCCCCCACAATGATGCAATTCCCGCAGCAATACAGGCAAATGGATTAGCACCAGAAGAACCTGCTGTACGTACGGTGGAAGTTGAAGCATTCTGCTCATGGTCTGCATGAAGAATAAAAATGCGATCCATTGCCTTTTCCAGCACCGGATTGACTTTATATTCTTCACAGGGGGTTGAGAACATCATGTACAGGAAATTACCGGCGTAGGAGAGATCATTACGCGGATAAACAAAAGGCTGACCGACGGAATATTTGTAACACATTGCCGCCACAGTAGGCATTTTAGACAGCAACCTATATGCAGTGATTTCACGATGGCGAGGGTTATTAACATCCAGAGCATCATGGTAGAAAGCGGCCAGAGCACCTGTCACGCCACACAGTATCGCCATCGGATGAGAATCACGGCGGAAACCATGGAACAGGCGAGTAATCTGCTCGTGGATCATCGTATGGCGGGTCACTGTTGTTTTGAATTTTTCGTACTGTTCAGGTGTTGGTGGTTCACCGTTCAGCAGAATATAACAAACTTCCAGATAGGTTGATTTCGTTGCAAGCTGATGGATGGGAAAACCACGGTGCAGCAAAATGCCTTCGTTGCCATCAATATAGGTGATTTTCGACTCGCAGGAGGCAGTGGAAGTGAAACCGGGATCGTAGGTAAAGAAGCCTTTTGAGCCGAGGGTACGAACGTCAATCACTTCAGAGCCTAGGGTTGGCGTTAGTACGTCTAGTTCGATAGCAGCTGAACCATTTAGGGTCAACGTAGCCTTTTTATCAGCCATTTACATCTCCTTAGCGCTTATTTTTTATAACCCCTAACAACCTTGATAGGCGCAATTCTTACTGTGCCGACGGCATTGTGCTACCGGAGAGAATTAAAAATCAGGCTGTATATACCCTTTCATTTCTGTTGGGTATCAATTTGATGCTGAAATCTCATTTTACGGACGACAATAGTTTTCAGGTTGTTAAAAAGTTTCCGGATGTCATATCTAAAGTATTTCTAACATAAAATGTTACCATTTTGTGTCGTAACGATACTTTTACAAAGTCCACATTTTTCGTGAAGTTTACTTTTTCAGCGGAAAATGACGGTGAATATTATGCATCGTCATATATGTAAGATAAATGTTTAATCTTTGTCAAACAAGATAATGGTTTTTATGATAAATGTTTGAAGCGTGATCTCACTCACTGTTCAAGCTAAATGTTAATAATCATATTGTGTGGGAATTGTAATAACAATGTGAAGTACTTATACTGCGTTCAGGTCTCCGGATTACCTGATGTAGGAGCACCCAGCGTAATCAAATCACAACGTTTGTTGAACAGTAAGGATTGTTAATTTAATTATGTTGTGTCTTTGTGTCCTCTTAACGCTGTCTGATTCCCACCCAGGGCCGGAGGATGGAAAATAAAAAAAGCTGTGTGGGCAAAATTGTGAAAAAACAAAGACCTGTCAACCTCGATCTGCGGACGATAAATCAACCCGTCTCCGCGATAGCTTCGATCTTGCACCGTATCTCAGGCGTCATCACCTTTATAGCAGTCGGCATTTTGCTGTGGTTGTTGGGTATGTCACTGTCTTCGCAAGAGGGCTTCCAGCATGCATCTGAAATCATGACTGGCTTTTTCGCCAAGTTTATCCTGTGGGGGATATTAACGGCGTTGGGTTACCACATCTGTGGTGGAATCCGCCATGTTTTGATGGACTTTGGTCTCTTGGAAGAGAGTCTCGCCGCTGGCAGAACTTCTGCTAAAGTGGCAATCGTGATCGCAGTTATTCTGTCTGTTCTGGCCGGGGTATTAATATGGTAAGCAACGCATCCGCATTGGGGCGCACGGGTATTCAGGATTGGCTGTTGTTACGTGCATCTGCAATCGTTATTGTTTTATATGTGCTTTATCTTGTTGGTTTTGTAGCAACAACGTCAGACATCACCTATGAAGTCTGGAGCGGTTTTTTCTCCTTCTCTCTCACAAAAGTGTTCACCGTACTGGCTCTGCTTTCCATTCTTGTTCACGCATGGATTGGAATGTGGCAGGTGCTGACGGATTATGTAAAGCCACTGGCACTGCGTCTGGTGTTGCAACTGGTCATTATTGTTGCACTGTTGGCTTATTTGATTTACGGAACAATTGTGGTGTGGGGTGCATAAATGAAACTGCCGGTAAGAGAGTTTGACGCTGTTGTTATTGGTGCTGGTGGTGCAGGTATGCGCGCAGCATTGCAAATTTCACAAATGGGCTTGTCCTGTGCCCTGATTTCTAAGGTTTTCCCTACCCGATCCCATACAGTTTCTGCTCAGGGTGGTATCACAGTTGCTCTGGGTAACACGCATGAAGATAACTGGGAATGGCACATGTATGACACGGTAAAAGGTTCCGATTATATCGGTGACCAGGATGCCATTGAATATATGTGTAAAACCGGCCCTGAAGCAATTCTCGAATTGGAACACATGGGGTTGCCATTCTCACGTCTGGAAAATGGCAGTATTTATCAGCGTCCGTTCGGCGGCCAATCCAGAAATTTTGGTGGTGAACAGGCCGCTCGTACTGCGGCGGCGGCTGACCGTACTGGTCACGCATTGCTTCATACCCTGTACCAGCAAAATCTGAAGAACCACACGACGATTTTCTCGGAATGGTATTCTCTTGATTTAGTTAAGAATCAGGATGGTGCCGTTGTTGGTTGTACAGCTATCTGTATCGAAACAGGTGAAGTGGTCTATTTCAAAGCCAAAGCAACTATTCTGGCAACAGGTGGTGCCGGTCGTATTTTCCAATCCACAACCAATGCGCATATCAATACAGGTGATGGTGTTGGTATGGCTCTGCGTGCGGGTGTTCCTGTGCAGGATATGGAAATGTGGCAATTCCATCCGACAGGTATTGCAGGCGCAGGTGTGTTGGTAACAGAAGGCTGCCGTGGTGAAGGTGGTTATCTGTTGAACAAAGATGGTGAGCGCTTTATGGAGCGTTACGCACCAAATGCTAAAGATCTGGCTGGTCGTGATGTCGTTGCTCGATCTATGATGATCGAAATTCGTGAAGGTCGTGGTTGTGAAGGCCCGTGGGGACCTCACGTGAAACTGAAACTGGATCATCTGGGTAAAGATGTTCTGGAATCCCGTCTGCCGGGTATTCTTGAACTGTCCCGTACTTTTGCCCATGTCGATCCTGTAAAAGAACCGATTCCGGTGATCCCAACCTGTCACTATATGATGGGCGGAATTCCGACCAAGATTACCGGTCAGGCACTGGCTATCAATGAAAAAGGCGAAGATGTTGTTATTCCGGGTCTGTTTGCCGTAGGTGAAATTGCCTGTGTATCCGTGCATGGTGCAAACCGTCTGGGTGGTAACTCCTTACTGGATCTGGTGGTCTTTGGTCGTTCTGCTGGCCTGCACCTGAAAGAGTGTCTGCTGGAGCAGGGAACCAGCCGTGATGCCAGTGAGTCTGATGTTGATGTAGCTCTTCAGCGTCTGAACCGTTGGAATAACACCCGTTCTGGCGAAGATCCGGTTGAAATCCGCAAGGCACTACAGGCCTGTATGCAGCACAACTTCTCTGTATTCCGTGAAGGCGATGCAATGGCAAGAGGGCTGGATGAACTGAAAGTTATCCGTGAACGTCTGCAAAATGCGCGTCTGGATGATACATCATCAGAATTCAATACGCAGCGTATCGAATGTCTGGAACTGGATAACCTGATGGAAACGGCTTATTCGACTGCTGTTGCCGCGAACTATCGTACAGAAAGCCGTGGAGCACACAGCCGTTTCGATTATCCAGAGCGTGACGATGCAAATTGGCTGTGCCATAGCCTGTATTTACCGCAGACTGAGAGCATGACCCGCCGTGAAGTTAACATGCAGCCAAAATTGCGTGAAGCCTTCCCGCCGAAAGTGCGTTCTTACTAATTGCGTTGCCGATGTTTCAGTTGCGGAGAAATAGATTATGAAACTTGAATTCTCAATTTATCGTTATAATCCGGATGTAGACAACGCACCCCGTATGCAGGATTACACGCTGGAAGCCGAAGAAGGGCGTGACATGATGCTGCTGGATGCCCTAATCCAGTTGAAAGAGCAGGACCCAACCCTGTCATTCCGTCGTTCATGCCGTGAAGGTGTATGTGGTTCAGATGGTCTGAACATGAATGGTAAGAATGGGTTGGCTTGTATCACATCCATTTCAGCCCTGCGCCGTGGAAACAAAAAGATTGTTATCCGCCCTCTGCCGGGTTTGCCGGTTGTCCGTGATTTAGTCGTTGATATGGGGCAATTTTACGCGCAATATGAGAAAATCCGTCCTTATTTAATCAATGACGGTAAAAATCCTCCTGCGCGCGAGCACCTGCAATCACCAGAACAGCGTGAAAAACTGGATGGTCTTTACGAGTGTATCCTGTGTGCCTGTTGTTCGACGTCTTGTCCGTCATTCTGGTGGAATCCGGATAAATTTATTGGGCCAGCAGGGCTTTTAGCTGCATATCGTTTTCTGATTGATAGCCGTGATACTGAAACTTCATCCCGGCTTGACGGGCTTAATGATGCTTTCAGTGTGTTCCGTTGTCATGGAATTATGAACTGCGTTAGCGTATGTCCTAAAGGTTTGAACCCAACAAAAGCGATTGGCCATATTAAGTCTATGTTGTTAAGTCACAGTGCTTAATTAAATATTATTGATAGGTCGAGATATATATCTAATTGGATTTCAGGCCGCATCTCGGATAACAAAAAGAGGCGGCTTGAAAAACAAAAAATATAGTGCATAAATAACACATAAATTGTGTGCAAATAATGCATATAAGGTTGCTCTCCACAATTTTGAAATAAATATCAATCTGGTGGAGGGCATAAAGAATGAAAGATGATAAATTGCCTGCTGCTAATGACGGCGCATGTTTCAGTAAAATAAGGAACCTTTAAAAACTGACACTCAGTTTTTAAAGGTTCCTTGAAGGGTAGGATAACCCAAATAAAGAACATGCATTAAGCACGTCCAAATGAACCTTTTATCAACACCGCTTAATAAAGCGGAATTTGTTAACCACGGCGAAAACTAAAGCTTTTGAAGCTTAAGGGATCACAATGCAGAACGGTGCAATGAAGGACTGGCTGGATTCAAGCTTTCTGGCTGGTGCAAACCAGTCTTACATAGAGCAAATCTATGAAGACTATATAACCGATCCTAATTCTGTTGATGCAGGTTGGAGAGAAATATTCCAACAACTACCGGATGCAGGATTTCATGGAGAACAACTTCACTCGCAGACACGTGATTACTTCCGTCGTCTGGCAAAGGATGCCACTCGTTACCACACTTCAGTCAGCGATCCAGCAATGGATGCAAAACAAGTTAAGGTTTTGCAGCTTATCAACGCATTCCGCTTCCGCGGCCATCAAAATGCGAACCTTGATCCATTGGGATTATGGAAACAGGAACCGGTACCAGATCTCGATCCTGCTTTCCATAATTTAACCAAAGCAGATTTTGAAGAAACATTTAACGTAGGCTCATTTGCTAGCGGCAAAGAGACGATGAAACTGGCTGATTTATATGATGCCCTGAAGCGCATTTATTGTGGTTCTATTGGTGCAGAATATATGCATATCACCAACACAGAGGAAAAACGCTGGCTTCAACAGCGTCTGGAATCTGTAACGGTAGATTCACAGTTCAGTAAAGAAGAAAAACATCGTTTTCTGGCGGAGCTGACGGCAGCAGAAGGTTTGGAACGCTATTTAGGTGCTAAGTTCCCGGGGGCGAAACGTTTCTCCCTTGAAGGCGGTGATGCACTGATTCCAATGCTAAAAGAACTTATCCGTCACGCAGGAAAACAAGATACTCGTGAAGTTGTACTGGGCATGGCTCACCGTGGGCGCCTCAACGTTCTGGTCAATTTATTCGGTAAAAAACCGGCGGATCTGTTTGACGAATTTGCCGGTAAGCATAAAGAACACCTCGGCACAGGTGACGTGAAATACCATCAGGGTTTTTCTTCTGACTTCGCAACTGAAGGTGGTCCGGTGCATCTGGCGCTGGCATTTAACCCATCTCACCTTGAAATTGTCAGCCCTGTCGTTATTGGTTCTGTCCGTGCCCGCCGTGACCGTCTCGATGAAGGCCGCAGTAATATGGTTCTGCCAATTACCATTCATGGTGACTCCGCAGTAACAGGGCAGGGGATTGTTCAGGAAACACTGAACATGTCTCAGGCGCGTGGCTATGAAGTTGGTGGTACAGTTCGAATTGTGGTTAACAACCAGATTGGTTTCACAACTTCTAATCCTAAAGATACCCGTTCAACAGAATATTGTACTGACATTGTGAAGATGGTTCAGGCACCTATCTTCCACGTTAATGCAGATGATCCGGAAGCCGTTGCTTTTGTCACCCGTCTGGCTCTGGATTTCCGTAATACCTTTAAACGTGACGTGATGATTGATTTGGTCTGTTACCGTCGTCACGGGCATAACGAAGCTGATGAGCCAAGTGCAACTCAGCCTCTGATGTATCAGAAAATCAAGAAACACCCAACGCCACGTAAGATCTATGCAGATAAACTGATTGCAGAAAATCTGCTGTCACCGAATGATGTGACTGAAATGTCGAACTTATATCGTGATGCATTAGATCACGGTGATTGTGTCGTGGACGAATGGCGTCCGATGGGGTTGCATTCCTTCACATGGGAACCTTACCTGAACCACGAATGGGATGCAGATTATCCTCATCAGGTGGATATGAAGCGTTTGCAGGATCTTGGCAAACGTATCAGCACTATTCCGGCTGAAGTAGAAATGCATTCCCGCGTTGCAAAAATCTACGCTGACCGTGCAGAAATGGCTAACGGGAACAAATTATTCGACTGGGGTGCAGCAGAAACACTGGCGTATGCAACTCTGGTTGATGAAGGTGTTCCGGTGCGTCTGTCCGGTGAAGATGCTGGCCGTGGCACATTCTTCCACCGTCATGCGGTTATCCATAATCAGACTGATGCTTCTGTCTATGTTCCTCTGGCAAATGTTCACAATGGTCAGGGTGTGTTTAACGTATGGGATTCCGTGCTGTCTGAAGAAGCGGTACTAGCGTTTGAATACGGTTATGCAACAACAGAACCACGCGCACTGACCATCTGGGAAGCGCAGTTTGGCGATTTTGCTAACGTAGCACAGGTCGTTATTGACCAGTTCATCAGCTCTGGTGAACAGAAATGGGGTCGTATGTGTGGTCTGGTCATGCTGTTACCGCATGGTTATGAAGGACAAGGCCCTGAGCACTCATCAGCACGTCTGGAACGTTATCTGCAATTGTGTGCAGAACAGAACATGCAGGTTTGTGTGCCATCAACTCCGGCTCAGGTATATCACATGCTGCGTCGTCAGGCTCTGCGTGGTATGCGTCGTCCTCTGATCGTTATGTCACCTAAGTCACTGTTACGCCATCCATTGGCAGTATCCAGTCTGGATGAACTGGCTGACGGCAAATTTGAAACTGTGATTGGCGAAGTTGATGCTTTGGATCCGAAAGGTGTGAAACGCGTTGTACTTTGTTCGGGTAAAGTTTATTACGATCTGCTGGAGCAGCGTCGCAAGAATGAACAGAGTGATGTTGCCATTGTTCGTATTGAGCAGCTGTATCCATTCCCTCGTCAAGACCTGCAAAATCAGTTTGAGCAGTATGCTCATGTTCATGATTTCGTCTGGTGTCAGGAAGAACCTCTGAACCAAGGGGCTTGGTATTGCAGTCAACATAATTTCCGTGAAGCAATCCCGTTTGGGGCTTCTTTACGTTATGCAGGGCGTCCGGCTTCTGCTTCCCCGGCTGTAGGCTATACGTCTGTTCACCAGAAGCAACAGCAAGCTCTGGTTAATGACGCACTGAACGTTGAATAAATTAAGGATAGAAAATGAGTAGCGTAGAAATTCTGGTTCCAGACCTTCCTGAATCTGTTGCGGATGCCACTGTTGCAACATGGCACAAAAAACCGGGTGATGCGGTAGAGCGAGATGACATTCTGGTTGAAATTGAGACTGACAAAGTAATTTTAGAAGTACCAGCAAGTGAAGCTGGTGTTCTGGAAGCTATTTTGGAAGAAGAGGGTGCCACTGTACTGTCTAAGCAACTGCTTGGCCGTATCAGTCTGAGTAACAGTGCTGGCATGCCTGCTGCGGTTAAAGAAACAACTGAATCAACCCCGGCGCAGCGTCAGACTGCTTCTTTGGAAGATGAAAGTAACGATGCTCTTAGCCCGGCAGTCCGCCGCCTGATTGCAGAGCACGATTTAGATCCGGCTGCGATTAAAGGCAGTGGTGTAGGTGGTCGTATTGTGCGTGAAGACGTAGAAAAATATATCGCTGCCAATAAAAAAGAAAGCAAACCTGCTGAATCTGCGCCAACTGCTCAGCAGTCTCAGTTGCCACACCGCAGTGAAAAACGTGTCCCAATGACACGTTTACGTAAGCGTGTTGCAGAGCGTCTGCTCGAAGCGAAAAATAATACGGCAATGTTGACGACTTTTAACGAAGTCAACATGAAACCAATTCAGGAACTGCGTAAACAATACGGCGATGCGTTTGAAAAGCGTCATGGCGTTCGTCTGGGCTTCATGTCCTTCTATGTTAAAGCTGTTGTTGAAGCACTGAAACGCTATCCAGAAGTGAATGCTTCAATTGATGGCACTGACGTGGTTTACCACAACTATTTTGATATCAGCATTGCGGTATCGACACCGCGTGGTCTGGTAACACCAGTATTACGTGATGCAGATGCCTTAAGCATGGCTGATCTCGAGAAAACTATCAAAGAGCTGGCTATTAAAGGCCGTGACGGTAAGCTGACTGTTGATGAACTCACCGGCGGTAACTTCACCATTACCAATGGCGGTGTTTTCGGCTCTCTGATGTCCACTCCGATCATTAACCCACCACAAAGTGCGATTCTGGGCATGCATGCCATTAAAGATCGCCCGATGGCAGTAAATGGTCAGGTTGAGATCCTTCCAATGATGTATCTGGCGCTGTCTTATGACCATCGTCTGATCGACGGACGTGAGTCTGTAGGCTTCCTGGTTACCATCAAGGAAATGCTGGAAGATCCAACACGTTTGTTGCTGGATGTATAGCATCACCATCAGGGCGGAGGGTGTTAAATTCCGCCCGGTCTGAAGTATACGATGTTGATGTAAAAAGTGTTGATGTAACAAACCATGCGACCAGCCTTTGGGCTGGTCATATCCGAGCAACAAAATATACCCTGTGAATTTCGAAATGCAGTGAATAAGGCTGTAGCTTCTAGGACGCAGGTATAGAAGGTTAATTACCTTTCTTAGATTAAATTATGGATAGAACATCATGAATTTACACGAGTATCAGGCAAAACAACTTTTTGCACGGTATGGTTTACCAGCGCCAGCTGGTTATGCCTGCACAACGCCGCGCGAAGCAGAAGAAGCAGCATCCAAGATTGGTTCAGGTCCTTGGGTCGTTAAATGTCAGGTTCATGCAGGCGGTCGCGGTAAGGCTGGTGGCGTGAAAGTCGTCAATAGCAAGGAAGATATTCGTGCTTTTGCTGAACAATGGCTGGGTAAACGGCTGGTAACCTATCAGACTGACGCACAGGGTCAACCTGTCCATCAGATTCTGGTAGAAGGAGCGACTGATATTGCGAAGGAGCTGTATCTCGGGGCTGTTGTTGACCGTGGTACACGTCGTGTAGTGTTCATGGCCTCTACCGAAGGTGGTGTCGAAATAGAAAAAGTGGCGGAAGAAACGCCCGAACTGATTCATAAAGCAATCATCGACCCACTGGCTGGCCCTATGCCCTATCAAGGCCGTGAACTGGCGTTCAAGCTAGGTTTGACTGGTAAACAAGTCGGTCAATTCACCAAGATTTTTATGGGATTGGCAAACCTTTTCCTTGAGCGTGACCTGGCTCTAGTCGAAATTAACCCGTTGGTTATTACAACTGAAGGTGATCTTATCTGTTTGGATGGGAAGTTGGGTGCAGATGGTAACGCGATGTTCCGTCAGGCCGAACTGCGTGAAATGCACGACCCTTCACAGGAAGATCCACGTGAAGCTCAGGCTGCACAATGGGAACTGAATTATGTTGCACTGGATGGCAGCATTGGCTGTATGGTAAATGGTGCAGGTCTGGCAATGGGCACGATGGACATTGTCAAACTGCACGGTGGTGCACCGGCTAACTTCCTTGATGTAGGTGGTGGTGCAACAAAAGAGCGTGTTACTGAGGCATTTAAAATCATCCTGTCAGATGAGAATGTGAAAGCAGTCTTGGTAAATATCTTTGGTGGAATCGTCCGTTGTGACCTGATTGCTGACGGTATTATTGGTGCAGTGGAAGAAGTGGGTGTTCACGTACCGGTAGTTGTTCGTCTGGAAGGAAACAATGCTGAACTGGGTGCAAAAAAACTGGCTGACAGTGGCTTGAATATTATCGCAGCAACCAGCTTGACAGACGCAGCTAAACAGGCAGTTGCAGCAGCGGAGAATAAATAATGTCTATTTTAATCGATAAAAACACCAAAGTGATTTGTCAGGGTTTTACTGGCAGTCAGGGCACTTTCCACTCAGAACAGGCGATTGCGTACGGTACTCAGATGGTGGGTGGCGTAACTCCGGGTAAAGGCGGCACTCAACACCTCGGCCTGCCTGTGTTTAATACCGTTCGCGAAGCGGTTGAAGCAACAGGCGCAACTGCTTCTGTTATTTATGTACCGGCACCATTCTGTAAAGATTCCATTCTGGAAGCTATCGAAGCTGGCATTAAACTGATTATTACCATTACTGAAGGTATTCCAACACTGGATATGCTGACTGTTAAGGTAAAACTGGATGAAGCCGGTGTCCGTATGATCGGCCCTAACTGCCCGGGAGTGATCACTCCAGATGAATGTAAGATTGGTATTATGCCCGGTCATATTCATAAAGCGGGTAAAGTGGGTATTGTCTCCCGTTCGGGAACTTTGACTTATGAAGCAGTGAAGCAGACGACTGATGCAGGCTTAGGTCAGTCGAGCTGTGTTGGTATCGGTGGTGATCCGATTCCGGGTTCAAACTTCATTGATATCCTGAAATTATTCCAGCAGGACCCTCAGACTGAAGCTATCGTTATGATCGGTGAGATTGGTGGATCAGCAGAAGAAGAAGCTGCGGCATACATCAAAGAGCATGTTACTAAACCTGTTGTTGCTTACATTGCTGGTGTGACAGCACCTAAAGGTAAGCGTATGGGGCATGCAGGCGCGATTATCGCGGGTGGTAAAGGGACTGCGGATGAGAAATTCGCAGCTCTGGAAGCCGCAGGCGTGAAGACTGTTCGTAGCCTTGCTGACATCGGAGATGCAGTAAAAGGTTTATTAGCAGGGAAATAGTCTCAAAATAAGCTATTTTTATAGAAAAAGGCTGCTTAAACGCAGCCTTTTCTTTTTATTTATAACATAAACAGCAGGTTAGTCTTTTTATACAAAGAAGCATTTTTAAATTAAATTTAACTGCTTTTTAAAAGATTCTATTTAATCGATTAATTTAATTATAAATTTCAAAAAAATATATTTTTCTAATAATGAAAACGAAAAGTTAATTTTATAATGCTTTTTACAGCAAAAAATATATTAACAGTCATTATTGACAACAAATAATTAACACTAAATCAACTGTAATGAAATAATAGCTGCAACGCTTAACAAAGAAAATAAAAAATTGACTAAAATCAATTTATTACTGTGGAATCCGTTCGCTAAAATTGATTTAATTGAACTAGAATAAATAGATATTACCTCATGAATGAACTGCACTATTAACCTGTATTCAGAATTATAGGCTGAGTCACGTAAAAGTTATTTATTGTGTGTGAATATAGGCGTAATATTATTAGGGTCTATACTGGGTTTTGATTTACTGAATAATTTGTTGTTGTGTTTGAGGCATTTATTGCTGGTAGTTACGAGACTTTCATTTTATGAAGTCGGGTTGCCGCAAGTCGGTGTCTTCCTGCTAGGAGCAAGGAGTCAAGATGTTTGATATTGTCGAACTGTCACGATTACAGTTTGCCTTAACTGCTATGTACCATTTTCTATTCGTACCACTGACGCTTGGCATGGCGTTTTTGCTTGCGATAATGGAAACGGTATACGTTCTGTCTGGCAAGCAAATCTATAAAGATATGACGAAATTCTGGGGTAAGTTATTTGGTATTAACTTTGCTCTGGGTGTTGCAACAGGTCTGACTATGGAGTTCCAGTTCGGAACAAACTGGTCATATTTCTCACATTACGTTGGTGATATTTTCGGTGCACCATTAGCCATTGAAGGGCTGATGGCCTTCTTCCTTGAATCCACATTTGTTGGTTTATTCTTTTTCGGTTGGGATCGTCTCAGCAAGAAACAGCATCTGGCGGTAACATGGCTGGTTGCTCTGGGTTCTAATTTCTCTGCTTTATGGATTCTGATTGCGAATGGCTGGATGCAAAACCCGATTGCATCTGATTTCAATTTTGAAACCATGCGCATGGAAATGGTGAGCTTTAGTGAGCTTGTGCTGAACCCTGTTGCTCAGGTGAAATTCGTTCATACTGTTGCTGCTGGTTATGTGACAGGCGCGGTTTTCGTCTTGGGGATAAGCTCCTACTATCTGCTTAAAGGGCGCGATATTCCGTTTGCCAAGCGTTCTTTTGCCATTGCATCAAGCTTCGGGATTGCCGCCGTATTGTCAGTCATTGTACTGGGTGATGAATCTGGATACGAAATGGGGGACGTGCAGAAAACTAAACTGGCTGCTATTGAAGCGGAATGGGAAACTCAGGCCCCTCCGGCTGCATTCACACTGATTGGCCTTCCCGATCAGGATAACATGGAAAATAAATACTCCATCCAGATCCCTTATGTATTAGGTCTTATCGCTACCCGCTCTACTGATACTCCGGTCATTGGTCTGCGTGATTTGATGAGTCAGCACGAGCAGCGCATCCGTAACGGTCTTAAAGCCTATGAATTACTGGAAGAATTGCGGGCAGGCAATACAGATCCGGCGGTACGCAGTGCATTCAATAAAAGTAAGAAAGATCTTGGCTACGGCATGCTCGTCAAACGTTACACTCCAGAGGTAACAAACGCGACAGAGGAACAGATCAAAGCTGCTGCAAAAGACTCTATTCCACGTGTAGCTCCGCTCTATTTTGCCTTCCGTATTATGGTTGCCTGTGGCTTCGTTATGCTGTTGGTTATTGGCCTGGCATTCTTCAGTGTTATCCGTAATCGTATCGGTCAGCAGAAATGGTTGCTGCGTGCTGCCCTGCTCAGTATTCCATTGCCGTGGATTGCTGTTGAAGCGGGTTGGTTTGTTGCGGAATATGGCCGCCAGCCGTGGGCAATCGGTGAAGTATTACCAACCGCAGTTGCTGCTTCGACACGCAGTGTCGGGGATCTGATCTTCTCAATGGCACTGATTTGCGGTCTGTATACCCTGTTCTTGATTGCTGAAATGTTCCTGATGTTCAAATTTGCCCGTCTTGGCCCAAGCAGCCTCAAAACCGGACGTTATCATTTTGAACAAAAAGCGGTTTCTTCAGCGAGCGGTTCTTCAGTGTCCAGTTCTTCAGTGAACAGTATTGAGTAAGCGGGAGTCCACTTATGCTTGATTATGACGTATTACGATTTATATGGTGGCTGCTGATTGGTGTGTTGCTAATCGGGTTTGCAGTGACCGATGGTTTTGACATGGGTGTTGGTATTCTGTTGCGGATTATCGGTAAAAATGACACTGAACGCCGTATTATGATTAACTCCATTGCACCACACTGGGATGGCAATCAGGTTTGGCTGATTACAGCGGGAGGCGCGTTATTTGCTGCCTGGCCAGCGGTATATGCTGCTGCTTTCTCCGGTTTCTATATTGCTATGATCCTAGTTTTGGCGGCACTCTTTTTCCGTCCGATCGGTTTTGATTACCGTTCAAAACTGGAAGATAAAAAATGGCGTAACATGTGGGATTGGGGGATCCTGATCGGTAGTTTTGTACCACCTCTGGTCATCGGTGTTGCATTTGGTAACCTGCTGCAAGGTGTACCATTGATGATAGATACTGATCAGCGTGTCTTCTATGAAGGTTCATTCTTTGGGTTACTGAATCCGTATGGCCTTCTGGCAGGTGTTATCAGCCTGATGATGATCGTGACACAAGGCGCGACTTATCTGCAAATGCGGACATACGGTGAATTGCACTTACGCGCTCGTACGGCAACTAATGTCTGTGCGCTGATTACTGCGGTTGCATTCCTATTGGCTGGTATTTGGCTGGTTTATGGTATTGATGGATATGTTGTCACTGGTGGTCTGGATGTGAATGGCCCATCTAACCCATTACATAAAGAAGTGGCGCAGCAGGCAGGGGCATGGTTGATCAACTTTAATAAGCAGCCGATATTGTGGGCAATCCCGGCGTTGGGTGTGGTTTTCCCTCTGCTGACTATGCTGGCCACACGACTGGATAAGGGCGCTTGGGCTTTCCTGTGCTCATCATTAACGGTTGCCTGTATTATTTTGACCGCAGGGATATCTATGTTCCCGTTTGTCATGCCGTCAAGCCTTGACCCGAATGTCAGCCTGACCATGTGGGATGCGACATCCAGTCAGTGGACACTGCAAATTATGTTCGTTGTTGCACTTATCTTCGTTCCGATTGTTTTGTCATACACCATCTGGTGTTACTACAAAACCTTCGGGCGTCTGGATAAGAGCTACATTGAGAACAACAAACATTCACTGTACTAAAGGAGCATAGCGCATGTGGTATTTTGCCTGGATTCTCGGAACGCTCTTAGCCTGTAGTTTTGCCGTTATTGCAGCTTTGGCTCTTGAGCACAGTGAATCAGAAAAAGTAACTGAGAGTGACAAAAAATAATGTTGGTTGATAGGTTTTATCAGCTAATGAATAAGGGCCTGTTGAGGGCCCTTATCCTCATTATGGCTTTGGGGCTTGCTTTATGTATCTTGTGGGAGCCGACAATATTTGCATCAAATACCAGTTCGTTGATGGTCTGGCAAGGTATTTTACTTATTTGGGCTATTTGCTCCGGGGTTATTTTCGGGGTTGGGTTTAATCCTGAACATTTTGTCTGGCGTCTCTTATTTCATCCTTTACCTGCATTTTTAATCCTTATTTTTGGCTTATATCATTTCTTTAAGTAAACTATTTATAATTTTATAGGATACTGGCTCATAAATTTTTTTTGACTGGTTTAATAACAAGTCATTCCAAAGCGCTACTGTCTTAAGTATAGTGGCAGCGTCAATTAGTCTGATTAGGATTATGTGTGAGTAATATGTTGTTCCGTTGGCCTATCCGTGTTTATTACGAAGACACAGATGCTAGTGGTGTGGTCTATCACGCGCAATATCTGGCTTTTTATGAAAGAGCCCGCACAGAAATGTTACGTGATAAGGGCTTCCACCAAAAGTATATGTTGGATGAACAAATTGGTTTTGTTGTCAGTCGCATGACTGTTGACTACCGTAAGCCTGCCAGACTGGATGACCAGTTGGTTGTGGAATGCGAGGTGACCAATATCCGCGGTGCTTCACTGACATTTACCCAACGAATAATTGATTGCAATAATATCGTTATCAGTAACGCAGAATGTCTGGTTGTCTGCGTAAATTCATCTCAAATGAAGCCTATCGCGCTTCCAAAGTCTATTGTCGCGGAGTTTAAGCAGTGACTGACATGAACATCCTAGATTTATTCCTGAAGGCAGGCTTTTTAGTACAGCTGATCATGTTAATTCTGATTGGTTTCTCTGTCGTCTCTTGGGCGATTATCATTCAAAGAACAAGGATCTTGAATGCAGCGACTCGAGAAGCAGAAGCGTTTGAAGATAAATTCTGGTCTGGGATTGAATTATCTCGTCTTTATAAGGAGAGCCAGTCACATCGTGATTTATTAAGCGGCACTGAACAAATTTTCTATTCCGGCTTTAAAGAATTCTCTCGTTTGCATCAGGCAAACAGCCATGCACCTGAAGCTGTTCTGACCGGTGCTTCCCGTGCTATGCGAATTTCCATGAACCGTGAATTGGAAACACTGGAAAATCATATTCCGTTTTTGGGAACGGTCGGTTCTATCAGCCCTTATATTGGTTTATTCGGAACAGTCTGGGGAATTATGCACGCCTTTATTGCGCTGGGCGCAGTGAAGCAGGCCACCTTACAGATGGTTGCGCCCGGTATAGCAGAAGCTCTGATTGCAACAGCAATCGGTCTGTTTGCAGCAATTCCTGCAGTTATGGCTTATAACCGTCTGAATCAGCGTGTTAATAAACTGGAACAAACTTACGACAATTTTATGGAAGAATTTCTGGCGATATTACATCGTCAGGCTTTTGTTTCTAATACTAATAAGTCGTAATAAAGAGTAAGGGGAAAAGCGAATGGCGCGCACTCGTAGCCGCAGACGTGAACTCAAATCCGAGATCAATATCGTTCCCTTGCTGGACGTGTTGCTGGTTTTACTGCTGATTTTTATGGCAACTGCCCCCATTATTACGCAAAGCGTAGAAGTTGATCTACCTGACTCAGTGGATTCCAAAACAGTTTCCAGTACGGATAATCCACCAGTCATTGTAGAAGTTTCCGGGGTAGGGCGGTACAACATGGTTGTTAATCAGGAACGTCTGGAGCTTCTGCCTGAGCAACAAATTATTGCTGAAGCTCAAACTCTGATAAAAGCCAATCCGAAGACAATTTTCTTGATTGGGGGTTCAAAAGAAGTCCCTTATGATGAAGTCATCAAGGCTCTGAATATGCTTCGTCAGGCGGGGGTGAAATCAGTTGGTTTGATGACTCAGCCTATCGGTGCCTGAATGGCAGCTATCACTTAAAGTTTCTGGATGTCGAGCGTGGGAAAGACAAATAAGCAAAACAGCAGGCTAAATCGCGCCATTATTATTTCGGTTATTTTTCATATTATCCTGTTCGGGTTTCTGATTTGGGGCTCTTTGGAACAAAAAACTGAGATGGGTGGTGGTGGAGCTGGTGGGACAGTTATTGATGCGGTGATGATCGATCCAAATGCCGTAGTCCAGCAATATAACCAGCAACAACAGCAACAGGCTAATGCAAAATTAGCTGAGCAGCAGCGGAAGAAAAAAGCCGAACAACAAGCTGCTGAACTGCGGGCTAAACAGGCCGAAGAACAAGAGCGTCTGAAAGCTGCGGAAGAAGAGCGGATAAAAGCGCAGCAGGTTGCTGAAGAGCAGAGAAAGCAGGCTGATGCAGCCGCAGCTAAGGCTCGGCAAGAGCAGAAAATTGCAGAAGAAGCCGCAGCTAAAGCAAAAGCAGAGCAGGACAGAATTCTGAAAGAGCAGGAAGAAGCCCGACAAAAGGCAGAGGCTCAGGCCAGAAAAGAAGCTGAAGAAGCGGCGAAACGTAAAGCCGAAGCGGAAGCAAAGGCCAAAGCAGAAGCCGAGGCAAAAGCTAAAGCGGAAGCAGAAGCGAAGGCTAAAGCGGCTGCTGAAGAGAAAGCTAAAGCTGAAGCAGCGGCTAAAGCCAAAGCAGAGGCAAAAGCAAAAGCGAAAGCTGAAGCCAAACAAGAACAGACCGTAGATGATCTTATCGGAGGGTTAACTTCCAGTGCACCTAAACAGGGAGGAGCATCTGCAGCGGGTAAGGGCGGAGGTAAAAAAAGTGGTGCCTCGGATGTGGATATTAGCAACTACGAAGGGCAGATTCGTGCTGCAATTCAGAAGAATTTTTATGATTACAATTCGTATTTAGGGCGTACCTGTTATTTACGCATAAAACTAGCGCCAGATGGTTTTTTAATCAGCATTCAGAAGGTTGGAGGTGACACGGCACTGTGCAACGCGGCTATTACTGCGGCAAACCAAGCTAAACAAATGCCCCGTCCACCAAGTAACGAAGTTTATGAACGTGTTAAGGATTTCACACTAGGCTTTAAACCGCAATAAGATAACTATCTGGCTACATTGAAGTCTTTATTAGGTAAAAGTGCGGATAATTTATCTATGTAAACAAAATTATCAGATTTTATTTAGGTATCTGGTTTTGTTTGTTGGCGTTTGTTAGAATCCGGCGGATTATTGCGGGCATAGTGATCGCGATATGGGAGAGATGATGAAGCAAACTTTTAAACTGACGTTTAACGCGTTATTAGGTTTTCTGCTGCTATGGGCAACCTTTGCTCATGCAGAAGTCTATATTGAAATTACGAAAGGTGTTGATTCAGCCCGTCCTATTGGTGTTGTACCGTTCAAATGGACTGGGGCAGAGAATCCACCGGAAGCAATTGGTTCTATTGTTGCAGCGGATTTGAGAAACAGTGGGAAATTTAATCCCATCACGCCGGATCGCATGCCACAACAACCTACAACGGCATCAGAAGTCACTCCGGCTGCATGGTCTGCTCTCGGGATTGATTCGGTGGTTGTCGGGCAGATCCAGCCTGCTGCTGATGGTAAATATTTAGTTTCCTATCAGTTAGTTGATGCGGTTGGTACACCCGGCTCAGTATTGGCACAAAATCAATTTCAGGTTGATAAAAAATGGCTTCGCTATGCCGGGCATACGGTCAGTAATGAAGTATTTGAAAAACTGACAGGTATCAAAGGCGCATTTGCAACTCGCATAGCTTATGTCGTTACGAAAACCGTAACGGATAAATATCCGTATGAACTGCGTGTTGCCGACTATGACGGCTATAACGAAAATACCGTACATCGTTCACCAGCACCATTAATGTCCCCGGCATGGTCGCCAGACAGTTCTCAACTGGCCTATGTGACATTTGAAGGTGGTCACACTTCTTTGGTGGTTCAGACACTGGCAACAGGAGCAGTACGCCAGATAGCATCGTTTCCCCGCCACAACGGGGCTCCGGCATTTTCCCCTGACGGGACTAAGCTCGCTTTTGCGCTATCTAAAACAGGTAGTCTGAATTTATATGTGATGGATTTAGCTTCAGGGCAAATGAGTCAGGTAACAGATGGTCGCAGTAATAATACTGAACCAAGCTGGATGCCGGATAATCAGACACTGGTCTATACTTCGGACCAGGGCGGTCGCCCACAGTTATATAAAATTAATATTAATGGCGGTGCTCCACAACGACTGACTTGGGAAGGTTCACAGAACCAAGACGCTGATGTGAGTCCAGACGGTACTTTTATCGTTATGGTCAGCACAGCGAATGGCAGTCAGCACATCGCCAAACAGGATCTGGCAACGGGATCTGTTCAGGTTTTGACAGATACGTTTCTGGATGAAACGCCGAGTATCGCACCTAACGGCACTATGGTTATTTATAGCTCCACCCAAGGGTTGGGGACTGTATTGCAGCTAGTTTCGACTGACGGACGTTTCAAAGCGCGTCTTCCGGCCACTGATGGACAGGTGAAATCTCCTGCCTGGTCGCCGTATCTGTGATGCATAACAAGTATGTATGGCAAACTATAAAAGGATCAAAGAGATGCAATTGAACAAAGTGCTAAAAGGGCTGATGTTAGCTTTACCAATCATGGCCGTAGCAGCGTGTAGCAACACCAACAAAAATGGTAACACTGATCAATCAGGCGTAGGCACTGTTGATAATTCTTCTAAAGCAGGTCTGTCTGCTGAAGAATTAGCACGTCAGCAAATGCAGGAACTGCAAAACCACAACATCGTATACTTCGGTTTCGACAAATACGACATCAACAATGACTTTGCTCAGATGCTGGATGCACACGCAGCATTCCTGCGTAGCAACCCATCTGTTAGAGTGACTATCGAAGGTCATGCGGATGAGCGTGGTACTCCTGAGTACAATATCGCTCTGGGTGAGCGCCGTGCAAATGCAGTTAAAATGTATCTGCAAGGCAAAGGCGTTTCAGCTGACCAGCTGGCTGTTGTTTCTTACGGTAAAGAAAAACCAGCAGTACTGGGTCATGACGAAGCAGCATACGCTAAAAACCGTCGCGCTGTAATCGTATACTAAGAGTAATGCATGAACAGTAACTTCAGACATTTTGTATTGGGTCTGTCGTTATTGGTTGGCGTAGCGGCTCCCTGGGCCGCTACCGCCCGAGCGCCAATCAGTAATGTCGGCTCAGGCTCCACCGATGAGCGCCTTTCCCAGTTAGAGCGTGTTTCTGACGCTCACAGCCAGTTATTAACCCAACTTCAGCAGCAACTTGCTGACTCCCAACGTGATATTGATACGCTACGTGGTCAGATTCAGGAAAATCAGTACCAATTAAATCAGGTCATTGAGCGCCAGAAGGACATTTATCAGCAGTTAGGTAAAATAACAAATCCTTCAGATGCCGAAACTGGTAATGCTGCTTCATCAGCAGAGAAAGGCTCTGAGAATCCACAGGCATCTATCACAAGTACAGGAAGTGAGAAGGGAGACTACGATGCCGCTGTGGCTTTGGCTATCAATACCAAGGAATATGATAAGGCAATTGTAGCTTTTCAGAGTTTTGTCAAAGCCTATCCTAAGTCGAAATACCTATCGAATGCTAACTATTGGTTAGGTCAGCTGAATTATAACAAAGGCAAAAAGGACGATGCGGCTTATTATTTTGCGACTGTGGTGAAAAATTATCCTAAGTCGTCAAAAAGCAGCGATTCCCTGTATAAAGTTGGTCTGATTATGCAGGAGAAAGGGCAAAAGGATAAAGCTAAGGCAGTTTATCAGCAGGTAGTTAAGCAATATCCCGGCACGAGTGCAGCAAAAATGGCCGCTAAAAAGATTTCTGGAATGTAATAATCATCCCCAAAAGGTTATATATCGGTCTTTTTGGGGATGGTTGGGTGATTAATAATCGTTTGAACGGGTTTTAATAAAATAAATGTTGCGCCCAGCCGAGAAATCAGTAATATATGCCGCCGTTGGCACGCAATAGTGTTGCTAAACAAGATTTAAATGGGTCGTTAGCTCAGTCGGTAGAGCAGTTGACTTTTAATCAATTGGTCGCAGGTTCGAATCCTGCACGACCCACCATTTAAATCCACAATTCAGCCATATCCCAGATGGGTCGTTAGCTCAGTCGGTAGAGCAGTTGACTTTTAATCAATTGGTCGCAGGTTCGAATCCTGCACGACCCACCATCTAAAGTTTCAATCCAGAAATTTACAAATCATCCATTATCTCAGTCGATAAAAAAGTTGACTTTTAATCGATTGGTGTAGGTTTGAGCCGAACAAAGCAAGACAACAACGCATAAGCGTTGGCCCGAAGGGTGAGGCCGGAGGCCGAATCATCCTGCACGATTCACCATCTAAATGTATCGTTTCCGATATTATCAAAAACACATTCTATTCATTGCTATATGGTAAGTTGCTCGAATCATAAAAGCTAAACGTACCAGCAGTCGCCTGATCAAATCCGAAAATTATAATCGTATTACTGCCGAGGTTTAACCAAACTCCTGGGCGATATAGCCACGTCTGAGAGCCTGCTAATGTCCAATAACGACCGAGGTTGTGTTCGTTCACTAAAACGTAGACAGTCCTCCATGAGGACATATCAATATACATGTCTTTAGGAGTATAGATATTAAGTGTTGCCTTAGCAAAAAACGGGCGGGCGCTTGCAGGATTATTGATCTCGAAAGGTAGTTTCGCCAGTTGTGATGCCAAGAGCGGATAAAGAGTCTTCGCCCAGTTTGTCAGTACATTGCCATTCACTTTCACTTTGCCGGAAAGGCCACTTCCATCCGTTTACATTTTGAAGCTCATTTTCTTATACAGATGTACCGTAGTCATATACTGATAAGGATGATTTTAAATAGAGCTTTTAATACCTGATAAACGCCTCTGCTCGTCACCTATAATAAAGGTTAGTTAACCCCTTTATTGTGCCAAGCAAACATCCCTGATTATATGGTTTAATTTTCGTTCATAACGGTGTTGCGCTTATTATGTGAATGCAGGGTTTCCAATCAATATATTTCTTTTTTTGACAGTGTTACTAACTACTTTTATCGAGTTATTATTTACTGGTTATTAATAATTTATTTTTATATTTATAATGTCAGTAGCTGTGATTCGCATTAAGATTTTTAAAATACTTAAAGACTTTCACTTAAGAATTAGCTATCTTGTTTAGTATATAAAACAAAAATCGACTTACGGTTCGTTTTTTAGCCTGATTTTATGTCTTTGTTATTGATATACTAAACATTAATTACGGTAAGGATAAGAAAGCATGGATTTTCTCAGCAGATTTTTCAGTATAAATAACACTCTTCCTGTGGAGATACTTGGTTACCAACCTTCATATATCGAAGCTGTTGGTACAATTGCAGGTTTATTATGTATCTGGCTTGCCAGTCAGGAAAGGATTATTAACTATTTATTTGGTTTAATTAATGTTTCCTTATTCGCAGTAATATTTTTTCAAATTCAGCTCTATGCCAGTCTTATGCTACAAATCTTCTTCTTTGCAGCTAACATTTATGGTTGGTATGCCTGGAGCAAAGTCGATGAGCAGCAACAGAAAGAATTAAAAATCCGCTGGCTTAACCCTAAACAGATGCTCAGTGTTGCCGCTGTTTCTCTCATCTTTATCCTGATCATGACATTTAATATTGACCAAATATTTGGTTATATGGCAAAAACCTTTATTGTTATTTTGCAGGGAATTGGCTTTGGGGTCACCATGCCTGATTTGCAGCCGGATGCCTTCCCATTCTGGGATTCTGTCATGACAGTATTGTCAATCGTAGCCATGATTCTAATGACCCGTAAGCATGTGGAAAACTGGCTGATATGGGTACTTATTAATGTTATCAGCGTCGTTATTTACTTCCACCAAGAGGTATTAGCAATGTCCTTGCAGTATATTATTCTGACAGGGATTGCTCTGAATGGTGCCCGCCTGTGGATTAAAGTTGCTAAAAATAACCATGATGAATCACCTACAGACAACGCATCCACAGAGAATGCAAATTAATAACTAACCCGCCACAGGCCATAATGACTTATGGCCTGTTTATTGATGTTTCATTTATATCCGTTATTTTTCTAATTGCCTCTTTTTAAGCTGCATTCGCTCACTCAATTTATCGTTTTTATAAACATGCAGTTACCTGTGTTTCTGAGATTTTATTGGGTATATATATCCTTTCCCTTCTGTAAAAAGTCAGCTTATTTACTCACAAAGATTATTTACAGCACTTCGTCTAACAGTTAGATTGAGATCACAAAATTATTTTAAATAACTGTAAACACATTAGGTGAAAGGTCGATGAATTACCAGAATGACGATGTAAGGATAAGAAAAATAACAGAATTATTACCACCAGTTGCATTGCTGGAAAAATACCCTGCAACAAAAGATACTATTACTACTGTTCGTGAAGCTCGTGAATCCATTCATAATATTTTAGCTGGTGCAGATGATCGTCTACTAGTAATAATTGGACCATGCTCAATTCATGACACAAAGGCAGCTCTGGAATATGCAGAACGTCTGAATAAATTACGTCAGGAATTGAAAGCAGATTTAGAAATCGTGATGCGGGTTTATTTTGAAAAACCGCGTACTACAGTCGGCTGGAAGGGGTTAATCAATGACCCGAGAATGGATTGTAGTTTTGATATTAACGATGGATTACGGACAGCACGTAAACTTCTGCTCGATATTAACGATATTGGACTTCCGGCAGCAGGAGAATTCCTTGATATGATTACTCCTCAGTACCTTGCAGATCTTATGAGCTGGGGAGCGATAGGGGCGCGTACAACGGAATCTCAGGTTCATCGTGAATTGGCATCAGGGCTGTCCTGTCCGGTTGGTTTTAAAAATGGAACTGACGGCACAATAAAAGTAGCGATTGATGCTATTAATGCTGCCGGTTCATCGCACTGCTTCCTGTCAGTAACGAAGTGGGGGCATTCTGCCATTGTTAATACGGCGGGTAATCAGGATTGCCATATTATTCTGCGGGGTGGCAAAGAGCCGAATTACAGCTCTGAGCATGTCAGTGCGGTTAAAGAAGGTTTATTAAAAGCAGGTCTGGCACCACGGGTAATGATTGATTTTAGCCATGCGAACAGTTTGAAGCAGTTCAAAAGACAGATGGATGTAGGAACAGATGTTTGTGGCCAGATTTCTGCTGGAGATAGTGCCATTATCGGTGTGATGGTTGAAAGCCATCTGGTTGAAGGCAACCAAAGTCTGGATGATGATGAGCCGCTCGTTTATGGAAAAAGCGTGACAGATGCCTGTATTGGCTGGGATGACACTGAAACGTTATTACAGCAGTTGTCTCAGGCTGTCAGAACGCGCCGAGGATGATTCTGCATGAAAAAAGCCGGAGTAATTTCCGGCTTTTTGTATTTTTCTGAATTATTTCGCTTTACCCTGATTTGCGACGGCAGCAGCTTTTGCCGCGATCTCATCAGCATTACCCAGATAATAGTGTTTAATGGGTTTCATATTCTCGTCGAATTCATAAACCAGTGGCACAGCCGTTGGAATATTCAACTCAAGAATTTCGTCTTCACCCATATTATCCAGATACTTCACCAGTGCGCGCAGAGAATTACCGTGAGCGGCAATAATCACTTTTTCACCGTTTGCAACGCGAGGTTTAATCACTTCTTCCCAGTAAGGAACAACACGTTCAATAGTTGTCGCCAAACTTTCAGTGACAGGAAGTTCTTCGGGTCTCAGGTTTGCATAGCGAGGGTCATGACCGGGATAACGTTCATCGTCTTTGGTCAGATCAGGAGGAGTGATGGCAAAACCACGACGCCACAATTTAACCTGATCATCACCATACTTAGCCGCAGTTTCTGCTTTATCCAGACCTTGCAGGGCACCATAATGGCGTTCGTTCAGTTTCCAGCTTTTTTCAACCGGCAGCCATTGTTGATCGACTTGATCCAGAATATTCCATAATGTATGAATGGCGCGTTTCAAAACAGAGGTATAGGCAAAATCAAAAGCAAAACCTTCCTGTTTCAGCAATTGACCAGCCTGTTGTGCTTCATTGCGGCCTTTATCGGACAGTTCAACATCAGTCCAACCGGTAAAACGGTTCTCTTTGTTCCACTCACTCTCACCATGCCTTACAAGAACCAGCTTAGTTACAGCCATAGCTTAAACTCCTATCATTACTTTTTAATACAAAATGAAATGCTCGCTGCGGGCATTATATGGCGCGGCAGACCGAAACAGCAAACAATAGTCTCAGAACTCCTGTCTTAAATCATGTTTATAACCATCGTCTTTTAAAATCGATCGGGTGGTTTATCTGGGGAAAGTTGCAGCTTTACCCGCTGCAACTTGAAATTGGTCGGATAGAGGGAATTAGCTGATTATTGCTTTAACCGGGTAAGTGTAAAACAGCAGATGTAACATATTAAGTGTAAAGTGGAATCCGACGGCTACCCATAAACGACCACTCCACATCCATGCTATACCATAAATCAGCCCGGCCAATGTTGCGAAAGCCATCATGAGTCCACCACCGGCGAAGTGGGCAGCACCAAATAGCAGAGAAGTAATGGTCAACGCAGAATAGGGGTTCATCCACTGATTCAATTTTTGCTGAATATAGCCACGGAATAGGGCTTCTTCTGCCAATGATACGAATAAAATATTGGCAATAACGAATGCAGGGAACCAACCGGGAAGATGGAGTTCAACCGCCAGCCCGCCAAGAGCGGTTGCAAGTCCTAATAATAAGGGGACTGCGGCGATTAAAAATGCCCAACCGTGGGCTGGCGCATTAACTGCCGGAGTAGAACGGAATAAGCTCGGCATGCAGCAGAGTAAAATAAACGGAATCAGAGCCTTGTCAAAATTGAAATACATGGAAAAAGGTGTGCTGAGTGGCCCAGCCTGCACTTTGTCCAGATATTTCAGGTTATGAAATCCGGGGATTAAATGTATAAATAACAACACACTAACCATAACCAACATGGCTTCGGTAATACTTTTACCGATGATGTGCCCTTTGGTCTTGAAATAGACATGTGCCAGACCTAACACACTTATCATTAATAATGAGATTATTGCGGGGGAACCCAGTATATGAGTACTGATCCCTACAGCAATAGCTAAGAATGCAATGAAAAAGGCGATTTTTTGGCGAATATCTAACAGTGCCAGCGAAGCGGCAAGTAAAGTCCAACCCATACAACTCTCGGTTATTTTTGAAAAAATAGGTAAATAGTCTAAAAATAGGCCGAGATTTTATAGCAAGAGACGAAAAATTCAAAAAAAATAATAAAAATTATCAAAAAAGTGTCTGCATATCATTTTGCACATTCTCCCTCTCAGTCACATTTGAGAGGGAGGATAATGAAATTAATCATAAAAGAGGGGCAGAAATCAGCTTCGTTTCATATCGGTAAATACCGCCATCAGGAATAAATTTCAGCCGATGAGTGATGCACTCCGGCGCATCTTCCTGATGATGGGAGACAAACAGAAGTTGGGTATCGCCACTTTTAATCATGATATCAATGAAGCGCAGAACTAGCTGTCGGTTAAGTGAATCAAGCCCTTGCAATGGTTCATCAAGTATTAATAGGGCCGGATGTTTCACTAAGGCACGGGCAATTAAGACAAGGCGTTGTTGCCCCCATGACAGGCTGTGAAATGGGCTGTTTGCCGTTGTCTCGGATAAACCTAATAATGCCAGCCACTCATTTGCCAACTGCCGCTGGCGATCGGAAACGGCCTGATAAAGCCCGATGGAGTCGAAGAAACCGGAGAGAATGACATTGCGAACGCTGGTACTGACACGATAATCAAGGTGAATACTATTACTGACATAACCAATATGGCGTTTAATATCCCAGATAGTTTCTCCGCTTCCCCGCTGACGACCGAACAGAACCAACTGATTGCTGTACCCCTGAGGATGATCGCCGGTAATCAGGCTGAGAAGCGTGGATTTTCCCGCACCATTCTCACCCACAATCTGCCAGTGTTCACCGGGATTAACCTGCCAGCTCAGATTATGTAATATCGGTTTATCATTATATTTAACAACAATATCGTGCATTGATACCAGCGGCTGCTCTGACAGAAACTGCTTATCAGTCCTGCATTCATCTGTTTCCGGTAGCCGGATATTTTTCAGTTCTTCACTGTGCGCTAATTGTGCAACCAGAGATTCAGCTAAAACATGCATTTTTTCTCCGTAGAGCACCAGTTGACAATCGGCAAGTACACCAACTCTCTTAATAAAATCAGGGATCTGGTTAAACCTGTTCAGAAGGAAAATCAGTGTGATGCCTTTTTCGGCCAGTGTTGCTAATAGCTGAGATAATTGCTCGCGGGCATAAGTATCTAGTCCGTCAAACGGCTCATCAAGAATAAGAAGGTCTGGATCAGCCATTAATGCCTGACAAAGCAATACCTTTCGCACTTCCCCGGTAGAGAGATATTTGAATCGGCGTGAAAGCAAATCCTTAATGCCAAAATATGCCGATAGCTCAAGGCACAATTCATTATCTTTATGATGGAGCTGAATTATCTCTGCGGCAGTGCGACCGGTATCATTTTCATGCTCACTGAGCAGGTCTGTATTATTGCGTTGCCACTCTTCATCAACCAGTTGCTGAAGCAGCTCGAAAGAGAGGCGCACCGGAGTATGGAAAGAGCAATGTATTTCACCTGTAAGTTGAGTTAATTCATTCGATAAAACACAGGCCAGAGCGGACTTTCCACTGCCATTTGACCCGACAAATGCCCAGCTTTCCCCAGCGATGATTTTTAGTGACGGTATCGTCAGGATACGAGTGTCACTTAAACGGAAACTACCTTGCGATACTTGCAATTCAGACATTTTTCTTCCTTTTTAAGCAACATCAACTAAAGGATCACAGAAATAAGCGGAATAATGCTCAATGTCAATGAGTAGTCGTCTGTTATTCGTTATGGATTGCTATTTTGGGATAGGGGAATATTAATTGTTAGAGGGAATATTCGGCCTTCCCTAAATACGCCTAACATAATGCGGTAATAATCACTTTATCAGCACTAAAAAAGGCGGTGACAATATCATCCGGCTGAAGCGCTAAACTTGTTATTTCCTGATTGGATAATGTAGCGCAGAGCGATTCTCCTCCATTCAGACTCACAATAATTTCACTGTATTGTGATCCTGCTTCAATTTGGCTGATTTGGCCTGATAACTTATTTTCGACCATGGCTGTGTTGCCGGAAGCTGTAGAGCCAGAACCTCTACATAAGGTAATCCACGATGCTTTAATCAGTGCGATCACCTCTTTTCCTTTTACCAAACCTAATCGTTCAGCACTTTGTTCTGTGACAGATGCGTGGATAGTGGTTTTACCGTCCGCCAACAAAATACCGATATTTTGCTGAATACTCTCATTATCACGCTCAATGACTGTACCGAAAAACTGATTTCTGGCACTGGACTGCAAAGAAAAACGGGAAATGGCTGCCAATAGACTATCCAGAGGCAGTGAATCATCTTTAAGAACATCAAATGCTTTTTGCTGAATTTTTTCTAACAAGCCATAAAGTTGTATCAGGCGTTCGCCGTAAGACGTCACTTGAGCACCGCCACCTCCTTTGCCGCCTGTTGCACGTTCAACCAATAATTCATCTGCAAGATGGTTCATCTCATTGATAGCATCCCAGGCACTTTTGTAGCTGATACCAGCCTGTCTGGCTCCCTGACTGATAGAGCCGGTGATTTTTATCTGCTTCAGTAATTCAATTCGCCGGGGATCGGCGAAAACCCGATGCTGTAATTTAAGAGTTAATAATATTTCGGCTTGCATAGTGATTCATTTCAGGCAACTATTTGAAAGTTTTTACAGAATAACCGTAAGAATCGCACGTTTCGTCGGTTACTGTTACCTTTTTATTGTCTAGAATAGTGCAATTATTGTCTGTGCAGTACAGCATTTCGCCTCATTAGCGGGCTGTTCACTGCCGGATGAAAATGAAGCTGAATAAGGTACGGCTTTTATTGTACGGCTGGATTATAGTCATTCATGATATGAGGTATACATGTTTGAACTGATTAAAAGTATAGCGTTTGAACTGGTCATGGTTCCTGTTGTCATGGTCACCATTCTTGGGTTGATTTACGTGTTGGGTGAATTGTTTAACGTTATTTCTAAAAATGAAACAAAAGGTATTGAGCGCTAGTCTGGCTTAATTTGGCTGTCAGCGCCTCTGCAATTCTCTTTCTTGCAGATATGCCATTTTGATCGCATCTTGTTGATAAACCCTGTTATTTAAAACGGGGTTTATTTTTTTATCACGGCATATATCACTTTTTTCTCCGTATCACTATTCCTGCGTATCACTATCAAAAATACTGAAGATGGCTTCTGTTTTCTGAGTAATCTTTACATCAAATTAGTATAAAAGCTAAAACTGGCTCACAACTTGCCGATTAATCACAGAATAGTATTTTCATTTAACGTTGTATCTTGTTATATACAGCGCACCGTCTTGGTTACCATAAGTGGAATACAATATGAAAAAGCGAGTGATAAAGCGTTCTTATCAGTTACTGGCAGGGGCTGTAGTCTTTTTTTCTCTTGTTGGGAATAGCTGGGCTGCGGAAAAAGTGACTGTTTTTGCTGCTGCATCATTGACGAATGCGCTTAACGATATTGCTGAGCAGTATAAAAAAGACAACCGGGGAGAAATTGTTGCCTCTTACGCATCATCTTCCACACTGGCGCGTCAGATAGAGCAGGGAGCACCCGCTGATCTGTTTGTTTCTGCTGATCAGCAATGGATGAATTACCTTTCCGGCAAGAAGCTGATTATCAAAAACAGTCGTCATACTTTGTTGGGGAATCAACTGGTTCTGATTGCGCCTAAAGAGAGTAAGCTGAATAAAGTTGATATCAACCGGGAAACAAAATGGCACTCTTTACTGGCCGGAGGGCGTCTGGCGGTTGGTGATCCTGACCATGTTCCTGTTGGTATTTATGCTAAAGAATCCCTGCAATATCTGGGATCATGGGATTCAGTTGAACCATTGCTGGCCCGTACTAACAATGTACGTAGTGGTATGGTTCTGGTTGAGCGGGAAGAAGTACCACTGGGAATTGTTTATGGTTCTGACGCTGTAGCCAGCAAAAAAGTGAAAGTTGTGGGTATATTCCCGCAAGAGAGCCATAAACCGGTGGAATATCCGATCGCAATTATTAAAGGTCATGAAAATCAGGCGGTACGGGATTTTTATGATTATCTTAAAACCCCTGAAGCCGTTGAAGTTTTCACTCGTTACGGCTTTAGTCCACTGTAGGAACTATTCTTTTGGAGATGTTAAGTGAATATGAATGGCAGGCAATTTTACTGAGTCTGAAAATCTCAGGGATTGCCGTGTTGTTCAGTTTGCCATTAGGGATTTTGATGGCATGGGTTCTGGCGCGTTGTCAGTTTTTTGGCAAATCCCTGCTTGATAGTGTGATCCATTTACCACTGGTATTGCCTCCGGTTGTTGTGGGTTATCTGTTGCTAATCAGTATGGGGCGGCGCGGCCTATTCGGCGAATTTCTCTATGACTGGTTTGGTGTCAGCTTCGCATTCAACTGGACAGGTGCGGCACTGGCTTCGGCAGTAGTTGCCTTTCCACTCATGGTCAGGGCAATCCGTCTGGCGCTGGAGGCGATAGATCTTCGTCTGGAACAGGCAGCGCGCACATTAGGAGCCAGTTCACTTAAGGTCTTTTTCACGATTACGTTACCACTTTCATTGCCGGGAATTATTGTTGGCTCTGTGCTGGCTTTTGCCCGTTCGCTGGGGGAATTTGGTGCAACGATTACTTTTGTGTCAAATATTCCCGGTGAGACACGAACCATCCCCCTTGCCATGTATACATTGATTGAAATGCCCGGAGCAGAAACCGCGGCTGCGCGTTTATGTGTGATTGCAGTGATTTTGGCTCTGGTGTCATTATTGCTGTCCGAATGGCTGACCCGCTGGGGAAGAAAGCGGTTGGGGGCAGCATGTTAGAACTAAATTTCGAACAGCGTCTGGGTGATCTGCATATGCAGGTTGATACCACTTTACAGGGGGAAAGCATTACAGCCATTTTCGGGCTTTCCGGCGCCGGAAAAACGTCGCTAATCAATGCGATTGCTGGTCTGACCCGACCGCAGAAAGGCCGGATTATCTTAAATGAACGCATTCTGGTCGATACAGAAAACAAAATATTCCTGCCCCCGGAAAAACGTCGAATCGGCTATGTTTTTCAGGATGCCCGGCTTTTTCCGCATTATCGGGTTAAAGGGAATTTACAATATGGTATGTTACCGGATATGCAGCCGTATTTTGGCAAAATTGTCGAGTTGCTTGGCATTGAGCATCTGTTATCACGTTTTCCGATAACCTTATCCGGTGGAGAAAAACAGCGGGTTGCGATCGGGCGGGCATTACTGACAGGGCCTGAGTTATTGCTGATGGATGAGCCAATGGCCTCACTGGATCTGCCACGTAAACGTGAATTATTACCGTATCTGGAAAAACTGTCTGAAGATATCAAAATACCGATCCTGTATGTCAGCCACAATCTGGATGAAATTATCCATCTGGCTGACAACGTAGTTGTGATGGATCAGGGAAAAATCAGAGTATCAGGCACACTGGAAGAGGTGTGGGCAAACAGCATACTGCGTCCGTGGCTGCAAAAAGAGAACCTGAGCAGTATATTGACGGTGACAGTAATGGAACATCATCAGCGTTATCATATGACTGCAGTCGCGGTAGCTGATAAGGCTCTCTGGTTACCGGAAATTGCTGTAACGGAAGGAACTGATCTGCGTATCCGCATTGATGCTTCGGATGTTTCATTAGTATTAGAGCCGCCAAGAGGCAGCAGTATTCGTAATACCTTACAGGTAAAAGTGATTGAATTTTTCGAAAATGGGGGGCAGGTAGATGTCAAACTTGCCCTGAGTGACCATTATCTGTGGGCAAGGATCACTCCGTGGGCACGGGAAGCACTTAATCTGCGAGAAGGGCAGTGGTTATATGCCCAAATTAAAAGTATTGCGTTAAATCGCCACCTGTAAACTGAGCTTAGTGGATTGGAGGGAGCATGATGAACTTATGCTCCTAACGCTACCTTAACTCCTTAAAACCCTTAAAGCACATATTTTCGGATGACCTCAGCAATACCGGGCTGAACATTATTTTTAGTGACAAGATCAGCCCGTGCTTTGACATCATCAACAGCATTCCCCATTGCAACCCCCAAACCTGCGGATTCCAGCATACTGATATCATTAAAATTATCGCCAAAAGCAATAACATCTCTCATGCTCATCCCTTGTGATTCAACCCATTGCTGTAAGCACAGCCCTTTACTGTTGCCTTTTTTGGTGATATCGACCTGATCAACCCATGACCATTCACATTCCAGATCGATTTCTTCTCTGATTTTTTCACTGACCTCACGCAATTTCGTTAAATCAGTGGACATCGTGGCTAATTTCCAGATGAAACTGACATTATGCAGGGCTTCCTGAAAATCGCTGATATGGCGGAGAGTAGGGCGCTGATGCTCAGGCAGAGAATCTGACCATGCAAGGGTGCGGGTAACGGTGTGTGGAGATTCATATAAAATAGCCTCATCAACATACATCAGATGATCGATTTCAGTTCCCTGTAGATAAGAAAGTGCTTGAGAGGCTTCCTGAATCGAGAGAGGATTAGCAGTCAGAACTTTTTTAGCCTGATAATCATATGAATAAGCTCCGTTACAGCAAATTGCTGGTGTGTCGAGCTTGAGTGCCTGATAGAAAGGATGAATGGCAACATGATGGCGGCCAGTGGCGATCAAAACCTTAATGCCAGCCTGACGAGCCTCATTCAGAGCCGCGAGCGATTCTGGCAGAATATTTTTTTGTGGATCAAGCAGCGTCCCATCCAGATCCAGTGCGATAACGCGGTATGACATGAATTAGCCTCTAGACTTGTTGATGATTTGAGCAGACAGTATATGTTAATGAAAAATGGTTAAACTGATATACACTTCGTCTTTCAAGCTGCCTCTTTGTTGGCTACGCTCGCTCACCCCAGTCACATAGTTATCTATGCTCCTGGGAATTTACTCCCTTGCCGCCGCGACGCATCTTGAAATCCATTGTGTATATATATTTAGTTTAACAGACATATTTTTTCAGGAATCATTGCAGATCAATAAAATAGTGATGGAGCTTTAAGGAGAGAAAATGAAACAAGTAGTTTATACAGCAAGCCCGAATAGCCGTCAGATTCACGTCTGGTCTTTGAATATTGCCGGAGAGCTTTCACTGCTCCAGACAGTCAGCGTACCGGGCGAAGTACAGCCAATGGTAATCCATCCTGATGGCAAACACTTATATGTCGGGATTCGCCCTCAATTCAGCGTTGTAACTTATAAAATCAGTGCTGACGGTCGTTTAGAGCAGCAGTCTGTTGCCCCGTTACCGGGAAGCCCGACGCATATTTCAACGGACAGAGAAGGGCGTTTTTTATTTTCTGCTTCCTATAGCTTCAATAATTTAAGTGTCCATCCTATTGATGAAAATGGCGTTGCTAAAGCTCCCATCCAAATTGTAGAAGGGTTGAAAGCGCCGCATTCAGCCAATATTGATAAGAAAAATCAGCAATTACTGGTTCCGTGCCTGAAAGAAGATCACATCCGTATTTTTGATCTGAATGACCACGGTTATCTGACTGAACGTCACGCGGATGAAATTACGACAGAAGCAGGAGCTGGCCCGCGTCATATGGCTTTCCATCCTGAAAAACCGGCGATTTATTGCGTTAATGAACTGGATTCAACTGTTGATGTACTGCGTAAATGGGAAAAATACCGGATAGTACAATCAGTAGACTCATTACCGACTGATTTCTCCAGCACCCGCTGGTCTGCGGATATTCATATCACGCCAGATGGCCGCCATCTCTACACCAGTGAGCGTTCTGAAAGTATTATCAGCCACTTTGTGGTGTCAGAAGATGGCTATCATCTGACACTGGCAGGGCATTATCCGACAGAAAGCCAACCCCGTGGTTTTGCTATTGATTACAACGGTAATTTCTTAATTGCTTCCGGTCAGAAATCAGATCACATTTCAGTATCCGCTATTGATAAATATACCGGAAAGCTCACCCGACTAGCCCGTTATCCGGTTAGTAAAGGCCCGATGTGGGTAACGGTATTGGCGTTGAACTAATGACCATGAGCTTTTAGGTTATCTCTCTTTGAAAGAAGCCGCGCAGATTTTTAGCGCGGCAATTAATATTTCTCTGAAATATAGTGAAAATAAATATTTAAAAAATTATTTTAGACGAAATTAAAATTCCCTACTCCTGAGAAAACAATCGGGTATGTAACCAATATATTATGTTGATGTACAGAAATTAAATCACCCAGATAAACGTTTCCTTTAAATAAACGTAAATGGATTTTCTGTGGGTAAATGAAAAGCTGGAAATTAAGTGGTGTATTTATAATGGTATTAGTGTGATGAATAACACCACTAAGGTAAATATTGTTGAAATTTATTTGTGGCATGTTATAGCCACCATAAATATATCCGTTAAAATTAGCATTTCTTCTGGGATAAGGATTATTGCCAATTAATACAGGATAAGACGATACTTGAATGAATGGATAGCTTCCGATTTGATGATATGTATTGATATTAAAATATCCACTCACATACTCTGTTGTTCTAACGACAGGGACTGGATAAGGCAATGGGTGTATTTCAGGAGTGATTCCGAATAAAGGAGCAAGTTCAGGTTTCTCTTTTGCTATCGCCTCATAGTGTGATTGCTCTTGTTCATATATATTTTGAGATTGTTTAAATACAGCTTCCATTTCTTCATTAGACGGTACAGACAGTTTTTCCTGATTCATGGTGTATTCCTCTCTGGTTAAAATATACACTTCGCCTTTCAAGCTGCCTCTTTGTTGGCTACGCTCGCTCACTCCGGTCACATAGTTATCTATGTGACCGGGGATTTACTCCCTTGCCGCCGCGATGCATGTTAAAATTCATTGTGCATAAATAGGAGTGAGTGGAATATAGCAAGAATATTTTCTTTAGATGAGAAAGAATCTGTTTAATTGATTGCCAATATTTATCAATAATTGACTTTTAATAATAAATGAATTATCTGTTATTTTTTGATAATAAATAACAGAGGCAGCATTATTACCAATGCTGCCATTAATAATTAAATTATTGCGTCAGTAATTGAGTTTGTCAGTTTTAACAATTGCTCAGACTGAATAATATAAGGAGGCATTAAATAAACTAAACGTCCGAACGGCCTGATCCAGGCACCCTGCTGGACAAAACGGCGCTGGAGTGAAGCCACATCAACAGCCTGTTTCATTTCAACCACACCAATAGCACCTAATACCCGGACGTCTTCAACTGAATCATGAAATTTCAGCGGCAGCAGCTCTGTTTTTAAGTGAGATTCAATTGACTGAATGCGCTGTTGCCACGGGCTTTCTGTCAGTAATTTCAGGCTGGCGCTGGCAACCGCGCAGGCCAGAGGATTACCCATAAATGTCGGGCCATGCATAAAACAGCCAGCTTCACCCTGACTAATGGTTTCGGCAACATGGCGGGTAGTCAGCGTTGCGGATAAGGTCATATAACCGCCCGTTAATGCTTTGCCTAAGCACAAAATATCCGGCTCTATGTCTGCATGTTCACAGGCAAATAATTTACCTGTGCGCCCGAAGCCGGTAGCGATTTCATCAGCGATCAACAGAATCTGATATTCATTACAAAGATGGCGCACCTGACGCAGGTATTCAGGATGGTAAATCCGCATTCCACCCGCCCCCTGAACAATGGGTTCCAGAATAACGGCGGCGATTTCATCGTGATGCTGTAACAAAAGTTGCCGGAAAGAAGTGATATCTTCCGGTTGCCATTCACCATCAAAGCGGGATTTCGGCGCATCAGCAAACAGATGATCGGGCAGATAGCCTTGATAAAGACTGTGCATAGAATTTTCGGGATCACAGACTGACATGGCTCCGAAAGTATCACCATGATAACCATGCCTCAGTGTCAGGAATTTCTGACGTTTTTTCTGCTGTTGCTGCTCTCTGGCCTGCCAGTATTGCAGGGCCATTTTCATGGCAACTTCTACCGCGACCGATCCGGAGTCAGCCAGAAAAACACATTCCAGTGAGGCCGGAGTCATTGCTACCAGTTGCTTACACAGCTCTATCGCTGGTGGATGGGTAATACCGCCAAACATCACATGCGACATTTTATCGATTTGCGATTTTGCGGCTTCATTAAGGGTAGGATGGTTGTAGCCGTGAATTGCCGCCCACCATGAAGACATACCGTCAATTAATTGGCGTCCATCAGACAGCTCAAGCTCAACGCCACTGGCAGAAACAACCGGATAAGTGGGGAGCGGATGGCTCATTGATGTGTATGGATGCCAGATATGGCGCAGGTCAAATTCAATATCTGAAGGATTCATCATAAATCTATTGTAAACCTTTTAACTCTTGTTTTAGTTGACATGATAGCGGCGTTATTTAAACTGACAACTTTTATTTCGTACTATTTTTTACTAGTTCGTACTGGAGAAGTTATTGTGAGTGAACGTCAGCAATGGAGTCTCAAGCAGGCTCAGGCTCTGTTTGATCAGCCTTTTTTTGAATTACTGTTTCAGGCACAACAGGTACATCGTGAGCACTTTGATCCGCAGCAGGTTCAGGTCAGTACACTCCTTTCAATAAAAACGGGAGCCTGCCCGGAAGATTGTAAATATTGTCCACAGAGTTCCCGTTATAAAACCGGTCTGGAAAAAGAGCGCCTGATGGAAGTGGAGAAAGTTATCGAATCTGCCCATAAAGCTAAAAAGGCAGGCTCGACTCGCTTTTGTATGGGAGCAGCATGGAAAAACCCACATGAACGGGATATGCCTTATCTGGAAAAAATGGTTAAAGAAGTGAAGTCACTGGGTATGGAAACCTGCATGACACTGGGAATGCTGAACCCGTCTCAGGCAGAGCGTCTGGCTGAAGCTGGGCTGGATTATTATAACCATAATCTGGATACCTCACCGGAATTTTACGGCAACATCATTACTACGCGCAGTTATCAGGACAGACTTGATACGTTGGAAAATGTCAGAGACGCAGGTATTAAAGTGTGTTCAGGCGGTATTGTCGGATTGGGAGAGGAAATTCGTGACCGTGCTGCGCTGTTGGTGCAACTGGCAAACCTGCCGATGCCGCCGGAAAGTGTCCCCATTAATATGCTGGTAAAAGTGAAAGGGACTCCGCTGGAGAATAATGAAGAAGTCGATCCATTTGACTTTATCCGCACTATTGCCGTGGCGCGTATTATGATGCCGAAATCGTATGTCCGCTTATCGGCGGGGCGTGAGCAGATGAATGAACAGACACAGGCCATGTGCTTTATGGCAGGCGCTAACTCTATTTTTTATGGCTGCAAATTACTGACAACGCCGAATCCGGGCGAAGACAAAGATTTACAACTGTTCCGTCGGTTAGGCATCAACCCTCAGCAGACAAAAACCGCATTTGGTGACAAACAGCAGCAACAGCATCTGACAGAAGCCATCATCAATAATACTGACAACGAACAATTCTATAATGCGGCAATATGATGAACTGGTCAGATTCTCTTTCCCGACGGCTGGCCGAACGTCGGGGCACATCCTTATGGCGCAGCAGGCAAATTCATCAATGCTCAAACGGGCGGTTTTTGTACGCTTCTGACGGACAACAATATCTGAACTTTTCCAGCAATGATTATCTTGGGTTGAGTCAACATCCAGAGATTATTGCTGCGTGGCAACAAGGTGCTGAACAGTATGGTGTTGGTAGTGGTGGTTCGGGGCATGTAACGGGATATACCTCAGCTCATCATACACTGGAACAGCAACTGGCGGAGTGGCTTGGCTATTCCCGAGCTTTACTGTTTATTTCCGGCTATTCAGCTAATCAGGGGGTGATAACGGCTCTGATGGAAAAAGAAGATCGCATTATTGCCGACCGCCTGAGCCATGCGTCTCTGATGGAAGCAGCCATACATTCACCAGCGCAGCTCAGGCGCTTTCTGCATAATAATCCGGATTCTCTGAAACAGTATTTGGAAAAATCGTGTACAGGCAAAACACTGGTAGTGACAGAAGGTGTTTTTAGTATGGATGGGGATTGTGCACCACTGGGTGAAATTGCCCGACAGGCGCAATCTGCAAACTGTTGGCTGATGGTTGATGATGCCCACGGTATCGGAATTTATGGTGATGAGGGAAGAGGAAGCTGTTGGTCGCAGAATGTTAAGCCGGAGATTTTAATCGTTACTTTTGGTAAGGCATTTGGTTTGAGTGGTGCGGCGGTACTGTGTGATGCAACGTCCGCAGAATACTTTCTCCAATATTCCCGGCACTTGATTTACAGCACTTCTATGCCACCGGCTCAGGCGGTTGCGCTTTCCGCAGCCATGCGCCAAATTCGTGAGGGAGATGAATTGCGCCAGCGTCTGCAAAATAATATCCGTTATTTTCGTCGTGAAGCACAAAACCTCTCTTTTGTGCTGACGGATTCTGAAACCGCTATTCAACCCGTGATCATCGGTAGTAATGAACGGTGCATCACATTATCCGAGAGACTCAAGCAACAGAACCTATGGGTAAAAGCAATACTGCCACCGACAGTAGCGCCGGACAGTGCCCGCTTACGTATCACGCTGACTGCGAATCACACCCAACGGGATATTGATGTATTACTGGAGGCACTGCGTGGATCTGACAGTTAGCGATGTTGATAAAAACAGAATTGATAAGAGTCGAGTTGACAAACAGGCAATCGCAGGTGCTTTTGGTAAAGCGGCTGCCCGCTATGATGCTGTGGCAAAACTACAGCAACAAACCGGTGAATATCTGATGAAAATGGTACAGTCAGAAGATATCGGTAACCGGATATTGGATGCTGGCTGTGGGACAGGTTTTTTCAGTAAACGCTGGAAACAGAAGGGTAAACGGGTTATTGCGCTGGATTTGGCAGCCGGAATGTTAAGCCATGCCAAAGGGTTACAGGCTGCTGATTATTATCTGCAAGGGGATATCGAAAATCTGGGGCTGGCTGATAACAGTGTTGATGTCTGTTTCAGCAATTTAGCGGTGCAATGGTGCAATGAACTGCCCCGGGTATTGCAGGAATTTCATCGAGTAACCCGCCCCGGTGGGCTGATCCTATTTTCCACTCTGGCACAAGGATCGCTATGGGAGCTGGAAACAGCATGGAAACATATTGATGATTACCGGCACATTAACCAGTTTCTGCCTTTGCAGACCATTGCAGACGCATGTCAGCCTTATCGGCATCAAATCAGACATCAGCAATATAATCAGCGTTATCCGCAATTATTGCCTTTATTAAATTCGCTAAAAGGCATTGGTGCTACGCACCTTCATCATGGACGGCAGCAAGGGCTGATGACAAGAAAACGCATGAGTGCGCTTTCAGCAGCATATCCCAAAAATAATGGGGATTATCTATTAAGCTATCAAATTGTTTTTGGAGTCATTTATTGTGACAAGTAAATACTTTCTTACCGGAACTGATACTGAAGTGGGTAAAACGGTTGTCAGTTGTGCATTATTACAGGCAGCTCATGAAAAAGGTTATCAGACTGCGGGTTATAAACCAGTGGCATCAGGTAGTGAACTCACTGCCGAAGGTATACGTAACGGGGATGCGCTGGCTTTATTGCATAACAGTTCAGTCCCTCTCACTTATCAGGAGGTGAATCGGCTAGCCTTTATTGAACCGACATCTCCTCACATCGTCAGCGCTGAACTTAATCAGCCTATTGAGTTTTCTGTCATGTCTCAGGGGCTGACTACATTATCAGCAAAAGCAAACTGGGTGTTAATTGAGGGAGCCGGAGGCTGGTATACACCGCTATCAGAGAACAGTACTTTTGCCGACTGGGTGATTCAGGAGGAACTGCCCGTAATATTGACGGTAGGCATAAAATTAGGCTGTATTAATCATGCTTTGTTGACAGCAAAAGCAATACAGGATTCAGGGCTGAAATTAGCCGGTTGGGTTGCTAATGAAATTGAACTGCCCGGCAGTCGGCAGGCTGAATATCTGGCAACATTGAAGAGAATGATCCCAGCTCACCTACTTGGCGTTATCCCCCATATGAGTGGCATCGAGGCTGAATGTCATGGAATAGGCAGTAATATAGGGAAATATATAAACATTGATTTATTGGTTAACTAGCTGTTTGAATAATGTTAGTTAAAATTCCTTTAGGGATTAGTAAGCTAACTGAAATATTAGTATAGAATCTACTCTTTTTTGGTAATTTTTGTCCTGTTTTTGAACAAAAAATAACGTAAATCAATTCTAAAATAGCATGAAAACACGCCATTATTGAGAAAATTCACAATAGGGGATAACTCCGCAACTTCGTATAGTTAATAGGATTTGTTGAGTTATCCACTGTTCCTGTGGATAACCTTGTGTATTAGGTTTAGACAAGTGGCCTGACACAAGATAATACGCGGCTTGCGCAAGATTTGCTGTTATTCTCTACTTTGATTTTTTTTCATTCAAAATTAAATGGTTATATAAAATCAATTCCTTTCAGTATTTCTTTGTCATTCTTTGCATTATCATTTCAGTAACTAATACGAAAATAAAAAAAACAAAACGGCTATCTGGGGATAAAAATAGACTTATATAATGTTACCGAAGAGTTAATATAACTTTGCGTGATATGTATTATTGGTTGTTTTTTGTCAGATGCTGTTTTTTGAGCGGAGCGGCAAGATTATTTTGCTCATCCACTTGAAGCTGTTTTTTTATCCAGTATTATAAGGGCGTTTTGGTTAGCCTATATATCCTGTGTGTTTTCGGGCTATAACCAATGAATTTCAAGTTGCATCGCGGCGGCAAGGGAATGAATCCCCGGGAGCATAGATAACTATGTGACTGGGGTGAGTGAATGCAGCCAACAAAGAAATAGTTTGAAAGACGAAGGGTATATAACCTGAGAGAGAAAGGATAAAGCCGTGCAATGTTATCGGGTGGAAGATGAGTAAAGAAACGAATAAAGTATTCAGGTTGCATTCTGACTTCGAACCTGGTGGTGACCAGCCAGAAGCCATCCGCAAATTACAGGATGGGCTGGAGGACGGTCTTGCCCATCAGACATTATTAGGGGTCACGGGTTCAGGGAAAACGTTCACCATAGCCAATGTCATCGCAAATATGAACCGGCCAACCATGGTTCTGGCACCCAATAAAACACTGGCAGCCCAGCTCTATAGCGAAATGAAGGAGTTCTTTCCAGAGAATTCTGTCGAATACTTCGTTTCTTATTACGATTATTACCAACCTGAAGCCTATGTTCCCAGCTCCGATACTTTTATCGAAAAAGATGCCTCTGTAAACGAACATATTGAACAGATGCGTTTGTCTGCAACCAAAGCTCTGCTGGAGCGAAGAGATGTGGTTGTGGTGGCCTCTGTTTCCGCTATTTATGGGTTGGGTGACCCTGATAGCTACCTGAAAATGATGCTTCATCTGACAAATGGCATGTTGATCGATCAGCGTTCTATCCTGCGTCGTCTGGCTGAACTGCAATATACGCGCAATGATCAGGCGTTCCAGCGGGGAACATTCCGTGTGCGTGGTGAAGTCATTGATATTTTCCCGGCAGAATCTGATGAACATGCGTTGCGTGTTGAACTGTTTGATGATGAAGTTGAACGTCTTTCCCTGTTTGACCCCCTGACGGGTCAGGTTCAGTACAACGTTCCCCGTTATACGGTCTACCCGAAAACACACTATGTCACACCTCGTGAGCGTATTCTTCAGGCAATAGAAGAGATCAAAATTGAGCTGGATGACAGGCGTAAAGTTCTTCTGGCTTCAGATAAGTTACTGGAGGAGCAGCGCATCACTCAGAGGACGCAATTTGATCTCGAAATGATGAATGAACTGGGGTATTGCTCCGGGATTGAAAACTATTCCCGCTATTTATCCGGTCGTGCACCGGGTGAACCCCCTCCGACTTTATTTGACTATCTGCCTGCGGATGGTTTGCTGGTGGTAGATGAATCCCATGTCACTATCCCACAGCTTGGTGGTATGTACCGGGGAGACCGTTCCCGCAAAGAAACGCTGGTGGAATATGGTTTTCGGTTGCCATCAGCACTGGATAACCGTCCGATGCGCTTTGAAGAGTTTGAGGCACTCGCACCACAAACCATTTATATATCAGCCACACCCGGCAACTATGAACTGGAAAAATCTGGTAATGAAGTGATTGAACAGGTGGTGCGCCCAACCGGTCTGATTGATCCTGAAGTTGAAGTTCGTCCGGTCGCAACTCAGGTGGATGATCTGCTGTCTGAAATCCGTATCCGGGCCGCTAAAAATGAACGGGTATTAGTCACCACGCTGACGAAGCGTATGGCTGAGGATTTAACGGAATATCTGGAAGAACACGGGGAGCGGGTGCGTTACCTTCACTCTGATATTGACACTGTTGAGCGGGTAGAAATTATTCGGGATCTGCGTCTCGGTGAGTTTGATGTGTTGGTGGGTATCAACTTGCTGCGTGAAGGTCTGGATATGCCGGAAGTCTCTTTGGTGGCAATTCTGGATGCTGATAAAGAGGGCTTTCTTCGTTCAGAACGCTCCCTCATTCAGACAATTGGGCGTGCAGCCCGTAATTTGCATGGTAAAGCGATTCTGTATGGTGACAAAATTACTGCTTCTATGGCAAAAGCCATTGATGAAACCGAGCGTCGCCGGGCTAAACAGCAGGCATTTAATGAAGAAAACGGTATCGTACCAAAAGGGTTGAATAAAAAAATTGGCGATATCCTGCAACTTGGTCAGCCGATTAACGGTAAAGGAAAAAGCAGAACCAAAAATAGAAGTAAATCTGACTTGGCGGCTGATGATTTTCATAAATTATCTGCAAAAGAACTGGAGAATAAAATCCGCGAATTGGAAGAAAGAATGTATCAGTATGCCCGTGATCTTGAATTTGAACAGGCAGCTAATATGCGCGATCAGGTTCAGGCCTTGAGAACACAGTTTATCGCTAATTCCTGAGATAATGACCAATAGTTAACTGGAATGGAGAGTGAAATAACATACTCTCCATTGGTGAAATAGCTTTGAATAATAATAACAGTGCTAATCAATAAACTATTATTAACCCAGTTTTTGCAGCGTATCTTCTATTGCCTGCCGTAATAATTCACGATCATGGCGATAAGGAATATCCTGTGCTTCCAAAATCTGCTGTGTAACAATCCGATCATCTAGCTGGCTGATATCCGTGCGTGGGCCAACAATAATGGCACTGATCATTTTGCGGCCGATGGTATTTTCTATCATCTCCAGTTTTTCTTTCAACGAAAGGTCTGCCGCAGCATGGCTGAGTTCTTTGCCTAAATTACCAATATAAATCATATTGGCATTACTGCGTCGCAGGGACTGGGTTAAATCTTCCAGTAACAATAATGGCATCAGGCTGGTAAAGAAACTGCCCGGGCCTATCAGGATCAAATCAGCCTGTTCAATCGCTTCCAGTGCTTCTTTGGTGGCATTAACATGAGGATAAAGCATTAGCTTTTTGGGAACACAATCCAGCTTATCGATATTCACTTCTCCATACACTTCATTGCCCTGAGCATCCACCGCCATTAAGTCAACAGCCTGTTCGGACATCGGGATCAAATGCGCATTTACTTTCAGCAGATTGCGGAGCAGGTTAATTGCCTCAAGCGGGCGGACGCTTAAATGGTCTAACGCCTTTAACATTAAGTTGCCCAGATTATGCCCGGCCAACTCGCCACTACCACCGAATCGATATTCGAACATAGCTGAAGCAATAGTCGGCTCAGTGATCAGCTGATTAAGGCAATTTCGGGTATCACCCCAGGCGATCCCGCCTTCTGAGCGCCTTATTCTTCCGGTCGAGCCTCCATTATCCGTTGTTGTGACAATACCAGTCAGGCGGGCACCAAGAGAGGAGAGAGAAGACATGACACGCCCGAGTCCGTGACCACCACCAAGGGCAACCACACGATCCAAATCGGCTAATGTTCGGTTTCGCATAGGATTCCTGTTACTGAATTAAATGTACTTGAATAAATTTTATGTAATCTACCATAAAATATGATTATTTTAGCAATCGTCATGATTTTATGCGATTTTTATCAGGTATTTCAGAATGTAAGCAGTGTGAATAGTGACACAGGCTGATATTGATGAATTTTTGTAACCCTTTGTATAGTAAAATATATATCGGGGTTGTCGTTAGCTTTTTTTTAATTTAAGGGGTAGAATCCACAATCAGGTTTGGTCATATATGTCGTGATTAATATGATGATCAAATTTGAAACCAACCCCTAGCCTCTGCATCTAAGTCTTTGTTGTATAAATTTTTATTAATTGATTCTATAAATAGAGTTCTATCAAATTAATACCATATCGATATGATGCTTTGGCCGTGGCTCCCGAGTCACCAGGGTGCAAGGCAGAAATGCCCGCATCCCCCATGATTGGAAGGTGTTATAGTGGAACAACTTATCGATACATTTTCCCGCAAGTTTTATTACTTGAGGTTATCGGTTACTGATGTATGCAACTTTCGTTGCACATACTGTCTGCCCAACGGCTACCAGCCTGACAGCAATCAATCTAATAAATCATTTCTCACCTTGCCCGAGATCCGCCGGGTTAGCCGTGCTTTTGCGGAATTAGGCACAGAAAAAATACGTCTGACGGGCGGAGAACCTACTATGCGTCGTGATTTTTGCGACATTATAGCCGCAGTGCATGAAAATCCGCAGATTAAAAAAATTGCTGTTACGACCAACGGCTATCGGATGGAGCGCGATGTTACCCGCTGGAAAGAGGCCGGGCTTACAGCGCTTAATGTGAGTGTGGATAGTCTTGACCCTCGTCAGTTTTATGCTATTACCGGGCAGGATAAATTCTTTCAGATTATGCGTGGCATTGATGCCGCCTTGGAAGCAGGTTTCAGCACCGTCAAAGTGAATGCGGTACTGATGAAAAATATTAATGATACCAGCCTGCCAGCGTTCCTTGACTGGATAAAACACCGCCCGATTCAATTGCGCTTTATTGAGCTGATGGAAACCGGAGAAGGTAGTGAACACTTTCGGCGCTATCATCTTTCCGGTGATGTAATACGCACGCGCTTACTTCAGCAGGGCTGGCAACTACAACAACGGGAACGTAGTGACGGCCCGGCTCAGGTTTTCAGACATGCGGATTATCAGGGTGAAATTGGCCTGATCATGCCGTATGAAAAGAATTTCTGCCAAAGCTGCAATCGCCTGCGTGTCTCTGCCATTGGTAATCTTCATCTATGTTTGTTTGGTGAACAGGGCATTCCATTGCGTGATTTGTTGTTTGATGACGCATCTCTCAACGATTTGAAATTACGTATTCAGGGTGGGTTGAGGCATAAGCGTGAAACTCACTTTTTGCATCAGGGGGATAGTGGTATTACCCCTAATCTTTCTTTCATTGGTGGTTAAAGCATAATTAATACCCAATGGGTTTCGAGTCACATCACGGAAACTTGAAAGACTGAGGGTATATTTTTCAGGAGTGAAAATGTCTCAATTAACGCATATCAATACATCGGGCGAAGCCCATATGGTGGATATTTCTGTCAAAGCGGAAACTATACGGGAGGCCAGAGCAGAAGCCTTTGTCCAAATGCAGGCTGAAACACTGGCGATGATTGTTTCCGGCGATCATCATAAAGGGGATGTTTTTGCAACCGCGCGTATTGCCGGAATTCAGGCCGCAAAACGGACTTGGGAATTAATACCACTGTGCCACCCGTTATTACTCAGCAAAGTCGAAGTTCAATTAGAAGCACAAACTGAACACAATCGGGTCAGAATTGAATCCTGCTGCCGCCTGACAGGGAAGACCGGAGTAGAAATGGAAGCGCTGACAGCCGCCTCCGTTGCTGCACTGACTATTTATGATATGTGCAAAGCAGTGCAAAAAGATATGGTTATCGGGCCGGTACGTCTGCTGGAAAAAAGCGGCGGAAAATCAGGGCACTTTAAGGCAGAAGAGTAAGCAAGGTGAAAGAATGATAAAAGTTCTGTTTTTCGCTCAGGTACGGGAATTGGTAGGCACAGATTCTCTTGAATTACCGAATGACTATCCGACAGTGGCTCACCTTCGCAGGTCATTACTTGAAAAAGGTGAGCGCTGGAAACTGGCATTGGAGGATGGCAAATTGCTGGCAGCCGTGAACCAATCCTTTGTTCATACAGATCACCCGCTGAATGATGGTGATGAAGTAGCATTTTTTCCGCCGGTCACCGGAGGATAAATATGGAAAAGACACGAATCTGTATCCAGCAAGCGGTATTTAACGTCGGTGAGGAATACCAATGGCTGGCGCAATCTGATGAAGATGGCGCAATTGTGACTTTTACGGGTAAAGTTCGTAATCACAATTTGGGGGATAACGTTCAGGCTCTGACTCTGGAACATTATCCGGGGATGACAGAAAACATGTTGCATAAAATCGTTGATGAAGCCCGCCAGCGCTGGCCATTACAACAAGTCAGCATCATTCACCGTATCGGGAAGTTATATCCGGGAGACGAAATTGTCTTTGTTGGCGTAACAGGTGCTCATCGTAGTGCGGCTTTTACTGCCGCCGAATTTCTGATGGATTATTTAAAGACTCAGGCTCCATTCTGGAAAAAAGAATCTCTTAATAATGGCGAACGGTGGGTGGAAGCAAGAGATAGCGATCAAGAAGCGGCAGGCCGTTGGTTAATTTCATGAGATAACATCTTAAAATAGAGTGATAAAGCCTTTTGCGAACTGTATCTAAAACTGAGTAGATAAATAATATATCACTAAAATTGTGATTAATTGGCAGATGGTTTTGTTCATGTTCTATGCTAATGTATAGCACTTGAAACAGATTGTTTACTATTAAACAATCTAACCCCTTCAACATTGTCATAAAAGGTACTCGTCATGGACCGATATCAACGTTCCAATGGTTCGATTGTCCAGCAAGCTGGCTCAGGTATACAAACTTATATGGCACAGGTCTATGGCTGGATGACCTGTGGTCTGTTGTTAACCGCATTTGTTGCCTGGTATGTAGCAAATACTCCCGAAATACGAGATGCCATCTTCAGTAATTCCATCGTGTTTTATGGTCTGGTCATTGCACAACTTGCACTGGTGTTTGTGTTGTCTGGTCTGGTGCATAAAATGAGTGGAGCAGTAGCGACCGGGTTGTTTATGCTCTATTCCATGCTGACCGGCCTGACGATATCCAGCATTTTTGTGGCTTATACCACGGGTTCTATTGCCAGTACTTTCGTCATCTCGGCGGCAATGTTTGGTGCGCTGAGCGTTTATGGTTACACGACCAAGCGTAGCCTGAGTGGTATGGGAAGCTTCCTGTTTATGGGCCTGATTGGTATCGTTCTGGCTTCTCTGGTCAATATCTGGCTGAAAAGTCCGGCGCTGATGTGGGCAATTACCTATATCGGTGTTCTGGTTTTTGCTGGCCTGACTGCTTATGACACTCAAAAACTGAAAGAAATGGGTGCAGAGCTGGATGTTAACGATAAAGAAAACATGCGCAGATACTCTATCACTGGCGCATTAACACTGTATCTGGACTTTATCAACCTGTTCCTGATGCTGCTGCGCATTCTGGGCGATCGTCGTTAATCACTGACTAACAATTTTCTTGTTGTCCTGATATATCAAAGGCTCTGTCAGACAGGGCCTTTTTGCCAAATTTATTTACCTATTTTTCAGCTAATACTTTAAATAACTGGCCTTAAAAACAGGTCATTGGAAAAGAATAAGTGTGTGATGAGTGTGGGACACAAATACGCGCTTTTATCGGAGTATTATTTGTGAATCAAAGCAGTACTGCCACTATTCGTATTTCAGCAAAAGCTATCATTATTCACGACAACCAGATCCTACTCATCAGATATAAATCGGATTCCGATGAATGGTATACCCTGCCGGGGGGAGGACAATTGTTTGGAGAAACATTGACTCAAACATTGATTAGGGAATGTCTTGAAGAGACAACATACGAGATTGAACCTGAACGGTTGGTATTTGTTAGAGAATATATAGGAAACAATCATGAATTTGCTGAGTTTGATAAAGATGTTCATCAAACCGAATTAGTTTTTCTTTCTTCTCTTGCTGATAAAAATCCTGATATCCATAACCTGGATATCAATGCAGATAGGGATCAAATAGGTGCTCAATGGATCAATTTGGAGGATGTTATAAACCTGCCATTATTTCCCGCCGCTCTACGTACTCTGATTGCAGAAAAGCATTTTTCCTCTGATTTTCCTATCTATTTAGGGGATGTGAATTAGAAGCAAAGGCCACGCCAGAAAAGTGGTGCGTACTATCAGTAAATTTGCTTATTCGCAGGGATATGAACCTCAATACCGATGCCAAGTCGATAATTCAGCATCTTTAGCATTGGCAAACGCTTCGGGTTTAACGTTGTTTGGCAAGTGGGAACTGATTTCCCCCGATTCGAAAAACTGAGTAATATTTGGTCGTTAATCAGTTTGTTACCTAGTTTGAAGCAAGCAGTCTTAAATCTTCTTTTTCCCGAGCTGTTTTCAGTGTTCACCAAAACGTAGCTTGCTGAACAGGTATCACGCCAATTTCTTATCCAGAATTCAGGTTAGTATAAGAATAAAAAATTGGCGATCAGATCTTGTTCTTAATATAGAAAGAATAGTTAATGATTACTCTATATTCCATGATCTTCAAGGTGAACTTTAAGTTTTTCTTGGTGGTTGTCATTATTCGGTACGACATCAAACACGCCATTATTACCGAATTGGTCATAGATACTTATATACATGTTGTACCAAGTATCGTGTGTTTTACCAATAGAATCGAATCCCATAAAAATGACGGTAAAACAAAGAGCATTAGCTATTTGTCTAATTTCTATATCTATAGGATGTTTTATATCTAAATTAAACCACTTAGTATTGCCCACAGATACAGTTGTATATTCACCTAATGACCAAAGAAAATGTGCATAATAACGGAAATATCCAGGGCTTATATGATAGAGTTGATGAACTGAATCGAGTGGGCCGCCGAAATTTTCTAATTTTATAATATCCAGTTTCCCATGCTGATCATTGGGTTTAAGAGATACATAGGTATTGAGTTGATTCCAGAAGAAGGTGTCATCCCATTCTTGATGAGTTGCGACAAGTACTTCATTTATATCTAGATCGGACATGTGATAATGTATTTCATTATTCGGTGTTAATTGGATGAATGCCCCCTCTTTTTCCTGATGAGCTGTAGTATATTTACCTTTTGGAGTCTTAACTGATACAGCTATTTGTTTAATTTTATTCTTCGCTCTGGGGGAGCAATATACATAAAAAATCACACTATTTTCTGTTTTATCATGTTGTTGTTTAATACCCGATGAATTTTCTGATACTACTGTAAACTCGTTGGGTTCATTGGTATATGACCAAGTAAAGTTATCATCTTCTTGTGCATTATAAATAAGTTTTTCTTCTGTATTATAGTCAACAAGGTAAATGTGTTCTGAAATGAATTCTCTCGAAATAGAGATTGGATTTCCTGAATGATCAGTTGGTTGTACTTGAATAATCACAGCAACTCTATTTCTTGAGTTAGCAAATATATTAGTGCTATTACCTTCTTTCATGTGAAAAAGTTCTATTTTAATATTATTTAATCCATGCCAATCAGAAGGTTGATAAATTTTTTTAATATTATCCATAAAGCTATCCCCTTAGATTACGGTGTTGTTATTTGTAATAATAAAATTGGTTTTAACTTCTTGTATAACAGATGGAAATATGAATGAATCTTCTTTAATTATATTCTTATGCTATTGGTCACTTAGCTGAGGAAACAGTTATGTTGCAACGACAAGTGCATGAATCTTTGAAGACATAGATAAAAGCTACAATGGTTAGGGTGAGCAATCACTGCCAATAAAGCGGCGCTCTGAAAGGTGAAGGCTATAAAAGAAAAAGACGAAAATATTCACCCTTCTTATTTAGTGTAGAAGGAAAAATCCGCGTATCAATTAATAGGGTAGAAAAATAGTTATTCGGCGGCTTCTTTGCCATCAGGCAATCTTACTTCGAAACAACCGGTAAGCAATTCCGCTTGTTGTGACAATAATCACCAGCAAAGGCCATAAGCTCTGCCAGATAACTGAAAAATCAGCACCTTTTAAATAAATCTGTTTAGTGATGTCAGTAAAGTGCCGAATTGGGTTGATCCACGTTATATCCTGTAACCAAACCGGCATATTCTCAACGGGAGAAATATAACCAGAGAGCAGAATAGCGGGCATCATAAAGACAAAAACACCAATAAAAGCTTGTTGTTGAGTTGAACAAATGGCTGAGATAAGCAGACCAAACCCGACCAGCGACAACCCATAAATCAGGATACAACCATAAAAGAGTAGTAATGAGCCGGAGAAGGGAATTTGGTAACACAATATCCCGATTAACAAAACAATACTGGCCTGAACCGTTGCTACAACTAATGCAGGAATGGCTTTGCCAATGAAGATCTGCCATGTGGTCAGAGGGGAAACCAACAATTGATCCAGTGTTCCCTGTTCTCTTTCGCGAGCTACGGAAAGGGCGGTAACAATAAGTACACCAATAGTTGTGATCATGGCAACCAGAGAGGGAACGACAAACCATTTATAATCCAGATTGGCGTTATACCAGTTACGGATGATCAGTTCGCTGTTATTGAATCCCTGAGTATTACCCTGTAGCTCTTTCTGATAGCTCATCACAATCTGTTGAAGATAGTTAGCAGCAATTTGCGCACTGTTTGAGTTGCGTCCGTCGAGCAGAACCTGAATTGAAGTCGGTGTGTGGCTGGCAATGTGGGCACTGAAATTTTGCGGAAAACGAACCAACAGCAGCGCATCACGGTTATCCAATGTCGGGCGGATCTCTTGCGAATTGTTCAGCATAATGACCTCAGGAAAGGCTTTCGACTTCGCCAGTCGCTGAGTCAATTCAATGGAAGCCTGTCCTTTATCTTCGTCGAAAATCGCAATAGTGGCATTTTTAACTTCCAGTGTTGCAGCCCACGGGAACAGGATCATCTGAAATAGAACGGGTAAGATTAGCGTGGCCCGTGTCTGAGGATCTCGCAGGAGAGACTGTAATTCTTTCATGACAAGTGTATAGAGCCGATGAAACATTGCGCTTTCCTTCTTAATCCAGATGTCGGCGGGTTTTCCATGCAGTCAGGCCAATAAACACGATGGCACTGGCAATTAAAAACAGTAAATTGACCATTAAAACAGTGCCGATATCACCTGCTAAAAATAACGTCTGTAAGCCACTGACAAAATAACGGGCAGGAACAATATAAGTCACTATCTGAATCAGAACCGGCATACTGTTTATTTCAAAGACAAAACCAGAGAGCATAATGGCGGGTAAAAAAGCAACATTCAGCGAAATCATGGCGGCATTAAATTGATTGCGGGTGACTGTTGAGATAAATAGCCCCATGCCCAACGCGGTGGCGAGATAGAGGCTGGAAATTAAAGCCAGTATCCAGAGTGAACCGTGGTAAGGAATACCCATAATAAAGACGGCAAAGACCATGCAAAGCACCATCACGAAAGAACCGAGCACCTGATAGGGCAGTAATTTGGAAAGTAATAATTCGGTTCGGGTAACCTGAGTGGATAAAAGAGCTTCCATTGTTCCCCGCTCCCATTCACGTGCGACCACCAGAGAAGTAAGGATTGCACCAACGACTGTCATAATAATTGAAATCGCACCGGGAATTAGGAAGTGCTGGCTGATTGCTGCCGGGTTAAACCAGTAGCGGATCTGCATATCAATCAATGGTGTTGTTGATATGCCCTGATTTTGCCCTCGCTGCTGCAACCAGATTTGCCAGATGCCCTTAGCGTAGCCCTGCACAAAATTGGCTGTATTCGGTTCACTGCCATCTGTGATCACCTGAATGGGAGCATAATCACCCATTCGGGCAAGCTGCGCATCAAAGTTAACCGGTATGACAATAATGCCGCGAATTTCACCAGCCTGTATTTTATTGATCAAAAGCTGGCGATTATTGCTGATCGTGGCATCAATATAAGGTGAGCCTGTAAACGCATGAACCAATTCCTGAGCATCTTTGCTTTGTTGCTCCATCAGAATCCCGAGACGCAGTTTGCTGGAATCAAGGTTAATGCCATAGCCAAAGATAAACAGCAGCATAAGAGGAATAACAACGGCAATTAAGGTACTGCTGGGATCGCGGATAATCTGTTTACTTTCTTTAATACAAAGTGCTTTTAAGCGTAGCCATGAAAAACCGGCTACTTTTGGGTGCGGATGAATTTGATCAGGATCAGCATTGTTTCGTTCATTGCGACTCATTGCGGCTCCTTATCGTCGTTAACTGGATCGTAATTAACTACAAGATCGATAAAAACATCTTCCATTGAAGGATTAGGGCGGTCAGTGGTTGATATCTGTTTTTTCAATTCATCGGGAGTACCTGTAGCAATTAATTTTCCTCGAAAAACCAGCCCGATACGGTCACAATACTCTGCTTCATCCATGAAATGTGTTGTGACCATCACAGTAACACCTTTATCCACCATGCCGTTGATATGCAGCCAGAATTCGCGGCGGGTCAGAGGATCAACTCCTGAAGTCGGCTCATCCAGAAACAGAATATCCGGCTCATGCATCAGGGCACAGGCAAGGGCCAGGCGCTGTTTAAAACCGAGCGGCAGGCTGTCGGTGGTTTGATGCAGAATGGGCTTCAGACTAAAAGCGCTGATCATTTCTGCCATTTTTTTCTGTTGATGACGACCATTTAAACCGTAAACACCGGAAAAGAATTTCAGGTTTTGTTCCACGGTTAAATCACCATAGAGTGAGAATTTTTGCGCCATATAACCAAGATGCTGGCGTGCCTGACCTGAACCGGTTTTTAAATCCATATTCAGCACTAACGCATTACCATGCGTCGGGAGCATTAACCCGCACATCATTTTGAATGTCGTCGATTTTCCGGCTCCGTTAGGCCCCAGCAAACCGAAGATTTCACCACGTTTCACCTGAAAGTTCACATGATCGGTCGCGGCAAAATCGCCGAATTTTTTTGTCAGATTACGGGCTTCTATTACAGTTTCTGTCGGATTGGGCGGGATCTGCGGCATGATTTCTGCCAATTCGGAGCGGCGGGAAGGGATGCCACCCAAGAGATCGATAAAGGCATCTTCAAAACGCGGTTCGGCATCCAGAATATTTATGCCGGGCATTCCTATTTGTTGGAGTAGCTCAGTGTGGTCAGCATCGGCTTTTAATATCAGGCGAAGATATCGACCCTGAATCACGCCATCGGTAACTTGTGGCAAGGTGAGTGCATGTTGCAGGGTTTTCCGGCGGATATCCGGTTCGATATCAAGCAGAAAAGATCGCCCGGCAATGCCTTGAGTGAGTTGCTGCGGCTGACCGCGATAAAGTAACTCCCCCTGATTCATTAATAAAACATCAGGGCAAAGTTCAGCCTCATCTAAATAAGAGGTGCTCCATAGAATCAGCATTCCATCGGAAGCCAGTTCATGCACCATTTGCCATAATTCCCGCCGGGCAATAGGATCGACACCGACGCCGGGTTCATCAAGCAATAAGACTTGCGGGCTGCCGACCAATGTACAGGCAAGCCCCAATTTCTGTTTCATTCCACCGGAAAGTTTGCCTGCTAATCTGCCGGTAAAGCGGGTTAACTCAGTGAAAGTCAGTAGCTTTTGGAAAGTGGATTGCCGTGCGTCGCCAAGTACACCATGTAGATCCGCATATAAATTGAGATTTTCCTGCACGGTTAAGTCTTCATACAGACCAAACTTTTGTGGCATATAACCCAGTTTAGAACGAACCTCGACACTGTTTTTAATAGGGTCTAGCCCCATGATTTCAATATTGCCGTTATCCGGTTTCAGTAACCCGGCCAACATTCGTATCAGTGTGGTTTTTCCGGCGCCATCCGGGCCGACAAGCCCGGTTACAGAACCTCCGAACAGTTCTGCATTTAGCCGCGATACGGCCGGAATTTCTAATCCCGGGAACGTCTTTTCCACACCGTTCAGTTTTATTGTATAGGCTGAACTGGTCATATTAGCGCCTACTTTTTCGTGTCTGTAAAACGTGAATCAGTAAAGCGTAACGTAACGGGCATTCCTTGCTTTAACCCTGCATCAGGGTCACTGACAATAATACGCAGGCGATAAACCAAGTCTGTTCTTAAGTCGGGAGTTTCAACATTTTTCGGGGTAAATTCAGCGGTCGGGGAAACAAAACCGATTTTGCCGTGGTAAGGCTGATTTTTTCGTCCATCAGTATAAATCAGGATATCCCGCCCAGCTGTTGCCTGACTGAGATTAGGCTCATCAATATACGCCCTGATCCAGACAGGATGAGTCAGTGATAGCGTAAAAACAGTATTTCCGGCGGCCAGAATAGTTCCCGGCTCAATCGCTCTGGTAAGAATAACCCCAGAGGAGGGGGAAATAAGATGAGTATCCTGTAAATTGAGTTCAGCCTGAGCAACCGCTGCTTCAGCCTGAGCAAACTGGGCTTTGGCAGATGCTATATCTTCTTTACGATTTCCGGCTTCAAACTGACGTAATTTATCTTTCGCTGCCTGATAAGCTGCCAATGCCTGACGTTGCCCTGTTCTGGCATTTTCCAGATCGTTGGCGGCAATCATTTTGCGTTGCCATAATTCCTGCTGGCGTTTCAGAAAGCTGTCAGCAAAGCGGAATGCTGACTCTTTCTGGGCGACTTCAGCGCGTACCTGCGCAATTTCTTCCGAACGATAACCCGCTTCTGCTTTGATCAGGTTTGCTCTGGCAGCATCGCGATTGGCTTTTGCCTGATTCAGTGCGTTGATAAAAGGGGAATTATTGAGCTGACCCAGAAGCTGGCCTTCGGTGATGGTGTCTCCCTCATCCACTTGCAGGGTTTCCAGTTTGCCATTGACCCGAAACCCAAGGTTGACCGTTCTGATATCAACATTGCCATACAGGGTTAATTCTTTGTCATTTCGCTCCTGATAATAGTAAATACCAATGACACCAGTAATAATGATGATCGCTAACAGGACAAGAGCAAACTTTTTAGTGTTCATACTACTATCCTTTATGCATTATTAAATTTTCAGGTCGTACTGCGTTGGGTTATTTTTCCTTCAGGCCATTCAGTAATATATTAATATGCTGAGTTAAAACCTGATTAATTAACTCGTATTCTCTGGTACTGATATTATCCCAACCGGTCTGACGTAATAGTGCTTCTCGCGCCAACCGGAAAGAGAGAATTTCCCCTAATAAGGCATGTGTGTGGATTTGGGTGGAAACTTTGCCTTCATCAGCCCCGATATAATGGGCGATCAGTTTATTCAGACGGGAATAAATCGGAGCAAGCCCCTGTTCATGGATAACGCTATAAGCCTCTGTAGGGGTTAATTGCTCATGTGATATAATGCGGCTGAGATTAAGGCTGCTTTTATCGAAAATAAGATGGTTATAGCTAATCAGCCCCTGATGAATAAATGCCAGTATTCGATCTTGCGGATAAGGTTGAGGTATGGTGATAAAGAATTGGTCAATAGACTCAATCAACTGGGAAAATTCGGCTTTCAGTCTGTCTGCAATATGTTGTGCGACTGCAAGGTATAACCCTTCTTTAGAACCAAAATAATAAGCAATGGCAGCAATGTTCTGTTTTGCGTGTTGGGCGATATTGCGGGTGGTTGCGCCTTCCAGACCTAATTTACCAAAGATCTCTAACCCGGATTCAAGAAGTTGCTGTTTAGCCTGTTCGCCTCGTGAAGTTTGAGCCGTTTTTGCTGCCATATTGGAAAATATCCTGTGATAAGAACCAGTAAAAAATGGTTATAAATAAATCAATCGTGTGATTAACTTTAAAACTAAAGCAACCTGATGTAAAGATGACATAAATTTACCTACGTTGCATGCTGTTTGAAAAAACATATCTGTTATAATGCCGCTCCTATGGTGCATTGCAGTTTATGTAATTTCTATGCGGTTTATCGCGTCTTTTCTCTTCCCATAAAACTGCCCCTGAATTGATATCAGGAATGGTGAAGTCTGGAGTATTTCTTATTTATGAATTTTGAGTCACTCGGCTTGAAGGCTGATATTTTGCGTGCCATTGAAGAACAGGGATACGCAGAGCCTACCCCTATTCAGCAACAGGCAATTCCTGTCGTGTTGTCCGGTAAAGATCTGTTGGCGAGCGCCCAGACCGGAACGGGGAAAACAGCGGGTTTTACCTTGCCTGTCTTACAGTTATTGAGTGAATCCCCCATTCAATCTAAAGGGCGTCGTCCGGTCAGGGCTTTAATCCTGACACCAACCCGCGAGCTGGCGGCACAAGTGGGGGAAAATGTCCGCAATTACAGCAAATATCTCCGTCTGCGCTCTTTTGTGGTATTTGGCGGGGTCAGTATCAATCCGCAAATGATGAAATTGCGTGGTGGAGTCGATATTTTAGTTGCTACACCGGGGCGTTTGCTGGATTTAGAACACCAAAATGCCGTAGATCTGTCTCACGTTGAAATTCTGATTCTGGATGAAGCGGATCGCATGTTGGATATGGGTTTTATTCACGATATTCGCCGGGTTCTGAATAAACTGCCTGCCAAACGTCAGAATCTGCTATTTTCAGCAACATTCTCGGATGAAATCAAAAATCTTGCCAATAAATTGCTGCGTGATCCGGTCAGTGTAGAAGTTGCCCGCCGCAATTCAGCTTCTGAACAGATTGAACAGGCTGTTCATTTTGTCGATAAGAAACGCAAAGGAGAATTGCTTTCTTATATGATTGGTCGTCAGGACTGGCAGCAGGTACTGGTATTTACCCGTACTAAACATGGTGCAAACCGTTTGGCAGAGCAGCTTAATAAAGACGGTGTTACTGCGGCAGCTATTCATGGCAATAAAAGTCAGGGAGCCAGAACCCGTGCATTGGCTGATTTTAAAAGCGGGCAGATACGGGTGTTAGTTGCAACGGATATTGCTGCCCGTGGGTTGGATATCGATCAGCTACCTCATGTTGTTAACTATGAGTTACCGAATGTTGCAGAAGATTATGTGCATCGTATCGGCCGTACCGGTCGTGCAGAAGCAACCGGGCAGGCAATATCTCTGGTCTGCGTTGATGAACATAAGTTATTGAAAGATATTGAACGCCTGCTGAAACGGGAAATTCCGCGTATCACTACACCCGGCTATGAACCCGACCCTTCGATTAAAGCAGAGCCTATTCAGAATGGTCGCAACGGGCGCAGTAGTCAGCCCCGGGGTCAGCGTGCCAACGATAAACAAGGCGCTAACCGACAAAATCAGGGGCACCCACGCAACAATAAGAGTGTCTGGGCAAAAAATACCTCATCACAGAAACCTCGCCAGCGCAGGCCAGCTAAAGCGGTAGCAGGAGAGTAATCAATGCGCGTTTTGCTGGCTCCGATGGAAGGTGTTCTGGATTCACTGGTCAGGGAATTGCTGAGTGAGGTCAACGATTATGATCTCTGTATTACGGAATTCCTGCGAGTAGTTGATAGTTTACTGCCAGTAAGGTCTTTTTATCGCTTGTGTCCTGAACTGTATCGCCAAAGCAGGACACCATCGGGAACACCGGTCAGGATACAGCTTTTAGGGCAAGATCCGTCATGGCTGGCTGAAAATGCAGTCAGAGCGGTGGAGTTGGGTTCGTGGGGAATTGATTTAAATTGTGGCTGTCCTTCTAAAACCGTTAATGGTAATGGCGGGGGAGCCACATTATTGAAAGATCCTGAGCTTATCTACCGTGGAGCCAAAGCCATGCGGGAAGCTGTGCCAGCAGAATTACCGGTTACCGTCAAAGTCCGTCTGGGGTGGGATTCCGGCAGCCGTCAGTTTGAGATTGCAGATGCTGTTCAGCAGGCAGGTGCAACTGAGCTGGTTGTACACGGACGTACCAAAGAAGATGGCTATAAAGCAGAACGCATAAATTGGCAGGCGATTGGCGAGATCCGCCGTCGCCTGACCATTCCGGTTATTGCAAATGGTGAAATATGGGACTGGCACAGTGCACAGGAATGTATCAGAGTCACCGGATGTGATGCTGTGATGATTGGCCGTGGTGCACTGCATGTGCCTAATTTAAGCCGTGTGATTAAATTTAATGAACCGAAAATGCCGTGGCATGGAGTGCTCCGGTTATTGCTGAAGTATACTCTTTTGGAAAAACAGGGGGATACCGGTTTATATCATGTTGCCCGTATTAAGCAATGGCTGGGTTATCTACGCAGAGAATACAATGAAGCTGATGAGTTATTTATGCAAATCAGGGCATTAAAAACTTCATCGGTTATAGCTGAAGTTATTGCTCGAGCCGTAGAGAGCGATATATATGTAAATGATAATATATTGGCATAGTTAACGTATTTTCACCTATCGATCAGTTTCCACAATGATAAGCGATTATTATATTATCGTTATTGTTCCCTATTCTGAAAGATGCTACATATTGAGGGTTGCTTGTTTTTTATTTCATGGGCAAATCGTCCGAGTTGATGGCTTCTTCAGTTGCATTGTCACAAATCCGGTAATTTGTTCCATGGGGCACTTCTTTATATTCTGCTGATGTATTCATCATAGAGTGCTGAAACCAGTCTGGAGAAGTGTCCATTTCATTATGACCTTACTTTGTAATTCAATGAAGGAAATGACAATGAAATTAGAAACACTGTCCGTTCATGCCGGTTATTCTCCTGATCCTACCACCAAAGCTGTTGCAGTCCCTATCTATCAGACAACGTCTTATGCTTTCGATGATTCACAACACGGCGCTGATTTATTTGATTTAAAAGTTGAAGGCAACATTTACACCCGCATTATGAACCCGACCAATGATGTACTGGAAAAACGTATCGCTGCTCTAGAAGGTGGAGTGGGTGCGCTTGCTGTTGCTTCTGGTATGTCTGCAATCACCTATGCTATTCAGACAATTACCGGTCTGGGCGATAACATTGTTTCTGTAGCAAAATTGTATGGTGGAACTTATAACTTAATGGCACATCATTTCCCGAATATCGGGATTGAAGTGCGCTTCGTTGATCATGACGATCTTACTGCTCTTGAAGCGATGATTGATGAAAAAACCAAAGCTGTTTTTTGTGAAACGATCTCCAATCCAAGTGGAAATATTGTTGATATCCGGGCAGTTGCTGATATTGCTCATCGGCATGGTATTCCACTAATTGTCGATAATACAGTTGCAACACCCTATTTATGTCGTCCGTTTGAACATGGGGCAGATATTATTATCCACTCTCTGACCAAGTATATTGGCGGTCATGGGAATTCTATTGGTGGAATAGTGGTTGATTCTGGCAAATTTCCCTGGATAGCGCATCAGGATCGTTTTACAGTTTTAAATACACCAGACCCTTCTTATCATGGTATAAATTATCTCGAACATTTTGGCGCTGCGGCATTTATTGCGCGCTGCCGAGTCGGACAACTACGCAGTACTGGTGCGGCACTTTCCCCTTTTAATACCTTTTTGATCCTACAGGGGCTTGAAACACTAGCTCTTCGTATGGAACGCCATACTGAAAATGCCCTGAAAGTTGCTCAGTATCTGGAGCAACATCCTCAGGTTTCCTGGGTTAAATATGCAGGATTAGCGACACACCCTGAGTACGATCTGGCTGTTCGTTATATGAATGGTAAGCCTTCTGCTATCCTGTCTTTCGGGATTGAGGGAGGGGAAAAAGCAGCGATATGTTTTATTGATGCCCTGCAACTTATTACACGTTTGGTTAATATTGGTGATGCAAAATCACTGGCCTGTCACCCTGCATCCACAACTCATCGCCAATTAAATGAAGAAGAATTGATAAAAGCCGGAGCAGCACGGGATTTGATCCGCTTATCCATCGGAATCGAACACAGTGATGACATTATTGCAGATCTGGCACAGGCATTGGATAAGGCAAAATAATTTAAATAGCCGCTCTCATCCTACGGTAACCCCGGTGACATAATTATGTATGTCATCGGGGGTTCAATGATGAAATTTAGATGCAACTCGATCTTCAGCAGGCATATAGAATTCATATTATTATAATATCCGGGTTATTTTTCCACTCAGTAGGATTCATAATCTCCCCACTCTGAGCATCCATAAGTTTAAGGTTGAGATTATTATGTGACTTCTCACCACCCTATCGGGCGATGCTTCTTATTTCGTTAGCCGTTGCTCGATAGTATCGAGACTTACGCAGCTTCCATAAGCAGAAACGACCGTCCAGCCGCCTTTAATTCCAGAATGCCTTTATCACGGATATTGAGAGCCGCGTTTAAGTCGCGGTCTATATCCATAGTGCCACAAGATGGACAATCCCACTGACGAACCGACAAAGGCATATCTTCCGTTTTATGACCGCAACAATGACAAGT
>NZ_NIBU01000179.1 GCF_002632485.1 Xenorhabdus innexi | reverse complement strand
GCTGATAGTCCCCGCCCGTTTAATGACCTGCGGCATGCCGATAATGTCCGGGTATTGACGGCGGCCGGTGACGTCTTCTTTTTTACGCCCTGCCCAGAGACGGATGGCGTAGTGGGTGTGCAGTTCAATGGTTAAGGCGGATTTCAGTACACCGGCACGACGGGGTGGCGGCGGGACGGTGTTTTCCTCAGGCTCAGACATAAAGAACAACTCCTGTTTAGTCAGCTTATGTCTGTGGAACTATCAGGGGAAAGGCATCGGTGGCTCAATGGATAATCAGTTACGGGAAAAAGGAAATATGCCCCCTGGCGTGATTCAGAGAAGATTATTTTTATCTCTTTGTTACCTGACTCATCAGGGACAATTTTCAGCTGCTTGTGTTTCGGTTATGTTCGTATAATTTTCGACCACGCCTATCTCCGACAATAGGACAGGTTTTCAGACTGACCGGATTCGGACAGGACAGTGCAATTTTTAACCTTGTGTGCCCCGGGCACACCCGTATGATTTTTAATCACCGCTATCTCCGGCACGATGACAGATTTTCAGACTGGCCTGATTCGGACAGGACAGTACGATTTTTAGCCTTGTGTGCCCCGGGCACACCCGTATGATTTTCAATCAGTTCAATTCTGAGCAACACGGTTTTTAGCTGATACCATCACGGTGATATTTCGCCAGATTCAGCTGCTGACGGATCTCGCTCACCACGTTGCGGACATGTGCCGGTGAAGCGGGTTGCACCGGACGTGAAACCGGCTGTTCAGGCTCAGTCGGTCGTCTTGCGGGGGCTGCCACCGTGGCGGGAACACCGGTCTGCCCCGGCTGCACAAATAATTTCCCTTCCCGTGCCCGTTTCATGACGGTCAGCAGCCAGCCCACCGGATTGCCGATACTGCCTGTCCGCAGGGCGTTATCCAGACTGCGCAGTACCGTTTGCGCCTGTTCAGCAGGCAGCGCCTGTAACTGACTGGTCAGCATGGTCACATCGTCCGCCTCCAGTTGCCGGCACAGCCCTTCGGGCAGAAAAATGGCGGATGACTGATCGACGTATGTTTTTTTATTCACACTCTGTGTGAAAGAACGTACATAACAGTTCGGTTTAGTGGTTTGACTATAAGCCGTTGATTTAAGACTGAGTTCGGTTTCCGAATCCGGTGTCTCTGAGGGGGCCTGCTGACTGAGTCCGGCAACCGGACCCGGTACCGGCTGACGGCGTCCG
>NZ_NIBU01000178.1 GCF_002632485.1 Xenorhabdus innexi | reverse complement strand
TGATGTGGTCCAATGATTTTGGTCACCGTTATAGAGGTGATATTCTCACTTCGACAATTCAACAGGTGACATGATGAAAAGAAGTTTCAGCCCCGAATTTAAAGTAGAGTCCGCTCAGCTAGTGCTTGACCAACACTACAGTATTGCCGAAGCCGCCAGAGCGATGAATGTCAGTCAATCTGCCCTGGGGCGTTGGGTTCGCCAGTTGACGCTGGAACGGCAAGGCCAGTCCCCCAAAGCCCTGCCCATCACGCCGGAGCAAATTGAACTCCGTGAATTGAAAAAGAAGCTGCAACGCCTTGAAATGGAGAACGAAGTCTTAAAAAAAGCTTCAGCACTCTTGATGTCGGACTACCTGAACAGTTCTCGTTAATCGAGCAATTCAGAGTGCTTTATCCTGTGGCTTTCCTTTGCCAACTGTTCGGGGTTTATCGCAGTAGCTATCAGGCCTGGCACCATCGACGAGATGAGCCGGATGCCGAACGTATCAAGCTCAAAAGTCTGGTGCGGGAAGCGTTTAATGAAAGCCACGGTTCAGCCGGGGCACGAACCATAGCCACTATCGTGACCGCAAAAGGCACTCCCTTAGGTCGATGGCGGGCCGGGAAGTTAATGGCGGAAATGGGACTGGTCAGTTGCCAGCAGAAAAAACACCGTTATTCCCGTCAGGAACAAGAACATGTTGATATTCCGAACACACTGAACCGACAGTTCGCCGTCACCGAGCCGAATCAGGTGTGGTGTGGCGATGTGACCTACATCTGGACAGGCAAACTTTGGGCTTATTTGGCGGTGGTCCTCGACCTGTTTTCCCGTAAGCCGATTGGCTGGGCCATGTCGTTCTCGCCGGACACGGCGTTGACCAAGAAAGCCTTGAAAATGGCCTTTGAATCCCGGGGAAGACCGCGGGGTGTGATGTTTCACAGTGATCAGGGCAGTCACTATACCAGCAAAGCTTTCCGGCAACTATTGGGACGTTATGGTCTCAAACAAAGCCTGAGCCGTCGGGGGAATTGCTGGGATAATAGTCCAATGGAGCGTTTCTTCAGGAGTTTAAAGAGTGAATGGGTGCCTGAAGAAGGGTATGCCAATTTTGGAGAGGCTTTTCGCGCCATCATCCAGTATATAACCGGCTATTACAGCCAGATCCGCCCCCATTGGTATAACAATGGGCTCACGCCAAATGAATCAGAACGATTATTTTGGAAAAGTGCTAAGGTTGTGACCAATTTTAATTGACCACTTCA
>NZ_NIBU01000177.1 GCF_002632485.1 Xenorhabdus innexi | reverse complement strand
CCGCCAGTTGCTGGATGCGCAGGCGGTCACTTCCCCGTATCTCTTTGATGCTGGTTTGGTTGAACGCCATCAGGCGTTCATCAGCAGCAGCCCACTGGCAATACGTGTCTACGACCGCCTGCAACACAATTTATTGCAGAACCCTGAGTTAAATCCGGTCAATTTAATCACTCTGGCCGGCCCACAAGCGGAACTGGCTTTTTCTCATTCCAGAGGTACCGAACTCACCAGTGGAATACCGGGGCTGTTTACACCGGCGGGTTATCAAAAAATCCTCAAAGAAATGGTACCGCTGATTGCCACATACTATAAGCAGGATCGTTGGGTACTAGGATCTTATGCCAGAAAACATTCAATTAAAGCCATCGAGGAGTCTCTCCGACAGATCTATGTTAATAATTATATTTATCAGTGGGATACATTTTTGGCAGATATTCGGCTAAACCATATCAGTGACTTAACACAACGGGCAAACACCGCGCGCTTACTCTCTTCGACGGCGTCTCCCCTGCGCCAGCTACTGGTCAATATCAGTCAGAATCTGACATTGACTGACCCGCTTAACAATCTGATAAATCTGGCTCCCCAACAGATGACATCTCCGAATAACAGCCAGCCCTCACCGGAAAATCTGTTATCAGCTCATTTTGCCCCCATTACAGTTCTGGCGAAAAAAATGAAGGGAAAAAACCCGCAAATTCCTTTCGATGAAATACTGCAAAAAATCGGCGAGTTATACCAATACCTGACGGCGGTTCAGAATGCGGTGAATACCGGTTCCACTTTTCCGCCTAATGATATTATCACCCAGTTACAGACTGCCTCAGAACACCTGCCGATACCGTTCAGTGAAATGATCTCTTCACTGGCTATCGGTGCCATCAGTGATACCCAACTCAGTGATATGAAAAGTGTCAGTAAACAACTCAGCTCAGAAATCGGGGGGTTTTGCAATCAGGCCATTACCCATCGTTATCCGCTGATGCCAAGCGCCCGTGAAGATATCAAACCGGATGATATGGCCCGCATGTTTGCCCCCGGCATAGGGCTGATGGACAGTTTTTTCCAGAAAAATTTAGTGGGCAAAGTGGATACCTCCCAGCCCCGATGGCGGTTTATGTCGGGTGTCGATGGTCAGCCCCTGCCCGGCGGAGAAAAATTTCTCAAATCTTTTCAGCAGGCACAGATCATCCGTAATACGTTCTTTGCTAACGGAACGACCACGCCGTCATTTAATGTCATGGTGCAGCCCGTCAGCATGGATAACAACATATTGAGCATGGTACTGGATGTCGGCGGACAGCGGGTGCAATACAGCCACGGCCCG
>NZ_NIBU01000176.1 GCF_002632485.1 Xenorhabdus innexi | reverse complement strand
TCATGGGGGCACTCAATTTACACCGGATTGAAGAGACGGTTATTCGTGAATATCCGACGATTAACGCGGAAAATGTCGTCCTTTTTTTCCATGCCATTAGGGAAACCTATCTCTTCCAACAAAAAGTGCATATTATTTTGGATGGTGCAGGTTATCACCGCGCTGAATTAGTGAAATCAGCGGCTCAAGAGCTGAATATTCAATTGCATTACTTGCCCCCCTACAGCCCTAATCTCAACCCCATTGAACGATTATGGAAGTACACGAATGAGCAAATACGCAACAATGTCTATTTCCCGGATGCAAAAACGTTTCGGGGAACACTTCGACATTTTTATCATGTCACCTTGCCAACAAAAGCACAGGAATTGGCTACCCGACTGACTGATCATTTCCAGCGATTAAAACCTGCATCTTCAAGTTAATTGCGTATAGAATTCCCGGACTTCACAAAAGCAGATGAACTCACAGCAAGAATTAGTGAAAAAGTATCACATCTATCAGAAATAATTATTGATACCATCAGAGTGCTTGAGGGGTAAGACAGATCAAGCGATTGGTTATGATCTCATTGTGACGCAGACACACTAACTAAAGAATTTCAATTGGAAATACCTGTTGAATAGGAAAAACAATAGGTATTCACTATCGTTTATTATATATTTAACTATCTATGTCCCATTAATCGAAAGTTAATGGGACAGAGCCATAAACACATTCAGATAGTTACATAAGTAACTTAATTTATTAATGTGATATAATGCACAGTATATTACATTCAAGTTTTTACATTAAAACATAATAGGGTGTATAGTCCCAATCTTCAGCGTTTATTATATTACCATTTTGCGGTTCTATAATCTTCACTTTGAGATCACGATCTATATAGATATTAACAGAATGCGCTGACTTTCTGCGAAAACCTAATATTATGCCAATGGCATACCCAAAATTCTCATCATTTATATAGGCTTCTTTGGATGCCTGGGCTTTGTAGACAAAACAAAAGTCATCGCAATCAAAAGACTTTTTCCTATATTTGAAATGTTCAAGTGCTGAAGCCTTGTATATTTCCCCTACTTTATTTTCTGAAACTAATTTATAGAATGGATCTAGAACTCTAAACGTTAATAAATTGAATTTTATATCCGGCCACGTTTTTTCCAATAAGGTCCTTATTAGCTTTTCTTGCATTCACATAATAAGTGCAACACCGTTATGAACGAAGTAAACGAGTCGGTATGCCTTTAAATAACTCATTCGGTGTTTGATAACCTCGCGTTTTTCGAGGACGTTTATTTAATCGATTTGCCACGAGATTTATCTCCAACTCTGAG
>NZ_NIBU01000175.1 GCF_002632485.1 Xenorhabdus innexi | reverse complement strand
GTGGAAGAACTGCGAGGGAGATTTGAATACCAGTCTCCAGTTCGTCAATCTGGCATTCCTTGTCTTACTGCTGCGCAGAAAAAATACTGAATAGCCTCTTAGATTCAAGTCGTTTAGCAAGGTTTCCCAAATGAATGATAGGTTTAACTCGGAAGTAGTTGCTGTAAAGAACAAATACAGGCATGTTCCGGTTTAAATAAGAAAGAAAATTGTCTGCCTCAATTAATAGTTCCAACTTAGAATTAATATCTTCCCAACGTTTAACCTCTTTTTTATCTTCCTCATCAACAAATGGCAGCTTTTCCTCAAGCCATTTGTTTAAAGTCGCAGCATCATTGGCCCCTAGAATTTTGTATATAGACCAGCCACTCGTTAATTTATTAAGACTCTCTGAATGAGGTTTTGCATCACCTTCAGTGGAATTTCTGTCTAAATGAGCAGTTAACCTTATTAAGTCATTTTTTATGTCATTGTATGTTGGTGATGTAAAACCAACCAAACTATGAGTCGCTCTATTATTTAAATATCGAGTAAATGTGTAACTAAGTGAATTACGCTTTATTTGTTCTGGCGCGTTTTTCAGATCTGATTCTTCTAGTTCAAAGACAGCAGTAACTACTTTCACCTCGCCCGGGTCTAAATCTCCACGACTTATCTTTGTATAGTTAGCTCTCGGATAGTCGCGTAGAGGATCAAATTTTTTTGTTCCCTCCGGCGGATTTATTTGCTGTATAGCTTGGAGAATAGCTGTCTTACCTGCTTCGTTTGGGCCAACCAATATCGTTTTAAGCCTCTCAACCTCAAACTCCCCAGTATCAATAATACTCCGATAGTTTTGGACTCGAACTTTACTCAAACGCATAGTCAATCCTTTTGCAATAGACAAGTGTGGTTAATAGAATTATGAAAAAATGATAAATAAAGAAGCTACCTCAAATTTCCGCTAAAAGGTTTATCAATTCACTGTGGCAATGAATAATTATAAATATTACAACTAACGTTGGTGTTGGTCATTGAAGGTACTGTAAATATTATTTTTTATTTGGAAATCAATTCTGCTTTTCGCTCATAACCACCCAAGTACCTTACTGTAGAGAGCACAGAACCAGAAGCGAACGCTCTTTACTGTATTTGTATACTTTTCTGTCTGGGGACGCACAGCCAGATAAAGCGATAACTAATACAACTAAGGTTCTTAGATAAAAGCTTTTATTTCCTACCCCTGAAAATCTTTTTCACCCCCTCAGTTATGCACCCTCTGCACAATTCCCTGAAAGCCTTGCTACATCTGGGTTTGATGCAATTAATATAATATTCACTGACTGTATCACCTGTTCACCC
>NZ_NIBU01000174.1 GCF_002632485.1 Xenorhabdus innexi | reverse complement strand
GCCAGTGGGCTGCTGCTGATGAACGCCTGATGGCGTTCAACCAAACCAGCATCAAAGAGATACGGGGAAGTGACCGCCTGCGCATCCAGCAACTGGCGGAGATGTGCATCCAGTTGTTCAAATTGTTTCTGGGGCGTATCGGGGGCTAACTGTGCTTTCAGGGTTTGCATCACCCGCTGACGCAGCCACGGCCCGTCATAATGATCGGGGTGGTATAGCATCAGGTACGCCTTTAAGGCACGGTAGGTGTTATCACTGTCCTGCTGACCGGCCTGATTTAACTGATCGGTGATAAGCCGGGCAACATGGGGCAACAGCAGGGATTGCAGTGCATTGCGATACAGATCATGGCTCGCCTGACTGACCAGCTCACCGCGATACAGCCCCATACGATACGCTATCGGTGGATCGTCCAGCGAAAAATACGGGCTTTTAGCCAAATCAAGCAGGCTGTTCAAGAGTGGCAATAACTGCCGGATGTTATTTGCCTCACTCACCGTATTACTGTTTTGCCGGACGGCCTGACCCAGTTCCACAAGCGGGGGAAGTTTGGCCCGGGTTTCAGCCAGATAATTTTTATTGTGCTGGTAACTGGCCCAGAATAAGGCGCTGACTGTGATCAGGAGTGCCACTAGCGTCAGATAACCGACGCCGTTTAACAGGCGATGCTGGTATAGCCACCACCGGTTATAACTAGCCAGTCCGGCTTCCTGAAAAATGCCGTCCAGTAAGTTTTTCAGAAAATACGGCTGGTGTGTCTGAGAAGCAGGGGACAGGCCGGTTCCCTCCTCATTGCCCCAGGAGAGGGCCATATTGTCGTTATCCGTGGGTAACTGAACCTGCTGATTAAACTTTTCCATCACCGCATCAAAGGGGGTGCCCGCCTGTTTACCACTGGTGAAATAAAGTCCGCGGGGATAACTGGGCGCCTCAAATCCAGAGCGGGCGAAGACTATTTCCAGATATTGGGCGATCCGTGGATACAGGGCCGCGATTTCTTGTGGAAACAGGTAACTTTCAGCGGACTGCCGTGGATCGTGCGTATTCAGCAGAATCGAGGGCAATTCCGCCACTAGTCGCTGCTGTAACTGGCGGTATTGTTCGTCAAAGTCGGCGGGAATACTTCCTCCTGTTTTTTCGTGCTGCGGAAAGGTGATCCCCCAGATTTGCTCACGGGCAGCTTTATCCAGATGAGTAAAATAGGCGGTAAAGCCTTGTAGCAAATCGGTTTTAGTGATGAAGAGATACACCGGAAAGGTGATCTTAAATTTTTCATGGAGTTCGGATAAACGCCTGCGTAACAGATAGGCGTGTTGATCACGGGCTTCTGCCGAGGGATTCAGCAGGTCTTCCAC
>NZ_NIBU01000173.1 GCF_002632485.1 Xenorhabdus innexi | reverse complement strand
CCGATAATGACATTGTTGGGCGGAGTATTGATGTCGTCGTCGCCAACATGACCAATGTAAAACCTGTTCGACAGTCTCTCCGGCCTTTTCCATCAATTTTGACAGCAAATTACGCAGTTCCGCCACACTGAGCGCGATCAGCCCCACCGGCGTTTTTTTTCTCCCGTATTCGTAAGACCGCCAGCACCGCATGGGCCAGAAGCGATAGGGTAATGTGCCGATGCCAACTGTGCCATTGCCGCACTTCATAATGATCCAGGCCGCATTCTCCCTTCGTTTCCTCAAAACCACATTCAATTTCCCAGCGACGACCGGCCACTTGCGCCAGGGTTTTCAAATCCGCCTGCTCTCGGGGGGCATACACCACATAGTAAGCCCGTTCCTGTTTTTCATCCCGGCTACGCCGGACCAGTAAATAATGGCCATAGGCCCGTTCTTGCTCACTCAGTTGTAAACGCCAGAGCGGCACCAACCCCCAGTCATACTGACGTTCGCCTTTCGTGCCCCGCCCCGCCGAATGGGTTTCCCATTGCTGAGGCGTCAGGCTGTCCACAATGTGGTCCGCGCGGACAGAGGTGGGTCCGTGCCACCACAACGGCTCACTTTTAGGGATCGCCAGTACAAACGGTTGAGATCGGGACTCCAGCCAGCCGCGCAGACGACGATCCTGACCATAAACGGCATCCGCCGTTACCCAGCGGCAGGGGACACCGGCCTCGAATGCCCGTTCCAGCATCTGCCGGGCGAGCTGCGGTTTGGTGGCAAAGGGGATGGCGTCAGGAATACCGGCGGCTTCACAGCGAGGCCGGTCATCCGTCCAGTGTTTGGGTAGATATAATGCCCGGTCAATAAAGGCATGGCCGTCCTGACCGGCATAACAGAGAAAAACGCCTATCTGGCTGTTTTCGATGCGTCCGGCGGTACCACTGTATTGACGTTGCACCCCGGCAGAATGGGTGCCTTTTTTGATAAAGCCGGTTTCATCGACAATGAGCACCCCGTATTCATCGCCCAAATGTTCAGTCACATAGTCGCGCAAAATATCGCGGGCGGCGTCGACATCCCAGCGGGCGCGTTCCAGTAAATGCTGAACCCCATCAGGGGTGCGTTCGCCTATCCATTCCGCCAGTTGCCAGCCATTTTTACGTTCAACGTGACTGAGTAATCCCCGAAGATAAGCGAGGCTGCGTTGCTGTGGGCCGGGATGATGAAACAGCGGAGCCAGATGAGCATGAAGTGAGAGCAGTTCTTGTTCCCACGTGTTGATAGGTAAGTGCATTGAACACCTCCCCGTATTGTTCAGGAAAAAATGTCAGGGGTTATCATGCCACAATGGGGCGTACGGCTGTAGTACTA
>NZ_NIBU01000172.1 GCF_002632485.1 Xenorhabdus innexi | reverse complement strand
CCGCCAGTTGCTGGATGCGCAGGCGGTCACTTCCCCGTATCTCTTTGATGCTGGTTTGGTTGAACGCCATCAGGCGTTCATCAGCAGCAGCCCACTGGCGGTACGTGTCTACGACCGCCTGCAACACAATTTACTACAGAGTCCTGAGTTGGGTGCGGTCAATTTAGTCACTCTGGCCGGCCCACAGGCGGATCTGGCGTTTTCTCGTATCAGTGGAGCCGCGATCACCAGTGGGATACCGGGGCTGTTTACACCGGCGGGTTATCAAAAAATCCTCAAAGAAATGGTACCGATGATTACCACATCCGACGATCAGGACCGCTGGGTTCTGGGATCTTATGCCAAAAAACAATCGGTGAAAGCCGTCGAGGAAGCAGTTCGGCAGAGCTATATCAGTGCCTATATTTATCAATGGGACACATTTCTGGCAGATATTCGGCTAAACCATATCAGTGACTTAACACAACGGGCAAACACCGCGCGTTTACTCTCTTCGACGGCGTCTCCCCTGCGCCAGCTACTGGTCAATATCAGTCAGAATCTGACGCTGAATGATCCGCTCAACAACCTGATGAGTAAAGGGGAGAATATTGCCAGGCTGGGTAGTTTAAGCAGTAAAGCCAGCAACTTAACCAATAAAGCAAATAAACTGACCAATCTGGCGCCCCAACAGATGATATCGCCGAATAATGCTCAGCCTTCACCGGAAAGTTTATTAGCGGCTCATTTTGCCCCGATTACGGCTTTGGCGAAAAAACCGGCGGGAAAGAATCCCCCCATCCCTTTCGATGAGATATTAAATAAAATCGGGGAGTTATATCAGTACCTGACGGCGGTTCAGAATGCGGTGAATACCGGTTCCGCTTTTCCGTCCAATGACATTATCACCCGGTTGCAGACCGCCTCAGAGCGTCTGCCGGTACCGTTCAGGGATATGGTCTCTTCACTGGCTATCGGTGCCAGCAGTGACGCCCAACTCAGCGACATGAAAAGTGTCAGTAAACAACTCAGTTCAGAAATCGGGGGGTTTTGCAATCAGGCCATTACCCATCGTTATCCGCTGATACCAAACGCCCGTGAAGATATCAAACCGGATGATATGGCCCGCATGTTTGCCCCCGGTAAAGGGTTAATGGACAGTTTCTTCCAGAAAAATTTAGTGGGTAAAGTGGATACCTCCCAGCCCCGATGGCGGTTTATGCCCGGTGTCAATGGTCAGCCGCTGCCCGGCGGAGAAAAATTACTCCGGCCCTTTCAGCAGGCACAGATCATCCGTGATACGTTCTTTACCAACGGTGCGACCATGCCATCATTTAATGTCATGGTGCAGCCCGTCAGCATGGATAACAACATATTGAGCATGGTACTGGATGTCGGCGGACAGCGGGTGCAATACAGCCACGGCCCG
>NZ_NIBU01000171.1 GCF_002632485.1 Xenorhabdus innexi | reverse complement strand
CCGTGGTTTTGATATTAGTTTAGCGACGATTATCAGATCATAAATGAAGCCTTTTTTCTATCTAAAAATAAACGGTTATTGCTTAAGATCCTATCTATGAGGCACACCAAGGTATTTTGCTTTAGGAGACCTTACTCTATTTAATAGGACATCATGCATATATTGCATGGTATCTTTAGCTTCTTTTTCATTGTATTTGAACTTCTTAGAGTCAGGTGATGAAGTCTCCGCCAGCAATACCATTAGCATCGCTCTCTGCTCATCATTCAGATCTGTGGGGATCGAGATCTTGGGTAACACATGAATAGTTAACGGCGGAAAGCAATCTTCAGCGACACCCTGAGCAAAATTAGGGCAGAAATCGATATTTGTGTCTACTGCCTTAACGATGCTTCTGCCTATACTGCGGGCAGTTATTTGCAAAGTTTGCTCTCTTCTCTGAGGGTTATCATTCTGAAAAATAGACACCACTCCATTCTCTGGTAGAAATTTAAGGTGTTTTCTGGTGGTTAGGTTTAAACCATCAATCTTTAATGTCAGTGTATTACCCGGAGTCAGATGAAATTCAGTTCCGAGAAGCGCTTTTCCATTATTTCGTGTAATAATAAATTTAGACATAATTTGTTTCCCTTTTTATTTTGGTTAAATCCATTTTTCATCCATCGCATTAAATAAGAGTAATCCTATGAATAAACCCGATGGCTGTCCAATAAGACACCTCTTATTTTTTGATTATATTGTTTATGTTTTTAATTAAAACTATCAACAATATAAATTATTTTTTCATTCTTAAATGCCATTGAAAATATTTACAATGGCATGATTAGTTATTCAACATCATTATTTAGCATAAGAATCAGGAATAGAGTTAATTAAACCCGCCTGACATGGGCAACTGCTCCGGCTATCCAGCGTTCCCGCCATTTTTTGCTGATAATTGATAAAGCCACCAACGCCACCGATTATTCGGTATTTACCGGCATATCTGCCACAACTGACCTCTGAACCTTCAAGTGCGGACGGTTTACCGTAAAAAGTGACTGTACTACTGCCAGTTAAAATTGCGCCACCACATGTTGTCTTATCCCCAATAACTAAGAAATATCCAATAGCCATCATTCATCCTTAAAACAAGTTTAATGTGATTAATTAATAAACATATTATCGATAAAAACCAGATGATAAAAGCTGTCATTCTTCATGATGGCAAATCAATTTCTTCATCCTGTTTTATTTTAAATTTTTAGTAGTTGTGACAATTAATACATAAAAATTTATAGACAAACTCTTTATTTCAGAATTTTATGTGACCCTTGGATTCGACTAATAAGTGCAATTTCTAAGAAAGGCGGTCAGTTGCTATAGTAGGCATCTTTCTCGCCAAAGGAAAATGCACTATGACCTATACACA
>NZ_NIBU01000170.1 GCF_002632485.1 Xenorhabdus innexi | reverse complement strand
GGCAAAGTGGAAACTCACTTTGCGGTGCGGGCGAACCAGTTTACCGTGGTGAACCCGAGCAATGACAAGCTGGAGTCCGTTTTTATGATTAAAAACGGGCAGGTGTTTATCCGGGATGCGTTTATTGATATGGCGAATATTCGGCAATTGGTGGTGGGGGATGAAATTAAATCCGCCAACTTCGATCCCCGGAACAAAACCGGGTTCAGGCTGGACATGAAAACCGGGGAAGAGGTGCGTTACGGCCGGGGTCGCTCAGGCTACTGGGTCGAAACCAACAACCTCAAACAACTTTTTGACAATAACGGTCGGTTACGTATTCGCATGGGGTTCTGGTAATGGGCATGGGATTAGAGATTTATGACGAGAAAGGGCGGGTGATTATCACCACGAACAATATCATTCCGCGTTTTCTGGGCACGCACGTCATCCCGTTGAGCAAAACCGGCAGTCTGTATTTGCCGGGCTTAAGCGAGGGCGGCAATGTGACGGCCCGCTTCTTTTTACGCATGCGCAGCAGGGGCAGCTCCGGGGCACAGGCGGTGCAGCTCAGTAATGAATTTACCTCGTTCAGCGTGTCCGGCAGCACCTTCCGCTATCACGTTGATTATGACACCTATCGCTGGGAGCATGGCGGTAGTGGGGGCGGGCAAACGAACCCGGGGGTAGACATGCAAAACCGGGTGACAATTTGGGCGATTTAACATGCTGGGATTAGAATTTTATACCGATAACGGGCGGGTGCAATTGTCCGACAAAACGCCGTCACTGGGCTTTTTACGCAAAGCCCAGCCCGGTGAAAGCAATGTCGGCTGGGATGAACGCTACTACAATTACGCCGAAGTGTTCGGCGCAGGCGGTAAATATTTTTTTGCCCCCATTTCTCAATTAAATATTCAGGGGAGCAGCGGGCTGGAGGTCTACAGTGAGCGCGGTGAACTGATGTTTTCGTCGGCCATGAAATTACTGTCGTTTATAACGCATTTCTATGTAGACATTCCCAATAATAAAAGCAGGCCGTTTGTTTATGTGGGCGAGCCGGGTCGGCGTTACGGCTTTATGCCGATTAAGTGGCAGACGCGTCAGCATTATAAAAACATCCGGTATACCCCCGGCGAAAATAACCCGCCGTTTTATGATGAGGAGTGGGACTATGACGTCTGGCTGGAATCTTTTGAGGGGAAATACAGCGATGGACGCATTGAAATTGCCTATACCTATGAGTACCTCTCGCACCGGGGAACAGGCGTCGATCCCGGTACATGGAGTGGCCCTCCGCCTCTGCTGGAAGGCTTTATCGTCGATTTAACCATGATAGAAGGTTAACCCGCCCTCTTTTTTCTCAGGAACACACGATGATTTACACACAAGGCACAATCAGTACCGTGTCCGGCTCGGCGTTTGTCCGGGG
>NZ_NIBU01000017.1 GCF_002632485.1 Xenorhabdus innexi | reverse complement strand
ATTGACTGCTGGCGCTTTCCACATAAAAAATTAGGGGTATCTGATGGTCATTGAAACGGTGTGCTAATTAACCATAAAACTTAATGGTTTTCAAGCTCGTTTGATGAGGTTATCAAATGCAGAATGTACCACTAGAGCCTTTGCATAACGATATGATAAAAATTATCCAATTTGTCTATTATGCTGGCTGAAATATAAACCTTATTCAATAGTCGATAACTTTTCTCATTGATTACACATATTCGATGGTTTTTTCGCACTACTTGTTTTGATCACATTTAATTCAGAATAAAAGAAGGTCTTTTTTATCAGTTCCTGACAAACTTCTATGAATTCTTTGGCTATCATTTTATGTCATCCTGCCGACAAAATATGCTTAAAGCCGAAACCACCGGATGCGACATTACAAGATAAGGGATTTGTTGTTCTGTCAATGACATGGGGAATAATAATGAGATTGCGGCTGCAACACCAAAAGCAGTTTATGGAAAGAATGGTCAAAAAACCGTTAGCATCGGGATCAGCATCTTAATCAAACAAAAATCACAACCTGAGATCGCAAAAAAGGTTTTTTTGTTCTCATCGCTTTTTCTTTGTTTTCAAGTTTTCTGACTGCCTGCTTACCCAGCGGGTATAAACATTTTTCCGTGTATAAACATTTGTATAAATATAAACAAAAAAAGCACTTTCCCAAACGAGAAAGTGCTTCTTCAACAACATGTTACTGGACTAGGATCAGTTCATGCCGTACTAGAAAAATTTATGTTTCTATGTTTTCTTGTGGATTTTTAAAATACATATTAATCAATGACATAACATAATTTTTAACTGTATATTGTTCCAGTGCTTATTGACGCTTTGTCACTCTTACATCAAAATGTGGGGTAATCGGTGGGGGAATCCGAGATGATATGAACTGATTCTTTTGGGATATAGACATGGCTATGTTAAACAAGCTGACTGATAGAAAACTCAGAACGTTACACGGAACGGAAAGAGATAAGTTAATAAAACTTGCCGATGGTGCAGGGTTGATGATCCGTGTTACTAAAAAAGGTTCTATCAGTTGGTTTTTTAAGTACAGGATTGGAGGGCGAGAGACCGAGGCTGATATCATAACTCTGGGGCGTTACCCTGACATGAGCCTTAAAGAAGCCCGTGAGATTCGAGATAAATGTCGGAACTGGCTTTCGCTAGGCAAAGATCCAAAATTTCAGCTTAAACTAACAACACAAGAATCATTAAAACCAGTCACCGTAAAAGAAGCTATAGAATATTGGATAGAAAACTACGCGAAAAATAACAGAGAAAATATTGATAAACACATTTCTCAGTTACAGAAGCACATATACCCTTACATCGGAAACATGGCATTAGCCGATTGTGAAACTCGTTATTGGCTTCAATGTTTTGATAGGACTAAAAAAACAGCCCCTGTTGCTGCTGGCTACATATTCCAGATGTGCAAGCAAGCTCTCAAGTTTTGTCGAGTAAGAAGGTACGCTATCAGCAATGCGCTGGATGATTTGACTATTCCTGATGTTGGTCAAAAACAAAATAAAGGTGAAAGATATTTAGAAGATAATGAGATAGGCCAATTGTGGAACTCTCTAAATACAAATATGTATTTACCTTACTACAGTAATTTATTGCGAATTTTAATCATATTTGGTTGCCGTTCACAAGAAGCTAGGCTATCGAAATGGTCAGAGTGGAATTTTGATTCTATGTTATGGACTGTACCAAAAGAAAACAGTAAATCAGGTGATAAAATTATTCGCCCAATACCTGAATCCCTGAAACCATTTCTAGAAAAACTCAATTATCAACATCATAAAAGCGGTTATCTATTAGGGGAACTGAAAAGCCCTGAAACAGTATCACAATGCGGCAGAAATATATGGAAAAGATTAGAACATAATGAGGAATGGTCTTTGCATGATTTAAGAAGAACTTTTGCAACCAAACTAAATGACTTAGGTATAGCACCACATATTGTTGAGCAACTTCTAGGCCACGCTTTGCCGGGTATTATGGCGATATACAATAAGAGCCAATACCTACCAGAGAAACTGGATGCTTTAAACAAATGGTGTGAGCGGCTGGATGTTTTGGCGGGCACTTATGAAAATGTGGTTATATTAAAAGCAGCTCAATAATGAGAGTGAATGCGTTTGATGGTGAGCATGGGCATTGTGATATCTGCGTAACAAATGTGGATTACTTTCGTAATAATTTCCATTAAGTAAAATACCCTCACAAAAACAATTAAACAGTGAGGGTAACATGATTATTCAATACAACACTCCGACACCTGAAGAACGCCGCTCTATTCTTTCCGAATATGGCGAACGTTATGATCGTCTGATCCGTGAAAAGGAGCGCCAGCACATTACCTCTATTTCCAGAACATCAGCATGGAAACTGGAAAATGAAGGTCGTTTCCCTGCCCGTAAACCATTAGGCCGTAATTCCTGTGCTTGGTTGCTCAGTGATCTGCTGCACTGGGTACGTAACCCGCCAACCGTAGACAATATAAATAACCCATATCGCCGTAAACCTGCCAATTAAAAAATAACATCATGCAAAAATTAACTGCCTTAATTGGCAGTGGTCAAACTCACTCTAAAAATAGCTCGATTTTTGGCATAAAGGGATGTGATGGTAGATATTAGCTATAGAAATTATTTGAAATTAAATAACCATCAATTTGAGAAACAACCCTCTTTAAGAGGGTTAGTTGATTGTTCTTACTCAGATGATGCTTTGGCTTTACGCTGGCGGCGTTTGGCTTCTGTTCTGATGGCTTCAACAATGTATTTACCTGTGCTTTCGCCAGATTCTTTTGTCAGCTCCATCAATTCCACAACTTCGTGTGGAACACGTGCTACTAATTTTTGTGATTTATTATTTATGTCTGCCGTTGGCATGTGTGACTCCGTGCTTGAATGGTGGTACACAGTATACGGCAAGAAAAACAAAATAATAGTGTTGACTCATACCACATCTTGTAACTATAGTGGTGCACACCTTGAGTTAATTCAGGCTGAAAAAAACAACGCCCCGAAGTGCTGTAACACTATCGAGGCGTCTGACCACAACGTAAAGGAGACTTACGCGATGGCTGGCATACAGCATACCCAAACTCGCCCTAAATTTACATGCCTAATTGCGTTAAGCAATCAACGACTAATGCACCTACAGCGCCTTATCATCATTCTGGCGGGCATTTCCTCCCTGAGATCCGTTTCCCGTCAGGAGGTGAGTCGTGGGTAAAAAAACACTTTCATTAAAACAGGCAGAATATCGCACTCAGCTAGCAGCTTCTGTTTTCACGTTCATTCTCGAAAAATCACCGGAAGAATGCAGTATTGAACTCAATAATCTGATCTTGCTGGCGCGTGATATCAATCAGGAAATACAACAAGCATTGTTGAAACATACGCCACAGCCCTTGTTAATGACATTATTGGGTTACGTGGTGAACAGACCTCAGAAAGCAATACCGTTAGATCAAGCTATGTATCGGGCAGGGTTAGCCATATCACTATTTGAGGTGATTCTTGACAAAATTGGCAGGGATTGTTCAGAAGAACTGCGCGATCTGTTGTCGCTGGCCTGTGATTTCAACCAAGACATCTATCATGCACTGTGTACGGCTGTTTATGGGGAGGAATAAATAATGAGTCAACGCTCCTCACAGCCTAAAAGCCCTATGGGAAACCGCCCGATAGACGTTATCCGAAGCGTGAAACAATCCGCCATGAATCACTGGCAAAGCCTATTGCCAGCCTGTGGCGTGGATGTTCCGACAAAGGGAAAGCATGGCGCTTGCCCGATATGCGGCGGCACTGACCGTTTTCACTTTATAGATGATAACCATCATGGCGATTGGCATTGTCGCCAGTGTGATCAGCCCAATTACGGTGATGGTTTGGATTTAGTGGCAAGAGCCAAAGGTATCACTATTCTGACCGCCGCTAAGCAGGTTGCTGATGTGTTGGCAATGCCGTTATCTGAACCTATATTCAAACCAGTTAAAGAGAAGCCTCTAATGGTAAAACCCATTGCAGAACGGATCGCGGTGCTGGTGGAAAAATCGATAAGGGGAGAATCTCAGTATTTGGTGAAAAAGGGGCTGCAATACCCCAATCAGCGGTTATTGCAGGATTCTCTATTGCTGATAACTCAGACACTGAACGGTACTATCACCGGCGCTCAGACCATCAAACCAAACGGCGAAAAACGCCTTGTTTCCGGCACGCAGAAGAAAGGAAGTTTTATTCCGGTATATGAAATTACTGGAACGCCGGACACCATTATCATTACCGAAGGTTACGCGACAGCGCTGACTGTCAGCCAGTTACATAATGGCGTGGTACTGTCTGCCATTGATGAAAGCAATTTACTGAATGTTGCCGAATTGGTCAGAACGCAGTGGCCTGAATCGAATATCATTCTTGCTGCCGACAATGACTGGCACGCACAAGGCGAACGGGATAAAAACGGCAAACTTAAAAAGAACGTGGGGAAAATTGCCGCTGAGAAGGCGGCTAATGCTATCAATGGCTGGGTAACGTTACCGCCAACGGAATATAAAGCCGACTGGGACGATTATCGTCAGCATCATGGCATAGAGGCAGCAAAGCAGGCATTCGGCAACGGATTATATCAGGTTGGGGAGAAAAAACTCATGGAAGCAGAAGCGGTCGTGAACCACGAAACGAAGCCCAAAAAGGCCACTAACAATCTGGCACAAATGGCAGCCAGTCAACGCGGGGCATTGCTGGTTGAACATTATAGAAAAGTCGCGGTACATGCTGAAAGCGAAACGGTCTATTACTATAACGGCACAACATGGGCAACCGTATCGGATAATGATCTACGTCGCGCAATGGTGGCAATTTTTGACCAGCACGATACCCCGTACAGCCCAAACGGGATCAATAACGCTATCTGTGCCATGAAATTGCAAATTCCGGTTATTGGCGAACAGCGGTCGGATTTAATCGGGTTTCGTAATGGTGTGTATGCGTTATCGACACAACAATTTACCCCACACCAGCCGGAACACTGGCTCATGAATCATAATGGCATTGAGTTTACCCAGCCCGCTATTGGTGAAAACTTGTCGGATCATGCTCCTGATTTTTATCGCTGGCTATCCCATGCCGCGGGGCAGAATGAAAACAAGATGAATCGTATCAAAGCTGCCTTGTTTATGATTCTGGCAAACCGTTATGACTGGCAGCTATTTATTGAGGTAACAGGCGAAGGTGGCAGCGGTAAAAGTGTGTTTACGTATATCGCTACCTTACTGGCAGGCGAACACAATACTGCCAGTGGCAATATGAGAGCGCTGGATGAGGCCAGAGGCCGATATCAGTTTGTCGGCAAGAGCTTAATTACGCTGCCCGATCAGGTTAAATATGTGGGAGAAGGCGCAGGCATTAAGGCCATTACCGGCGGCGACCTGATTGAAGTTGACGGAAAATACGAAAAGCAATTTTCTACCATCATCAAAGCCGTGGTGTTAGCCACCAATAACGAGCCTATGAGCTTTACAGAACGTAATGGCGGTATTGCACGGCGGCGGGTGATATTTCCGTTTAATATTCCGGTCAAGGAATCCGAGAAAGACCCACAATTGCCGGAGAAAATCAGTCGGGAACTGCCGGTGATTATTCGTCACTTATTAAACGAATTTGCCGACCAGAATAAGGCTAAGAAACTGCTACAGGCGCAACGCGACTCGAACGAAGCATTAACGGTAAAGAGTCATTCCGATCCGCTGTATCATTTTTGCGGTTATCTGGTGTCTGTCAATGATGTTACCGGCATGAAGATGGGCAATAAGAATATCAGCCCGCGCGCACCGAGAATGTATTTATATCATGCTTATCTTTCTTTTATGGAAGCGCACGGCTTTGAACGTCCGCTGACACTGACTAAATTTGGTGAATCTATCCCCAAGATTATGCTGGAATACCGGAAGGAATACCGGAAAGTACGAACCAAGAAAGGCTATTCTTATAACGTCGAATTATCGGAAGAGGCCGAAGAATGGCTACCGTCAGTGCCTGAATGTCGAGGCTTTGAATCACCTATATAAAACTTTTGGCTTTAGGTCTGCATTCCATACACCATTTCAAATATCTAACTGTATTTAAAAGAAAATAATAGATGTATAGTTATTTTTTAACTATACATCAACTCTACATTCTCTTCATTAATCTAAAAAGTGGGTGAACAGGTGATACAGTCAGTGAATATCATGTTAATTGCATCAAACCCAGATGTAGCAAGGCTTTCAGGGTATTGTGCAGAGGGTGCATAACTGAGGGGGTGAAAAAGATTTTCAGGGGGTCTTCTGGCAGGTAAATAAAATCAGAAGTCAGTACCGTGCGCAATCGGGTTTTTTATTTTTTGGTACTACCTCAAATTAAAATGATGTAATCATCTGATTTTATTTAAGAATAGAAGTTAATCACAATTTCATTGATGCACTTTTATTCACACTGGTATAGATAAATAATTCTGTTATATCCTGTTTCATTACGCATTTATCAGAAGTGCTGTTACAGGAGACAAGAATGTCACACATCATTTACTTGTCGTTAAAGGGCAAGAAGCAGGGTTTAATTTCAGCGGGTTGTTCAACGCCTGAATCAATTGGGAATCGGTATCAGAAAGGACGTGAAGATCAAATACAGGTATTGAGCCTGAATCATTCGATGAGCCGTGACCAGAACGTCAATCATCAACCCGTCAGTTTTGTGAAACCCATTGATAAATCCTCTCCCCTGTTAGCGATGGCAATCGACGGAAACGAATTGCTGGATGCCAGTTTTGTGCATTACAGGACAAGCCAGATGGGGCAACTGGAGTTCTTTTATGAGATCAAGCTGACCAGTGCCACTATTGTAGATATTTCCTATAATTATCCGCATTCCATCAATGACAACGGAGCGATACCACATGAAGTTGTAATGCTCGATTACAAATCCATTTCGTGTAATCACATCGCCGCAGGAACTTCGGGTTATAGCATTTCACAATTAGCGGGGCGTGAAGAGGCAAAACCACTTTTATCCGGTTTTTCATCCATTAAGCCGCTGATTGAAGAGGCTGTTGCGTCTCTATTTAGCCACAAGTTTACGCTTAAGCATCAAGGGAATACTTGCCAGGATATTGCGTATGGCGTGGAAACGGACAAGGGGTTGATTGAGGGAATATGTCAAACGTCTGGGATAACAAAACAATTTGATGCCCAAAAAGAAGAAAACCTTGAGGTTAAATATTTATTTCAGACAAAAATAGGGATTTGATAATGTCGATTTTTAAAACGAAAACTGTTAAAGGCGGCAAAAATACAGAACTTGAAATGGATGTTTTTTACTTAAACCAAATCCCAGATGCAATGGAAAAAATGGGATGGGAAATGGCACCCAAATTAATGCGCCATTGGTTTAATACAAAACCTGCTTATATATTTACGGAAGAAGAAAAAGATAAGTATGTTACAGGTAAAGCGATAGATATACCGGATGGAAGAGTTAATGACTCCATTATAAAAATGGAGTGGGCATTGAGATATAAACAACCTAAAGAAATTATGTCTGTCCTCATTAATGGTTGGGCTAGTAGTGCGGGTATAGGACAATTAAAAAAGCAATTAGAAAAAGAGGGTGGGAAGAAAGCATTAGGATATGAAACGGATATACGAGAAATAGACACATTTTCAGTAGTTAACTCTAGAAGATTTGGTTCTAAGTTTGATACGGTTGACGATTGGTATGGTGCCATGGGTAATTCTAATATGAAGGTAGCAGTTAAAGGTCACGTAGATAAATTAGACGGTAAAGATGTCTTTGTTACCGAGCAGATTGGAATGTATTTAAAAGATACCTATGATTTTGTTGGCGCTAACGAACCTTTAGGAATTTGGAGTAAAAACGGTATATTAGATAAAGTGAGTTCTGTCGATTATGCCGCTCTTTATGCTACCGGAAGCTGGATGGCCTTATGGATTAAATATAATGGATATGTTCCTGTAATTAATGATAGCTTTAGAAAATGGCAGAAAAAACACAATGAAGGTGGTGATTTCATTGTCTTTTCTGATATTTTATGGATGGATTCGTTACCACAACATAGAATTATTCAATTATGAAAAATAAATTTTTTTTTAAAAAACCATTATTGGTTTTAGTGATCTCTGCTGTTTTTATAGCGTGGATGTTATTTCCATCAACTTTATTCTTTGGTGATTGGAATAAGAAGTTTGAAGTAAAGGATGAAAATGGTCAATATACCGCAGTCGTATATAAAAAATTACCCATATCGCCATACGCGATGTTTAAATACTTTATTATGGATGATGACTATTTCATTGTTTTATATGATAATAAAAACAGATGCATCTGGAAAAGCTCTCAGTTAACAACAATATCATATGAGGCATTTTTTGCTTCATTTAGTTTTCCAACCGCTAAGAACAATGCTTTTATATACCCAACAAATGATGGATATGAAGTCATTTATATGGATAAATTAAAATGATTTTTTTTGTAAAAATTCTGTTTTTATATTTATCTTTTTTTAGCCTCTAACTGTCAGAGGCTTTTATTATTGTGTGATTGAACACCATGGAAAAAATAATTTATTATTATTCCTCATGCTGTTAAATATATTTCTTTGAAAACAAATAGAAATAAAAACACCATGAAAAAACTTCTCGAATTACGCCAACAAAAATCCGATTTAACCCAGCAAATGCGCTCACTGCTCACTCAAGCTGAAAACGAAAAGCGTTCACTCAATACCGATGAAGCCAAACAGTTCGACGAATTGCGCAGCCAGTCCGACACGTTGAATACTGAAATTGCCCGTTATGAGTCATTAGCTGATGAAGAACGCAGTCAGGTAAAAACCCAGCCGACCAGCAAAAAACTGAGCAATGATGAACTGCGCCACTATGTTCTGACTGGTGAAACGCGCACCTTGTCTACGGGCGTTCTGTCTGAGGGTGGCTATACCGTTATTCCCGAACTGAACAAACAAATCATGCAACAACTAACAGATGAGTCAGTCATGCGCCGGATTTGTACAGTGAAAACCACACGCAGCAATGAGTATAAGCAGTTGGTTTCGGTCGGTGGCGCAGCTGTGGCACATGGAGAAGAAGGCAAGGCGCGCACTGAAACAACAACACCGAAAATGGAAGAAGTCAGCATTAAGCTGTTTCCTATTTATGCCTATCCCAAAACAACCCAAGAGATTATCGATTTTAGCGATGTGGATATCTTAGGCTGGCTGACCGCTGAAATTGCAGACACTTTCGTTGATACCGAAGAAACGGATCTCGTGAGCGGTGACGGTAGCAAAAAAGCGAAAGGCTTCCTGTCTTATCCCCGTGATACCCAAGCTGACAAAATTCGCGCATTTGGCTCGTTACAAAAGCTGGAAGTTACCGCGCTTTCAGCGGATAGCCTGATTGACCTGAAATTCTTACTCAAGAACAAATACCGTAAAAATGCCGTCTGGGTGATGAACTCCGGTACAGCCGCTCAGGTACAAAAGCTGAAAAACGGCAATGGCGATTATATCTGGCGTGAACGTTTACAGGCGGGTGATCCCGATATGTTATTGGGCTTGCCTGTCCACTATCTCGAATTTATGCCGGACGGTGTGATCGGTCTGGGTGACTTCAAGCGGGGTTATTTTATCGTTGATCATGAAACGGGCATTCGTACCCGCCCTGACAATATCACCGAGCCGGGATTTTATAAGGTACATACCGATAAATATCTGGGTGGCGGGCTGGTGGATTCCAACGCGATTAAGGTACTGGAAGTGAAAGCATCCAGCAACTAAGCAGAAGGGGTATTGCGCCCCTTTCCAAGCCTTGGAGTCCATCAATGAAGAATGATTTTGAAATCCGCACAACGTCACTCTCAGCCAGCAATAAGACGCTGACAGGCTATGTGATTAAGTGGAACAGCAGATCACACGTACTGTGGGATGAATTTGTCGAACAGTTCGCACCGAATGCGTTTAATACCAGTTTAGCGGCGAGAGCTGATATCAGGGCATTGTATGAGCATGACCCGATAAACCTATTAGGCCGCACCACATCCGGCACGTTGCAGCTTCTCGAAGATGCCACCGGATTGCGCTTTGAACTAACCCCGCCAGATACGCAATTGGGGCACGATGTATTAACACTGGTTGAACGCGGGGATATACAAGGCATGTCCTTTGGTTTTCGTGCCATTAAGGATCAGTGGGATACCAGTCAGACGCCTTATATCAGAACCGTGTTAGAAGCCGAATTACGGGAGATTACGATCACCAGCCTACCCGCTTATCCTGAAAGTGGGGTAGAGATTGCCAAGCGTTCACTGAATGCCGCTAAACTCTGCCCTGTGGACTTGCGTCATTACTGGCTGCAACTGTCTGAGGTGTAATCATGTGGCCTTTTACGCGAAAAACGCCTGAAACTCGCAGCATGACGATGGATGAATTTCTTTCTCTGGCAGGCATGGCTAATACCAAATCGGGCGAGCATGTTTCCCCCTCCACGGCAGAAGGCTTACCCGCTGTGATGAACGCCGTTACCGTCATTAGTGAAGCGGTGGCCTCGATGCCTTGCTATCTCTATCGGGTGCAGCACCAGAACGGCAAAGAATCCCGTGAATGGTTGAGTGATCATCCGGTCGATTATTTGCTGAATGAATGCCCGAATGACTGCCAGACGCCGTACCAGTTCAAAAGAACCCTGATGCGTCATTGCCTGCTGAATGGCAATGCGTATGCGGTGATTGTCTGGGGGCGGGATGGTCAGCCACAGTCATTACACCCTTACCCGCCGTCAGCGGTTGTACCCCAACGATTAACCGATCATCGGTTCGCGTATACCATCACCGAACCTTATAGCGGCAAGGTCGAAACCTATCTACAGGAAGAAATCCTGCATTTGCGTTATGCCACCGAAGACGGTTTTCTTGGGCGATCGCCTGTTACCGTTTGCCGTGAAACTCTGGGCTTGGGGCTGGCACAACAACGCCACGGCGCAAGCATTATGAAAGATGGCATGATGGCGGCAGGGGTGATTAAAGCTGCTGACTGGCTGGACGGAATCAAGGGAAGTAAGGCACTGGAAGCCCTCGAACGTTATAAGGGTGCGCGCAATGCAGGGAAAACGCCTATTCTTGAAGGCGGGATGGAATACCAGCAATTGGGGATGAGTAACCAAGATGCCGAATGGTTGGCCTCCCGTCGCTTCACCATTGACGATATCGCCCGTATGTTCAATGTCAGCCCGATCTTTCTGCAAGAGTATTCGAACAGTACCTACAGCAATTTTAGTGAAGCCTCACGCGCTTTTCTGACGATTACCATGCGCCCGTGGCTTGCTAATTTTGAACAACAAATCAAAGCGGCCTTGCTGATGAGTTCTCCAAAGCGGGGTATGCGTTATCAAGTCGAATTTGATACTGCCGATTTGCTGCGTGCCAATCCGAAAGAACGTTTTCAAAGTTATGAGACGGCGATTAAATCCGGCGTCATGTCACCGAATGAAGCCCGCGAACGCGAGGGATTATCGCCCCGTGACGGTGGTGATGAATTCAGTCAGGCATGGAAGCAAACCGTCGAAGTGAAAGAACAAACGGAGAACAAGGCATGAGAGCAGGCAGATTGAGACACCGGATCACTATCCAAAAGAATGAAATCATCCGTGATGAACTGGGTTCTGAGTTCTACAAGCGGATTGATGTTGCTACCGTCTGGGCAGAGGTGAAAGCCATTAGCGGACGCGAGAAACTGGCCTCCGGTGCTATTTTCTCCGAAGCCACGATGCGTATTTGGCTGCGTTACCGTGATGACATCACGACAGCGAACAGCATTACCTATCATGGCGGGAACACCAGAGGAACGACATTCGGCATTGTGGCGGTTATCCCCGATCCCAAACACACCCGTCTGGAATTGCTTTGTAAGGGAGGCGTTTTCCGATGAGCCAGATTGAAATTCCCCTGAGTGAAATCAGGCAACATTGCCGGTTGGATGAAAGCGATACCCTTGATGATGCGTTGCTTACTGCGTATGCCGAAGCCGCACTTGAAGTCTGCCAGCAACATATCGGCAAGCGGTTTGATAATGGCTTAGTTTTCACGCCAGCAATCAAGGTCGGCTGTCTGCTTTATATCGGGTTGCTGTATGAAAATCGGGAAATGGCAACGGACATTGCCCTTAAAGAAGTGCCTTTTACCATCAAATCCCTGTGGTCTGTTTATCGTGATGTGGGAGTTTACTAAATGCCGTGGCAACCCTTAAAACGCTGTAGTTACCCGAACTGCCGCGAACGAGTGAAATCAGGCCGATGCGAGCAACACCGACAGGAAGCCAGACGCCAGCAGGATAGACAACGAGGCACCCGCACCCAGCGAGGCTATAGTAATCGATGGGGACGCTATCGGCTGCATTATCTGAAAGCTCACCCGTTATGCGTTCATTGCTTACCGCAGGGCATTTACATGCCTGCCATCATTGTAGATCACATTATCCCGATACAGGGTGACGCTGATGTGCTGTTCTGGCCTGCATCGAACCATCAAGCATTATGTCAGACCTGCCATAACCGGAAAACCGTACAGACCGACCCCATCACCAAAGCAAAACGTAAACAAGGGAGCTATCGGCAACAGGAAACCGAAGCGGCAAGGTATCGAGACTGGTTATCAAAAGAATAATAACGAAACGAAATAACGGGGTGGGGGTATCAAAAATGACAAATACGCGTCTCAGCGGAACCGCCCCCTCCTTCAATTTTTACGCACGGCAATTTTTTTGAAAATAAAACGACAAGGAAAAAATCATGGCAAGAGCGCCAAAACCGCCAACTTACCTTAATGATATCGCTGCCAGCCAATGGAAGGCCAAAGGTAAAATTTTAAGTGAGCGGGAAGACCTGAACGCCGCTGACTGGAACAATTTAGAACTGTATTGCGTGAACTATGCCATTTACCGAAAAGCCGTGGCAGACCTTGATATACGGGGCTTTAGCATTATAAACAGTCAGGGCAGTGAAAGCCGAAACCCGTCACTGAGTGCCAAAGCCGATGCTGAAAAAATCATGATAAAAATGTCGTCATTGCTGGGTTTTGACCCCGTATCACGGCGTAAAAATCCGGTGGAAACCGAGGAAGAAGACGAGCTGGATCGCCTATGAACGCATGGGAGCAGTATGCTTTTGATATCGAAAACGGCAAAATTCCGGCCTGTAAACGGGTAAAACAGGCTGTTAAACGCTACTTTAACGACCTAAATAACCCGCTTTATTTGTTTGATTCAGAGGTAGTGGCGCGGTTTATTTCTTTTTCCCGTGTCTGTCCCCATGTTAAAGGTCATTTGCGTGGTAAACCCATCATGCTTGAACCGTGGCAACAGTTCGCCTTCGCCAACCTATTCGGCTTTAAGGTAAAAGCGACCGGACGCCGAAAATATCGCAGTGCTTATATCCAAGTACCACGCAAAAATGCCAAATCCACCGTTGCCGCGATACTAGCTAACTGGTTCTTGGTGATGGAACAAGGCCAGCAGGATATTTACACCGCCGCTGTGAGTCGGGATCAGGCGCGTATTGTGTTTGATGATGCCCGCCAGATGAGCCTGTTATCAAAGCCCTTGAAAAAACGGGTAGCTATCCAGCAACACAAAGTTACTTATCCGAAAACTAACAGCCTGTTAAAGCCACTGGCTGCCAAAGCCGCTACCATTGAAGGCACAAATCCCAGTCTGGCTATTGTCGATGAATATCACTTACACCCTGATAATGCGGTTTATTCTGCACTAGAGCTGGGAATGGGTGCCCGTCCCGAAGGGATTCTGTTTGCCATTACCACAGCGGGCAGTAATGTTATTTCGGCCTGTAAGCAGCACTATGATTATTGCTGCCAGATACTGGACGGCGAAGAACAAAACGAATCGCTGTTTGCCCTGATTTACGAACTGGACGACGAGCACGAGATTGATGATGAAACCCTTTGGATTAAGGCCAATCCTAATCTTGATGTATCGGTAGACAGTGCAGCCCTGCATGACACCATCCAGAAAGCACGAGGCATTCCCTCACAATGGACGGAGATGTTAACCAAACGCTTTAATATCTGGTGTCAGGGTGAAACACCGTGGATGGGCGAAGGCGCATGGAAAGCTTGCCAGCAAGATTATGATGAAAACGACCTTAAAGGGCTGGAATGCTATGCCGGACTGGATTTGTCTTCAACAGGAGATATCACCAGCCTCTGTTACACATTCCCCGTGGATAACGAACTGTTATTACTGACCCGTCATTACCTGCCCGAAGCTCAGTTACAAAATCCCGCTAATAAGAATCGAGCGGTATATCGTCAATGGGTACAAGCAGGCTGGATACGTACCACCACAGGCGACTGCATTGATTACGACCGTATCCGTGATGACATTCTCAACGACAGCCAGCAATTTGATATCAAGCTGGTCGGCTTTGATACGTGGAACGCCACGCACTTAAGAACTCAATTACAGGGCGCAGGGTTGGATGTTGAGCCATTCCCGCAAACCTATATGCGCTTTAGCCCTGTGGCGAAATCGGCTGAGGTATTCGTGAACCGTAAAATCATTCGTCACAACAGTGATCCGGTGCTCGAGTGGGCAATGTCCAATGTGGTGATGGAAACTGACGCGAACGCCAATATCAAACCGAATAAGAAAAAATCAGCCAACAAAATTGACCCCGCAATCGCGTTCCTTATGAGCTTTGGCACATGGCAGGTAGAGCATGAAGAATTTGCGTTTAGCCTCAGTGATGAGCAGCAGCAGAGATTGGCTAGTTTTGATGGAATTTAGATAACTAATTGATTATTTTAATGCCTATGCAGTATAGGCATTAATGAAATCAGATGTTCAGAAGGTTAGATATCACATTGGGATTAGTCACTACTTTATCTGACAGTGTTTTGTAGAAAAGTGCGACTAAATCTGACAGTTGAACTCACAGCGAAAAGTGGACGTCACTTCCGTTGGCGTGCTCGACATTGTCATAGATTACATCCTAACTAACCCCATTCAACTCCATAATTTTAGAAGTGAGGAGATCCGGTGTTTTTTCTTGTATGTTTAATTCTTTTAGTTTAAGTCTGTCAGTAAGGTCATGGTAACGAAGTTCAAATTCATTTATAATTTGCTTCCATGTTTTTATATATATTCTTTTATTTCCGCTTTTTTGAATTAATCCAAATTCGCCATGCTGTTTATTACTTTCGATTTCATCCATAATGTTTGCAGATGTATTCTTACTATCCGATATCTCGTTACCGACTAGTATAAAATCCCATCTGGTATTATCACCTATGAATTCAGAATGTGAACTTATAGTGTTTTTATATCGTTTTATTTGCTCAAACTCTTTATCTGTCAGTTTGACGCTTGGTCGTTTAAGTTCAATCACTACACAGTGAAAATATGTATTGTCTTTATCATCGCAGCGTTTTCCTTTTAGTGCCGCAAAAATATCCATTTCTTTATTTTTATCTGGATGATCAACTGAATATTTGTTATAGTGCTCATCATCAAAGCCTTTAACATCTTTCAAGAACACTCTTAACGCATGGTCAAATTTATCTTCTTCAGAAGCTAGTAATGTATACTGCTCGCCAAAAAGCCAAAGATTTTCTTCAATTACTTTTTGAATATGCTTAACTTCATAGGTGTCTTTATTCGGATCGTTGAGCAATTTCTTGAAATAATCAAGAACATCTAAACGGTCACTAATAAATGAAATTGTTTTCGTTATGTTTGATAATGAACTTCTCCTTATGACACTGGAAAGTTTATCGATCTCAGAATCAGACAGTTCTATTATCCCTTCAAATATATCGAAAAGGTTAGATAAATTATTGGTCTCAACAATTCTATCCAACAATTTAATCAGTATTTTCTTCTGTTTTTTATTTAAGTTTTTTGAAAAAAGACCGGGCTCTGCTTTATAAATAACTTTAACAGTTTCAATAAGCTGGGATCTTCTGAATTCATTATACAACTCATTATCGCTTGTATATGTTGGAAATATCCCTTCAGCCAAATACTGATTAATTAACTGATCAGCCACATTAGTTTTGAATTGATGGTATTCTTCGCGAAGACAGGTTCTTACATAGGAAAGTATGAACTTAAATTCATCGGAATCGATGCTATGAGATGATTGGCTTATCAAATCATTATTGATATCAAATGAGTCAAACCACTCAGACTGAACATAGGCAGAACAATAAAATTGTTTACCATTCAACTCTGACAATTCTTTATGTACTACTCTACCATTTGCATTCAAAAAATATATATATGATTTTTCAACTACAGGTTTCTCGGACCATTGAACTGTTTTAATGTCAAACAAATTATCATTTCTAGCCTTAGAATATGCTTGGCTAATGTATTCAATTGGCTTTATTCTAATGTCATTAATATAAACACATATGTCTTTATGTGCTAGCATTAGCCAAGAAATATCATTTTGAATATAAGGAACAATATCTTGTTCGAATGTATCTACTCCTATAGAAACTGGTTCGAACGTTACAAGTGTTCCGCAAGAGTCTTTATTCGATTTCTTCGGCTGAGAAACGACATACTCATTGACGTGGCTAGAAACCAACTCTATTGAGAACTCTTCACCATCAATACTGTAAGTATTCCAAAGAGCTCTATCTGCAAATTTCACAAATGAAAAACGCCCTTTACCCTTTCTACCGCGAGTAACAGGTGTTCTGAGTATTTTTTTCTGAGAATCCAGAAATCTATCAAAAGTTTTATCGAGATCTGAATATCTGATTCCTATGCCATCATCATAAATTGACAGTTCAGATAATCCACTCAATCCATTTGGAATAGATTTAATATAGACATTCTTAGCCCCTGCATCAAAGGCGTTCCAAACATACTCGCAAAACGCTTTGTTTGGAGTCAAGCTCTCTAACTGGCTCAGGACACTTTGCCCAGTGTTCGTTGTTTTTCTTTTGATATCGCTCATAGCCGTTTGCCCCTTGAAATGCCTAGCAAAGACATACCTGTGAATCCAATCACTATAACCCATTAAAGACAATCAACAAAGTGACAAACATTACACTATACCGTACCGGTTGTTCAGCCCAGCCCCGATGGGGGCACTACAAATTAACAATGTCCGTTTCTGGCACTGGGTTGACTGTCATACTTGCTTGAATCCAGAGTAGCAAGAGTATTAGCTTATATGGGCTGTTTAATAGCATATAACGCAATAAAGATAAGCACTTTTACTGATTCGCTTATTGAACCAGTTAAACCAATCAGTTAAAGTAGCCCCGCCATCGGCACAATCCGGTGGTCAGGGATTTGCAACCCTGTAGAGCTATCCACTGGTAGGATGTTTCTACCAGTGTGCCTGCGTTCGCCTTTTCTATGGCGGTTCAGGCGGGGGAGGCTTCGGCCTCGCCGGACGATAGCTCCCGGTATTGCAAACCCTGTCTGAATCGCCACCATCAATGCTTAATTAATGGAAGGGGTAGCAGGAATGAATAACGTTAGAAATGACTGGCATCAAGCCGATATTATTGCTGCATTACGTAAGCGCGGTACAACCTTAGCGGCTGTCTCCCGTGAAGCAGGACTCAGTTCATCTACACTGGCAAATACTCTCAGCAGACCGTGGCCGAAAGGCGAATGGATAATTGCTAACTACCTCGAGATACATCCCTCTGAAATCTGGCCTAGCCGTTATTTTGATTCTCATTCCGGAGAATTATTAGAAAGGAAAGTTCGCGATAAATCATCAGAATAATTATTCTAATATCGGAAAACATCAGGGAATTAGTCACCTCATTCATTGTTTACAGTATGTGATTGGCGTTGGTGGGGTGGCACTATCGATGATGTTATTACGAAATGCTTCACAACCCCCTATTGCTATGAATACACCTCGATTTTAAACATCTTTATTTTTCTTTCTGGTACTTATGCTTTGCAACGTGTCTTTATGTTGAGGATTTTTATGTGGGGTAATCGGTGGGGTAATCCTAAACAAAAAAAGCACTTCCCCAAACGAGAAAGTGCTTCTTCAACAACATGTTACTGGACTAGGATCAGTTCATGCCGTATTTTTTCAGTTTCTTACGCAGAGTACCGCGGTTGATTCCCATCATCAGCGCTGCGCGGGTTTGGTTACCACGGGTGTATTGCATCACCATGTCCAACAGGGGTTGCTCTACTTCAGCCAGTACCAGCTCATACAGGTCATTGACGTCTTGACCATTCAGTTGAGCAAAATAGTTTTTCAGGGCTTGTTTAACTGAGTCACGCAGAGGTTTTTGAGTTACCTGATCTTGTGAATTTACAGTAGCAACGGTTAGTACGTCAGAATTTACGCGTTGTTCGAACATAGTTCTGTCAGCTCTTTTCTTTATTTACGCAAAAATTTTCGAAGTATGCTTCCAACACCTCCAGCTGTTCGCTGGCATCCTCAATGGCGTTGAATGAGCGCCGAAACTGGTCATCAGGAGCATGTTCCCTGAGATACCAAGATACATGCTTACGTGCAATACGAACTCCTTTGCCTTGACCGTAAAAGTCGTGCAGTTCTCGTACATGCTCGTTCATCAAATGCTGCACTTCGCCAAGGGGCATCGGTGGCAGCAATTTTCCTGTTTCCAGATAATGCTGGATTTCCCGAAAGATCCAGGGTCTTCCCTGAGCAGCGCGGCCTATCATCAGGGCATCAGCCCCGGTGTATTCAAGCACTGCTCTGGCTTTTAGCGGGTCAGTAATGTCGCCATTAGCAATAATTGGAATGGCAACAGTCTGCTTAACTGTCCGAATGTTGTCATACTCAGCTTCACCATTAAACAGACAAGAACGAGTCCGGCCATGAATGGTAAGTGCCTGAATACCACAACGTTCAGCCAATTGGGCAATTTCTACACAGTTACGTTCTTCCGGTGACCATCCTGTACGGATCTTCAATGTAACAGGTACATCAACCGCATTGACTACCGCAGAAAGGATTTTTTGAACCAGTTCTGGATAACGCAGTAATGCTGAGCCTGCCAATTTACGATTAACCTTTTTGGCTGGGCACCCCATATTGATATCGATGATCTGAGCACCATTGTCGACGTTGATTTTCGCCGCTGCTGCCATCTCATCGGGATCACTACCGGCAATCTGTACAGAACGCACTCCGGGTTCGTCGCGATGAACCATACGTAGCCGGGATTTATCCGTCTTCCAGACCTGAGGGTTGGAAGAAAGCATCTCTGAGACTGTCATACCTGCACCCATGGTGTAGCATAGAGATCGAAACGGGCGATCCGTTATGCCAGCCATAGGGGCTGCAATAAGACAGTTTTTCAACTGGTATTGTCCGATACGCATAGGCGAAGAAAGAGTGGCCAACTGTGACTAAGGGCGCGTATATTACGCATTTTTCACAAGATATGAAAGGCCAAACTTTGAGCGAAACGGTATTTTAATGGATTTTTTCCAGTTGATTTTTTTAAACTTTTACTTTTATCGTTAAATAACAGTTAGTTGCGTGTTTTCAACGAAATTTGTTGTTACCTATATTTCTCATGACAAATAGGATGTATTACCACCAATTTGTCCCCCAGAGGATCATTTTAGTGGATAATCCTGCTTTTCAATAGTAGTTTGTTGATTATTTTTTAACCCCCGTGATGCGACACCATTCTTCCTGTTCTGCAATTGGATCGATAATGAATTCATTGCTATAGGCTTCGGCAACACCTTCAGCCTGACTTGCTAATACACCGGACAAGCCTAATAATCCACCCGATTTTGGCAGTGAGCCGATAATCGGAGCCAGTTCACGTAGTGGGCCAGCCAGAATGTTGGCAATAGCGACATCACATTCTAAATTGTCAGGTTGATCTTTAGACAGGTAGAGTGTCAGTAACTCAGAAACACCATTGCGTTCTGCATTATCCCGGCTGGCCTGAATGGCCTGAGGGTCAATATCAATGCCGATAGCATGTTTGGCACCCAGTTTCAGGGCTGCGATAGCCAGAATGCCTGATCCACAACCGAAGTCGATAACCGTTTTACCTTGCAGGTCAAGGCTATCCAGCCATTGCAGGCAAAGAGAAGTGGTCGGGTGGGTTCCGGTTCCGAAAGCTAATCCCGGGTCCAGCATGACGTTAACGGCATCTGGCTCTGGAACTTCACGCCAGCTTGGGCAGATCCACAGGCGGTTACCAAAGCGCATCGGGTGGAAGTTGTCCATCCACTCGCGCTCCCAGTCTTTATCTTCCAGTTGTTCAATTTTATGCAGAAAACCTTTACCAAGCTGGGGAACCTGCTCTAACTGGCTGACAACGGCTTTCATGTCTGTTTCAGCATCATACAGCCCAATGACATCGGTATCTCCCCATAAACGGGTTTCTCCCGGCAGGGGCTCAAAAATCGGGGTATCGTGGCTGTCCTGAAAGGTGACGGACACCGCACCACTTTCTACGAGTTCATCACCCAGAGCTTCAGCTTGTTGTCCCGTGGTGTTTAATCTCAGTTGTATCCAAGGCATAAGAATTCTCTTTTAAACGCAATATGTATGAAAAAATAATACCGCCGTTACTGTGATGTGGCGGTTTGTTGTATCTGTTTGCTGCCAAACATATTTCCTATGCCGAATGCCAGTAAGCTCAGCAGCAGTGATGGAACAATCGGGTGGAATCCAAGGAAATGAATGTTAAAGCTAGCCAGTAAGGTATAGCTTATTGCACCTGTCAGCATGGAAGTCAGCGCGCCATGTGCATTGGCTTTCTCCCAGTACAGTCCTAATACCAGTGGCCAAAGGAACACAGCCTGCAATCCGCCAAAGGCCAGCAGATTCAGCCAAATCAGCATTTCAGGCGGTTGCCATGCTGCCAGCAGCAGCAGTATTCCCAGAAACAGGGTCGAAAAACTGGAAATGCGAGCCAGCTTCTTCTCCTGTTTGATCTGCTCCGGGAATAGATTCAGATAGAGATCTTTAACGATAGTTGCCGAAGATTGCAGCAACTGGGCGTTAATTGTCGACATAATAGCTGCCATTGGTGCCGCCAGAAAGATCCCGGCAGCGACAGGAGGCAGAACGGTGATCATCAGGGTTGGGATCACTTGATCGGGAATGGTCAGATCAGGGATGATCGCACGGCCTAATGCGCCCGCAAGGTGCATACCAAACATCAGGATAGCCATGACGATTGTGCCGATGATAATACCACGGTGGACTGCTTTACTGTCACGGTAAGAAATACAACGCACTGCGGTATGGGGCAGGCCGATGACACCAAAGCAGACCAGCACCCAGAAGGAAGCCATAAAAGGACCGGTAAGGATATTATCAGCGCCGTGAGGAGATACAAGGTCAGGGTCGATAGCGCGCAGTGTCGAAACAGCTTCTGACAGCCCGCCTGCTTTATAGATGGTGCCAGCAAGCAGTAAAACTGTTCCCAGCAACATAACCAGCCCCTGTAGGGCATCATTCAGTACGCTGGCTCTGAACCCGCCAAATGCCGTGTAGAGCGCAATGGAAAGCCCGAAAATCAACAGACCTGTACCGTAGGGAATACCGGCAGCGGCTTCCAGTAGGCGAGCACCGCCAATGAACTGCACCGTCATGGCTCCGACAAAGGCGACCAACAGACTCACGCTGGCAAACCAGACCAGAATACGGCTCTGATAACGCGCATACAGCATATCGTTGAGTGTCACGGCATTATAACGACGGGCGAGGATGGCAAATTTTTTCCCCAGTACGCCGAGAGAGAGCCAGATTGCAGGCAGTTGGATCAGGGATAAAAGCACCCAGCCAATACCATATTTGTAGGCCGCACCGGGACCACCGATAAATGAGCTGGCACTGATGTATGTCGCAGTAATGGTCATCGCCAGTACAAAACCACCCATTGAGCGGCTGCCAAGAAAATATTCATTCAGGAATTCACCCGTCCGGCGGCGGCGATAGGCATAGAATGAGAGCAGAAAAACCAACGCCAGATAGCCCACCAGAGGCAGAATCACTTCATTTTGCATCTTCATCCTCCAGAGGAACTTCCTTGAAGATAAATTTCACCATCATCCAGCACAGGATAATAAACAGTACCGGCAATATTAAACAGGCCAGTTCGAACCAGTGTGGCAAACCGGTTAACCCGCTTGCATTACCGGGTAAATAGGCACTCAGTAGCCAACCCACAAGATAAGCTAACGTCAGGAATACGGCCCAGCGAGCTTCTTTATGAGATTGAACAAATCGTCTGTCCATTCATTCTCCGGGGAAAGTTGATATAAAAATAAAGGAAGGAATTGTACGGTAACAGCCAGATTTATTCAGAAGAAAATGTGCCGTAGTCATGAGAAAACAGCCTGCTACATATGTCATCAAAAATAGGTTATAAAAAATCCCATCCTGAAAAGATGGGATTTTATGCAGAATGGTGAGATCAGAAAAGAGCCTTACTTATCATGTAAACCCAGTTTCTTCTCCAGATAGTGGATATTAGTTCCGCCTTTCTGGAAGTTTTCATCATTCATGATGGACAGTTGCAGATCGATATTGGTTTTAATGCCGTCGATGATCAGCTCTGCCAGAGCATTTTTCATACGTGCAATCGCCACTTCACGGGTTTCTCCATAAGTGATCAGCTTGCCGATCATGGAGTCATAATAAGGCGGTACGGTATATCCGGCATAAATATGGGATTCCCAACGTACGCCAAACCCACCCGGAGAGTGGAAATGGGTGATTTTACCCGGACTTGGCAGGAATGTTTTGGCATCTTCGGCATTAATACGGCATTCGATAGCGTGGCCTTCGATGACAATATCTTCCTGTGTGATGGACAGCGGCAGACCGGAAGCAATACGTAGCTGCTCTTTGATCAGGTCAACGCCGGTAATCATCTCGGTAACAGGATGCTCAACCTGAATACGGGTGTTCATCTCAATGAAATAGAACTCGCCGTTTTCATACAGGAACTCAAACGTACCCGCTCCGCGATAGCCGATTTCGACACAGGCGTTGGCACAGCGTTCACCGATACTGCGACGCAGTTCAGCAGAAATGCCCGGTGCTGGTGCTTCTTCCACAACTTTCTGGTGACGACGCTGCATGGAGCAGTCACGTTCAGCAAGATAGAGAGCATTGCCCTGACCATCAGCCAGTACCTGAATTTCAACGTGACGCGGATTCTCAAGGAATTTTTCCATGTAAACCATGTCATTATTGAAAGCGGCTTTAGCTTCTGCTCGCGTCATGGCAATAGACTGTTCCAGCTCTTTATCACTGCGAACAACACGCATACCACGTCCGCCACCGCCGCCGGAAGCTTTGATGATTACCGGATAACCGATGCGCTGTGCAATGGCCTTGTTCTTTTCAGTATCATCGCCCAATGGGCCGTCAGATCCGGGAACACAAGGGACACCGGCTTTTTTCATGGCGCTGATAGCCGAGACTTTATCACCCATCAGGCGGATAGTTTCTGCTTTCGGGCCGATAAAGATGAAGCCGGAACGCTCCACCTGTTCAGCAAAATCAGCGTTTTCAGACAGGAATCCATAACCCGGATGGATTGCCTGTGCACAGGTGATTTCAGCCGCAGAAATGATAGCCGGAATATTCAGGTAACTTTTTGCTGATGCAGCCGGGCCGATACAGACCGTTTCATCTGCCAGCAGGACGTGTTTCAGATCACGGTCTGCGGCAGAGTGCACAGCAACAGTTTTGATCCCGAGTTCTTTACAGGCTCTCAGGATACGCAGTGCAATTTCACCGCGGTTAGCTATGACTATTTTCTCAAGCATGGGTTTTTCCCGCGTGATGCGCTTATTCGATGATGACCAGTGGCTCGTCAAATTCAACAGGTTGACCGTCTTGTGCCAGAATTGCCTTCACGACACCCGTTTTGTCGGCTTCGATCTGGTTCATCATTTTCATGGCTTCAACGATGCACAGGGTATCGCCCTGATTAACGTGCTGACCGACTTCGATGAAAGGTTTCGCATCCGGGCTTGGAGAGCGGTAGAACGTACCAACCATTGGGGAACGAACGGTATGACCGCTGATTTCTGCTGTAGCTGGTGCTGCTGGCGCAGCCGGTGCCGCAACTTGTGCAGGCTGTTGAACAGGAGCAGAGATGTACTGCTGAGTGATCGGCATGCCCTGAGGAGCCATAGTACGGCTGATGCGAACGGATTCTTCACCTTCGGAAATTTCCAGTTCAGAAATGCCAGATTCTTCAACCAGCTCGATCAGTTTTTTTATCTTACGAATATCCATGAGTGTGATTCCGTACTCTATTTATGTAAATTAGTTGGATTTTGACAAGCGGTTGACCGCTGCCTGTAATGCGAAACTATAACCATCAGCACCCAAACCGCAGATCACGCCAACGGCAATATCAGAAAGATATGAATGATGGCGGAACGGCTCACGAGCATGCACATTAGAGAGGTGGATCTCAATAAAGGGGATATCTACCGCCAGAAGTGCATCACGTAGCGCTACGCTGGTGTGCGTGAATGCCGCAGGATTAATCAGAATAAAATCTGTATTCCCCCGCGCAGTATGAATTCTCTCAATCAGTTCAGACTCTGCATTGGATTGCAGATGGAATAATTGAATATCCGATTGGCGAGCTTCTTTTGACAGTTTGCTGACGATGTCATCAAGCGTTAACTTGCCGTAGGTCTCCGGCTCTCGTGTTCCCAACAGATTCAGGTTGGGGCCATTCAAGAGTAAAATGCGAAACTTGTCTGCCATTGTGCGGGTATCTCCGGCAATCTGTCAACAATCGTTCACGATAACTCGATGACAGCAGTTTGTCATCTTTTTCTATTATCAATATTTGTAAATTTGACGATAAAGCCCGACATTATAAACATATCGTGGCATTTAGCAGCAAAATACTGGTCTTATCAGCTTTCAGGCTTGATTTTATTAGACTTAGTTTTATCGGCATAGTTTCAGGTTATCGGTATAGTTTCAGTGAATCTTTACCACTGCTCTGCCTGTTGCCTGATTGTTGACCAGTTTATTAGCGTATTCGAGCGCCTGATCTAATGAGATTTCGTTTGCAGTCTGTTGATAAAACGATCCCGGCAGCAATTTCTGTAAGCGTTCCCAGATCTCTGGTCTTTTGGTCATCGGCACGATTGAGGATTCAACACCCTGCAAGCGGACATTACGCAGAATAAATGGCATAACAGTGGTAGGCAGGTTGATATCGCTTGCCATACCGCAAGCGGCTACTACGCCGTTGTACGATACCTGAGCCAGCAATTTAGCCAGAATTGTCCCGCCCACTGTATCAATAACACCAGCCCAGCGCTGTTTTTCCAGCGGACGTGTGGGTTGATTGAAGTCTGAAACCGGCAGAATTTCTTTTGCCCCCAGAGAAAGTAAATATTCCTGACTTTCAGGTTTACTGCTGATGGCGACAACAGAGTAACCCAGAAGAGAGAGAAGAGTAATCGCTGTACTGCCTACTCCACCACTGGCACCTGTGACTGCAATTTCACCGCTTTCAGGTGTTACCCCTCCTTGTTCCAGCGCCATAACACATAGCATGGCGGTAAAACCGGCTGTACCGATAATCATGGCCTGTCTGGTACTTAACCCTTCTGGCAATGGTGTCAGCCATTCACCGGAGACTCTGGCCTGCTCTGCCAGCCCGCCCCAATGATTTTCACCTACGCCCCAGCCGGTTAATAAAACCTGTTGACCAACGTGAAAGCGCGGATCTTCCGAGTGGTGAACAACACCAGAAAAGTCGATCCCCGGTATCATCGGAAATTGACGGATGATTTTCCCTTTGCCGGTGATAGCAAGTGCGTCTTTATAGTTGAGGGCTGACCAGTGAATATCGACGGTGACATCACCGGGCGGAAGTTGAGCGGTCTCAATATCCTGAATAGAAGCTGATAATGTATCGTGCTGTTCAAGCAATAACGCTTTCATATTTTCTCCCTTTGAAGATTTTATGTCTGACACCATCTGACTCTTATAATTTGATTTTTTGTGACACTCTCAATATAGATAAAATTGAAAATGCAGAAACGGGCAGTCTGCAATATTGTGATGAGTAGTCGCAAAACAGCGACTCCTTATTTTATTCGGGATAGCATGATGAAAGAATAAAATATCCATGATAATAATTACGATATTTATAATTCATTAATTAATAATATCTTTTTTTATATCTTGTTGGCTCAATAATCAACAGATTTATCTACCGATCATAAGCTTATAATATCGACGAAGAACGATTTCCCTTTCAGTCTCTGAAGAGATCATTGATATTTAATGAGTTTTTTGGTCGGGATTATTTAGCTGTGATAGCAAGGAAAATCAAAATATTTGAGAAAAAATTAATTTTTGTTGAACTTGCTGAAATCATTATAGGTCAACATAGAAAAAGTGAATCAGGAACATCGCGGGACGCACTATATACACTATAATGTTGGTTTTTAGGACATTTGGACATTTTAAGGTTCAGTGACCGGGTTATTGGTCGAATTAACCCATTTTTATGCAGTTTTTTTCTGCTCTGTCAGAAAAAAGTAACGTAGAATATCGTGTTTCTGATGTGAATAACGTAGCCACTTTCATTGAAGTAGTAAAAGTTAGTGAATGATGCGCCTTGTCGCTGCTTCATGTGGTTGGTAGAGTAGACGGAAAACATCCGTCCCCAGCTTGCAGGATTATCCTTTCGTTATGTTAAAGAAATTTCGTGGCATGTTTTCCAATGATTTGTCCATTGACTTGGGTACTGCCAATACCCTTATTTATGTCAAAGGTCAGGGAATTGTCTTGGATCAACCCTCTGTTGTTGCTATCCGACAAGACAGGGCCGGTTCACCAAAAAGCGTTGCAGCCGTAGGGCTGGAAGCAAAACAGATGTTGGGGCGTACTCCGGGCAATATCGCAGCCATCCGTCCAATGAAAGATGGTGTTATTGCTGATTTTTATGTCACGGAAAAAATGTTGCAGCATTTTATTAAACAGGTTCATAACAACAGCTTTATGCGCCCAAGCCCGCGTGTACTGGTTTGTGTGCCGGTCGGTGCAACACAGGTTGAACGCCGGGCCATTAAGGAATCAGCACAAAGTGCTGGTGCCCGTGAAGTCTTTTTAATTGAAGAACCCATGGCAGCCGCAATCGGTGCGGGTTTACCTGTTTCTGAAGCAACGGGTTCTATGGTTGTTGATATCGGTGGTGGTACAACTGAAGTTGCCGTTATCTCCCTCAATGGTGTTGTTTACTCCTCTTCTGTCCGTATTGGTGGGGATCGCTTTGATGAAGCGATTATTAACTATGTCCGCCGCAACTACGGTTCACTGATTGGTGAAGCGACAGCAGAACGTATTAAACATGAGATCGGTTCTGCTTACCCGACAGATGAAGTCCGGGAAATTGAAGTACGTGGCCGTAACCTTGCTGAAGGTGTACCGCGCAGTTTTACACTGAATTCCAATGAAATTCTGGAAGCTCTGCAAGAGCCGCTGACAGGCATCGTCAGTGCCGTTATGGTTGCACTGGAACAGTGTCCGCCAGAACTGGCTTCTGATATTTCAGAACGGGGCATGGTGCTGACTGGTGGTGGAGCACTGTTACGCAATCTTGATCGCCTGCTGATGGAAGAAACCGGCATTCCCGTTATTGTGGCGGAAGATCCACTTACCTGTGTTGCCAGAGGTGGCGGTAAAGCACTGGAAATGATCGACATGCACGGTGGTGATTTATTCAGCGAAGACTGAAAGTAACTCTGCGAGCTGGGGGGCGTTTTTATCGGTGCCTCCTTGCTGTTTATCCGGAAGTGTATCGTTTATGACTCTTTCATTGTTTATGACGCGAAACCGCTCAATAATGCGCAACTTATGAAGCCAATTTTCAGCAGAGGGCCTTCCCTACAATTACGACTCTTTTTTGCTGTTGTTATTGCCATTATTCTGGTTTTGGTAGACAGCAGGTTTGATTTTTTTAATAAAATCCGTAGTCATATGGATACGGCAGTGAGTCCTTTTTATTTTCTTGCCAACGGTCCCCGCCAGTTTTTAGATGGTATTTCTGATTCTTTGACTGCCCGTAAACATCTCGAATTGGAAAATTATTCCCTGCGTAATGAATTGCAGTTGAAGGACAGTAAATTGTTACTTCTGGGCCAATTGAAACATGAAAATGCCCGTTTACGAGAATTACTGGGTTCACCCTTGCGCCGTGATGAACACATGATGGTGACGCAGGTGATCGCCCGTGGTCTGGACCCTTATCGCGATCAAATTGTTATTGATAAAGGCGCGAAAGATGGGGTTTATGAAGGGCAGCCGGTTATCAGTGATCGGGGTGTTGTCGGGCAGGTCGTTTCAGTCAGCCAGCTAAGTAGCCGGGTGTTACTGATTTGCGATCCGATTCACGCCCTGCCGGTTCAGGTATTACGCAATGATATTCGGGTGATTGCCGGTGGCACAGGCTGTACCGATGATCTGCACCTTGAACCCTTACCGAGTGACACGGATATCCGTGTCGGTGATGTACTGGTGACATCGGGTCTGGGAGGGCGATTCCCGGAGGGGTATCCCGTCGCTGTAGTTTCTTCTGTCAGGATAGACAACCAGCGCGCTCATACTGTTATTCACGCCCGTCCTTTAGCTGAATTACGTCGCCTGCGTTATCTTCTGTTGTTATGGGGGGCGGATAATAACCCATCTGAACCGTTGCCGCCTTCCGAAGTATACCGGGCCGCAAATGAGCGAATGATGCAGATGTTGCCACAGGTGTTACCAAATCCGGCGGATGAAAACCCTCATTCTTTGCCAGAGGGTTCAGGCGGAGAAGGCAATGGAAATAAGCCAGTAACCAAACAGCTATCTCCGGCTCCCCCGTCAGGTAATAAACCACTCGTTACGGAGAACCGCCGATGAGTCAGTATCAAGGGCGTGGCCTCTGGGTAGTCTGGTTATCTTTTTTGATAGCAATGGTTTTGCAGAGTATGCCGTGGCCGGAACAAGTCGATATATTCCGGCCGACTTTGCCTGTGCTATGCCTCATCTATTGGCTGCTGGCGATTCCCCATCGTGTCAGTGTCGGTACTGGTTTTATTCTGGGTATTCTGATTGATTTATTACAGGGCAGTATCCTTGGTGCGCATGCACTGGCTTTTAGCCTCGTGAGTTTTTTGGTTGCGTTCAAATTTCAGCTCATTCGCAATATGGCACTCTGGCAACAATCACTCATTGTGATGGTACTCTCAACATTGATAAACCTCTGTGTTTTTCTGGCGCATGTGCTGGTTCTACAGACGGTTTTCCATTCGGAAGTATTCTGGAATGGCCTGGTCAATGGTATTCTCTGGCCCTGGCTATTCTTATTAATGCGGAAAATCCGCCGTCAATTTTCAGTTCGTTAAAGGCGGGTTCTACTTTTTAATGAACAGCTTTTATATAAATGAACCGCTTTTAAATGAACTGATAAAGGATGACTCACTATGAAAACTCTTTACTTGGCTTCTGGCTCACCACGGCGGCGTGAGCTGGTGGCACTGCTGGATTTTAATTTTCAGATCCTGACACCACAGGTTGAAGAGAAATGGCAGGAAGGAGAGTCTCCGCAGCAGTATGTCGAACGATTAGCCAGAGAAAAATCAAAAGCGGGTGTGGCAATTGCACCGGACGACTTCCCTGTTCTGGGCGCTGATACGATTGTTGTGCTGAATAATCGTATTCTGGAAAAACCCCATAATGAACAACATGCAGCTGAAATGTTACAGGCGTTATCAGGCCAGCATCATCAGGTCATAACGGCTGTTGCTTTATCGAACAGTCAGCATATCTTAAGTGAGTTAGTCATTACAGATGTGATATTTCGCCATTTATCTCAGCGTGAAATACAGGAATATATTGCAACTGGGGAACCAATGGATAAAGCCGGCGCTTACGGTATTCAGGGTAAAGGCGGTTGTTTTGTCAGAAAGGTTAACGGCAGTTACCATGCTGTTGTCGGCTTGCCACTGGTGGAAACGTATGAATTAATCACACGGTTTTTAGCGTTAGCTGATGGGAAGGAGTACTCATGACAGCAGAGTTATTAGTCAATGTAACACCATCCGAAACGCGCGTTGCTTATGTTGATGGCGGTATTTTGCAGGAAGTTCATATCGAACGGGAAGCTAAACGGGGAATCGTCGGTAATATATATAAAGGCCGTATCAGCCGGGTTCTTCCCGGTATGCAGGCGGCTTTTGTTGATATCGGGCTGGAAAAAGCCGCCTTTCTGCATGCTTCAGATATTATGCCTCACACGGAATGTATCGCCGGTGAGGAACGGAAAAACTTTAACGTCAGAGATATTGCTCAACTGGTCAGTCAGGGGCAGGATCTGCTTGTTCAGGTTGTCAAAGATCCTCTCGGTACTAAAGGGGCACGTCTGACAACCGATATCACTCTGCCTTCACGTTATCTGGTTTTTATGCCGGGGGCTTCCCATGTTGGTGTTTCTCAGCGAATTGAGAGCGCAGAAGAGCGTGATCGTCTGAAATCCATCGTGATGGATTATTGTGATGAACATGGCGGGTTTATTATCCGCACTGCCGCAGAAGGGGTAAGAAAAGAGGAAATTGCGCAGGATGCTGCATTTTTGAAGCGCCTGTGGGGCAAGGTCATTGAACGTAAAAAACGGAATATCACTAAAACTAAAGTATATGGTGAGCTGGCATTAGCGCAGCGTATTTTACGTGATTTTGCCAGAGATTCTCTTGACCGCATCCGGGTTGATTCCCGCCAGACTTATTTGCAGGTTCAGGAATTTATTGATGAATACATTCCTGAAATGACCGCTAAACTGGAACATTATCAGGGCAATCAGCCCATATTCGATCTCTGCGGTGTGGAACATGAAATTCAGCGCGCACTGGAGCGCAAAGTAGAATTAAAGTCGGGTGGCTATCTGATTATTGATCAAACCGAAGCCATGACGACCATTGATATTAATACCGGCGCTTTTGTTGGGCACAGGAATTTAGAAGAGACTATCTTTAATACTAATATTGAAGCGACTCAGGCAATTGCCCGTCAGTTGAGGCTGCGTAATCTGGGCGGGATTATTATCATCGATTTTATCGACATGGGGGATGGGGAACACCGCCGCCGTGTACTGGCTTCTTTGGAGCTGGCACTCAGTAAAGACCGCGTAAAAACGACCATTAATGGTTTTTCTCAGCTTGGGCTGGTGGAAATGACACGTAAACGCACCCGGGAAAGCCTTGAACATATTTTATGTGACAGTTGCCCGACTTGTCAGGGGCGCGGCACAGTGAAATCGGTTGAAACGGTATGTTATGAAATTTTACGGGAAATTGTCCGTGTTCATCGTGCCATTAATGCAGATCGTTTTCTGGTCTATTCTTCCCATGCCGTGAGTGAATCCCTGAAAGGGGAACACGCTCATGCTCTGGCTGAGGTGGAGATCTTTGTTGGGAAGCCGGTAAAAGTACAGGCTGAACAGTTCTACAGTCAGGAACAATTTGATGTTGTGATGATGTGACCGAATGTAGCCAACAAAGAGGCAATTTGAAATACGAAGTGTATAAACCTTTTGAGTAAATAGCGTGCTGACAATCAAGGAGAAATGAGTGAGGCGACTGCTCGGGATATTATTAGCGACAGCCGCAATAATCATTATCATTGTGGCTTTGTTTGTCAGCGGGTTACGTTTTTTCCTGCCTCACATTAATGATTATCGCCAGCAACTGGCCCGCCAGATCTCAGCCGTGACAGATGTTTCCGTCAATATAGGCTATATCAGCGGTAGCTGGGAGCCATTTGGCCCGCAGTTGGAAATCCGGGATCTTCACGCAACAACCGAAGAAACCGACATTAAAGCGAAGAAAGTGATGCTTTCTCTGGATGTCTGGCGCTCGTTGTTACAACGACGCTGGCATTTCCGTGACCTCTCTTTTTATCAGCTTCAGGTTGATTATGATAAGCCGTTGTTTGACGGCGAAAGTGAACACCAGTTCCCCAAACCAGACAAGTTATCTTCCCTGTTTCTCGAACGTTTTAATTATTTTGATTTGCATGACAGCAGCCTGACTTTCCCGACGCCATCGGGAGAGAAAGTCACGCTGGTATTGCCGCAGCTGGCATGGCTGAATAAAGACAACCGCCATCGTGCCGAGGGGCATATTAACCTGTCTTCGATTAATGGGCAGGAAGGTGTTGTCCAGATTAAGTTTGACCTGAAAGATATTAACCGTGTTTTAGATAGCGGCACTATTTATCTACAGGCTGACGATATTGATATGCGGTTGTGGTTCAGCCGATGGTTAAAAGACAGTACCGGGCTGGAAAATGCCCGTTTTAGTCTGGCGAACTGGTTTACCCTGAAAAACGGCAGAATCGAGAGCGGGCATTTACAACTTAAGCGCGGGCATGCCAACTGGCATGTGGGGGCTGAAAAACATCAACTCACCGTTCATGACTTACTTTTGCAAATGCGTCGTCAGGGAGAAGGGTGGCTGTTCGATATTCCGACTCTGGAAAGCCTGAAAACTAATGGTGAACAGTGGCCCGCAGGCCGTATTGCCGCTTTATATATTACAAAGGCCAAGCAATATCAGGGCAAAGATCACTGGCGTATTCGTGCTGAAAATATTCAGCTTGAACGGCTGAATGGTATGTTGCCGGTCATTTCGTCTGTGACTCCTGAGATCGTCAATGACTGGCAGCACCGGCAGCCAAAAGGAATAATTCACAGCTTTGCCCTTGATGTCACGCCTGAACTGGCTGACAGCATGAATATTGCTGCCAAATGGCAGGATGTCAGTTGGTCTCGCTGGAACGAACTGCCTTCAGTTAATGATTTTAGCGGCATGCTGGTGGGTAATAAGCAGAAAGGAAACTTCATCTTTGAATTGAAAAACAGCCGTATTGATTACCGGACAATGTTTCAGGCACCCTTCGATATTGCCAGTGGGGCAGGGAAAATCGAATGGAAAAATGATCAGGATGGTTTGAAAATATGGAGTCAGGGGCTGGATGTACAGGCCAATTCATTGTGGGTTAATGGTGATTTTAATTATACAGAACCCCCGAATAAACCGCCGATGCTGGAAATGCTGGCAGGAGTCCGCCTTGATGACGCTGGCGAAGCATGGCGTTATTTTCCCAAACCCCTGTTGGGAGAATCGCTGACAAATTATCTGACGGCAGCGTTAATTAAGGGAAAAGTAGATAATGCCACGCTGATTTTTCAGGGTAATCCTCATGACTTCCCCTTCATGCATAACAATGGTCAGTTTCAGGTATGGGTTCCTCTGCGCAACGCAACATTTCAGTACCAACCTGATTGGCCAGCCCTGTTTGACCTGAATGTTAACCTTAATTTCCGCAATAACGGATTATGGATACAGGCAGATAAAGCGAAACTGGGTAACGTTGATGCCTCCCGGATCTCTGCGGTGATTTCTGATTACAATAAAGAAAAACTTTTAATTGATGCTGAAATCGCCGGAGACGGGAAAGATATTCACGAGTATTTTCATCGCAGTTCATTGTCTGAAACAGTCGGAAGTGCGCTGGATAATTTACAGATTAGTGGCAAGGTTGATGGCAGGCTTCACTTGGATATCGATCTGGCTGATGGCACAACTGCTGCCCGTGGCGAGGTGGCGTTGAAAGACACGGAACTGTTTATTAAGCCACTGAACAGCAGAATGGAGCATCTTAGCGGGAAATTTCGTTTTGATAACGGTGACTTGCAAAGTGATAGCCTCGCCACGGACTGGTTTGGTCATCCTTTATCATTGCGGTTTACGACGCAGGATTTACCGGAACATTATCAGGTCAATATCGATCTGAATGCTGGCTGGCCTGTGGCAACACTACCGGAATTACCGGCAGAAATTCGTCATCAGCTATCGGGGCAGCTCAACTGGCAGGGAAAAGTGAATGTTACTATCCCTTCGCACGATGAAGTTTTACAACATGAATCATCGCAGCCGGGGGCAAAATATCAGGTTGCAATAAACGCTGATTTGTCACACATCAACAGTACACTGAACGGGCTGGAAACAGCATCTTTGCAGGAATTGAATGACATCAATATTCAGGCCGAAGGAGATACTAATCAGTTCCGGCTTACGGGTTCATTAGGGGACAGATATAGGTTCAACAGCCAATGGTTACTGGGGAAAGATTATACCCGTTTACAGCGTGGTATTCTGAAGACGGACAATAGTGGCATACCGGCGTTACCTGAAAAATCACGGCTGGTGCTTAACTTGCCCGATATTGAGGGGGATAAATGGCTGGCACTGTTTGGAACACTGGGAAAACAATCTGGAACGGGTGGTGCGTTCAGGTGGCCTGAATCATTTGAAATAACAACCCCCGCTTTGGATATCGGCGGACAGCGTTGGCATAATCTTATACTGAGTATTACCGAGCAATTTGATAGTTTGCATATTAATGCGCTTGGAGCAGAAATTGACGGTGATTTGCGGATTTATACCGATGGGATATGGCAGGGAGCGCTTAATTATCTCTATTATAATCCGATGTTGCCGGGTCACTCTGCTGATGATAATAACTCGCCGACTTCAACCACAATGGATAAGCCAAAATATGATTTGAGCCATTGGCCAACGCTTAATGTGAGATGTAATGAATGCTGGTTGGCCGGATTAAATATCGGAAAGATTTCAGGCACAGTAAAACCGGAAGGCAATTCACTGGTACTGACTGATGGTCGGGTAGAAAATAGTGCCGGTAAATTGACATTATCCGGTCATTGGCGTGAAAGTAATGCAGGAAACTATACCTGGGCTAAAGGCCAGATATCAGGGGGAAGTTTCGATGATATGGCAGCCTATCTCGGGCTTGTTGTTCCCATTACAGGCGCCCCATTTAAGTTTGATTTTGATCTGAACTGGAAGGATACGCCGTGGACTCCCGATATCAAAACGCTCAATGGCAGCCTGACGGGAGCGCTGGGGAAAGGCGCAATAGCTAAACTGGGCGCTGGCAGAGCAGGGCAATTGCTGAGGCTGGTCAGCTTTGATGCTCTGTTACGTAAATTACAGTTGGATTTCAGTGACACATTCAGTGATGATTTTAACTTTGATTCTATACGTGGCGATGCACAGCTAAAAAATGGGGTTATGCATACCGATAATTTCCATATTGATGGGCTGGAAGCGGATATTGATGCAAAAGGCCAGATAAACTTTATTCAGCGTCAGCTCAACATGGAGTTGGTTATCACGCCGGAAATCTCAGCAACCGTAGGCGTGGCGACAGCTTTTGCAGTTAACCCTATGGCAGGTGCTGCGGTGTTTGCTGCGGCGAAAGTGTTAGGCCCGTTATGGAGCAAGATCTCAGTCATTCGCTATCGGCTAACAGGTAGTCTGGAACAACCTAAAATTGATGAAGTCTTACGTCAGCTTAAGGAGAATAAAGGGTCATGAGAAATGTCAATGTTGCACTCTTACAATTATGCAGTGGTACAAACATCAAACATAATTTAGCGCAAATTGAACAGCAAATTAAGCAATTACCTAAAACTGTCAAGTTGGTTCTGACCCCGGAAAACGCCCTGCTGTTTGCAGATGCTGATGCTTATCGCGAACATGCAGAAGAGCAGGGAGAAGGCCCGTTACAGCAGGCAGTGCGTGAACTCGCACAGCATTATGGTATCTGGTTATTGATTGGCTCAATGCCGATGATCAGCCGGGAAGATCCGAACCGTATTACCAGCAGTAGCTTATTATTTGATGATCAGGGTGAAATCCGCGCCCGTTATGACAAAATCCATATGTTTGATGTCGATATCAAGGATGAACACGGTTCTTATAACGAATCCTCCATTTATCAACGTGGGGAGCACATCACGGTTGTTGATACACCTGTGGGCCGTTTGGGTATGACTATCTGCTATGATCTGCGTTTTCCCGGCCTGTTTCAGGCGCTGCGGGAGCAGGGCGCAGAACTGATTTCTGTGCCAGCCGCTTTTACCCGACTGACGGGGAAAGCGCACTGGGAGCCACTTTTGCGCGCCCGCGCAATTGAGAATCAATGTATCATACTGGCTCCTGCACAGGTCGGTGTGCACGGTACCCGCAGAACATGGGGGCACTCGATGGCGGTGAGCGGCTGGGGTGAAATTATCAAGAAAAATTCTTTGAGTGTCAGCGCATTACAGCTCAATATCCGGCGGGACAGTCTGACTCTCATGCGTGAACAAATCAGAGTAGTGAAACATAATCGCTTCCGTCCACAACTGACTTCTTTGATAAAAAAGAATACAAATTTAGATAAAGAGTAGACACTATGAGTTTAACTGATGTCAGTGAACATTTACTGACTAACAATGGCCTGAATCATAACGACTTGTTTTCTGTATTGGGGCAACTGGCAGAACGCCGCCTCGATTATGCTGATCTCTATTTCCAGTCCAGCTACCACGAAACATGGGTATTGGAAGATCGCATCATCAAAGATGGCTCCTATAATATTGATCAGGGGGTAGGCGTCCGGGCAGTCAGCGGAGAGAAAACCGGTTTTGCCTATGCTGATCAGATCACCCTGAATGCTTTGCAGCAAAGTGCTCAGGCGGCGCGCAGTATTGTAAGAGAAATGGGAAATGGCACTGCACATACACTGGGAGCCGTAACACATCATGCTTTGTATCCGACGGTAGATCCGCTGCAAAGCATGAGTAGGGAAGATAAAATCGCCCTGCTGCATCATGTGGATAAAATTGCCCGTGCGGAAGACCAGAGAGTACAGGAAGTTAATGCCAGCCTGAGCGGCGTTTATGAACAGGTATTGGTTGCTGCAACAGATGGCACACTGGCTGCTGATATTCGTCCGCTGGTGCGTCTTTCTGTCAGTGTATTGGTCGAAGAAGATGGCAAACGCGAGCGTGGCTCCAGTGGTGGCGGTGCCCGCTATGGTTATGAATATTTTCTGCAAGCGACTGACGGACAGACACTGGCAGAACAGTTTGCCCGTGAAGCGGTTCGTATGGCATTAGTGAATCTTTCTGCTGTTGCTGCTCCGGCGGGAACAATGCCGGTTGTACTGGGCGCAGGCTGGCCGGGTGTTTTATTACATGAAGCGGTTGGTCATGGTCTGGAAGGTGATTTCAACCGTCGTGGCACATCGGTTTTCTCTGGGCAGATTGGGCAGAAAGTTGCCTCTGAACTCTGTACGGTGGTTGATGATGGTACGATTGAAGGCCGCCGTGGTTCATTATCTATTGATGATGAGGGCGTTCCGGGACAATACAATGTTCTGATTGAGAACGGCATTTTAAAAGGTTACATGCAGGACAAACTTAATGCACGTCTGATGGGAGCCGCTCCGACGGGGAACGGGCGTCGTGAATCTTATGCTCACTTGCCTATGCCACGTATGACTAATACCTATATGCTGGCGGGTAACTCTACACCAGAAGAAATCATTGCCAGTGTTGATCGTGGCCTGTATGCGCCGAACTTTGGCGGTGGTCAGGTGGATATCACATCAGGTAAGTTTGTATTCTCAACATCAGAAGCGTATTTGATTGAAAATGGCAGGATCACCAAACCGGTAAAAGGTGCAACTCTGATTGGCTCAGGTATTGAGGCGATGCAGCAGATTTCAATGGTTGGTAATGATTTAGCCCTTGATAAAGGTGTTGGTGTATGTGGTAAAGAGGGTCAAAGTGTTCCCGTAGGAGTTGGGCAGCCTACATTGAAACTGGATAACCTGACCGTAGGCGGAACAGCTTGACACTTTTTTGAGTGATTTAATCAATTAAGTGTATACACAATGGGTTTCAAGATGCATCGCGGCGGCAAGGGAGTCAATCCCCGGGAGCATAGATCACTATGTGACCGGGATGAACGAGCGTAGCCAACAAAGAGGCAGCTTGAAAGACGAAGTGTATAGAGGTCGTTATGAAAAAGAGCGCACAGATAGGTTTATTGCTGCTTCTGGCTGTTATCTTGATTGTTTTTATGAAAGATACAGGGCTACCCGGTGGTAAAGATACACCAAAAAATACGGTAGTAGCAGAAGAGAGCGCCTCTCAGCAGATTGATGTTCTGACTGAACAGCACCGGGTTGTGGATTATCTGCATCAGCATCACAAATTGCCTGATTATTACATTACGAAAAAACAGGCCCGTCAGCTTGGCTGGGAACCTCGTAAAGGGAATTTATGTGAAGTTATACCGGGAAAAGCCATTGGTGGGGATCGGTTCACCAACCGTGAACATAAGCTACCCGATGAAGCCGGACGCCAGTGGTTTGAAGCAGATGTGAATTATAACTGTGGGCATCGGGGTAGTGACCGATTAATCTATTCTAGCGATGGTCTTATCTACCTGACGCTTGATCATTATAACAATTTCACAAGGCTGGAATGATCATATGAAAAAAGTGGAATTCGATTTTGACCATATCCCTGATTTAGCAACTTTCTATAATCAGTTCAAGGAGCGTTTCGAACTTAGCGACTATTTCGGTGCTAATCTGGATGCTCTATGGGATGCGGTAACAAGTGAAATTGAGTTGCCTGTTGATATTTCCTTTATCCATCTGGATGTGCAGAAACAGCCACATTTTGCAGCATTGGTGCTTTTATTTAAAGAAGCCGAAGAAGAGTTGGAAGGAGAGCTACAGTTTAATGTGGTGAATTAATTTCTTCCTTCTCATTATGCCGCTACATTTCAGTCAATGTAGCGGCGTTTTTATGGAGATTCATCCGTTATTTATTAACAACATGGCTTTCATCGCCAGAAAAATATTTCTCAACATTCTTAAATGCACTGTCAAAATAGATGTCATAACAGCTTTTTGTAACATAGCCAATATGCGGACTACACAGAACATTATCCCGTCCTAATAGTGTGTGGCTGGCATCCCAAATCGGTTCCACATCAAAAACATCCAATGCAGCAAAACCCGGAGTACCCACATCGAGGGCTTTCTCCAGCGCTCCAGCTTCTATCAGCGCAGATCTGGCTGTATTCACTAATACCGCACTGTTTTTCATATGGGTAAGATCAACAAATGTGACATTACCTGTCGTTTCTTTAACCAGACGCTGATGCAGGGTAATAACATCCGATGTTTTAAAGAAATCTTCCCGTGAGTGAGGAACAATCAAACCATCCTGACGAGCCTGTTCCCGCGAGCGTTCTGAACCCCATACCTGAACCTTCATACCAAATGCGCGTGCATATCCGGCAACCATCTGGCCTATTTTTCCATAGCCGAGAATACCAAGGGTCTTACCGGCTACAGTATCACCAAGTTCAGTCTGCCAGTGGCCTTGCTTCATCGCCTCGACTAACACAACGAATTTACGGATGGAACTTTGAATCAACAGCCAGGTTAATTCTGCTGCGGCAACAGGAGAGCCAGTACCTTCGACAACAGCGATTCCCCGCTGTTTGCACAATTCCAGATCGATATTGTAAGCCACTTTGCCCGTTTGACTAATCAGTTTTAAATTAGGTGTCTTAGACAAAAATTCCTCATTAATTAATGTTCTTTCACGGATCAGAATGAGTGCATCAGCCTTTGATAACAGCTCATCGGCTTTTGGATCGCGATCAATGGCACCGAGGCTGATAACTTCAAAATCACTGTTTTGATATAAAGCCTGAATCTGTTTTGTTGCAGATTGATAATCATCTGGAATAATAATTAATGGCATTTAAAAATATCCTTTTATAAGTCTGAGGGTACGGATAAATAATTTTATATTGTAGACTGATTGTATTATAAATATGGGAAATATTAACAAAAAATTAAATAATTTGGCCTTGGTCAATGTGATGTTATTAAGCAAAGGAAAGTTATGTTCAAAAAACAACCTGTCTGCGTTATTTTTGAATGTATGAAAACGGAATCATTATATTTATATTGAATAATTATTATCTTTAAATAATTAATTTTATCGTGAGAATAAATATCCTGAAATTATTAAGATTATTCTATTGTTTTCAATAAAAATGATTTCATCAGGAGGTAATAATGCCAATAAAGTATGTAACTAAGAAAGATATTCAATATAGTGCAGTAAAAAAAGGATTTAATCTTAGGTGGCCTGATAAAGATAATAGTGTTCACGGAATTTACATTTGTGATCATGAAAATGATGTGGTCGAAACAGCAGCTCAGGCATATAATGATGGGCAACGAATTACCGTTCGCAGTGGGGGGCATTGTTATGAGGGGTTTGTCAGTAATAATACCTTCAGAGGTAATGAAAATGAACAGGATACGGTTATTATTGATATAGGAGGGCTATCTGGTTTTGAATATAATATTCTTGCAGGAATTCATTCTGAATATGATAGTGGTGACGAAGCGATAAGATATACTTTTAAAGTTGCGGCGGGAAATCAAAACTGGGATAGTTATTTAAATCTCTATAAAGCATCAGGGAAAACAATACCAGGAGGTTCCTGTTATTCTGTCGGTTTAGGAGGGCATATTACAGGAGGTGGATACGGATTACTTTCGCGAAAACATGGTCTAACGGTTGACTGGCTTTCGGGTATTGACATTATTGTTCCTGATGAGCAGGAGATTTTTAAAACGATTCATGTCAGTAAATATAGCCATAATGGGGATCATAAAAAATTATTTAAGGCCTGTTGTGGTGCTGGTGGTGGTAATTTTGGTATTATCCTGAATTATTACTTTAAAGATCTTCCTGATGCCCCAAGTACTGCCGGGTTGATCAGGATAACTTATCCGTGGGATAAAATTTCCGATAAAAATGTATTTAGTAAATTCGTTAATGCCTATTTTTCATGGTTTAAAGATAATGACCAATATTGGAATGACGAAGATGAAACTAAATGCAATGGGGGGTTGTTTTCTTTATTAAAACTTCAACATAAAGCCACAGGCGATATTGAACTTATTATTCAATATACCGGAAAGGATGGTTTTTATACGACAGGGAAAAATGATGCTCCGTTATTAGATTTTATTAAGACTATGAATACGGCTGCAAATGGTAATCTTTATACTTATGAATCAGTAGATTTATCCACAATACATGGGCCATTAGAAAAAAAGCCGGGAAAAATATCTTTAAGTCAGTTTTATGATGATAATAATAACTTGACAGGATTACCTGTTAAGGTGATGGACTGGCTGTATTTAACTCAGACTATTAATGGTTCTGGCGAAAATCAATATGGAAAATACAAATCAGCCTATCAAAAAGGCGAATTTCCATATTTAGGATTAGTTAGAATGTATCAAGACTTAGTATATGATACAGGTAAATCCAATGTTAAACAGGCTTTAATACAGATAGATTCATATGGTGGCTGTATAAATCAGGCTGATAAAAATCAGGAAACATCGGTTTATCAAAGAAGCTCTCTACTTAAATTACAATTTCAAAGTTATTGGAGGGATCCCAACCTGAGCGACGATTGTGTCAAGTGGCTACGGGATGTTTACTCTAGAGTTTTTAAAGAATCTAAGGGAAAGCCATATGAAGTCTATGGATCATTTCAGGGGTGTTATATAAATTATCCAGATACTGATATGAAATACCTCGGTCGTGGGCAGAACTTTATAGATCAGTATTGGCTAACACTCTATTACGGTGAGAAAATTTCTAACGAACTGATTGAAGTGAAAAATATATTTGATAAAAATAATATTTTCCGCCATGAGATGTCTATTCCTTTAAAATCCCCTTTGAAATAATATTGTTATGTTTTACGTTTTTTTAAATAACCGCCATTTCTTAAAGAGATGGCGGGCTGAATATTATACTGTTCCAGATAGTTCTTTCAAATACTGAAAAATCTGTCGGTAGGATTTTGGTGGTTTATTTGCTGCTTTCTCTTTTTTGGCATTACGCACTAGCGTCCGCAGTTGCTGACGGTCGGTGTGTGGATAGAGAGTCACAACTTCTTCAAACGCATTGTCACTTTCCAGCAATTTATCCCGCAACTCTTCCAGTTTATGCAGTACTACAACCTGCTGATTATGCCGGTTTTTCAGTTTATCCAGAGCGGTAGTAATCGGCTCCGGATCGCGGGCACGTAACATTTTGCCGATTAACTGTAACTGACGGCGGCGGCCTTCACGCTTGATTCTTTGTGCCAGTTCAATAGCGGCCAGCAAATCTTCATCCAATGGAATACGTTCCAGTTCGCTTTTGCTCAGTTCAACCAGCTCTGCGCCCAGTTTTTTGAGTTCCTCCGCATCCCGCTTGATTTCACTTTTACTGACCCAGATTATCTCTTCTTCTTCCTCTTCAGCAGGATAATTGTCGAGCCAGTCTTCAGGCTGTTTTGCCATAATTGTTTTCCTTCTAAAAAGGCCGGATATACACTTTGGATTTCAAGCCTCATTGTGTAGTTAGGTGCACTTTGGAACATGACCTATTTCCCGGTGGGTGTTAACATCTTCTAATATTGTCTATTGTAACTGGGAAAATTGTCTGATTACCACTCGGCATTGATACTGAAAGCCGGAATATAGCACTTTCCCTGATAAATTCCCTTTTAATTTAAATGGTTATGGTTAATTAATGATAGTTACCAATCAACAAATTACGGAGCAGCGCAAGCAACTGGAAGAAGCTGTTTCTCACGCTCTGGAATTAGCGAAAGCAGGTTGCGATGCTGCGGAAGTTGCTGTGAATAAAACAACGGGGATCAGCGTCAGTACCCGTTTCAGTGAAGTTGAAAATGTAGAATTTAACAGTGATGGTGCATTGGGGATCACTGTTTATAACCAGCAGCGCAAAGGCAGCGCATCTTCTACCGATTTAAGTCCAGAAGCTATTGCCCGTACAGTACAAGCCGCTATTGATATTGCCCGTTATACTTCGCCTGATCCTTGTGCAGGCCCGGCAGACAAAGAATTACTGGCGTTTGAAGCCCCTGATCTGGATTTGTTCCACACGGCTGATTTGGATGCTGATAAGGCGATTGAACTGGCAGCCCGTGCAGAGCAGGCGGCATTACAGGCAGATCAGCGCATTACCAATACTGAAGGTGGCAGTTTTAATGCTCATTATGGCATCCGGGTCTTTGGTAATAGCCACGGTATGTTGCAAAGTTACTGCTCAAGCCGTTATTCCACCTCGAGCTGTGTGATTGCAGAACAAAACGGCAATATGGAGCGTGATTATGCCTATACCGTGAACCGTCGCTTTGATGAATTGCACTCACCGGAGTGGGTCGGACAGGAGAGTGCGCAGCGTACATTGTCTCGCTTAGGGGCACGTAAACTCTCAACGATGAAAGCGCCTGTGATCTTTTCCGCAGAGGTGGCTACCGGTCTGTTTGGTCATTTGGTCGGCGCAATTAGTGGCAGCAGTATTTATCGAAAATCTTCTTTCCTGCTGGATAGTCTGGGTAAACAAATTCTGCCTTCATGGCTGACAATTGAAGAGCGGCCTCATTTGTTGAGAGGGCTGGCTTCAACACCTTTCGACAGTGAAGGTGTGTGTACACTTCCACGTGAAATTATTAAGGATGGTGTATTACAGTCGTGGCTGATGACTTCATATTCTGCCCGTAAACTGGGTCTGGCAAGTACAGGTCATGCGGGAGGCATTCATAACTGGCATATCGCAGGGCAGGGGCTGGATTTCAACGGGCTGTTACGGGAAATGGGCACGGGTCTGATAGTGACTGAGCTGATGGGACAGGGGGTCAGCGCAATAACGGGGGATTACTCTCGTGGTGCTGCTGGTTTTTGGGTCGAAAATGGTGAAATTCAGTATCCGGTCAGTGAGATAACCATCGCAGGTAACCTGAAGGATATGTGGGCAAATATGGTAACTATTGGTAATGATATTGAAACACGCAGTAATATTCAGTGTGGTTCAGTCCTGTTGCCGGAAATGAGTATCGCCGGTCAATAAGGGATACTCAATCAACAACAGCCAGTCTGATCTACTGGGCTGGCTGTGAGTTAACGGTGGTATTCGCCCGCTGCTTCGGGTTGGTAAAGTATCTCCAATACTTTTATCCGGGTTTTTTCACCATTCGGCAATTCCCATGTGATTTCATCGTTAATCCGCAGACCTAAAAGTGCAGCGCCTAAAGGTGCCATGACGGATAGCTGTTTTGTGCTGTCCTGTAGTGATGCCGGATAAACGAGAGTACGGATGCGTTCCTCATTGTTGCTAAAATCAATGAATTTAATTTCACTGTTCATAGTAACAACATCAGCAGGGATTTCTGTCGGCGGTACGATTTCCGCTCTATCCAGTTCATCGTTCAATGCATCTGCAATGCTGGTGTTGGCAAATGCCGCCTGTTCTAACAGAGAATCTAAACGTTCTGCATCTAATTCATTAATAATGATTTTTGGTTTTTTCATACCACGCTCCAAATTAGGCTCAATACAAAATAACACCCCGCAACGCAAGGAGGGGGGTGTTATTTTCAAAGTGATTAAAGTGATATTAGGCTGTTCTGCCATGAAAATAAAGAGATCATGATCACGAACTGTTTGGTGTTGCTAATGAAACAAGTACCAGCCAGATATTATGACAGGTTAGAAATTATAAGCCAGTGACGGTAATCTTCGGGTTAGTTTCTCCCCAGATCGAAGTCAGTTCAACAATGTGCATTCCGCTCCATTTCTGAATCTCAGCCTGAGTAATTTCCTCGTTACCTTGCTTACCGAAAAGCACGACTTCATCACCACTCTTAACTTCAGGCAGATCAGTGACATCAACCATAACGGTGTTCATGGAAACGCGACCAACAACCGGAGCACGGTGACCGTTAATCAGAACATAAGCTTTATTTGACATGGTAGTGCTGAAACCATCAGAGAAACCTACCGGCAGATTAGCAAGTACAGAATCACGTTTCAGGGTGTAGGTATTGTCGTAGCTGACACCATTGCCTTTAGGGTATGGTTTAACAGATGCCACGCGGGTTTTCACCTGAATCAGAGGCTTGAACTCAGGGTGGCTGGCTGGCAGTATGCCGTACAGTGCGCTGCCAACGCGAGCCATATCAAACTGAGCTTCTGGAATGCTCAGTGATGCAAATGAGCTGGAGGCGTGCAGCGTGATTTCGTCTCTTTTCAGATTTGCTGCTTTGATCAGCCAGGCCGTTTGTTCGTTGAAATTTTTAATACTGTCGCGGATCACATCCAGATCAGTAAGAGCATGGTGGCTCATGATGCCAACCAGTTTCAGGTTTGGTAACTGAGTAATTTGCAGTGCTTCTTGTTTGCCCTGCTCAGTCTTCATTTCCAGCCCATTACGGCTCATCAGGCCGGTGTTCAGCGCTAAATGAACACGAATCTCTTTACCGTGTTTTTTAGCCAGAGCGTCAATGGCTTTGGCGCTTTCCAGATCACCTACCACTTCTTCCATGTCATAATTCAGAGTGTTCTCGATTTCATCTACCATCGCTGCGCGGACACGTACAAGCTGACCGGTGAAACCGCTGTCACGCACGATGCGGGCTTCTTCATTACTGGTGATACCGACACAAGGTACTCCGGTTTTAATAATTGATGGCATCAGTAGACCGAGACCATGACCGTAAGCATCACCTTTCAGAATTGCACATATTCTGGTGTCTTTGTTCAGCGTTTTTTTCAGGGTGTGGATATTGTTTTCGAAAGTGGTGGTGTTGATTTCCACCCAGGCATTGTTGCTGGCGGCAATACGTTCTGCCTGTGTATTATCTAAAGAAAGTACGGGTGCTGCCTGAGCTACTCCCTGACATAAAGTTAGTCCAAGAAAGATAGCCAATGTAGTCTTATTAAAACGCATGAAGTAAATCTCCAGTTTATGAACTGTACATATAATTCTTTGTGTATTAAATCCCGCTAATGATAAGTTTTTTCTAAACTAATTTCATTGGGTTAAATTATTGATATGTAACATTTATTGCCATATGGAGACTATTTATAAATAGTCAGAACATTTAATCTATCTAATTAAAATATCTTCTCAATATTTCTTTGTTCAGGTATTTATAATCAGAATATATGAATGTTATTTTATCTTTTGTTGGTTTTAAATATGGTGTTTGTTTCTGTTCTTGTAGGTTGGCAGGCAGTATTAAGAGAAGAAAGGAAGTCAGGTGTTATTAACTGAATGAGAAAAAAGAGAAAAAATGGAGAAAATCGGGATAGTGAAACGCTATGCTACAGGGGATAAAGTTGTGTAAGTTTATTCTTCATCAAAACCGGAATTGAATAATGCCACAATAGCTGACAGAGCCTGTTGTTCATCAACTCCGGTTGCTTCAACGTCAATATAACTTCCCTGCTCGGAATCCAGCATCAGCATGGCTATGACACTGTGAGCTTCAGCCTGAACATTGTTGCTGTTGCGCAGAATAACCTGAGACTGAAACTGTTGCACGAGGTCATGCAGTTTCATGGCAGGCCGGGCATGCATCCCGAGCCGGTTTTTAATCTCAAGTCTCTGTTTGACGGTCATGGCCTGCCTTATATTCGGCTACTTATACCCGTCGTCTTTCAAGTTGCTTCTTTGTTGGCTGCGCTCATTCACCCCAGTCACATAGTTACCTATGCTCCCGGGGATTTGTTCCCTTGCCGCCGCGATGCATCTTGAAATCCATAGGGTATAGTTATTAGGTTACTTATTCAGGTTACTTACGTTTTTCCAATGTGCGGTGACGTGACTGAACGTTCTTACCACGGGAGCGGAAGTAATCAGCCAACTGCTCTGCGACATAAACTGAGCGATGTTTACCACCGGTACAGCCAATGGCAACTGTCAGATAACTACGGTTATTGGTTTCCAGCATCGGCAGCCAGAGTTCAAGATAACTACGGGTCTGGTAAATAAAGTTATGAACTTCGGTATGACGATCCAAAAACGCAGCCACCGGGCGATCCAACCCGGTCATAGGGCGAAGTTTTGGGTCCCAGTGCGGGTTTGGCAGGAAACGCACATCGAAAACATAATCGGCATCAATTGGAATACCATGCTTGAAGCCGAAAGATTCGAATACCATGGTCAGTTCACGCTCACGTTTGCCCAATAAGCGCGTCCTGAGCATTTCAGCCAGTTCATGAACTGACATCTCAGAAGTATCAATAATCAGATCTGCCCGGGAACGCAGAGGCTCAAGTAAATCACTCTCTTTGTCGATGGCACTTTCCAGTGACAGGTTTTTGCTTGAGAGCGGATGCAGACGACGGGTATCACTGTAACGACGGATCAGTGTGTTACGATCTGCATCAAGAAACAGAAGCTGTGGTGAAAAACTGTTCGGTAATTTTGTCAGTGCTTCTTCGAAAATTTCTGGGGATTCCGGCATATTTCGTACATCAATACTGACTGCCGCTGAAATATCACGTTCAGCCAGTGTATTGGCCAGCTCTGGAAGGAGTACTACCGGCAGATTATCCACACAGTAGAACCCCATATCTTCCAGAGCACGCAGGGCTACGGATTTACCAGAACCAGAACGACCGCTGACTATCATCAGCACCATGAAATGACTCCCCTTTGTGTCTCTGTGGCTCATCAGAGCCATCGGCGTTTTTTTATACCTTTCGGGTATATTGTTTTTCAACAATCAATTGTAACGGTAATTATAATTGTTATTTATTCAGTAATGATTTTGTATAGATCTTCATCACTTTGTGCTGCGCGCAGGCGACGACAGAGATTTTTATCTGAAAGACGCTTTGCAATCAATGAAAGTGAATGTAAGTGTACCTGACATTGATTAGATGGAACCAATAAAGCAAACAGCAAGTCAACAGGCTGATTATCAATAGCATCAAAAGTAATCGGTTGTTCCAGATGTAAAAATACACCAACAGCATTATTTGAATCTTCGGCTTCCAGTTTGCCGTGAGGAATGGCGATCCCGTTGCCAATACCGGTTGTCCCTACTTTCTCACGGGAAAGAATGGCGTCAAATACGGCATTCTCTGGCAAATTAAGCTGCTTTGATGCCAGCTCGCTGATAATCTCTAAGGCGCGCTTCTTACTCGAACAGGGTACGTTATTACGCGTACACTCGGATGAAAGCACTGAGCTTAGTGGTAAATCTGTTTCGTTGTTCATTTCTTTATTCGCTTTGGGCGTTAATACCGGATGCCTGAGTCCAGACACGGGTACTGAGACACTGTTTATTAGCGTTAAGCCTTCAGGTGCACAGGCAGCCTGAAGGCCATTTGTTGGTTGCAGATAGAACAGTGAAAATCTTATGACAGCCCTGTTGTCTGAAAGCTATTAATGTTGTCTTAATTTACTTTTGTGTTTGGTCAATTGACGAGTCAGTTTATCAACAAGTGCATCAATTGCCGCATACATGTCTTCATGCTCTGAACTTGCATGCAACTCACCTCCATTGACATGCACCGTGGCTTCAGCGATTTTCTGTACTTTTTCCACCCGGAGGATGACCTGAATAAGGTTAATCTTATCGAAATATTGAACCAGTTTGCCGCATTTCGTATTCACAATGTTGCGTAGTGCATCAGTGATTTCAATATTGTGACCGGTGATATTGAGTTGCATAGTGTGCTTCTCCATTATTGTTCAAACCAGTTTTTTGCGCTGGTTCGAAGGCGGGATGGATAACGACTCTCTGTACTTGGCGACAGTCCGACGTGCCACCTGAATACCCTGTTCGGTAAGCAGGCTGGTCAGTTTACTGTCACTCAGTGGTTTGGCCGGGTTTTCTGCCGCGACCAGTTTTTTCACCAGTGCCCGTATTGCTGTAGAAGAGGCTTCGCCTCCGCTATCAGTATTAACGTGACTGGAGAAAAAATATTTCAATTCAAAAATTCCCCGAGGGCTATGCAAATATTTCTGAGTTGTCACACGGGAAATGGTAGATTCATGCATATCAACCTGATAGGCAATATCTGCCAGTACCAGTGGTTTCATGTACTCTGCGCCATGCTCAAAGAAATCCTGTTGCCACTCCACAATGCAGTTACTGACTTTTAGTAATGTCTCATTGCGGCTCTCAAGACTTTTTATCAGCCACTTGGCTTCCTGTAGATTATTGCGGATAAACAGGCTGTCATCCTCGCTCTGAGATCGCTGCCCCAGTGCCGCATAATGCTGGTTAATGCACAGACGGGGAATGCTATCTGTATTCAGCCTGACCTGCCAGCGTTCATTTTCTTTCTGAACGAGTACATCGGGGATCACGTATTCGGATTCACCGGTATTTACCATCAAGCCGGGTCGTGGCTCCAGTGACTGTATGATAGCAATGGCTTCTTTCAGTGCGCTTTCTTTTAATTTGCTCTGGCGCAATAAATTTCGGAAGTCCCGGTTGCCCAACAGTTCAAGATATTTGTTAGTAACCAGTTTTGCTTCGTTCAGGTAGGGCGTTTCTATCGGCAACAACGAAAGCTGGATTAGCAGGCATTCCCGCAAATCACGAGCTGCGACCCCGATAGGGTCAAAATGTTGTATACGTTTGAGTACGGCTTCGATTTCTTCCGGCATCAGCTCATCATTGCCGATGCTGATAAGAATATCTTCGACAGAAGCGGTCAGGTAGCCGGTTTCGTCAATAGCATCAATGATTGAGGTGGCAATGGCTGCATCGGTTTCAGTAAAGGGGGTCAGCGCAGCCTGCCACGTCAGATAGTCTTGCAGTGTCTGGGTGGTTTCCCCCTGATAAACGGGAAAATCATCCGCACTGTAGTCATTTCGGATTCCCGAAGATGGGCCTGCGCTGTAAATTTCATCCCAACTGGTATCGAGGGGTAATTCCTCAGGCATATTTTTTTGTTCAAGGGCTTCGCGGGTATCCATAACCGCTGTTTCGGTATCAGAATAATCCTGAGTATCAATTTCCTGAAGTGTCTCTTCCTGTTCAAGCAGGGGGTTTGTTTCCAAAGCCTGTTGGATCTCCTGCTGAAGTTCAAGTGTAGAAAGTTGCAACAAACGGATTGCCTGCTGAAGTTGTGGCGTCATCGTCAATTGTTGACTGAGTTTGAGTTGCAAACTTTGCTTCATAGCGTTTTCACTTCCTCCTGAACTGAATCCCCCTTCGTCTTTCAAGCCGCCTTTTTGTTGGCTGCGCTCGTTTACCCCAATTACATAGTTATCTATGCTCTTGGGGATTTACTCCCTTGCCGCCACGATGCATCTTGAAATCCATTGGGTATTAGTGCCCTTGAACTGCTATTTAACTACTATTTTTCTTAAACTGCTTATTTTCCTGAATTTTAACTGACAATCAGTCTTAAAGACGGAAGCCTTCACCCAGATAAACGCGTTTAACCTGTTCATTGTTAAGGATGTCTTCTGGTGTGCCGTGAGCAATCAGATGCCCCTGACTGACAATATAAGCGCGCTCACAAACATCCAGTGTTTCACGAACATTATGGTCAGTAATCAGGACACCCAGACCGTAATCCCGCAGATGCTGAATGATCTTTTTAATATCAAGGACGGAAATTGGGTCAACACCTGCAAAAGGTTCATCCAGCAGAATAAATTTAGGGTTTGCTGCCAGAGCACGGGCGATTTCCACGCGGCGACGTTCACCACCGGATAATGATTGACCAAGATTGTTACGCAAATGGGAAATATGAAACTCTTCCATCAGCTCTTCAGCGCGCTCTTTACGTTGTTGCTGATTGATATCCTTACGGATTTCAAGAACAGCCATTAAGTTATCGTATACGCTCAGCCGCCGGAAGATGGAAGCTTCCTGAGGTAAGTAGCCGATGCCCCGGCGGGCACGTTCATGCAGAGGTAGCAGGCTGATATCTTCGTGATCAATGGTAATTGTACCTGCATCACGTGGCACGATACCAACGACCATATAGAAAGTTGTAGTTTTACCTGCACCATTCGGCCCAAGCAGGCCCACAATTTCACCTGATTTGACTTTCAGGCTGACATCCTCAACAACCTTACGGCCTTTATAGGACTTTGCCAGATTGTCTGCGTTTAATATTGCCATACGTCGTTATTTACTCTTTTTCTGAACTTCAGTGCTGTTAGCACCGGTATTGTTAACACCTGGGCCTTTTTCCTGTAACTGAGAAGGCAACAGGACGGTGGTAACATGCTTACCTTTATCGCTAAAGGCTTCCATTTGCTGTGTCGGCACTAAATAGGTGATTTTATCGCCTTTAATATTACTGTCGAGCTGTTCAAGGTAAGCATCACCTGTTAGCGTAATCAGCTCATTATCCATTTCGTAGCGCATCTTCGAGGCATGGCCTTTGATAGGTTTTCCATCATCCTGCAATTGATAAAATGTTGCCGGATTACCATAGGCTTCAATAACCGTTTTTTTTGAATCTCCGTCAGGACGGGTGACAACAACCTTATCAGCATGAATATCAATTGAACCCTGCTTTACAATAACATTATCCGTAAATGTGGCAATGTTCCCGGTCAGATCCAGTGATTGTCTGGCGGAATCAATGGTAATGGGCTTTTTGGTATCATCTTTCAGTGCCAGTGCAGGCAGGCTGACTGCAACCAGCGTACTGGCAATAAAGGTATTACGGATTAGGTTCTTCATGTGGAATCTCATATTGAGTTGTCACCTTGTCAATCAATTCGGCAGTTTTATCTCGCAGATTGCCGCGCATTTTCATACCAACAGATTTCAGACCGACACCTTCTAATGTGACTTTATCATCGGATGCCACGTCCTGAGTCACAAGATTGACGGTCGCGTTTTCTGTTGTGATACGTTTAAGCTGTGATGCATCGTTCAGGCTATCTACCTGAACATCGCCATATAAGTAGAGCATATTATCATGGGTAAGTTTTGCTTTATTGGCTTGTACTGTCCATGTTTCCGGTGGTGGTGTGGGTTGACTGTTAGCATCAAAAGTTGTTAATACCGGCTTGGTAAACCAGGTCAGCTTTGTTTCTGTATAATTCTTAACATCATCTGCCTCCAGCTTATAAACCAGTTTACCCTCCGGATCATAAACAAAGGTAGTGGCTTCCTGTGTTTGGTAGGTAGGATAACCCTCATCCAAAACAGGTGATGAGGTGTCTTCATTTGAATTGGATAAATTCCAGCCAATCAATGCAAGCACGATTAAAGTCAGTATTGCGATCAGCCAGGATTGAGTTCTGCTCATTCTTTTTTCAGTTCATGTTTTATATGGATAAACCTTTGGCATCTTCCAGCTTGTTCTGAGCAAAAAGCACCAAATCACAAAGTTCTCTGACTGCACCACGACCACCGGCAATCCGAGTTACATAATCCGCTCTGGGCAGCAGTAGCGGGTGGGCATCTGCTACGGCAACAGATAAGCCGACTTTCGCCATTACGGGCCAATCAATAAGGTCATCGCCGATATAGGCAACCTGTTCAGGCTGAAGCGCTAGTTTATCCAACAGTTCCTGATACGCCAAAACCTTATCGTTCTGACCTTGGTAAAGATGTGTAATACCAAGAGTTTTTGCACGATCTTCCAGCAGTTTAGCCTGACGGCCGGTAATAATGGCAACTTCGATGCCGGAAGTGATTAAACAGCGAATGCCGTAACCATCACGTACATTAAAGGCTTTCAGTTCTTCACCCTGATTACCCATGTATATCAGGCCATCTGACATCACACCATCAACATCACAGATCAACAGACGTATTTTACTGGCTTTTTCGATAACTGTTGCATTAACCGGGCCATAACAGGTATCCAGATAGGTGCTTTGATTCATTTAGACATTTCTCTATTCATAGTCTGCGACAGACCCGGATTACAGGTCTGTTAGATTTATATGACGGTTTTTATACAACGCCAGCCTGTAACAGATCGTGCATATGTAATACGCCGAGTAGTGTGTCACCTTCTGTGACCAGCAGGGAGGTGATATGGCGTGATTGCATCAGATTCAGAGCATCAACGGCCAGAGTATTAGGCTTGATACGAATCCCGCCCGTCGTCATCACGTCAGAAATTCTGGCATTATTCAAATCAATCCCCATATCAAACACCCGGCGCAGATCCCCGTCAGTGAAAATACCGTCGATCTGCATATCATCACCGCAAATAACCGTCATACCCAGTTTTTTCCGGGTGATTTCTATCAGCCCTTCACGCAGGCTGGCTGTGCGGGGAACGCGGGGAATATCGTCTCCGGTAGTCATTAATTCACTGGTCAGCAACAGCAATTTACGCCCGAGTGCACCGCCTGGATGAGAAAGTGCAAAATCTTCGGGAGTAAAACCACGGGCTTCCAGCAGGGCAATAGCCAGTGCATCACCCATAACAAGTGTTGCTGTTGTGCTGGTGGTAGGAGCTAACCCCAGCGGGCAGGCTTCCTGCGGGGTTTTGATGCACAGATGCACATCAGCGGCTTTGCCCATATTACTGTTGCAGTTATTTGTCATACAAATAAGAGCAACTTTTTGCCGCTTGAGTACCGGAATAAGTGCGAGGATTTCATTAGATTCGCCTGAGTTGGAGATAGCCAGTACGATATCTTTTGGTGTCACCATACCCAGATCACCATGACTGGCTTCGCCGGGATGGACAAAGAATGAAGGTGTTCCGGTGCTGGCAAAGGTTGCCGCGATTTTCCGTCCGATATGGCCGGATTTCCCCATCCCCATTACAATGACTTTACCTTCACAACTAAACATGAGTTCGCAGGCTCTGCTGAAATCATCATTGATGTATTGCTCTAATTCCGCTAATCCTTCGAGTTCGAGATGTAATACTCTTTTACCTGCTTGCTGAAAATCGATCTTAGGCATTTCTACTCCCACTTATTCCCATTACAACCGGTAATTACTCAGTACATTAACTATCAAATACTGATCATCAAATAACGTTCACCAAACATTCATCACCGGATATTAATCACCCTGCATCACAAAAAGCGTAATAAAATACGCGATAAAACAGCTGAGTAATAGTGCACCGCTCAACCGATTAAACCGATGTTTTCTTCTCACACAGAATACCGTGAATAGTACACTTGCTGCCATCATGATCCAAAAATCCCGGGAAAAGGCATAGGATGAAATAACGCTGGGTGAAAATACGCCGGAAATACCTAATACAAGGGTAATGTTGAAAATATTAGAGCCAATAATATTGCCCATTGCCATATCATTCTCACCTTTAATGGCTGCGGCAATAGATGTAGCCAGTTCTGGCAGGCTTGTCCCCACCGCCAGTATCGTTAACCCGATTACCAGATCGCTGACACCGTAAATTCGTGCAATGACGGAAGCATTATCAATGACCATTCTGGTGGATATCGGTAGGAGAAGCAGACCCAGTACAACCCAAAGCAGCGCGATACCGTTATTACCTTCGGTGGGCAGTTCTGCATCTCTTTCCTGTGTATAACTGTCGACATCATCAGATTGGGTACTGGCTGTCATTTTTATCATTATTGATATAAAAAACAGGGCAGTTAGTAATAGAAAAATCCCATCCAGACGACTCAGATAGTTATCAGACAGCAGATAACCAACAAATGCCATGATTAGCAACATTAGGGGTAATTCCCGCCGCAGAATTTCCGATTGTACTGTGATTGGGCGGATCAGTGCCACCGCGCCGGTAATCAGTAGCAGATTCGTGATATTGGAACCGATTGCGTTACCTACCGCCATGTCTGGTAATCCATTCAGACTCGCGGTTACAGAAATCATCAGTTCCGGCAGAGAAGTGCCGATGCCCATAATTACCAGACCGATAATAAAAGAAGGGACTTTTAATGTACGGGCAAATATCGCAGCACCATATACTAATCTGTCAGAACCATACACCAGTAAAATCAACCCGGTAATGAGCAGTAAAATAGTCAGAAACATGTTGTGTTCCTTAAAGAAAATTCATTTGAGCACAATGACAGCGTCGGTTGATTTTTAAACAAAAATATTTGTTGAGTCAGATTTATATATTCTGAAGGCCGAAAGGTAAAAAGTAAAATTTGCTATCACTTTGCTGACGCAAATTGGAAAAATTTTTTGTAGTATGCATTACTGATTATTAAGAAACAGCAAGAAATCCGTTTATCAACGATTAAGGGCTATCAATAATGAGTCAACGAACAGAAAATCTCATTGAAATCTGCGGCATGTCTTTCACCCGTGGTCAACGCCCGATCTTTTCTGATATCAATCTGACCGTTCCGAAAGGGAAAATAACAGCCATCATGGGGCCTTCCGGCATTGGAAAAACGACTCTGTTACGCTTGATGGGCGGGCAGATTCATCCTGAGCGCGGTGAAATCTGGTTTGATGGCGATAATATTCCGGCATTGTCCCGCCAGCGTCTTTATGAAGTCCGTAAGAAGATGAGCATGTTATTTCAGTCAGGCGCATTGTTTACGGATTTGAATGTGTTCGACAATGTTGCCTTTCCTTTGCGTGAGCATACTCATCTACCCGAAGAGTTAATTTACACTACAGTAATGATGAAACTGGAAGCTGTCGGGCTGCGTGGCGCGGCTCAACTGATGCCATCAGAGCTGTCGGGAGGTATGGCAAGGCGGGCGGCACTGGCGAGGGCAATTGCGCTTGACCCTGATTTAATCATGTTTGATGAGCCATTTGTTGGTCAGGACCCGATCACGATGGGGGTGTTGGTTAAGTTGATCGATGAATTGAATCATGCGCTCGGTGTCACCTGTGTTGTGGTTTCTCATGATGTCCCTGAGGTACTGAGCATTGCTGATTATGCTTATATTGTGGCTGAAAAAAAAGTTATTGCAGAAGGGACACCTGAACAACTGAGAATGAATCAGGATCAGCGGGTACGGCAGTTTCTTGATGGTATTGCTGACGGGCCGGTGCCTTTCCGTTTCCCGGCGGGGGATTATAAAACCGAGTTATTAACTAATAAATCGTTACTAGGATAATTGAATGTCGATGTTAACACGGGCGCTGACAACATTGGGCAGGCGTGCGATTGAAGTTGTTGCTTCATTCGGTCGGGCCGGTTTTATGCTGTTCAGTGCAATCATTGGTAAGCCTGAGCCTGCTAAGCAGTGGCTGTTATTGCGTCAGCAGCTTTACAATATCGGTGTACAGTCACTACTGATTATAGTGGTTTCCGGTTTGTTTATCGGTATGGTTCTGGCGTTACAGGGCTATTTGGTGCTGAGGACTTTCAGTGCGGAAGGCAGCCTTGGCATGATGGTGGCTTTATCGCTGTTGCGGGAATTAGGTCCGGTAGTGACTGCACTGTTATTTGCCGGTCGTGCCGGTTCTGCGCTGACCGCAGAGATTGGCCTGATGAAAGCGACAGAACAGATTTCCAGTCTGGAAATGATGGCAGTAGATCCGTTGCGCAGGGTAATTGCACCGCGTTTTTGGGCGGGTTTTATCAGTATGCCTTTGCTATCGTTGATCTTTGTGGCAGTCGGTATTCTGGGCGGAGCAATGGTCGGTGTTGACTGGAAAGGGATAGATGGTGGTTTTTTCTGGTCTTCCATGCAATCAGCGGTGGAATTGCAGAAAGATATACTCAACTGTTTTATTAAGAGTTTAGCTTTCGCTATCACGGTTACATGGATCGCTCTGTTTAATGGGTATGATGCTGTCCCGACATCAGAAGGGATCAGCAGGGCAACGACGCGTACAGTGGTTCATGCATCGTTGGCAGTATTGGGTTTGGATTTTGTGCTGACGGCACTGATGTTTGGGAACTAATTCGATGCAAAGCAAGAAAAATGAAATTTGGGTTGGAAGTTTTATCTTAATTGCACTGGCCGCAATCATTTTTTTATGCCTGAAGGTCGCTAATGTCCGATCTTTGGGCAGTCAGACTACTTATCATGTCATTGCTGCATTTGACAATATAGGCGGGTTAAAAGAGCGTTCTCCAGTCAAAGTCGGAGGAGTGGTCATTGGTCGGGTAGGGAAAATCTGGCTCGATAAGAAAACTTATACTCCACAGGTTGAACTGAATATTTTTACGCAGTACGACAATATTCCGAATTCCAGTTCGCTTTCTATCCGGACTTCGGGCCTGTTGGGTGAACAATATGTTGCGTTGAATGTCGGGTTTGATGATCCTGATTTGGGGATCACCATGCTGAAAAATGGCGATCGTGTTGAGGACACCAAGCCTGCAATGGTTCTTGAAGACTTAATTGGTCAGTTCCTGTACAAAAGCGGAAGTGGCGATCATCAGAAATCATCTGAGCCTTCCGCACAGGTACACTAACCCGCAATCCACTGTTTAGGAGAAATAGCAATTATGTTTAAGCGATTACTTATGGCTGCCTTACTGGTGATTGCACCATTTGCCAGTGCTGTTGATCAGACTAACCCTTATGCTTTGATGAAAGACGCGGCAGAAAAAACCTTCTCACGTCTGAAAAGCGAACAGCCACAGATTCGGGCAAATCCGGAATTATTGCCCCAGATTGTGCGTCAGGAGCTATTACCTTATGTTCAGGTAAAATATGCAGGCGCACTGGTTTTGGGGCCTTACTATAAACAGGCGACACCAGAACAGCGTGACGCTTATTTTAAGGCATTTGAGGATTATCTGGCACAGGCTTACGGTCAGGCTCTGGCAATGTATCACGGGCAGAATTATCAGATTGCTCCCGAGCAGCCGTTAGAAGGTAAAAATATTGTCGCTATTCGTGTCACTATCACAGACCCTAACGGTCAGCCTCCTGTGCGTCTGGATTTTCAGTGGCGTAAAAACAGTAAAACCGGATATTGGCAGGCTTACGACATGATAGCTGAAGGTGTGAGTATGATTACTACCAAGCAGAATGAGTGGTCGGAAATCCTGCGTCAGAAAGGTATCGATGGCTTGACTGAACAGCTGAAAATCAGTGCACAGGCTCCAATCACTTTGGAAAAGCGCAAGTGATACGGAAATAGTGATATGGAAAATGGTGAAATGAAAAACCGGCAGATGATTCAATCCTCTGACAGAATACCACTTAGCTGGAAACAGGCAGGGAGTACCCTGTTTTTGCAAGGTACACTGGATCGCGATAGTTTGCTGCCTCTTTGGCAGCAAAAGGACAGTCTGCTGGCACAAATTGAAAATATTGACGTCTCAGGCCTTGAACATGTGGATTCAACGGGAATGGCCTTATTTGTCCGCATAAAAGGTGACTGGCAGCAAAGTGGTAAGGCGCTGATATTTTCTGGCATAGGGGAGCGGCTGAAAATACTGATTGCGCTCTATGGTCTGCAAAGTATCTTTGCTGATAATTCGCCTGAGAAAGGACGTTCACCAGAAGAAATGTAATGTTTTCATCCTGTACCTGACAGATTTCAGAGCGTTGTTGATAACTCTGTTACCTGAAAGGCAGATATATACACAATGGATTTCAAGATGCGTCGCGGCGGCAAGGGAGTAAATCCCCGGGAGCATAGATCACTATGTGACTGGGGTGAGCGAGCGTAGCCAACAAAGAGGCAGCTTGAAAGACGAAGTGTATAATTATCGCCCTTATGAGTCATTGTCTTATAAGGGCGTTTTTCTTGGTTTAAGAGTCGTCTGGATTCCATTAGGATAGGCATCTACTATTACTTTAACGACGAATGTGAGCAAGATATGGATACTAATGAGATTAAACAGGTATTAATGGAAAAATTGATACTTGATGAAGTGATTGTCAGCGGCGATGGCAGCCATTTTCAGGTCATTGCTGTAGGTGAAATTTTTGCTGAGCTGAGCCGGGTAAAACAACAACAGGCAGTTTATGCACCTCTGATGGAATACATTGCTGATAATCGTATCCACGCCCTGTCAATTAAGACTTACACACCAGCACAATGGCAACGTGACCGCAAACTCCAGGGATTTTGAGGTTGTTTGCTTCGCCGCGAACAGCACACTTTGAATTAAATAAGAGAATTATGACAGATGGATAAATTTCGAGTGAAAGGCCCGACCTGCTTGTCAGGAGAGGTGACTATTTCCGGGGCAAAAAATGCCGCATTACCAATTCTGTTCGCAGCGTTGCTGGCGGAAGAGCCAGTTGAATTACAGAATGTTCCAGAACTGAAAGATATTGATACCACCATCAAACTGTTGAATCGTCTGGGAACGAAAGTGGAACGCGTTAAGGGTTCCGTATTTGTTGATGCCAGCGCTGTCGATGAATACTGTGCCCCTTATGAGCTGGTCAAAACCATGCGTGCTTCTATCTGGGCACTGGGGCCATTAGTGGCTCGTTTTGGTCAGGGACAGGTTTCTTTACCCGGAGGTTGTGCTATTGGTGCTCGTCCTGTTGATCTCCATATCACCGGTCTGGAGCAGCTTGGCGCAAAAATCGTGCTGGATGAGGGTTATGTTAAGGCATCCGTGGATGGTCGCTTAAAAGGAGCCAGCATCGTCATGGACAAAGTCAGTGTCGGTGCAACGGTTACTATTATGGCAGCAGCAACGCTGGCGGAAGGTAAAACCACCATTGAGAATGCGGCACGTGAGCCAGAAATCGAAGATACGGCCAATTTCCTGAATACGCTGGGTGCAAAAATTACCGGAGCAGGTACGGATCGCATCGTGATTGAAGGCGTAGAGCGTCTGGGTGGCGGTGTTTATCGCGTATTGCCTGATCGCATTGAAACAGGTACTTTCCTGATCGCAGCGGCTGTTTCACGCGGAAAGATTATCTGTCGTCAGGCCAAGCCCGATACACTGGATGCCGTGCTGGCCAAATTACGTGAAGCGGGTGCTGACATTCAGACCGGTGATGACTGGATTAGCCTTGATATGCATGGTAAGCGGCCAAAAGCAGTCACATTCCGCACCGCACCACATCCGGGTTTTCCTACCGATATGCAGGCACAGTTCAGCTTACTGAATATTGTTGCTGAAGGTGCAGGGATGATCACAGAAACTATTTTTGAAAACCGTTTTATGCATATCCCTGAGTTGATTCGCATGGGAGCACATGCCGAGATTGAAAGTAATTCTGTACTCTGCCACGGCGTTGAAAAGTTATCAGGTGCTCAGGTGATGGCGACAGATCTGCGAGCTTCCGCAAGTCTGGTTATTGCTGGCTGTATTGCAGAAGGAACAACCATCGTCGATCGTATTTATCATATTGATCGGGGCTATGAGCATATCGAAGATAAGCTGCGTGGTCTGGGAGCCAATATCGAACGTATTAAGTAATATCTCTTTTGCTTTTTGAGCCGTCTCTTTGGTGGCCACACTTATTTTTTACCCTCCGGTAACGTAGCTACTAATATCGTGTTAGCTACGTTACCAGGAATTACTCTGATGCTGTTTCAGTATTCCTCAAATTCTTCAATCGTAACGTTGAAGGTAAGTGTCTGTCCATCACGCAAAACGGTAACAGGAACGACTGTGCCGGGGGGGATTTCTGCAACCTGATCCATTATTTCGGCAGGTGAAAGCGCAGGTTTGTGGTTAAGACTGATGATAATATCACCCACTTGTATCCCTGCTTTCTTGGCAGGACTTCCCGGTAAAAGCTGAAAAACACGTACTCCCTGAATCTGATGGATTTGGGTATCTGACGAACGAATATTCGGTAGCTCTTTTGTTGAAATACCGATATATCCTCTGATAACCCGGCCATCACGGATTAGCTTCTGCATAATTTTCGTTGCCAGTGCAGTGGGAATAGCAAATCCTAATCCTTCAGGTGTAGAGCCAAATTCGGACTTATCAAACGATAGAGTATTGATGCCGACCAGTTCCCCTAATGTATTAACCAGCGCGCCGCCGGAGCTGCCCTTATTGATTGAGGCATCAGTTTGCAGGAAATTCTGGCGTCGTGTCGGACTCAGCCCGACTCTTCCGGTAGCACTGATAATACCCTGAGTAATTGTTTGCCCTAAGTTATAAGGATTGCCGATTGCCAGCACAATATCTCCGACATGAGGAGCCCTTTTCAGATTAATAGGAATAATCGGCAGATTTTCAGCATTTATCTTGAGTACCGCCAGATCGGTCGGGCCATCAGAGCCTACCAGTAACGCTTCGTAGAAACGCCCGTCCTGCAATGCCACGATAATAGAACCCACTTTGTTAATAACGTGTTTATTGGTGAGTATGTAACCCTGCTCAGTCATTATGACACCGGAACCTAATGGCAACAGTTCGCGGGGTTCGTGGGAGAAACTACCTATACTGGTGCTATAAATATTAACAACAGCAGGTGCTGCCCGACGAACACCCTGACTATAACTGGATGGCTTTTCGCTATTATCGCTGTACAGGAGATTATTTAACTTACCCGGTCGCAGTGAGGGTATGGCAACCAGTAAAATTGCTGCAATAAGTAATCCCGCCAATATGGAGCGCAGTAATTTAATCAACATAACAGTGTTCAGTAATCAATAAGTTCAAAAAGCATAGCACATAAGCAAGCAGACACAGCCTGTGCTGTGTCTGCTTTTGGTGTACTGCATCAGAAAAATAATGGCGTATTGGTTAATTGTTCAATAACAGGTAAATATTGTCACCACCACGCAGGATATTCAGCGCGATAACCGATGGCTTCCCTTCAAGTACCTTTTGTAGTTGGCTGATATTCTTAACCCGAACATTATTAGCACCGATGATCAAATCATTTTTCTGCAAACCGCCCATTGCGGCTGGTGAATTTTTGGCAACTGTATCGACTTTCACGCCGGGAGTATTATTCACTATGCTGGTGCTCAGATTGGCACCCTGTAGAGCGATACTGAGTTTTTCTGCCTTAGTGGATGGGGATTCACTATTTTCCAGAACAACAGATACCTCCATGGGTTTCCCTTTACGCAGCAAACCTACTTTGATTTCTTTACCTGGTGCAGTAGTACCGATTTTGGCTCTTAACTCAGCAAAGCTATTAATTTTTTTACCATCAATGGAGGTCAGTACATCTCCGGGTTTAATGCCCGCTTTAGCCGCAGCAGACTTAGGCACCACTTCACTGACAAAGGCACCCTGTTGAGCGTCAATATTCAGTGCCTTGGCGATCTCCGCTGACATTTCAGTACCTTTGATACCAAGCAGGCCACGTTTTACTTCGCCATGAGCGATTAGCTGGTCTGCCAGATTTCTGGCCATGTTACTTGGGATCGCAAAACCAATACCCACGTTGCCGCCGCTGGGTGCAACAATTGCGGTATTAATGCCGACCAATTCCCCTTTTAAGTTAATCAGGGCACCACCAGAGTTACCCCGGTTAATTGAGGCATCGGTCTGAATAAAGTTTTCCAGACCTTCCAGATTCAGGCCGCTACGGCCAAGGGCTGAAATGATCCCTGAAGTCACGGTCTGCCCCAGCCCGAATGGGTTACCGATAGCAACAGCATAATCACCAACGCGAAGCTGATCCGAATTGGCAAATTTAATCGCTGTCAGGTTCTTAGCATCTTTTAATTGCAAAAGCGCGATATCAGTCTGTGGATCACGGCCGATAAGTTTGGCTGAATATTCACGCCCGTCATTCAGCTGGACTTTAATTTTATCCGCGTTATTGATGACATGATTGTTAGTCAGTACGTACCCTTTTTCGGCATTAATAATAACACCAGACCCTAAGCCCTGAAATGGGCGGCTTCTTTGCTGTTCCATTGGCGGAAAGCCCGGACCAAAGAAGAATTGAAAATCTTCTGGCAGCTGGAGCTGCTGAGTCTGGACTTCAGTACCGGCAACATGAATGGTAACAACGGAAGGAAGGACTTTTTCTAACATTGGAGCAAGGCTCGGTAATTCCTGAGAGGCCATAGCTGCGGGTAAAGCCGCATTACTTACCATGGGTACCGAAGCTAAAGATAAACCAATACTGATCGCTAATGCGCTGAGCAATGTGTTTTTACTTTTCATTGAATACGTTCTCTTACATACCTAAGCCAGAAAAAGAAATCGTACTTAAAGCACCGAACCTATAAGGATATTTCGTTTTTCAGAGAAACAACACTTATCGGAACAGGTCTCAAGCATAATTGTTTCGTTGCAGTTATGACTACCAAGTATTCAGCAAAGTTCACTAATAATGTCGTTTTGTCGAATGTCTTTACAGGGATTTACCTGAGTAAAAATAAAAAAACACTAAAATACAATGAGATAAAAATTACTGCCGTGGCACGTATCATGACCACGGCAAGAAACATTACTGTTTTTGTTCCTGAGCGGGACGAAATAGCCCGGATGCGCCTTCAGAATAGTCTCGAGGAGGCATATCTGTGACAACTTGATTGGTATCGTTCTTAGATTCGTTAAGACGATAATTAAAGGGATTTTCCTGTATTGGCATATCTGGCATTAATTCATTGGAGCTTTTAGCCATATGCTGGTAAAGCTGGCGATAATCCCGGGCCATATTATCCAGCAACTCAGCGCTGTGGGCAAAATGGCTGACCAGCTCTTTGCGATATTCTTCAAGCTCTGCCCGGTTTTTCTCCAGTTCGGCCTGTGCTGCACTCTGCTGACGCAGTTTTGTGCTGCCAAAGCGGACAACCAGTGCTCCGATGATAAAACCAACAATTAATCCGATCAGTGCGTATTCCCAAGTCATGGCAACTCCTTTCTTAACATCATAGCTACCACTATAACCGCTAATTCAGTCAGAGTGGAATATTGATTATTATTTAATTAATTTATCTATCACCTGAGGTGTTAATTTTATACGAATTTGTCATGATAGGCTGTGAGTTATACCTAATGTATATACTCAATTGAAATCTATTGAGTATATATGGCGGGAATAAAAATTTTTAAGGATTATTATATTAATGTCACCGATTACACCTTCGTCTCTTTACCAGATGGCATTATCCGAGGGGCAGTATCAGCCTGATGAAGTGCAGCGTAATACTGTCGCCCGTCTGGATATGATTCACCATGAACTCTTACAGACTGCTGCCAGAAATACCGGGCGTTCAGATAATTCAGGCGGACTGAAAAGCCTGTGGAGTAAACTATTAGGGCGTTCATCAGAAGAATATATCCGGCCTGTGCAGGGGCTTTATATGTGGGGTGGTGTAGGGCGGGGGAAAACATGGCTTATGGATATGTTTTTCCAGAGCTTACCCACTGAAAGGAAGCTGCGCCTGCATTTCCACCGTTTCATGCTGCGGGTACATGAAGAATTAACTGAGTTACAAGGACATGAAAATCCGCTGGAAATTGTAGCTGATGGTTTCAAGGCTCAAACCGATGTGCTTTGCTTTGATGAATTTTTTGTTTCTGATATTACCGATGCGATGATCCTCGGTACGTTGCTAGAAGCATTATTCAGGCGGGGAATTGCTTTAGTGGCAACATCAAATATTCCTCCAGATCAACTGTATCGTAACGGTTTGCAGCGAGCCCGCTTTCTGCCAGCCATTGAGCAGATCAAAAAATATTGTGATGTCATGAATGTGGATGCGGGTATCGATTATCGTCTGAGAACGTTGACTCAGGCTCATATTTATCTGACGCCGTTATCGGAAGAGAATCGACAGGAGATGCATCAGGTTTTCCTGCGTCTGGCTGGACGGGAAGGGGAACCGGCTCTGGTACTGGAAGTCAACCATCGTGATATGCCAGTGATAAACAGTGTCGATGGTGTTTTGGCAATCAGTTTTAAAACACTGTGCGAAGATCCCCGCAGCCAACGGGATTATATTGCTCTGTCTAAAATTTATCATACCGTGTTACTGCATGACGTACCGGTTATGACCAAGCTGGATGAAAGCTCAGCACGGCGATTTATTGCACTGGTTGATGAATTCTATGAACGCCATGTGAAACTCATCATCAATGCCGAAGCGCCAATGGAAACGATTTATCAGGGAGAGTTACTCCGTTTTGAATATCAGCGTTGCCTGTCCCGTTTACAGGAGATGCAGAGTGAGGAGTATCTACAGCGCCCGCATTTACCCTGACAATACCCATCGTCTTTCAAGCTGCTTCTTTGTTGGCTGCACTCATTCATCCCGGTCACATAGCTATCTATGCTTCCGGGATTTATTCCTTTTCCGCCGCGATGCACCTCGAAATCCATAGGGTATATATCCGTCGTCTTTTTGGTTGGCTTTTGAGTAGTGAATATATGGTGTATCGTCAACGGATAAGATAATTATTGAATTTGGGGTCGATTTTTTATAGCGACTTCTCTATAATCTTGCGACCCCACGTTACAGCAAGATTTTTTATTTCCCAAAAAACTTGCATTAGTGCCGGCATAGGCTATTCGAAGGGGTAGGTTTGCTGGACATGAGTCGTGTGAACCTCAACAAAGTTTCTGAACCTCGAGCGTTCACCAACGTGTAACTTATAATTGGGTAAGCTTTAATGAAAACTTTTACAGCTAAACCAGAAACCGTAAAACGCGACTGGTATGTTGTTGACGCAGATGGCAAAACTCTAGGCCGTCTTGCAACTGAAATAGCTCGTCGCCTGCGCGGCAAGCACAAAGCGGAATATACTCCGCACGTTGATACTGGTGATTACATCATTATTGTTAACGCAGAGAAAGTTGCTGTAACCGGCAACAAACGTGCTGACAAAATCTATTATCACCACACTGGCCACATCGGTGGTATCAAGCAAGCGACCTTTGAAGAGATGATTGCCCGCCGTCCTGAGCGTGTCATTGAAATCGCGGTTAAAGGCATGCTGCCAAAAGGGCCTCTGGGTCGTGCAATGTACCGTAAAATGAAAGTTTACGCGGGCAGCGAGCACAACCACGCGGCACAGCAACCACAAGTTCTGGACATTTAATCGGGATTATAGGCAATGGCTGAAAATCAATACTACGGCACTGGTCGCCGCAAAAGCTCATCCGCTCGTGTCTTCATTAAGCCAGGTAGCGGTAACATCGTAATCAACCAACGCAGCCTCGAAGTTTACTTCGGTCGTGAAACTGCGCGCATGGTTGTTCGTCAGCCACTTGAGCTGGTTGACATGCTGGGCAAACTGGATCTGTACATCACTGTTAAAGGTGGTGGTATCTCTGGTCAAGCAGGCGCAATCCGTCACGGTATCACCCGTGCACTGATGGCTTATGACGAGACTCTGCGTTCTGATCTGCGCAAAGCTGGCTTCGTTACTCGCGATGCCCGTGAAGTTGAACGTAAGAAAGTGGGTCTGCGTAAAGCACGTCGTCGTCCACAGTTCTCCAAGCGTTAATTTTCTGTCACTATGGTGGCATTGGATTAATGTTGAAACCCGTCATTTTTATGGCGGGTTTTTTATTTCCGGGTTTTATTTTCTTGGTGAATGCACTTTTTTTGCAGAAAAAAAAGCATATTACAGAGATAAATCCCTGAACTCCGATATATCATCATTAATTCTCAATCTACTTCCCCACAAAATGTTCAAAATCTGGTAGACTAGTGACAATTTTTTGCCTTATCCATGCGTTTGCCTGACTTGTTTTATAATCTTCGGATAAATAAGTGCGAAGCCGGATGAGAATATGAGCGAGAATAGCCATTGTGCATTGAAGGGCTGTTCGTTCCTTTTTTAAGATAAACTTGGAGGTTTTCATGGCTGTCGCTGCCAACAAACGTTCGGTAATGACTCTGTTTTCCGGCCCGACCGACATTTTTAGCCATCAAGTGCGAATTGTACTGGCGGAAAAAGGGGTCAGCGTTGAGATAGAACACGTTGAAGCAGGCAATTTGCCTCAGGATCTGATTGATCTGAACCCTTATCAAACGGTTCCTACCCTCGTAGATCGTGAGCTGACTCTTTATGATTCTCGCATCATAATGGAATATCTGGATGAGCGTTTTCCGCATCCGCCGCTCATGCCGGTATATCCTGTTGCACGTGGCTCCAGTCGTCTGATGATGCACCGAATTGAAAAAGACTGGTATTCCCTGATGTATAAAATTCAGGAAGGAAGTGCTCAGGAAGCCAACGCTGCGCGGAAACGTCTTGCTGAAGAGTTGCTGGCAATCGCACCGATTTTCAGAGAAATGCCTTTCTTCATGAGTGATGAGTTCAGTCTGGTGGACTGCTATCTTTCTCCACTGTTGTGGCGTTTGCCTGTGCTGGGCGTTGAGTTGTCCGGCCCGGGAGCCAAAGATCTTCAGGTTTATATGCAGCGTGTATTTGAGCGTGACGCATTTCTGGCTTCATTGACAGAAGCAGAGCGTGAAATACGTTTACAGTCACGGGGTTAATGTATGGATATGACTCAAATGTCACCCCGCCGACCTTATCTACTGCGTGCGCACTATGAGTGGCTGCTGGATAATGATTTGACACCGCATATCGTTGTGGATGTGACTCAATATGGTGTCAACGTCCCGATGGAGTATGCGCAGGAAGGGCAAATAATCCTGAATATTGCTCCGCGGGCGGTTGGTAATCTGGAATTGGCTGATGACGAAGTTCGTTTTAATGCCCGTTTCGGAGGCGTTGCGCGTCAGGTGTCTGTGCCTATGTCTGCTGTGATTGCGGTTTACGCCCGTGAAAATGGTGCCGGGATGATGTTTGAACCAGAAGTTGCCTATGAAACGGATCATGAGCAGGAAGACTCAGAGTCTCCGGTAGCTGATAATCTGGTCTTGATTCGTGATACGAGAAAGTCTCATGATGATAATTCACCGGATGATGAGCCACCACCTCCTCAGCCTCCCAAAGGTCGTCCGATGTTGCGTGTTGTAAAATAAATATCGGTAAGATTGATAAAAGAATAGAGGAGAGAATTTCTCCTCTATTCTTATAAATATGTAGTGTAAGACTTATTCAGTTCTAACTGACACCATTCTATATTCTCTTCATCTTTTCTGTTTGCTACTTTCTTGGCTGTTTTTAAACTTGTGGATACATCCCGAACAAATTTTTCTTTGTTATTTATTCCTGTCAGTGTTGATGGAATATTACAGATGTTATGGGCCGAAGATAGCTGGTATTTATTTGCCATGGCTAAAACTTCAACCGGATTATTTATTAGAGCAAAAGATAATGAATTGAGGATTTGGCTGGAAAAGTCGTGATGGATGCTCGGAGTTAATTGAAAAGCAACTTCCAACCACTCAGAATCTCCGGTAGTAATGAAGTCAGCGATTTCTTCTCTTTTTTTTCTTTCACCTATCTCAGCAACAACAGAATTTACCCCCCTTTCTTTTACCTGCTGAATAATTTCTTTTGGTGTAGATAAATCAGCGACAGAAGGTGAACTAATCAAGAATAGGAAAGAGAGCAGGGATATTTTAGTTAGTAAACGCATTTATCTCTCCCAATTATTATATCTATTGTTTTTCAATTTACAGCTTTGCTGTCTGCATTTTGAAATTAATAGGATATATCAGTGAATGAATTTTTAATTGGTTATTATTTAATGTTGTTCCACCCATTTTACTTAAAAGTTAGAGAGTCAAATCTGTAATTTGCGTATGAAATAGTATCTTATTTCACTAATACTCTATGTTATGAGCCGTTTTTTTAAAATTTCACAGCCTGAATGAGAAATTAAATTTTAAAAATTGGAATGTTATTTAAGATGACTCTCGTTAAAAAAACGGAAGAAATAATTAGGTTATAAACTAAATTACACTTCACTGATACTTGGTAAAGTGTATTCCTAACCATTTAGGAGTATATTAAAAATATCCGGGATATGTCTGGTTAAACTTCAAAATACAACTTTCTATATTTTCTTTATCTTTTCTTTTGGCTGATTTTTCAGCAGCCTTTAAACTGGCAACTATCTCCTGAATAAACTTAGGTTTTTTTCTCTCTTGTATCGATGTCAGTGAAGGATGACATATGTTATTTGTTAAGTCAGGTCTGTGTTTTTTTGCCTGAGCCAAGACTTCAACCGGGTTAGTGATCAGGGCAAGCGATAATGAATTCAGGAGCTGATTGGAAAAATCTCGATGGATGTTGGGTGTCAATTGAAAAGCAACTTTTAACCAATCAGGATCTCCGCTAGTAATAAATTTCGCAATTTCATTTGCTTCGTTTTTTTCACCTATTTCAGCAACAACAGAACTCGCACCTCTTTCTTTAATTTGTTGAATAATCTCTTTTGGTGTGGATAAACCGGCAACAGAGGGAAAACTCATCAAGAGTATGAAAGAAAACAGGGATATTTTAGTTAATAAACGCATTTATTTCTCTCGGTTATTATATCTTCCAGTTTTCAAGTGCAGTCTTGTCTTCTGCATATTGAAATCCTGTTCAATTAATTATTATTCAATCGATAGCAAAAGCAGATTTTAAATCTGTTATTTGAGGGATAATCATGGTGTTGTTTTTTAGGTATGTTTTTATCCTGAATTTTAAAAAAATGGGCGAATTGTTTTTGGTTGTTTTCAGGGTATTAAATTTGAATATTTGTTTTTGGGATATAGGAATAGTCGCATAATGTAAAAAAATACAATCATTATGGTAGTGAAAGGATAATAAAACGCGAGTAGAAGTTATTTAGCAGGATTTTCTCCGGCCAAAAGGCCGGAGAAGGATTCAGAAAAAAATAAAATTACACTTCAAGATAGTCGAGAATACCGGAGGCTGCTTTTCTGCCTTCAGCAATGGCGGTCACGACTAAGTCGGAACCCCTGACAGCATCTCCGCCAGCAAAAATTTTAGGGTTACTGGTCTGGAAAGGGAGAGCACTGGAATCAGGAGCAATGATACGCCCTTGCCGGTCAAGATTGACCTGATGCTCACTCAGCCATTTCATGGTATGTGGTTTGAAACCAAAGGCCATAACGACAGCATCGGCATCAATGACAAATTCCGAATCAGGGATGATTTCCGCCTGACGACGTCCGTTTGCATCCATTTCGCCTAATTGTGTCTGAGCCATTCTGACTCCACGAACATGCCCGTTATTATTGGTTTCAACTCTGATTGGCTGAAGGTTGAACTGGAAGTTGACACCTTCTTCCCGGGCGTTCTTCACTTCACGGCGGGAACCCGGCATATTGTCTTCATCCCGCCGATAGGCGCAAATCACATGACTGGCTCCCTGACGAACCGCAGTACGTACGCAATCCATCGCGGTATCACCTCCCCCCAGAACCAGAACCCGCTTGCCTTTCATATCAATATAGGGCTGTTCAGGTGACTCTTCATAGCCCATTAAATGGCGGGTATTGGCGATGAGAAAAGGCAGTGCATCATATACGCCGATGGCATTCTCATTTTCAAGCCCGGCATGAATAGACTGATAAGTTCCGACTCCCAAAAAAACGGCATCAAATTGTTTTGTCAGTTCAGTCAGAGTGACATCTTTACCTATTTCGGTATTTAAGCAGAACTCAATACCCATTCCGGTGAAAATCTCACGGCGACGACTCATCACTTCTTTTTCCAGCTTGAACGCCGGGATACCAAACGTCAGTAAACCACCAATTTCAGGATGACGATCATAAACGACAGCCTGTACGCCGTTGCGTGCCAGTACATCAGCACAGGCCAGTCCCGCCGGGCCAGCTCCGATGACAGCAACGCGTTTACCGGTCGGGATCACATGTGACATATCGGGTGTCCAGCCCATAGCAATGGCGGTGTCGTTGATATAACGCTCAATATTACCGATAGTGACAGCGCCAAAATCGTCATTCAGCGTGCAGGCACCTTCACACAGACGATCCTGTGGACAAACCCGTCCACAGACTTCCGGTAGGCTGTTGGTCTGATGAGATAATTCTGCGGCTTCAATGATGCGCCCTTCATTGGCTAATTTCAGCCAGTTCGGAATATAGTTATGTACCGGGCATTTCCATTCGCAGTAAGGATTTCCGCAGGCAATGCAGCGATCAGCCTGTGCCTGTGCCTGAATTTCAGAGAAAGGTTCATAAATTTCCACAAATTCTATTTTGCGGATTTTCAGCGCTTTTTTCGGCGGATCGATGCGCTGTAGGTCGATAAACTGATAAATATTCTGACTCATGCCTGACTCCTACTGTGCCTGAACCCGTAATTCAGCGGTGGAACGGCTACGATGCCCCAGCAGCGCACTGACATCACTGGATTTAGGTTTAACCAGCGCAAATTTATTGACCCACTGTGACCAGTTTTCCAGAATACTTTCACCCTGTTGGGAGCCTGTCAGGCGTACGTGTTCAGTGATTAATCCGCGCAGATGTTCTTTATGAATGGAAAGGGTATCGATTGAGAGCACTTCGACTAATTCAGGGTTAACCCGTTTGCGGAAGTCATCAGATTCATCGAGGACATAGGCGAAGCCTCCGGTCATGCCTGCACCGAAATTGACGCCAGTGTTACCCAACACGCAGACTATCCCGCCGGTCATATATTCACAGCCATTATCGCCGATACCTTCAACCACAGTGATAGTGCCTGAATTCCGTACGGCAAAGCGCTCACCGGCACATCCGGCAGCAAACAGTTTGCCGCCTGTTGCACCGTAAAGACAGGTATTGCCGATAATTGTGGCTTCATGACTTTTGAATGCTGAACCAACCGGAGGCTGGATGACAATTTGTCCACCAGCCATTCCTTTGCCAACGTAATCATTAGCGTCACCAGTGAGTGTCAGTTCAAGCCCACCCGCATTCCAGACCCCAAAACTTTGCCCGGCTGTTCCTGAAAAATGCAGTTTTATCGGGTTGCCAGCCAGCCCCTGATCACCGTGCATTGTCGCTATTATTCCAGACAATGATGCGCCGACAGAGCGATCGGTATTCTGGATATCAAAATAGAACGCTTTACTCTGTGATTTTTCTACATAAGGCAGAGCTTGTCTGATAATAGCCTGATTCAGGATACCCTGATCAAAAGAAGGGTTATCTTCTGTACAGTGTTGTGCTTTACCTTCGTGAGGCTGAACTGTTTCCAGCAGAGGCTCAAGGTTGAGTTTACTTTGTTTGGCAGAGATCCCTTCCAGTATTTCAAGTAAATCGGTACGCCCAATCAGATCCGTTAACTTTCGGACTCCCAGTTGCGCCAGAATTTCACGTGTTTCCTGCGCAATAAAACGAAAATAATTCATGACCCGTTCCGGCAGACCATGATAATGGGACTGACGCAGTTTCTCATCCTGCGTTGCTACTCCGGTAGCACAATTATTGAGGTGGCAGATCCTCAGATATTTACAGCCGAGAGCTACCATCGGCCCTGTACCAAAACCAAAGCTTTCTGCCCCTAAAATAGCGGCCTTGATAATATCGACTCCGGTTTTTAATCCTCCATCCACCTGAAGACGGATTTTATGGCGCAGACCATTTGCAACCAGTGCCTGCTGGGTTTCTACCAATCCCAGTTCCCACGGACAACCGGCATATTTGACAGAGGAAAGAGGGCTTGCGCCGGTTCCGCCATCATAACCGGCGATAGTGATAAGATCCGCATAGGCTTTGGCTACTCCGGTAGCAATAGTTCCCACTCCCGGCTCTGAAACCAGCTTGACGGAAATCAGTGCTCTGGGGTTGATTTGCTTCAGGTCGAAAATGAGCTGAGCTAAATCTTCGATAGAATAAATGTCATGATGGGGTGGTGGTGAAATAAGTGTCACACCGGGAATGGAATAGCGTAGTCTGGCAATATAAGGGGTGACTTTATCCCCCGGTAATTGCCCGCCTTCACCGGGTTTCGCCCCTTGAGCCACTTTAATCTGAATAACATCGGCGCTGCTTAAATAAGCGGGAGTCACACCAAAGCGTCCAGAGGCAACCTGCTTAATGCGGGAGACCTTATTCGTTCCATAACGGGCAGGATCTTCTCCGCCTTCCCCTGAGTTGGAGAAACCACCTAATGTGTTCATTGCTTCAGCCAGCGATTCATGAGCTTCAGGGCTCAGAGCACCAATTGACATGGCGGCGGTATCAAAACGCTTAAACAGCTCTTCTGCTGGCTCAACTTCTTCGATGGGAACTGGTTGATCTTTTGGTGAGATCGCCAGTAAATCCCGCAGGGTTGTCACAGGGCGACCATTGACCAATTGTGAGTATTTCTGGTAATCGCTGTAATGGCCGCTGTGGACGGCAGCCTGCAATGTGCTGACAACATCAGGGTTATACGCATGATATTCTCCATCGTGGACATATTTCAGCAGCCCGCCCTGATCGATGGTGTGGCGGTGCAGCCAGGCTCGTTTGGAGAGATTATGCAGATCCTGCTCAAAATCACTGAAATCAGCGCCTTCAATCCGGCTGACAACGCCATTGAAGCAGATATCTGTCACCTCGGAATGCAATCCGACAGTTTCAAATAACTTAGAGCAGCGATAGGAAGAGATTGTAGAAATACCCATTTTAGACATGATTTTATATAACCCTTTATTGATGCCATTACGATAGTTCAGCATCACGCGGGCATATGGCATATTGAGGGTTCCGTCATCAATCATTTTACCCAGCGATTCGTATGCCAGATAAGGGTAAACCGCAGTAGCCCCAAAACCAAGCAGGACGGCGAAGTGGTGAGGATCGCGGGCACTGGCGGTTTCAACGATTAGATTGGCATCGCAACGCAGGCTTTTTTCCACCAGACAGTGCTGGATAGCGCCAACGGCCATTGGTGCAGGGATCGGTAATTTTTCAGGAGAAATATTACGGTCAGACAACACCAGCAAGACGGCACCGTCACGAACCAGTTTCTCGGCCTGTTCACACAGGGCTGAGACGGCTTTTTTGAGACTGATTTCTTGTGGGTTAAACGTTAAATCCAGCGTTTCTGCCGGATAATAAGATTCCTGCTGCTTTGTCAGTTGCAAAAAATCAGGATAAAGCAGTACCGGAGATTCAAAACTGAGGCGGTGAGCCTGACCTTCTGCTTCGCAAAATACATTCATTTCCCTGCCTATGCGGGTGGAGAGTGACATGACATGTGCTTCGCGCAGCGGATCAATAGGGGGATTGGTGACTTGAGCGAACTGCTGGCGGAAATAGTCATAGATGATACGCGGACGGCTGGAAAGAACGGCAAATGGTGTGTCATCACCCATTGAACCGGTTGCTTCCTGCCCATTCTCACCGAGTACGCGGATAATCTGATCCAGCTCTTCATTACTGTAGGCAAACTGTTTTTGATAGGTTGCCAGCATATGATCATCCAAATCTCGCTTGCCAACCTGCTCTTCCGGTAATTTCTCGAATGGTGTCAGATGCCTGACATTTTTTTCCAGCCACTCCTTATAAGGGTGACGGTTTTTTAAATCGTTATCTGTTTCCGCAGAATGCAGGATACGGCCTTTGCGGGTATCGATCACCATCAATTCTCCCGGCCCGACACGTCCTTTCTCCACAACTTCATCGGGCTGGTAATCCCATATTCCGACTTCGGAAGCACAGGTAATCAGCTTATCTTTGGTAATGACGTAACGTGCCGGACGTAAACCGTTTCGATCAAGATTACAGGCTGCATAGCGTCCGTCAGAAATAACAATACCCGCAGGGCCATCCCACGGCTCCATATGCATGGAGTTAAAATCAAAAAAGGCGCGCAGATCGTCATCCATATCTGGATTGTTCTGCCATGCTGGTGGGACAAGCAAACGCATCGCGCGGATTAAATCCATCCCGCCATTGAGAAACAGTTCCAGCATATTATCCAACGAACTGGAATCGGAGCCTGTTTCATTGACAAAAGGTGCCGCAGTTTGTAAATCAGGAATCAATGGCGTGCGGAATTTGTAAGCCCTTGCTCTTGCCCACTCGCGGTTTCCGGTGATCGTATTGATTTCTCCGTTGTGAGCCAGATAGCGGAATGGTTGAGCCAGCGGCCAGCGGGGAACAGTATTGGTGGAAAACCGCTGGTGGAACAGGCAGATCGCGGATTCCATCCGCAAATCAGCGAGATCCGGGTAGAAGCGTGGCAAATCCGCTGCCATACATAGCCCTTTATAAATAGTGACTACGTTGGAAAGGCTGCAAATATAGAAATCTTCATCAGTAATGCGTTTTTCCACGCGCCGCCGAACCATGAACAGCCTGCGCTCTAAGTCCTGAGATCGCCATCCGGCCGGAGCATTCACAAAGATTTGTTCAATGCGGGGAAGGCTGGATAAGGCGATATTTCCTAAAATATCCTGATTGATGGGAACTTCCCGCCATCCGGCGATAGACAAAGTTTCGTGTTCTAATTCCTGCTCAATAATATTACGACATGCTTGAGCGATTTGGCTGTCCTGACTCAGAAACAGCATACCGACAGCGTAGTTTTTTGCCAGCCGCCACGATTGTTCATTAGCAAGCATCTGGAAAAACCGGTCGGGTTTTTGCATTAATAAGCCACAGCCGTCACCGGTTTTCCCATCTGCCAGAATCGCTCCCCGATGTTGCATTCTGGCTAGTGCATGTATCGCTGTACGCACCACTTTGTGGCTCGGTTCTCCTTCAATATGTGCGATTAGCCCAAAGCCACAGTTGTCTTTTTCCTGTAATTTGTCATACAACATGGTAAAGCTCCCAAATTCTGTCCGACTCTCACATCAATTACGAGATGATATAGTTAGTTATTTCTACAGGCGTCTGAAGTGCGCCCTCAGTCTAATATTGCTTGTCTGAAGCGGTAGTACTCCGCTAATAACAAACAGCAAAGTGATGGTTGTGTTTCTGTATAAGGACACTGCATAAATATGAGCTGAGTAAATGACCAGCGACTGATTTTCAGTGGATTCCCAACTTAACGAGAAAAATAAAACAGGTCAAATAATGTTAAATTATGTTTTTAATAATAAAAATAAAGTTAATTAATTGAATTAATATGAGTTATTTGTTGATGAACTGTTTTGCGGCCTATGCTGTAGAGTAGGTTTAATGTGATTTATATCACTGTTTTACCCCTAATATACTTTTTGAACATGCTTTAAAACTGTATTTTTATGGTTTATTAAACTTAATTTATATAAATTTAAAGAATATAATAATGTATTTTATATCCGTTAAGAATAAATTCTTGTTTGTTTTTTAATCTCTTATAGGTAATTAAAATCAAATTTGATTTATTATTCTGTTTTTTTGCTTTTTTATTATTTTTTGGAATTGGCAATAATATCCCTTAACGAAGTCCGGCTTTTTTTAGGCTATGATGCAGTCTGGTGATTTTACTTGGAGCTGTTATGAAGTTTATCAGGGGGCTTGCCCAATATTACGTTGATTTAATGATGAAACTCGGGCTGGTGCGTTTTTCATTACTGCTGGCGTCTGTTCTGGTAATTCTGGCAATGACGATGCAAATGGCCGTAACTTTCGTCTTGCATGGGGAAGTGCAACGTATTGACCTCATCCGTTCTATTTTTTTTGGTTTATTAATTACACCGTGGGCTGTCTATTTTCTCTCTATTGTGGTGGAGCAGCTTGAAGAGTCGCGCCAGCGTTTATCCAGTCTGGTGGCAAAGCTGGAGGAAATGCGCCAGCGTGATGCCGAGCTGAATCAACAGTTAAAAGACAATATTACTCAGCTGAATCAGGAAATCAGTGAACGCGAAAAAGCGGAGCAGGCACATCTGGTACTGCTGGATAAATTAAAATTAGAAATGGAGCACCGTGAAAAAACGCAGATTGAACTTGAGCAGCAGTCAGTTCTGTTACGCTCATTCCTTGATGCTTCACCTGATCTGGTTTATTACCGCAACGAAGATAATGAATTTTCCGGTTGTAACCGCGCAATGGAACTGTTGACCGGTAAAAGTGAAAAGCAACTGATTGGCCTGACACCCACAGAAGTCTACGATAAAGAAATTGCCAACAAGGTCATGGAGACGGATGAAAAAGTCTTCCGCCATAATGTCTCGCTGACCTATGAACAGTGGCTGGTTTACCCTGATGGACGCAAGGCCTGTTTTGAGCTGAGAAAAGTTCCTTTTTATGACCGCATCGGCAAGCGGCATGGTCTGATGGGATTTGGCCGCGATATCACGGAGCGTAAGCGCTATCAGGATGCGCTGGAGAATGCCAGCAGGGATAAAACCACCTTCATTTCTACGATTAGCCATGAGCTTCGTACGCCTTTAAATGGCATTGTCGGTTTAAGCCGTATTCTGATGGATACTCATCTGACCCCAGAACAGGGTAATTATCTGAAAACAATCCATGTCAGCGCCATCACGCTGGGTAATATTTTCAATGATATTATTGAGTTGGATAAGATTGAGCGCCGTAAAGTCCAGCTTGATAGCCAGCACATTGATTTTACCAGTTTTATGGCGGATTTGGAGAACATATCCGGATTGCTGGCGCAGCCAAAAGGGCTCCGTTTTGTACTGGAACCTGAGTTACCACTGCCTGCCAGAATACTGGCTGACGGAACCCGTCTGCGTCAGATCCTGTGGAATCTCATTGGTAATGCTGTGAAATTTACCCAGACGGGAGAGATCAAAGTTCGCATCTGGCGAGAAAAAGGTGATTGCCTGCTATTTGAAGTGACTGATTCCGGTATTGGTATACCGGCTGATGAATTAGAAAAAATCTTCGCCATGTATTATCAGGTAAGAGACAGTGCTGGTGGCCGTCCGGCAACAGGAACAGGGATCGGGTTGGCAGTTTCTAAGCGGCTTGCACAAGCCATGGGTGGCGATATTACAGTTGATAGCACAGTCGGAAAAGGCTCCTGCTTTACCCTTTCAATCATCGCTCCTGCGATTGATGAAAATCAGCCAGGGGTGGAAGAAGAAGATGCGTTACCACTGCCAGCCCTTAATATTCTGCTGGTTGAGGATATTGAACTGAATGTGATTGTTGCCCGTTCTGTTCTGGAAAAGCTCGGCAATAGTGTGGATGTGGCTATGAATGGCGCTGATGCTCTCGATATGTTTGATCCGGATGAATATGATTTGGTACTGCTTGATATTCAGTTACCGGATATGACCGGATTGGATGTGGCCCGCGAATTACATCAACGTTACCCGAATCACTCTCTTCCTCCTCTGATCGCTCTGACTGCTAATGTATTGAAAGACAAAAAAGAATATCTTGATGCGGGCATGGATGAGGTACTCAGTAAGCCTCTTTCGGTTAAAGAACTGACTGCGGTAATGGAAAAATTCTGGGGTAAGTCCACGGAAGCTAAGACTGTATTAGCCGAATTCATTGAGCCGAAGAAAGATGAAGAGCTACTCGATACTGAGATGCTTAATCAGTATATCGATCTAGTCGGGCCAGAAATGATAATTGATAACCTGACAATCTTTGAAAATATGATGCCGGGCTACCTTGCCTTATTGGGTTCAAATATGACGGCGAGAGATCAAAAAGGGATTACAGAAGAGGCTCATAAAATTAAAGGTGCTGCTGGCTCTGTCGGATTACGTCATCTGCAACAATTAGCACAACAGATCCAGTCACCGGATTTGCCAGCATGGTGGGATAACGTACAAGAGTGGGTCGATGAGTTAAATCTGGAGTGGAAGAATGATACAGAAACATTGAGAAACTGGTTAACAGGCGTTACAAAAAAATAACCCCAACCGAAGTTGGGGTGCGCGAATACTGCGCCAACACCAGGGAAACTTGTTTGCCCGCTTATCTAAGATTTTTTTCAGGCGCGAGCAATTAGAGAATTCTTTTACACAGAACACAAGTACCAACATAGCAAAGATAAGATTTTTTGTTACAAGATTCATTAAAATCTGTGATGAAGATTGGTGTTTAACCCTCTAAGGGGTTAAGCATTAATCTACTACAAATGGAGATAAATATGAAATCTGTTGCAGTGATATTAAGTGGGTGTGGTGTCTATGACGGTAGTGAAATACATGAATCAGTCCTAACTATGCTCTCTTTGAGCCGTTTAGGCACTGAAGTGTCTTTTTTTTCTCCAAGTGAGTCACAACATCATGTAATTAATCACCTTAATGGAGAGGAAAAACAAGAAATACGTCACATAATGGAGGAGTCAGCCCGTATAACAAGAGGTAATATTCAGCCATTATCTGAAATTAATACGGATACATTGGATGCACTAATTGTTCCCGGTGGTTTTGGCGCAGCTAAAAATTTATCTAATTTCGCATTTAAAGGGTTTGAATGTGAAATAAATAAACAATTTTTAAGTATTGTGCGTAATATGCACAAAAAGGGTAAGCCGATGGGATTTATGTGTATTGCTCCTGTGATGGTGCCTAAAATATTAGGCAAACCGATAAAGGTTACTGTAGGTAATGATCCTGAAACGGTATCACAGATAGAGAAAATGGGCGGGATACATATTGAATGTCCGGTTGACGATATTGTTATTGATTTTGAAAACAAAATTGTAACAACCCCAGCATATATGCTTGCTCAATCCCTGGCTGAGGCTGAAATAGGAATCGATAAATTAGTCAGAAAAGTATTGGAAATGATTGAGTAATAGGATGTGAAATCCTTTTTTAATATTATGGCACTGGTTGAATAAAATTGTGCTTACGATCACCTTTTTATGGTTTGTTGCTGTAATCACATTTTCATTTTTGCCAGCGCCGTTTTCTATGGTGATGCCGGAAAGGCAGGCAGGCGCGCTAATCTCAATTAATTTATCTTATGTTTTTTGCTCTATCTGGGGGCAAGATCAAATTTCACCTTATACAGGATTTGCCGTGATTACTACCGAAGATCAGTGAGTTCTGAAATAGTGATGACGATTTTTCTGCAATAAAATGGCGGTTGAATACAATAAAAAATGTCAGAAGCGTATATACACAATGTATTTCAAGATGCGTTGCGACGGCAAGGGAATGAGTCCCTAGTGGTGTATTCTGCAATTAATGACATCACTTTGTATTCCCACGGTAAAGCCACTTAAAAGGTTTAGCTAATACCCGGTTGTAATATTCGATATATTTTAAAATGCATGTCCGTAATATCGCTTTGCTGCTGACGGAAAGCCGCCTGAGCAAATGTCGGGAGACCAGACTGAACCAACATTCAATTTGATTTAACCAGGAAGCGTGTTTGGGGGTATAAACGAATCGGATCCGATGTGTCGGGTCTGATAGAAACTGCATGCGTGTCTCCATGGATTGAAGCGTTCCCCACTGGCCTTTCACTCCCAGTCCCTCATTAAGACCACAGGCTTCGGCAATGAAT